>DATMGH010000046.1:0-20964 GCA_035555675.1 Solirubrobacter sp. | reverse complement strand
TCTCGAGCGGCACGTCCGCCGGACCGCGGACCACGCGCCGGCCGAGCCCATCGACCGCCGAGGTGTCGGCCGCGTCGACGCTGAAGCCGCCCGGAAGCAGCTTGTCCGCGTAGGTGAAGAAGAGGTTCTGCTTGAAGCGGTATTCGATGATCACACCGAACGCGCAGATCACGCCCAGCACCAGCGTGTAGAACATGAACGCGTGGATCTCGCTGCGACGCACGCCGGTCGAGGTGATCACGAACAGCGAGGCGAAGAAGGCCAGCAGCGGAAGCTGCTTGATCGGCAGGTCGAGCTCGAGCGTCGAACTGAGGTACCGCGCGTCGAGCACCACGCTCAGGAATGCGACCGCGACGAACGCGGCCACCGCGCTGTGGATCGGCGTCCAACGCAGCCGTGGAGCATACGCGCGTCCAGCCGCGAAGGCGAGGAGCCACGCTCCGACCAGGAGCGGCAGCACCAGCCGATCCAGCTTGAGATCGATCGGCGCCGAGACGTTGAGCTCGATCTGGTTGAACGGCACGAGCCACAGCAACGCGATGAACACCGCCAGCATCCACGGGAGCACGCGCGTGGTATGCGGCCAATCCCCGCCGCCGGCCGGCTCGGCAAGCGCGGGACGGCGCGGGACGCGGGCGCGGCGACGCCGGAACACCACGAGCGCCCACAGCAGGCCCGCGCAGATGCCGAACGCGGTCACGAACGTGAGCAGCGCGATCTCGTAAGCGGCTTTGGACTGTACGACGTGGCCGCGCGCAGTGCCCAGCGGATGCAGCACCGCGAGCTGGTCAGCCGGGAACCCCTGCTTGGCCGCGAGGTCGCGGAGGTAGTCGTTGAGCCCGGGGACCGTCGCGTTCGCCAGGCGCGCGGCTTCGTCCGCGGTCGGCGCCACCGCATAGACGTCGAGGATCGGCGAAGTCGAGCGGGCCTGAACCTCGAAACGGTACCGAGCCCGCACCTCCTCGATGTCGCTCGCGCGCCGGAGGCTGTCCGGCTCGGCGATCGCCTGCGGGATCAGATCGGTGGTGCGCGCCGACGCATCGACCTCCTCGGGCGGGAGGCCGGCGCGCTTGGCGACCCGCTCGATCACCGGAGGAGTGGCCAAGGCGCCGCTGAGCAGTGCCCCATGCTTGATCAGCGTCTGCAGGTCCTGCCCGAGCACCTCGCGCCCCAGCACCGACGGCTCGGGCGTGTTGAGCAGCACGTGCGTCTGCGCCACCGCGAATGTCTGTCTGCTCCCAGCGCCGGGCAGCGGCAGCAGCCCGGAATTCACCACCGCCGCAATCAAGCCGACCCCGCAGCTGACCGCCAGCGTCGCGACAAGCGCTCGGTGATGTCTGAGGTAGGAGAGCACCGTCTTCAGCCAGTTCCAGGGGTCTCGGCGTACGAACACGACCCCCTTACGAGAGCAACGCTCGGCAGCTCGTAGGACTTCCTCGACTCCAGCCGCGGCACCGTCAGCGCGACGGGATCAGGAACGTGCCGGCCGTCGCTCCGTGCCCGGCCCCGGCCCGGGTCACCTTCTGCACGCCGCGAACCGCCAACGTCCGCGCCCGTGCCGACAGCCGGTCAGCGCGATCGAATGCCTGGCGTGAGAAGTCGATCGTCCACAACAACGGAGTCCGGGACTCGATGCCCATCAGCAACTCGGCGTACGCCGCGAGATCCGCCGTGTCCGAGGTTGGAGCATCGCGGCGCGTCACCCGTTCGCCGTGTTCCGCCCGCTCATAGATCGCCGCCAGGTTCGCACGCCAGGCGTCGGCGCCGTGACGAGTGCGCACCGCAGCGCCGGTGGCCCGGCCCACCCGCTCTCTCAGCTGCGTGTCCTCAAGCAGGGCAGCGAGCTTCACGCCGTAATCGTCAGGATCGACGCCGCCGACGATCACGTCGTCGAGCGGACACGTCGAGCTCATCAGGCGGCTCATGCCCGTGTAGGCGCGGCTGGCGAGCACCGGCACGTCGCGGGTCGCTGCTTCCAGCAGTGAGGTCGTCGACCCGAACGGAAACGAATCCAGGTAGATGTCGGCGGCGTCGAGATACACCGACGGGTCCGGTCGTTCGCCCGGCAGCACAACGCGACCGGGAAGCTCGCGCGTGAGTGCGGCCCACGCCGGATCGGCCGGGTCGGCACCGACCGCGACGAGCGTCGCCGCCGGGTTGTCGCGCAGCAGCGGGGCGAGCACGTCGACGAAGCCGGGGTGCCAGGGTGCGGGCGCGTACTTGACCGGGCGGGCCAGCGTGACGAGCACGACCCGGTCGCCGTCCAGCCCGAGCTGGGCCTTCGCGCCCGCGCGTCCGCTCCCGCGCGACACGCCGGGCAGCGGCGTCGGCACGACCACGAGGTGGTCGCGTGGGTAGCCGCGGGCGTCCGCGGCGGCCTCGAGGGCCGCGTCGCGCAGGTTGATCACAGCCGAGACGTTGCCGACGCCGAGCCAGAAGACATGATCGGCGTGATTGACCATGACGACGGGCGCCCCCGCGTAGTCGCCGCCGAACGCCATCGCGGGCACGGGATCCTCGCCGTGGGTATGACAGATCACGACGTCGACGGATGCCGCAGCGGCCCGCAGGCTGCGGGCGCGGGCGACGAGCAGGCGCTCAGGCAGCTCGGTCGCCGTGCCTCCGAGCTTCCGAACCATCGCGGCGAGCTCGAGCGACGCGTATCCCGGGCGGGTGACGACGACGTGCGAGCGGCTGTCCACATCGGCCTCGACCCAGCGCAGCGCCATCCGCACGTGGCCGCCGATCAGATGTCCTTCGCTCAGGACGTGCAACACCTCACGCCGGTCGCCGGCGACGCGGGGCGACACCGCTGGAAGCGCTTGCCGCGCGATCTGATCGAGCGTCCGGTCCAGGCGGACGTCCCTGAGCGCGCCGTGCGGGTTCGTGGTGGCGAAGCTCGCCGTGACGCGTGTCCACGCCGCGGCGGAGTCGAGCCGGCCACGCGCCAGACGCCGCCTGGTGACATCGACCAGTCGTTCGAATGCCCTCGCATTCGCCTGGAGCGCCTGATCGCTACGCATGGACGCCATCTGGCACCGGGACGAACTCGACCTCATCCTCCGGAGCGTCCTCAGCCGGGTCGTCCACGCCGGACCACAGACGGCGGGCGGCGACCGCGACCGCCCGCCCCCAGGACGCGACGAGCGCGATGTAGACGACGACGCCGGTCCCGCCCCCGGCCAGCAGGCTCGGCCACGTACCGCCGACTCGGTCCGCGACGATGTGGGCCGCGACGGCCGCGACGAGCGAAGCCGCGAGTGGGCGGGCGGCTGCCGCGAACAGACGCGACACGCCGAACCCGGTCGTGCGGGCGAGAATCAGCATGAAGCCCGGGAGCAGGATGCCGCCGATCGCCACGACGTGCGCCACGCCCGCGCCGACCGCGCCCCACAGCTGGACGCTGGCCACCGTGATCGGGGTGAGCACGGCCAGATAGGCGAGTTGCAGCAGCAGCAGCCCGCGGGTCTTGCCTTCGGCGATGGTGATGTTCGTCAACAGGTCGGCGGGAATCCGCATCGCGCCGTAGACCGCGGTCCAGGCCAGCGGGGCGGCCGCCGGCGCCCAGGTGGCGCCGTAGATGGCCTGTACGAGCGGATGGGCGAGCGCGACGATCAGTGCGTTCGCCGGGATCCCGATCGCGAGCAGAGCGGCCATCGACGTGCTCATGCGGTCCGCGAACCGCGCGCGGTCGTGCCGGACGCGCGAGAACGCCGCGACGGTGATCGACGCCACGATGGGCGACAGGATCACGTACGGCCAGCTGCCCGCGTTATAGGCCAGGTAGTAGAAACCGAGCGGCTCCGCGCCGAGCAGGCGGCCGACCACGATGTAGTCGACGTTACCGATCAGAAAGCCGACGAAGCTCGACCCGATCAACGGCAGGCCGAACGCGACCACCAGGCGCCCGACGCGCCGGTCGAACCCCGGTCGGTAGCGCGCAGGTGACGCGGCGAACAGCACCAGGGTGGACACGGCCTGCCCCGCGACGCGCGACCACGCGAGCGCGAGCGCGCCGCCGCCCAGCAACGCGAGGCCGAGCAGGATCGCCGTCGACGCGACGAAGTTCAGGAGGTCGGCCAAGAAGCGCCGGTCCTGCCGGAACTCGCGCGTGAGCACGGCGCTCGGCACCGAGCTGATGCCCGCGAGCACGACCGTGAGCGACAGGACGCGCACCGGGTCAACCGCGGCCGAGGACCCCAGCTCCGCCGACAGCCACGGCGCGGCCAGCGCCATCGCTCCGCCGAGGAGCAACGCCGAGATCGTCGCGATCGTCGTCACGGTCGGTCCGACGGCGTCGAGATCCCCGCGGTGGCGTACGACGTACGCGCTGACGCCGAGGTCGCTGACGTTGACGATGATCGCGTGCACCGTCAGCGCCACGGCGAACACGCCGAACTGGTCCGGCGCGATCAGTCTCGCGGCAACGATGCCGACGGAGAAGCTGCCGAGGCGCATCACGATCGAACCGAGGCTGCTCCAGGCGGCAGCGCTCGTCATCTGCCGGCCAAGGCTCGCGGAGCCCCGGGCCGAGCGCCGGAACGGCTTCATGCTGCGACGCCCGCCGGCTTGGCGGTGAGGATCCTCCACGCGGCCTTGACGCGCGAGCCGACGCGACGCACCAGCGGACGCGAACGCCGGTCCGGGCGCCAGCCGCACCACGCGGACGCGTCGAGCGCGGCGAACCAGCGCTCCGCCAACGGGTGCCGGGACCCGGGCATCCAGGGCTTGTCGCGCTCCGTGTAGTGGACGATCGCCGGGTCGGCGAGCGCGGCGTCGACGTCCTGACGCCACAGCGCCCAGGCCAACCCACGCCCGTCGACGTCAGAGGTCTGCAGGTTCCAGCGGCGCGGCAGCTCGAGCCAGCGCCCCTGCATCACGACATTCAGCCCGTCCTGGTCTCCCCAGCGAGGTTGCGACGCGCGCAGCACCTCGAGCACGCGGCGCGACACGTCGTTCGCGCGCCAGGACGCCAGCGGGATCACGAGCACACCGGTGTTGAGGTAGGGCGCGCCGGGCGCGAGGCCGAGGCCTTGCCAGTCGGTCCCACACGGCCCGGCCGGGAACGGCGCGCCGGCGTCGCGCGCGGCCGCGACCAGATGGTGGCCCAGGTCCAGCTCCCACAACGGCCGCAGCGAGCCGGCGATCACCGTGTCGCAGTCGAGGTAGATCACGCGCTCCAGCCCGGCGGGCAGGAACTGCGGAAGCAACAGACGGAAAAGCGAGGCGGGCGTCAAGAAGGTCGAGTAATGCGCACCGGCGACCTCGCTCTCGGCGACGCGGCGCCAGGTCAGCTGGACGCGCCCTGCGACGCTGCGCTCGACGCGCGCGATGTCCGCGGCGGGGACCCCCGCGTGGAGGATGGTGGCCGCCACCTCCCCGGGGGCGTGGGTTTCGGCCAGGCTCGTCAGCGCAACCCCCAAGGGCAGCATGAATCCGGCGTCAGCGGCGAACGCAACCTGGATGACGCTCGCCCTTTGGAGGTCGTACTCGGTGGCCATTGCTGGGGATCAACGTCTGCCGCCCGCGTCGACTTCCGCTTTCCGGAGCGAACGGAAGAGTGGACCAGTCCGCCTCGTTTGTCCCGTATGAGCGCAGCTGGACTTCCACTGCATGAGCCGCAGGGTGCGCCGCTCGCCGTGGTCGCCGGCGGCGAGATCAAGGCGCGCCGGCGCGCGGTAGACCTGCTGTCCCGAAACGGGTTCCGCGCTTCCAGCGCGCCGTCGCTGCCGCTCCCCGACGGCACCCTGCTCGTCGTACTCACGACCGGGACCGAGGCGGAGCGGCTTCATGCGATCCGCGAGCTCGCGGACGCGCACGGCGCCTGCCCGGTCATCGCGGTCGTGCCCGCCGATTCAGGAAACCCGTCGCTGCGCCGCGCGCTGCTGGCCGGGGCGGCAGGAATCGTGCTCGACACTGAGATCACGCGAGTGCTCGTGCCGACCGCCCGCGCGGTCACCGCCGGTCAGCTCACGGTCCCACCCTCGCTCGGCAAGCAGATCGCGCCCCGCCCGCTCTCGCACCGCGAGAAGCAGATCCTGGGGCTCGTGATGCGCGGCCTTACAAACCGTGAGATCGCTCGGGAGCTGTTTCTCGCCGAGAGCACGGTCAAGACGCATCTGTCCGCGGCGTTCCGCAAGATCGACGCGCGCTCGCGCGCGGAGGCCGTCGCCCGCATCCAAGACCCGGAGAGCGGGTACGGCGCGGGCATCCTCGCGATCGCGCAGTCCGCCGGCGCCTCAGCAGCCTGAGGCCCTCGTGGTCGGCGATGCCTCGCCGCCGGCCGGGCTCAGCCGTTGATGAAGCTCGTCAGCGCGCCGAGCAGCTCGGGCGACGCGTACCGGCTGATGCGTTCGCCTGCGTCACGCGCGTCGAGCTCATCGAGACGCGGCCCGAGCTCGTCGGTGTCCGTGGCGACGGCGATGCGCCCGGCGGCCGCAAAGCGCGCGGCGGTCGCGAGCTGGTGGTCGTTCCGATGCTCGCCCAGCGCCGCTCGACGCGGCATGACGAGCAACGGCTTGCCGAGCTCGAGCGCACTTAGAATCGTGCCCATGCCCGCATGCGCGACGATCACGTCGGCCGACCGCATCCGTTCACGGCACTCCACCGGGGAGATGAACGGCGTGGAGTGGATGTGGGCCGGCCGGTAGTCGCCGGGCCCGACCTGCGCGAAGACCCCTGTGCCCGGGTTGCGGGCCGCCCACTGGTCGACCGCGACGATGAGGCGGTCGAACGCGAGCTGCGTGCCAACCGTCACGAAGATCACAGGACCGTGCCCTCGTAGTGGACGCGGCCGGTGGCGAGATGCGGCCACTGCGTCAGGCACAGATCGGCCTTGGTGCTCGCCAGCGCGCCGGACATCGAGAGCTCGTCAACGTTCGCAATGCTGTCGACCCACGCCGTGCGCGCGCCCACCAGCCGTGCGAGCCGCAGCGCGAGGTAGCCGGGGGCCGCGCCCGTGGAGATCACCACGTCAGGCCGTTCGCGGGCCAGGATCCAGGTCAGCTTCGCCGCGCTGTGAACGAGCTTGACCTTGTTCCAGCGGTTGGCGTCGGGCACCGTGTAGAAGCGCGCCGCACCGACCTCGTCGCGGTGGCCGGGCTCCGTCGTGACGTACGCGATGTCGTGGCCCGCGAACGCGGGCCGCAGGCGCTGGAGCTGCGTCCAATGCCCACCGGTCGAGGCGACCGCGAGGATCCGGCGTGGTGTCTGCACACTGGTTCAACGCCGGTGAAACGAGGCTGCTTCTACGCGCGACTATGCATTTGGGTAGGAGATTCGTATAGTCCCGTTACTGCGCCGCGGTCACGGCGCCGATAACGGGGTACGAGGGAACTCAATGAACGGAACGCACCGGTCATGCTCGTGATGTTGTTGGCTGCGGCGCTCGTGGTCTGGATCGCCACGATCGCGGTCGTCGTCGGCATGTGCGTCTGCGCGTCGCGCTCCGATCGCGACCAGGCCCCGCGGCGCCCGCTGTCCGCGCGCCGGCTGCGAGCCGTCGTCTGACGCTCAGACGTTGCCGCGGCGCGCGACGTGCCGCACGGTGCGGAGCAGGAGCTTGATGTCCGCCCACAGCGACCAGCCCGCCACGTACAGGTAGTCGATCGCAACCATCTCCTGCATCGGCACGCGCGCGCCCAGGATCTGCCAGGGACCGGTCATCCCCGGCGTGAGGTGCAGCCGGCTGCGATCGAGGCCGAGGACCTGCGCGTCCTCGTCGGTGACGAGCGGCCGGGGGCCCACGAGGCTCATGTCCCCGCGGAGCACGTTGAACAGCTGCGGCATCTCGTCCAGCGACGTCTTGCGCAGGAGGTTGCCGACGCGGGTCACGCGCGGGTCATCGGCGATCTTGAACATGCCGTCGCCGACCTCGCTGAGCGCCCGCAGCTCGTCCTTGCGCGCCTCGGCGTCGACCACCATCGAGCGGAACTTGAAGATCTCGAACGGGCGGCCGTCGCGGCCGATGCGCACCTGGCGGAACAGGATCGGCCCCTTGGAGTCCAGCCGGATGGCGACCGCGATCACCGCCAGGATCGGCGCCACCGCCACGACGCCGATCGAGGTGGCGACCAGATCGAACGCGCGCTTGAGCGCCCGCGACGAGCGCGAGAGGCCGAACGGCCGCACGCCCAGCATCGTGAGCCCGTCCACGTCGTCGAACTCGACGGCCGAGCCCACTACCTCGAGCATGCGCGGCAGCACGCTGATGCGCGTGCCGGCGACCTTGGCCGCGCGGATCAGTTCCTGGGCGCCGGCCGCGTCGGTCGTGGTGGGCGCGATGATCACGCGGTCGATGGCGTGCTCGTAGACGAGGCTCCGCAGGTCCTCGGGGGACTCCCAGGCGTCGAACTGATCAGGCGCCAGCGGGAGCGTGGCGATCACCCGGGCCCGCGCGTGGCTGGAGTCGAGCTTCTCGCGCACGCGGTCGGCCAGCGTGGGATCGCCGACGACGAGGCAGCGCTCCTCCGGTGAGGCCTTCACGGCGATGCTGCGCGCGAGCACCCGGCCGCTGACGGTGGTGATGAAGCTGACGAGCCAGAGCGCCGCGATCTGCTCGCTGGCGAAGCTGCCGCCGGTGAGCAGCGGCGCGCCGATGGCGACCACGAGCGAGTAGAGCCCGGTCAGCTGCAGCAGCAGCGGCGTCTCGTCCAGCGTCGAGTGCACGAGCCGCATCTGGTCGCGGTCGTAGAGGCCGGCGATCTTGAAGACGAGGATCACGAGCGGCGTGCCGGCGACGACCGCCAGGCCCGGGTTGCCGGTGCCGGTGGCGATCAGGACGAACAGCAGCGAGACCGCGGCGGCCGCCAGGTCGGCGGCGCCCAGCAGCCGGCGGTGCAGCGACTCGCGACGCTGGCGCGACGCGCCGGCGGCCCAGCCCGAGTCGACGAGCCACAGCCGGGGAGCGCGTGAAGAGGAACGGCGAAGCGCGAGCGCGCCTTCGTGCTCGTGGATCTTCAGTCGCCGTGCCGTCGGGTGGGCCATGGGTCCCTTCTCGTGGAGAACCGTTCCGCACGACCAACGGCCCAGGCATGAGTTCGCTTTCCAGGTATTTCCCAGACAGATCCGAATCTCCACCTTTGGGGGTGCAGGTCCCCCAGGGCGCGGGCGAAGAAGCGCCCGGCGGCGGGTGAGATCTCTGCCCCGAGGGGGCAGAATCACCGGCGCCCGACCGGACGAACCCCCCAATCCGTCAGGGGCAAGATCACCTTCCCCCCCGTTTGGCCAGGCGCCAATCTGGACGTCAACGGAACTTCGGCCCACGGAGGTGGCTCAAGTGAAGCGACTCATGATCGTCGCGGACAATTCGTTCGCGGCCCAGAGCATCCGGCTCGCTCTTCGTCAGACGGCCGGGTTCGAGGTGGTCGGGTTCGTCGACGGATCGGCGCCGATCTCCCCCCGCGTGGCCCAGCTCGCTCCGGATCTCGTCGTGGTCGACGAGACGCACGAGCCCGAGCACGCCCGCGCTCGCCTCGGCGAGCTCAGCCAGCTGCTGCCGGACGTCAAGCGCGTCTTCCTGAGCATGCGCATGGAGGACGAGACGACCGCCCAGGTCCTCGAGGCCGGCGCCGACGCCGTGATCTCGAAGTCGGTGCACCCGGTGAGCCTCGCGACGCTGCTGCGCGAGATCTCGCGCGACGCGATCATGCACCTCCCGCGCCGCTCGACGGCCAAGCGGGCGCCGGTGCAGACGCCGCTGACCGACCGCGAGCTCGAGATCCTGCGGCTCGTGGCCCAGGGCTATACGAACGGCAAGATCGCCCGTGAGTTGTGGGTGACCGAGCAGACGGTCAAGTTCCACCTGTCCAACACGTACCGCAAGCTCGGCGTCGCGAACCGCACCGAGGCGAGCCGCTACGCGCACCTCAACGACCTGATGGCCGCCGCGTAGCCAGCCCGGACCACGCCCGCGCCGGCGACGGCGCGGGTCGACCATACGTCCGATTCATGAGCGCGGGGGTCGCGTTCGCGTAGATTCGTGCTCGAACAGATGAGCACGGAAAGACCCCTGGATCATTGGCGTACGTCGCTCGACTCGGTCGAGGAGCTTCGACTGCGCCTGGCTGAGATACACGATCCTGGCAACGACGACATGGCGCGGCGCCTGATGGCGCAGGTGGTTCACGCCAAGTCCTCGAGCTTCGCGGCGCTGCTGGACGCCAACGGCTGCCTGCTGGACGTGAACCCGGCGGCGCTGATCGCCGGAGGCGTGGACCGCACCGAAGTCACCGGCCTCCCGCTGTGGATCACGCCCTGGTGGTCCGGCGCGGAGGACCGCGACGTCGACACGGTGCGCGAGGCCGTGCTGGACGCCGCCGCCGGGCGCCTGGTGCGCCTGGACGTCGGCGTGCGCGTCCTGGGCCGCGACGCCGGGACGCTGGACCTGCTGGTCCGGCCGCTGCGTGGGCGCGACGGGCGCGTGGCGTTCATCGTCGCCGAGGGCCGGACGATCACCGACCGCAAGCGGGTCGAGGAGCGGATGGCGCGCCAGAACGCCGAGCTGGCGGCCCTCACCGAGCGGCTGGCGCGCGTGCACGACTACCGCGAGCGGCTGCTCGGCGAGCTCTCGCACGACCTGCGCGCGCCGCTGCACGTGGTGATCACGCGCGCGGAGCAGCTGCTGCGCGGCAACCCGGACGACGCCGTGCGCGCGCACGCCGCGAGCATCCGCGCGGCCGCGCTCGGCGCGCTCGAGCAGATCAACGACATGCTCGCGCAGGTCAAGGCTGACCACAGCGAGGCCCGGCTCGCGCTGGTGGACGCCGACCTGGCCCGCGCCGTGCGGACGGTGGCGGAGTCCTTCGAGCCGCTGGCGACCGAGCGCGACCTCGCGCTGGAGGTGGACACGCCCGACACGCTCGCGGCGCGGTTCGACGTCGAGCGGGTCAGCCGGATCGTGTCCAACCTGCTGGCGAACGCGATCCGTCACGCCCCGCCCGCCGGTCGCGTCCGCTGCACGCTGCGCTGCGGCGGGGACGACGTGCTGCTCGAGGTCGCCGACTCCGGGCCGGGCGTGCCCCCCGAGCACCGCGATCGCGTGTTCGGCCGCTTCCGCTCCGGCCTCGTCGGCGACGGGCGGTCGGCCAGCTTCGGCGCCGGCCTGGGCCTGGCGATCGTGCGCGAGTTCGCCGAGCTCCACGGCGGCGAGGTCTCGCTCGGCGCGGCGCCCGAGGGCGGCGCGCTGTTCACGGTCCGGATGCCCCTCCTGCCGCCGGAGGGCCCGCGGGTGTCCGCCACGCTCTCGCAGCAGGCCGCCGCGGTGCAGGGCGCCGAGTACGTGCGCTCCGAGCTGGAGGCCGAGATCGCCGCCGAGCGCGCGTCCGTGCCGGTGCCGACGGTCGTGATCGTCGAGCGCGTGCCCGGCCGCGCGGACGTGATCCGGCGCGGCATCGACGAGTCGGCCGTCACCTGCGTCGCCGAGGACGCGCTCGAGGCGCTGCGGCTCGCGGTCGAGCTGCGGCCGGACGCGGTGATCGTCGGCACCGCCACGGGCGACATGCCGCCGACCTCGCTGCTGCGGCGGCTCGCCGCCGACGATCGACTGTCGGGCGTCCGGCGCATCGCCCTGGCCGGCGAGCGCGAGGAAGATCCGTCGGCCGAGTCCTTGACCGGCGCGGGCGCGCAGTTCGTGCTGCCGGCCGGCCAGGCCGAGGAGCTGGGCCGCCGCCTCTGGACGACGACGGCGACCCCAGGCTAAGGCTCTACTCGACGGTTACGGTCTTCGCCAGGTTGCGCGGCTGATCGACGTTCAGCCCGCGCAGCCGGGCGATCCGGTACGCCAGCAGCTGCAGCGGGACCACCGCCAGCAGCGGCTGCAGCATCCAGTCCGTCGCGGGCACCGGCAGGACCTCCGAGGCGTGCTCGCCGAGGTCGGCGCCCTCCGTCGCCACCGCGATCACGTGGGCACCGCGCACGCGGACCTCCTGGATGTTCGAGACGACCTTCTCGAGCACCGGGGAGTCCGTGGCCACGACGACGACCGGCGTGTCCTGGTCGAGCAGCGCGATCGGGCCGTGCTTCATCTCCCCCGCCGCGTACGCGTCGGTGGCGATGTAGGAGATCTCCTTGAGCTTCAGCGCGCCCTCGAGCCCGACCGGCAGGCCGACGTGGCGACCCAGGTACAGGAAGAAGTCCTTCGCGAAGTGCCGCTCGGCGACGCGGTCGACGACCTCGGTGCCGCCCTCCAGCATCACGCCGATGTCGTGCGGGATCCGCTTCAGGCGCGAGACCAGCTCGCGCCGGCGCTCGGCGTCGAGCGTGCCGCGCAGCTCGGCCATCCGCAGCGCCAGCAGGTACATCACCGCGACCTGGGCCACGAACGTCTTCGTCGCGGCGACGCCGATCTCCAGCCCGGCGCGGGTGTAGATCGTGGCGTCGGAGTCACGCGTGGCCTGCGAGCCCATGATGTTCGTGACGGCGAGCACGGTCGCGCCGCGCTCGCGGGCGAGGCGCATCGCGGCCAGCGTGTCCAGCGTCTCACCGGACTGGGTGATGCCGATCACGATGTCGCCGGGCCCGACGACCGGGTTGCGGTAGCGGTACTCGGACGCGATGTCCATCTCGACCGGGATCCGGGCCCACTCCTCGAGCGCGTAACGGCCGATCAACCCCGCGTGGTAGGAGGTCCCGCAGGCGACGATGATGAGCCGGGACGCGCCGCGCAGCAGCTCGTCGTCGAGCTCGGGCAGGTCGACGCCGTCCGGGCGCACCGTGCGGTCGGCGATCGTGTCCGCGACCGCGTCCGCCTGCTCGTGGATCTCCTTGAGCATGAACGTCTCGAAGCCGCCCTTCTCGGCGGCGTCGGCGTCCCAGTCGACGGTCGTGGTCTCGCGCTCGAACGGCTCGCCGGCGGCGGTCAGGAACGAGGCGCCGTCGGCCGTGATCACGACCAGCTCGTCGTCCTCGAGCGCCTGGACGGTGCGCGTGTGGGCGAGGAAAGCGGGGATGCCGGACGCCAGGAACTGCTCGCCCTCGCCGCGGCCGACGATCAGCGGGCACTCCTTGCGCGCGCCGACGACGATGCCGGGCTCGTCGGCGGAGACGGCGACCAGCGAGTAGTGGCCGCGCAGGCGGTTGTAGGCGAGGCGGGTGGCCTCGACCAGGCCGTGCTCGTCGAGCTCGGAGGCGATCAGGTGCGCGATCACCTCGACGTCGGTCTCCGACGTGAAGTGCGCGCCGCGGGCCAGGAACTCCTGCTTGAGCTCCATGTAGTTCTCGACGATCCCGTTGACCACGACGTGGACGCGGTTGTCCGGGTCGTAGTGCGGGTGCGCGTTCTCCTCGGTCACGCGCCCGTGCGTCGCCCAGCGCGTATGGCCGATGCCGGTCGTCGCCGGCGGAGCGAGCACGGCGACGCCGCCGTCGCCCGGGCGCTGGAGCGCGTCCTTGAGCCGGCCGAGGTTGCCGACCGCCCGGGTGGAGTCCAGGACGCCGTCACGCTGAATCGAGATGCCCGCGGAGTCGTAGCCGCGGTACTCGAGCTTTTCGAGGCCGGCCAGCAGGACATCCTGCGCCGACCGGGATCCGACGTAGCCGACGATGCCACACACGTGATCGGCCTCCTTTCCTGCGGGGTCGCCGAGAGAGTTTACGGCGTGGCCGCCGCGTTCTCCTGCACGGTCGGGGAGTCCGTGGAGCGCAGCCAGACCTGCGGCCGGCCCGACCCGTCCGCGTTGACCACCCAGGTCGAGTCGCCGTCGCTGTAGAGCAGATGGTCGTTGTCGAGCCACGCGACCTGGTCGTCGATCGAACGGGTCTCGGCGAGCGGCGTCTCCTTGCCCGTGGCCAGGTCGAGCACCGTGAAGCGCCACTTCGTGGGGT
This sequence comes from Solirubrobacter sp., assembly GCA_035555675.1. GTDB lineage: Bacteria > Actinomycetota > Thermoleophilia > Solirubrobacterales > Solirubrobacteraceae > Solirubrobacter. The sequence goes on along the minus strand of DATMGH010000046.1, from coordinate 7,143 downwards.
TGCGGGAGACCGCCTTCTTGTAGCCGATCCGGGTACCGTCGGGCGAGAGCGACGGACACTCGACGTTGTCGTGGATCGTCTCGGCGCGCCGCTTGGCGACCGAGCCCTTGATCAGCCACGTGCGCGGCCCGCTGGCGAGCGTCGCATAGAACGTGTCGCCGTCGCCGGCGAACGTCAGGCCCCAGTAGTTGCGGTCGCGCGCGTCGAAGACCTTGCCGTCCTTGGTGACGGTGAAGTCCCTCTCGAGGTCGCCGATCGGCTTGCCCGACTTCATGTCGATGATCGTCGCGACGGTCGAGAACTGGCCGGGAGCCGCGTACGCGTGGCCGACGACGAACGCGGTCACCCCGCCCCAGCGCCCGTCCGGCGAGAGGCGGGCGCGGCTCGGGATGCCGGCCAGCGTGAAGTTGGTCACCGGCTTGAGCTGGGCGTCGAGCAGGCGGACGTCCATCTGCGTGCCGAGCAGGTCCAGGCAGATGCCCTTGCCCGCGCCGAAGGCGACGCGCGCGCAGGACGGGCCGGCGGGGACGATCGCGCCCGGCTTGCCGTCCTGCAGCTCGGCGATCGACAGGCGCCCGAACGTCTCCGTGTGCCCCTTGTCGACGGAGCGGAAGACCGCGAACGGCTTGCCGCTGGAGAGGATCTCCGCCGCCTGCGGCCGTGCCTGCGCGACCGCCTTCTCGGACGCCTGCTCGTCGTTGCGCGCGCCGGAGATCGCCACCACGGCGGCGACGACCGCCGCGATCACGCAGGCGACCGCGAGCGCGCCGAACGCGAGCGCGCGGCTACGCATTCGCGACGCGCAGTCCGCGCACGGCCAGCCCCATGGCGACCACGAGCGCCCCGGCGAACACGACGATCGTCGTCTGCAGGCCGAGCCACGTCCAGCACACGCCGAACAGCACCGACGCCAGCAGCCGGGCGACGCTCGTCGCGGTCCCCAGCAGCGCCAGGCCGCTGCCGCGCAGCGCTTCCGGGACGTGGGCGCTGCCCATCGCCATCAGGACGCCGTCGGTGGCGGCGTAATACGTGCCCAGCAGGGCGAGCACGATGATCAGCGACAGCGCACCGGCGGACGGCACCATCAGCACACAGTAGGCCGCCAGCAGCACGACGTATCCCGCGATCAGCACGCGGGCGCGGCCGATCCGGTCCGCGATCCGGCCGAGCGGCGCCGCGAGCAGCATGTAGAGCACGGCGGTCCCGGTCGCCAGCAGCGGGAACAGCGCGTTGTTGAAGTCGACCTGGTCCTTGAGCGTGAGGTAGACGAACCCGTCGCTGACGGTGGCCAGGCCGAGCGCCGAGCCCGCGATCGTCAGCGCGCGGAACTCGCGGCCCTTGAGCAGCTTCGCCGCCGCCTTGAGGTCCGGCTTCTCGGCGGGCACGCGCTCGCGCGCCGGCGGCTCGCGGACGAGCAGCGCGATCACGCCGAAGCCGAGGATCGCGATGAAGAAGGAGATCAGGAACAGCGTGTGGAACGCGTCCGGCGCGGCGGAGAGCAGCGCGAACGCGATCAGCGGGCCGGCCATGGCGCCGGCCGTGTCCATCGCGCGGTGGATGCCGAACGCGAGGCCGAGGTCCTTCTTGGGCGCGCTCAGCGAGATCATCGCGTCGCGCGGGGCGGTGCGGATGCCCTTGCCGGTCCGGTCGAGCAGGATGATCGCGCTCAGGCCGGCCCAGGCGCCCCCGATCAAGGCCAGGCCGAGCTTGCAGATCGCCGACAGCCCGTAGCCGAACGTCGCGACGAACTTGTGGCGCTGCAGCCGGTCGCCGAGGAAGCCGGCGGCCAGGCGGACGAGCGCGCTGGCGCCCTGGTAGAGCCCGTCGACGATGCCGTACTGCAACGGCGAGAAGCCGAGCGTGGCGACCAGGTACAGCGGCAGGATCGCCGACACCATCTCCGACGAGATGTCGGTGAGCAGCGAGCACGTGCCGAGCAGCAGCACCGTGCCGCCGACGCGCTTGCGCAGCCCGCCCTCGGCGGCCGCGCGGCGCGCGCGGCCCAGTGTGGATGAGTCCTGGATCGTGTACACGGCCCACACAGACAACGGCGGGCCGGCGGGCGCACTTCCATCACGCGACGTCGAGGTGGCCGAGGGAGACGACGTTGACGCCGTCGGCTCGGGTGTAGCTCTCCGCACCCGCGGTCAACACGTTGAGCGTCGCCAGCTGAGCAGCGCGCTGCGGCGACACCTTGGCCTTCAGCTTGTGCAGGCTGGCGGCCGCCTGTTCGACGGCTCCGGATCCACCGAGCTTGACCTCGAAGGCGCTCCACCGTCCATTGCCGAGCTGCACGATCGCGTCGATCTCCAGGCCGCTGTCGTCTCGGTAGTGATAGACGGCGCCGTCAAGCATCTGCGCGTAGATGCGCAGGTCGCGAACGCACAGCGATTCGAAGAGCAAACCGAACGTCTCGAGGTCGCTGAGAAGCGCTTCGGGATGTGCCCGGAGTGCAGCGGCCGCCAGGGACGGATCCACGAAGTGCCACTTCGGCTGGACCCGCAGCCGCACCTTCGAACGCAGGTGAGGCTTCCACGCCGGTTGCTCCTCGACGACGAAGACGCGCGACAGGGCATCGACGTACTTGCGGACGGTCTGCGCCGAGATGGCGGCCGTTGCCGTACCCGGCACCGGCAACTCGGCCTCGGCGCTCAACTTGGCCGCCGATGCTTCGGTCGCGCTGCTCCGTGCGAGCGCACGTTGCAGGGCGGCCATCCGCATCGGGTCAGCCGTGGCCCCCGCGAAGCGTAGGTCGGCGCGCGCGACATCGTCGAGATATCCGGACAAGTAGTCGGTGGCCGATCGGGTCGGCTGCGTCACCAGTGCGGGCCAACCGCCGCGAACGAGAAGTGTCGCGTACTCCTCGATCGTGGGACCGCCCAGCCCGCCAATCGCCGGCGCGTCGGTGTCGAGCAGCGCGGCGAAGTCCACCGAGCGCGTGCTTTCACCGCTTTCCCGCAGAGACATCGGGCGCAGCGTGATCCGCCGGAAACGACCTGCGCCGCTATGGCGCGTGAGATCGTCGACCGGTGTCGCCGATCCGGTCAGGATGAATTGGCCGGCCAGCCCCCGAGGCCGACGTGGCTCGGCGAGGACTCCAATCGCACCGAGCTCGCTGCTTGCGTCAGGCCCGAAGTCGTCTCCCCGACGGCAAGGCGGGGCCGGTAGTTCACGCAGGCGGACGTATCACGTTTGCGCTTCAGCCGAGTTCGGCTTCCACCAGCGCCACGAGGCGGGCGCACGTGGCCTGCGCTTCGGTCTCCGTCGGCGCTTCGACCATCACCCGCACCAGCGGCTCCGTGCCGCTCGGGCGCAGCAGGACGCGGCCGCGCCCCTCGAGCGCGGCGGACTCGCGCCCGACCGCCTCGTGGACCTCGGCGGCGTGCTGGAGCGCCTCGCGGTCGCGGACCTTGACGTTGACCAGGGTCTGGGGAAGCTTCTCCATGCCGTGGCGGTCGGCCAGGTCACCGCCGGCCAGCGCTTCGAGCGTCAGCAGCGCGGAGGCGATGCCGTCGCCGGACGGCACGAAGTTGCGGTCGATGATGTGGCCGGACTGCTCGCCGCCGAGCGCCCAGTCGCGCTCGCGCAGCGCCTCCAGCACGTAGCGGTCGCCGACCGCGGTCGTCGCCACTTCGACGCCGTGCTCGGCCATCGACGTGTGGAAGCCGTAGTTGGTCATCACGGTCACGGCGACGCCGTTGCCGGGGAGCCGGCCGCTCTCGCGCAGGTGGATCGCGGCCAGCGCGATCAGCTCGTCGCCGTCCACCACGGCGCCGGTGCGGTCGACCGCCAGCATGCGGTCGCCGTCGCCGTCGAACGCGAAGCCGATCTCGTCGTCGCCGGCCTGGATCCCGGCGATCAGGCGCTGCATGTGCGTCGAGCCGCTGTTGGCGTTGATGTTGCGGCCGTCCGGCTCGTGCGCGAGCACGCCGATGTCGGCGCCGAGGCGGCGGAAGATCTCCGGCGCGGCCCGGAAGGTGGCGCCGTTGGCGCAGTCCAGCAGGATCCGCCTGCCGGTCAGGTCGAGATCCTCGAAGCGCTCCTGCAGCGCGCGCAGGTAGTCCTCGAGCGCGCCGTGGAACGCGCGCACGCGGCCGGGATGCTCGGGCGTCGGGAACGGCTCCTCGAGCGCGGCCTCGATCTCCGCCTCCGTGGCGTCGGAGAGCTTGTAGCCGTCGCCGCCGAAGAACTTGATGCCGTTGTCGCGGTACGGGTTGTGCGACGCCGACAGGACGACGCCGAGGTCGAACCCGTGACGGGCGATCAGCAGCGGCGCGCCGGGCGTCGGCAGGATGCCGCCGAGCAGCGCCTCTCCCCCCGCCGCGGCGACGCCCGCGGCCACGGCGGACTCGAGCATCTCGCCCGACTCGCGCGTGTCACGGATGATCAGCACGCGCGGGGCGCGCCCGTCGCTGCGGGCGACGCGCGCCGTCGCGGCGCGCGCCAGGGACAGGGCGAGCTCCGCGGTCAGGAACTCGCCCGCGACACCGCGCACACCGTCGGTGCCGAACAGCCTGCGGGCGGCGCCGGAAGGCGCCGCGCCCAATGACAACCCTCGGGGGCCCACCCTCGCTGGCCCCCTCTAGGGCACCAGCGCCGTGGCGATGCGCCGCTCGGGCACCCCTAGCGCTTCGAGAACTGCGGCCGCTTACGGGCCTTCTTGAGGCCGGCCTTCTTGCGCTCCTTGACGCGCGCGTCGCGCGTCAGGAAGCCGCGGCGCTTGAGCTCGGAGCGCAGGTTCGGGTCCGCCTCCAACAGGGCGCGCGAGATGCCGTGGCGCAGCGCGTCAGCCTGCGCGGACACGCCGCCGCCGTGCATCGCCGCGACGACGTCCATGCGCGTCTCGTAGCCGACCGTCTCGAGCGGCTGGCGGATCGTGCGCTGGAGCGTCGCCCGCGGGAAGAAGTCGTCGAGCGGCTTGCCGTTGATGATGTACGCGCCCGTGCCCGGCTTGAGCGTGACGCGCGCGACGGCGGTCTTGCGCTTGCCGGTCGCGCGGTAGCGCGCGCCCGCGGCCAGGTCGATCGACGCGTCCGCGATCGTCTCCGGAAGCTCGTCCTCGGTCTCCGAGGTCTCGCTCTCCTCGTCGTCGGGCGCCTCGTCCTCGCTGTAGCGCGGACGGCCGCCGAGCACGTCGTCGCCCTCGCGGACGATGTCGACCTCGAGGTCCATGCCCGGGATCGCCGGCTTCACGCGCGGCTTCTCGTCCTCTTCCTCGATGTACTCGAGGTCGTCGTCGGTGAGGACCTCGTCGCCCTCGACGACGACCTCCTCGGCCGTCGGCTCCGCGGGGGCCTCGGGCGCCTCGGCGGGAGTCTCCTCCGCGGCGGGCGTCTCCGGAGCCTCAGCGGCGGGAGTCTCCTCCGTCGGAGTCTCCTCGGGCTCGTTGACCTGGTCCTCGTTCTCAGCCATGGAAGTCTCTGGGTCTCCTACTACTTCGTCTCGATCAGCGCCATCGGCTGCGGCTGCTGGGCAGCGTGCGGATGGTCAGGGCCCGCGTAGACCTTCAGCTTCGTCAGCTGCTTGCGGCCGAGGCGGTTGCGGGGCAGCATGCCCTTGACCGCGAGGCGGATGACCTCTTCGGGCCGGCGCTCGAGCATGTCGTTGAGCGTGCGGGACTTCAGGCCGCCCGGATAGCCCGAGTGGCGGTAGTACATCTTGTCCGAGCGCTTGGAGCCCGTGACGGCGATCTTCTCCGCATTGACGACGACGACGAAGTCGCCGGTGTCGATGTGCGGGGTGTAGGTCGGCTTGCGCTTTCCGCGCAGCGCGTCCGCGATCTGGGTCGCGAGGCGGCCGAGGGTCTGCCCTTCGGCATCGACGACGAGCCAGTTCCGCTCGCGGTCTGTGGGTTTGGCGACGTAGGTCTTCACGATCAAAGTCTTCTGGCCGAGGGCGTAGATAGGCCACGCGCCGAGCGCGGGGCGGCGAAGCATGATAGCGGCCCGCTCCGCGTCGCCGGTTGCCGTCCGGACGACCTGTATATTGCCACCCGGTCTTATGGCAAACGGCTCGCCGGTTGCCGCTCGCGCTTGGTCCGCGCGTGCAAACAGAAGGGGGAACGTGGCCCGCAGTTCGCGGACAACCGCATACGTGGTCGCGGCGTGCGCTTGGGCGCTCGCCGCCCAGACGGCGCACGCGCAGGTGCAGGCGCCGGTGACGCCGACCGGCGGCGCGACCGTCTCGACGCCGGCGACGCTGATGGCGTCGAGCCCGGCGAAGGTCGCCAGGCTCGCGTGTGCGCGGTCCTGCGGCACGGCGGGCGCGGTGCGCCCCGGGTCGCTCCTGCGGCTGCGTGGGAAGACGCTTTCACGCGCGGATGAGGTCGTGTTCCTGGGCGCGGAGGGCGCCGAGGACGACGTCGCGGTGGCCACGAGCGTCCGGCGCAAGACGTCGGTCGACGTGCGCGTGCCGCTGGGCGCCGCGCCCGGACCGGTGGCGGTCGTGGATCGCGACGGGGCGCAGTCCGCGCCGTCCACCGGGGGCGTGGCCGTGGAGCCGCCCGCGCCGGCGCCCGGGCCGTCCGTGCAGGTGGCGGTGCGCGCACCGCGCGCGTACTACGACGCCGCGCAGCCCGCGGCCGCGTCCTACGTCGTGCACGCGCCCGCACCCGTGGCGGCGGGCGTCGACGTCGTCCGGGTGACCGACGGCGCCGTGGTCGCGCACTGGGACGTGCCGGACGTCGCGCCGGAGACCGTGCAGCGGGTCGACTGGGACGGCACCGCCGGCGGCGTGCCGCAGGCGGACGGCACGTACGCGTTCCGGATCAGCGTCGCCGGCCTGGCGCCCGCGACCGCGCCGTTCGAGTTCTTCAACGACCGCTTCCCGATCCTCGGGCGCGTGAAGTTCGGCACCGGCGTCGCGGGCTTCGGCGGCGGCCGCAACCACCAGGGCGAGGACACGTTCGCCGCCTGCGGGACGCCGCTGGTGGCCGCTCACGGCGGCAAGGTCAAGTACGCCGGGTACCACTCGGCCGCCGGGAACTACCTGGTGATCGACAACCAGGACGCCGACACCGACTACACGTACATGCACCTGCGCAGCGCCGCGCTGGTCAAGACCGGCGAGCGCGTGCGCACCGGCCAGCCGATCGGGTTCGTGGGCGCGACCGGCCGGGCGACCGGCTGCCACCTGCACTTCGAG
>DATMGH010000045.1:0-14891 GCA_035555675.1 Solirubrobacter sp. | reverse complement strand
TCCTGGCCGACACCGACAGCGCGCTGCCGAAGGGCTGCGCGACGGACGTCCAGCTGAGCGGCGGGCGGCTCGTGTCCGTCAACGGCGTCGCCGCCGACGCGCAGCACGAATGGGTCGTGTCCGTCAACGGCGGGCCGGCGTCCGCGCGGCTCGCACAGGACGTCGCGCTCGGCAGCGTCGTGCGCGCCGCGCTCGTCGCGCGCGACGGCGGCGACCCGCCGCCGCCCGCGGCGACGCCGACGCCGGCCGCGCCAGAGCTCCCGCCCGTCACGCCGGTCCCCGCGGCCGAGCCGCGCCGCGCCCGCGCCGCGCTGGCGTCCGGCAACCGCCGCCTGCGCCTGCGCGGTGGCCGCGTGAGCCTCCGTCTCAGCTGCCCGCGCGGCCTCGGCGCGACCGGCTGCCAGGGCGTCGTCCGCGTCCAGTACACGGCCGGCAAGCGCACCCGCACCGCGGGCAGCGCGGCGTTCAAGGTCCGCTCCGGCGCGCGCACGACCGTGCGCGTGAAGCTCAACGCGCCGTTCCGCCGGCTCGTCACCCACACGGGCCGCGCCGTGCGGCTCGTGGCGGCGACGCGCGACCAGGCGACGCGCAGCACCACGGTGGCGCGCCTGCGCGCCCGCGTCCGGCGCTAGTGCGCGCGCTGGTCGGCGCGAGCGTGGCGGCCGCACTCGCGGTCGCCGCGCCCGCGGACCTCACGCTGCGGATCGAGGGCCGCTCGACGACGCTCTACGAAGGCTCCCTGCGCACGTCCGCCGCGCCGGTCGACGGCAGCGACGGCACGGGCGCCCACGATTGCGGTGCGGGCGCGAGCCCCGCGTCGGCGCTGGCCGCCTCCGGCCAGACGTGGAGCGGGACCTGGAACCCGGACTTCCTGGACTTCTTCCTCCAGCGCGTCGGGCCGGACGCGAACGACCCACAGGCGACGTCGTACTGGTCGATCCTCGTCAACTGGCGCTACGGCGCCGGGATCTGCCGCGCGCGGGTCGCGCCCGGCGGCGAGGTGCTGCTCGCGTACGGTCCCGGCGCGCGCGTGCTGCGGCTCGACGGGCCGGCGCACGCCGGCGTCGGGGAGCCGTTCACCGTGAGCGTGCGTGACGGCTGGATCCGGGCCACTACGGGCGCCGACGGCGGCCCGGTCGCCGGCGCGGCCGTCGGCGGCGCGACCACCGGGCCGGACGGTCGCGCGACGCTGCGGTTCGACACGCCCGGCCTCCAGCGCCTGAAGGCGACCGCGCCGGACGCGATCCGGTCCAACGCGCTCGACGTCTGCGTCGGCGACGCGAGCTGCGAAGGCGCGCCGCCCCCGCTGCAGCAGGTTGTGGAGGCGCCGTCGGGGACGCTCACCGTCGACGTCCCGGCCGCCGGCGAGCGCTACGCGCCGGGTGGGTCCCCCCTGCGCCTGCTCGGCCGGGCCTCCGGCCCCGTCAGCGTGGCGCTCAGCGGGCGCGACGGCACCCGCTGCGTCGGCCTGCTCGCGTCCGGCAAGCTCGGCCGGCGTGCGTGCGGCGCGACCGTGCGGCCGGTCGCCGCGCGGCGCGACGACGGCTGGGCGCTGACGCTGCGCCGGCGACTGGTCCCCGGTGCGTACGAGCTCGTGGCGGCGTCCGGGGGCAGGACGGTCACGCGGCGGTTCCAGGTCGCCGCGACCCCGTCCGGCAAGGCGACCGCCGCCGCGGCCGCCACCCGCTGGCTGCGTGGGGCGCAGACGCGCGATCACCGCACCGCGGGCAGCGCGCCGAGCGCGCGCTCCACGGACTGGGCGGCGATCGCGCTCGCGCGGGCCGCGCCGGCGAGCGCGGCGACGACGCGCGTGCTCGCGCGCGTCCGTGCGACGCGGCGCGGCGATCTCGCCGCGCGCCAGCGGGGCGCGCTCGCCCTCGCGTCCTCGCGGGCCCAGCCCGACCGCCGGCGGCGGCGGCAGCTCCAGGCGGCGATCGCGCGCGTCCAACGCGCCGACGGGTCGTGGCGCGGCGGGCGCGACGCCACCGCCTACGCCGTGCTCGCGCTGCGCGGGAGCCGGCACCGGGCGGCGCTCCGCTCCGGGCGAGCCTGGCTGCGCGCGCAGCCGCTCCCGGGCGACGCCGAACGCCTCGGCGTCCTGCTCTGGGCGCTCGGCCGTGACGCGCCGCCGGACGCCGTCACGCGGCTGCGCGCGCTGCAGGGCGCGGACGGAGGGTTCGGCGCGCCGGCGAACGCGCAGGCGACGGCGCTGGCCGTGATCGGCCTCGAGGCCGCCGGCGTACGGGCGCGGTCCGTGCGCGGGGAGACCGGGATCTCGGGCCTCGACTACCTGCGGGCCCGTGCGGCTCGCTCGGGCCGCGTGGCCTACGACCGCCGGACGGCGCGCACGCCCACCCTGGTCACGGCCGCGGCGCTGCTGGCGTTCGTCTCCAGTCGCTGAGATCAGGCCGTCGCGAGCGCGGCCTGCGGCCGGCGCCCACGAGGCCGACTACACTCGTAGTCGATGACGCCCGCATCGCCGCGCGCGCTCGCCCGCGCGGCAGGCGCCGCTGCGGTCGTCGCCCTGCTGTTCCCGTCCGCCGCCGCGGCGCACGGCCTCACCGGCCGCGCCGACCTGCCGATCCCGACCTGGCTGTTCAGCTGGGCCGCCGGGGCCGTGCTGGTGATCTCGTTCGCGGCGCTGAGCATGCTCTGGTCGGCCCCGCGGCTGGAGCGCGACGCGTTCCGGCCGCTGTCGCCGGCGCTCGGCCGCATCCTGACCGGCACGTCGGCGAACGTCGTCTGCGGGACCATCGGCGTCGCCCTGTTGGTCCTGGTCGTCGGCGCCGGCCTCGCCGGCGCCCAGGTGACGCCGCAGAACATCGCGCCGACGTTCGTCTACGTGATCTTCTGGCTCGGGCTCGTCCCGGTCTCCGTCCTGTTCGGGGACGTGTTCTCGGCGTTCAACCCGTGGCGCGCGGTCGGGCGCGCGTGCGGCCGGCTCCTGCGCAGGCCGGACGCCGAGCCGCTCGCGTACCCGCGCCGGCTCGGCCGCTGGCCCGCGGCGGCCGGCCTGGTCGCGTTCGCCTGGCTGGAGCTGGTCTCGCCGTACGGCGACCGGCCGTCCACGGTCGCGTCCGCGGCGCTCGTCTACTCCGCGGTCACGTGGCTCGGGATGGCGCTCTACGGCGTCGACGCCTGGACGCGCAACGCCGAGGCGTTCTCCGTCTACTTCAACCTGTTCTCGCGCCTCTCCGTGCTCGAGCTGCGCGACCGCGTGCTCGGGCGGCGGCGGTTCCTGAGCGGGCTCGCCCGGCTCCCCGCGCTGCCGGGCACCGAGGCCGTGGTGCTGGTCATGATCGGCGCCGTCACGTTCGACGGCCTCAGCGCGGGACCGACCTGGCTGCGGGAGACCAAGCCGTTCATCACCGCGGTCGCCGACGCCGGGATCGGCCCCCGCTTCGCCGTCCAGTTGGTCTACGGCGCGGGGCTGCTCGCGATCGTGGCGCTGATCGCCGCCCTCTACCGGCTCGCGATCTACGGCATGCACACCGTCGACCGCGCGCGCGGCGTGCCCGACCTGGCCGCCCGCTTCGCGCCGACGCTGGTGCCGATCGCGCTCGCGTACGCGGCCGCGCACTACGTCAGCCTGCTCCTCTTCACCGGCCAGGCGATCCTCCCGCTGGCCTCCGACCCTCTCGGCCGCGGCTGGAACCTGCTCGGCACCGGCGAGCACCGCACCCGCTTCTTCGTCAGCGCCGAGGCCTTCTGGTACATCCAGCTTGCGTTCGTGGTCGCGGGCCACGTCGCCGGGCTCGTGCTCGCGCACGACCGCGCGCTCATGCTCTACCGGAACGCGCGCAAGGCCGCCCAGTCGCAGTACTCCTGGCGGCCCAGCGACGCGCTCATGAGCCCGAAGGTCACGCCCCCGAGCAGCAGGACCGGCACCCCGAGCGTCGCGCGGTGGAAGCGCACGGCGTCGATGCCGATGACCAGCACCGTCAGCAGCACCGTCGCCGCCAGCGCGCAGACCGCGAGCTCGAGGCGCAGCAGGTGGCGGCGGTCAGTCACGCTCGGCGCGTCGGCGCAGCGCCCGCTGGCGCGCCGGATCGAGCTTCGCGAACCGGCGCGCGAACTGCGTCAGGGCGAGGTCCCCGTACGCGTCCAGCAGCGCGTCGACCTCGACCTCCGAGCGCGCCCGCATGTACGCGTCGCGGTCGACGGCCGCGACGTACACGTCGCGCTTGCCCTCGCGCCGGCGGTCCAGGAACCCCTTCTTGTCCAGCCGGGTCATGACCGTGAGGATCGTCGTGTAGGACCGCGGACCGTCCTGTGCGATCGCGTCGGTCACCGAGCGCACCGTCGCCTCGCCCTGGTCCCAGACCGCGGCCATCACCAGCGACTCCAGCTCGTGCAGCGCGGGGGGAAGCGACATCGCCGACCAGGCTATTGCAGGAGCCGCATGGCGTTGAGCGTCACCAGCAGCGACATGCCCATGTCGGCGGCGACGGCGACGACCAGCGTGATCAGGCCGAACGGCGCGAGCAGCACGCACGCGCCCTTGACCACCAGCGACGCGACGACGTTGGCGCGCATGATCGCGAGCGCCCGGCGGGACAGCGCCAGCGCCTCGGGCAGCGCGTCGAGCCGGTCCGACATGAGCGCCACGTCGGCGCTCTCCAGCGCGACGTCGGACCCCGCGGCGCCCATCGCGACGCCCACCCGCGCGGCGGCCAGCGCCGGCGCGTCGTTGACGCCGTCGCCAACCATCGCAACCGCGCCGAGCGCGCGCACGCGCTCGAGCTTGTCCTGCGGCAGCAGCCCGGCGTGCACCTCGTCGACCCCGGTCCGGCGAGCGACCGCGCGGGCCACCGGCTCGGTGTCGCCGGTGAGCATGACGACGCGCTCGGCGCCGGCCGCCCGCAGGCGATCGCCCAGGCCGTCGGCCTGCGGGCGCAGCTGATCGGCCAGGCCGAACAGCGCCAGCCATCGCCCGCCCTCGCCGAGGGCGATCGCGGTCTCGCCGGCGGCGTGCAGCTCGTCGACCTCGCCGGGGACGTGGCCGAGCCGCTCCCGCATCAGCCGCGGCCCGCCGGCCCACAGCACGCGTCCGCCGACCCGTGCGGTGGCGCCCCGGCCGGGCAGCGCCTCGAAGTCGTCAGCGGCCGGAACCGCGAGGCCGCGGTCCTGCGCGGCACGTCGCAGGGCGGCCCCGAGCGGATGCTCGGACCCGGCCTCGACCGCCGCGACCAGCGCGAGCGCATCGGCGTCGCCGCGCACGGTCTGCAGCCGCGGCAGGCCGAACGTGAGCGTGCCGGTCTTGTCCAGCGCGACCGCGCGCACGCGTCCCAGGTCCTCCAGCGCCTGGCCGCCCTTGACCAGGATCCCGCGCCGCGCGGCGCCGCCGACGGCCGACACGACCGCGACCGGCACCGAGATCACCAGCGAGCACGGGCAGGCCACGATCAGCAGCGCGAGCGCGCGGTACAGCCACGTCCCGCCGTCCCCGCCGAGCAGCGACGGCACCGTGCCGACCAGCAGCGCGGCGGCGAACACGAGCGGCGTGTAGACCGCGGCGAAGCGGTCGACGAACCGCTCGGACGGCGCACGGCTTCCCTGCGCCGCCTCCACCAACGTGGCGACGCGCGAGAGCGTCGAGTCCGCGGCGGGCCGCGTGGCCTGCGCGATCAGCGCACCGGTCGTGTTGAGCGTGCCCGCGAACAGCTCGTCGCCGGGCTGCTTGTCGACGGGGACGGACTCGCCCGTGATCGGCGCCTGGTCGACGCTGGACGCCCCGGCCACGACCACCGCGTCGAGCGGAACCCGCTCCCCCGGCCGGATCGCGAACCGCGCGCCGGCCGCGACCGCCTCCACGTCGATCAGCCGCTCCCGGCCGTCGACGTCGACGATCCGCGCACGGGCGGGCGCGAGGTCCAGCAGCGACGCGACCGTGCGCCGGCTGCGGGCGAGCGCCAGCGCCTCCAGGCTCGTCCCGAGCGCGAACAGGACCAGCACCCACGCGCCCTCGGCGTACGCGCCGATCCCGACCGCACCGACCGACGCCAGCGCCATCAGCACGTTCATGTCGAGCCGCCGCCGGCGCAGCGCGAGCGCGGCCGCTCGGGCGACCGGCCACCCGCCGACCACCATCGACAGCAGGTACAGCGGCTCCCCCACCGGCGACGCCACCGCCGCCAGCAGCAGCGCGATCGCGGCGAGCGTCGACGCCGTCCGCGCGTCGAGCCGCCGGCCGGCGACCGGCGCCTCGCGACGCCCGGGCCGCACGCGATAGCCCGCCTGGGCGACCGCGCGCGCGATCAGCTCGTCCGGGACGTCGCCGTCGACCGCCAGCGTCGCGTTGCCGAACGAGACCTGCGCCGCGCGCACGCCCGCCAGCGCGGCCACGGCCCGCTCGACCGTCCTCGCGCACCCGCCGCAGTCCATGCCCTCGACGCGGTAGCGCCGCCCGGCGGGGGTCACACGGCCACCGGCTCGAGCGCGCGCAGCGCGCTGACCAGCGCCGTCCCGACGTCGGTCAGGCGGTACATCACCATGCGGCCGTCCTTGCGCGATCGCACCACGCCGAGCTGCTTGAGCAGCCGCACGTGGTGCGACACCAGCTTCTCGTCGCGCCCGACGATCCACGCCAGGTCGCAGACGCAGCAGTCCCCGCCGTCGGCCAGCGACAGCAGCAGCGCCGCCCGCGTGGGATCGGTCAGCCCCTTGAACGGCGCGCCGGCCGCCTCCAGCCGGTCCAGCGGCGGCAGCGCGGCCCGCAGCGCCTCCGCCTTCGGCAGATCCAGGCACAGCAGCTCGCAAGTGTCGGACACGCTCTGAACGATATCCGTACGAACGTACGAATATCGTCTACGTCGCCGCGGCCGGCATACGCGTCAGCGGCACGCTGGCCACGATCCGCGTGCCCCGACCGAGCGCGGACTCGATCACCAGGCTTCCGCCGACGGCCTCGATCCGGTCAGCCATGTTGCGCAGCCCGCCGGGCGCGCGCACCGCCACGAAGCCGGGACCGTCGTCGCGGACCTCACACGTGAGCTGGTCGTCGTCCTGGCGCAGCGTGATCCAGATCGCGGACGCGCCGCGCGCGTGCTTGGTCGCGTTCTGCAGCGCTTCCAGGCACACGTAGTAGATCGCGAGCTCGATCTCCGGCGGCTGGCGCTCCACGCCGTGCGTGATCAGGTGCACCGGCAGCAGCGAGTCGGCGACGCCGCCGCGCAGCGCGTCCTCGAGCCCGCGGTCGCTGAGGATCGCGGGGTAGACGCCGCGGGCGATCTCGCGCACCTCCTTGAGCGCGCGCTCGACCTCCTCCCCCAGCTCGGCGACCGCCTCGCGCCCGGTGGCGGGATCGCTCTCCAGCAGCTCCGCCGCGAGCGAGAGCTTGATGCGCAGCATGACCAGACGCTGCTGCGCCCCGTCGTGCAGGTCGCGCTCGATCCGGGAGCGCTCCTGGTCGGCGGCCCGCACGAGGCGGTTGCGCGAATCCTCCAGCTCGTGCAGCGACGCCGCCAGGCGCCGGCGCATCTGGTCGTGCTGCAGCGCGGTCAGGATCAGCGACCGCACGGCGTCCAGCAGGCTCTCGTCGACGAGCAGCTCCGGGTCGTGGACGAGCACGGCGACCTGACGCGGACCGTCCGTGATCGTGGTCGCGTGCCGGCTGGCGGCGGACGGCGACGCCGCCGACCCGTCGACGCTGCGCCAGCGCCCCGGCGCGTCGTCCGGCAGCAGCAGGTCGACGGCGGGATCGCCGAGCGCCCGCGCGAGCGCGCCGCGCAGCGCGCACGGCGCGATGTCGTGCGTCAGCGCCACGCTCAGCCGCTCGAGCGCCTGCGCGACCATCACGCGCCGCGTGACCAGGCCGGCGAGGAACGCCGCCGAGATCACCGGCACCCAGAGCGCGAAGATCGAGCCGATCGCGTTCTGCACGCCCGGCTCCGCGTGGGACAGGCGCGCGACCATGAACGCCGCGAGCGTCAGGCACCAGCCGATCGCGGCGGCCGCCACGGGCGTCAGATGCCGGCGCCGCTGCGGCGTCGCCGCGTGCAACCGGAGCAGCAACCAGACGACGTATGCGACCATCAGCGCCGCGGTCAGGGTCTCGCGCAGGGGGATCAGGAACCCCTGCATCCACGCCGGCTCGTGACCGAGCACGAAGAACGCGTTCGCCGGGCAGTCGGTGTCGCACTGCGCCCACGGCGTCTCGGTCGGGTACGCCTCGACGGCCAACGCCGACCCGACGTACAGGGCGCACACGAGCGCGACCCCCGCCAGGTACAGGTCGCGCGCGACCCCGCGCCGCAGCCGGCCGTCGGGGTACACGATCACCAGGTACAGCAGCGACGGGAAGATCAGCCAGCCGACGACGCGCCCGACGCTGTACGGCACGCTGTGCGACGACGACGCCAGCGCGGTCAGCGACCACAGGAACCCGGCCGACGTGAGTGCGAAGCCGAAGCGCGCGGTGTCCGGGCTCCGCAGCGCGTAGAGCCCGCCCGCCACCGGCACGCAGACCACCAGCACGGTGCGGATCGCCAACCAGGCCTCGTCGTGCGGTGCGGCCGAGGCGACCATCACGGCGGCGATGACGCTCAACGCGATGGCCGAGCCGGCGACCACGAGCTCGTTCGCCGCTCGGCGGCGGGACAAGGCTGCGACAGAACTCATGAGAAAGCCCTCCGTGCGGACACTAGATCGCGCTGCGCCTCAACGCAAATTGCGCGTGCGCGTCACCGGCGCGCCGCCGCGTCGGCGAGCAGCGCGTCGGTCGCCGCCGCCGCACCGCGCGGGAGGACCAGCACCGGGCACGCGGTCGCGGCGATCACCCGGCGTGAGACGCTGCCGAGCAGCACCGCCCGCTTGGGCCCCAGCGCGCGCGAGCCCATCACCAGCAGGTCCAGCTGCCCCGTCGCGGACAGCAGTCCCTGCGCCGGCTCGTTGACCAGCACGTCGAGCTCGACCGGGACGCCGTCGGCCGCCGCCGCGACCGCCTCGCGCAGCTCGGTCTCGGCGCGCAGCCGCTCACGGGCGGCCGCACCGGCGGACGCGCTGACGTCGTGGTGCTGCTCGGCCAGCAGCCCGTGCGCCTCCTCCCCGCCGGCCTGCGGCTCCAGGACCGTGATCGCCCGCACCCGGACGCGCCCCGTGCGGGCCAGCGAGAGCGCCGCCGTCAGCGCCCTGCGCCCCTCCTCGGTGGGCGCGTAGGCGGCGCCGATCAGCTGCACGCCGTCCGGTGGGCGCACGTAGCCGAGCGGCACGATCGCGACGGGGCACGGGCTGGCGTGCAGGACCCGCTGCGCGGTCGTCCCGAGCAGCCGCGGCGTGCCTCGTCGCGACGCGCCGAGCACGATCAGCTCGGGCTTGATCTCGTCGAGTGCGCGCGCCAGGCCGCGGGCCGCGCTGCTGTCGTCGATGACGCGGATGTCGGGGTCGCGGATCCCGCGCGCCACCAGCTTGCGGCGCAGGCGCGCGATCGCCTCGTCACCGTCGTACACGACGTCGTTGAGGAGCGGGACGCCGTGCTCGACCGAGACGATCACGAGCGGCGCGCCGGTGATGCGGCTGGCGGCGATGCCGAAATCGACCGGCTCGTACGCGGCCGGGCCGGGCGCGAACGCGGCCACGATCGGTGGGGATGCGGAGGACACCATGCGCGCGACGCTACGGCCGCGCGGCGGCTTCGGCATCGCCTGATTCGGGTGAAGGGGTGCACGCCGCACGGCGCGGTGGTGCGCGCGCCCGCGCGGGCGACCGGTGGGCCTCCTTGGCGGCCTGCGCCCGGCCGAGGATCCTCCAGCCATCGTGCTCCGCGCGGACGCAACGCCCCCGGCGTGGGCGGTTCCTGAACCCGGGCCGCTCCGTGCCCGCCTGGTCTCGAGGACCCGGCTCGTCCGGCGGCTGCTGGACTGCTGGAACCGCCCCGTGGTGAGCGTGGCCGCGCCCGCCGGCTACGGCAAGACCACCGTCCTGAGGCAGTGGGCCGAGCGCGACCCCCGCCGTTTCACGTGGCTCCCGCCGACCGCGTGCGCGACCGCGTGCCGGCCGGCCGGCGAGCCCCGGGTGGTCGTGATCGACGACGCGCAGCTCGCACCGCCCGACGAGCTGCGGCGGCTGGTCGACGCGGCCGGCGAGTGGCGCCACGGGCGCGTCCTCGCGCTCGTGGCGCGTACCGCTCCGGGCGAAGCGCTCGGCCGCGTGCGGGCGCACGGGCTCACGTTCGAGCTGACCAGCCGGGAGCTGGCGTTCACGCACCTCGAGGCGGCGCACATGCTCGCGCTCGCCGGCCTCAGGCTCAACGAGAATCAGGTCGCGGCGCTGCTCCGGCGCACCGAGGGCTGGCCGGCCGCGCTGTACCTCGCGGCGCTGGCGCTCGCCGACGCGGCGGACGCCGACGCGGCGATCGCGAGCTTCTCGGGCGCCGATCAGAACGTCGCCGACTACCTCCGCCACGAGCTGCTCGCCGACCTGCCGGAAGCGCAGCAGACGCTGCTGCGGGAGACGTCGATCCTCACCCGCCTCACGGGGCCGCTGTGCGACGCCGTCACCGGCCGGTCCGGCACCGCGGCCGACCTGCACGCGCTCGCGCGCGCCGGGCTGCCGCTCGCGCCGCTCGACCGCTCCGGCCGCGCGTATCGCGCCCACGGCCTGCTGCGCTCGCTGCTGCGCGCCGAGCTGGCGCGCCGCGCGCCCGCGCTGGTGCCCGTCCTGCACCGCCGCGCCGCGGTCTGGCACGCCGCCGCCGGCGAGCAGGACGCGGCGCTCGTCCACGCGGTCGCGGGCCGGGACGCGGCGGTGGCGAGCGACACGCTGTGGACGATCGCGTCGACGGCGCTCGTCGACGGCGACACCGCCCGCGTGGGCGAGCACCTGTCGCGCTTCCCCGCACGCGAGCTGGCGGCGCAGCCCGGGCTGGCGCTGGCCGCGGCCCTGCATCACCTCGCCGACGGGCGCCGTGCGCGAGCGCAGGCCTGGCTGGACGCGGCGCACGGCGCACCGGCGCGCTGGACCGGGCCGGCGGCGCTCGTGCGCGCGTGCCTCGCCCACGACGGGATCGCCGCGATGCGCGCCGACGCCGAGCTCGCCCGCGAGCGCCTCACGCCCGCCGACCCGGCGTACGGCTTCGCGCTGTATCTCGGCGGGGTCGCGCGCCAGCTGGCCGGCGAGCGGGTCCCCGCCCGCGACCGGCTGCACGAGGCGCTGGCGCAGGCCGAGGCCGGGCACGCGCAGCTGGCCTGGCTGTGCCACGCGCAGCTCACGCTGCTGGCGATCGACGAGAACGACTGGATCGACGCGCGCGTCCACGCCGACGCGCTCCCCGCGCGTGACACCCGGGCCGGCGAGCAGGCGCTCCTGCTCGCCGCGGTCGCGGTCGTCGCCGCCCAACGCGGGAACGCCGCCCAGGCACGCCACGACGCGGCGCACGCCGGCCGCCTGCTGGCCACGGGGACGGAAGGCAGCCCGTGGCTGGTCGCCGAGACGCACGCGTGGCTGGCACGGACGCAGATCCGCCTCAGCGACGGGCCGACCGCGCGCCTGCATCTGACGCGGGCCGCGCGGTTCGCCGGCCTGGTGGACGGCGCGCCCGTGCTGACGGGCTGGATCCACGACGGCTGGGCGCGCGCGGACGCCTTCGCCGACAGCGTCACCGGCGACGGACCGATGCTCACGAACGCGGAGCTGCGGGTCCTGCGGCTGCTGCCCAGCCACCTGTCGTTCCGGGAGATCGCCGCACGGCTGCACGTCTCGCCCAACACGGTCAAGACGCAGGCGCTGTCGGTCTACCGCAAGCTCGGCGTGTCCTGCCGCTCGGACGCGGTCGCGCGCGGGCTCGCCGCCGGCGTCATCGCGGACTGACCCGCGCGGTGCGCGCGGTGCGGGCGATGTCCGCCGCCGCCCGCACCGGATCCGGCCCAGCGGCGGACACGCGGAGCGCTCTGGCGAGCTCCTCCCGCGCCGCGCCGACGACGACCAGCGGGCACCGGATCAGGCGCAGCTGCACGCACTCGCGCCGGGTCAGGTCGTGCGCTTCGGCGCTCAGCACGATCAGCGCGCTGCTCGTCCGCTCGGCGATCGCGCTCAGCGCCGCGGCCGAGACCCGCGGCCCCAGATAGGCGACGCGGCAGTCGCGCTCGGCGAGCGCGAAGCCGAGCTGCAGCAGACCGGTGCTCCAGCTGTCGCGCGGCGCGCACGCGAGCGTGACGAGCGGCCCGGAGCGCGTGCGGGGGCTCAATGCACGACCGCCTTGAACAGGATCAGCAGCGCGCCGATCGCCGCCACCGCGACCGCCTGGGCGAGCGACGAGAGCCAGCTCGCGCCCGACAGCCGGGCCGCGCACAGCCCGTAGAAGCAGATCAGCGCCAGGCCGGACCACTTCGCCAGCTCGAACGCGGTCGCGGCCGACACCCACCCGAGCACGGCGGCGACGAAGAACGCGGTGGGGAACGCGACGCCCGCGGCGACCGCACCGGTCTCCTGGAGCGCCTCGCGCAGCTCCGCCCGGGCGACGAAGCGGTGCGTGCGCGCGTGGACGCCGACGATCTCGCTGTAGAGCTCGGCCAGCCCGACCGCGAGCGCGGTCGCGACCAGCGTGCCGGCGACCACGCCCGGCGCCTCCGGATGGTGCTCGAGCGCGACCACCACCGCGAGGCCCACGATCGCACCGTAGGTGACGCGTCCGACGAGCCGCGACGCGAGGTGCTGCTCCACGACTCGCCACATCACGCGAGCCTGTCAGTGATGCGCGCGGCCGCCATCATCCGAACCGCATGACGTGCGCGTCACGGCTGGCGCGGCCGCGCCCGGCCGAGGTTGCTGACGATCAGCGCCACGACGGTCACCAGGTAGATCTGACCGACCAGCGCCTCGAAGACCGCGAGCGTGTGGCCGACCTGCGTGCTCGCCGTCAGGTCGCCGTACCCGACCGTCGTCAGCGTGGTGAAACTGAAGTACAAGCAGCGCGACGCCGTCGCCGGCACGTCGCCGGCGAAGAACTCGCCGGACCCGAGGTTGTCGATCGCCCCGTAGACGAACCCGAACAGCAGCCCGATCAGGATGTACAGCGACAGCACGCCGAACACGGCCTCGACCCGGACGCGGCCGCTGCGGCGCAGGCTCCGCACGACGCCGACCGCAACCGCGGGCGGCCCGCACGCCACCAGCGCGGCGCTCATCAGCCGTGACTCGCCCTCGCCGACGGCGTCGGTCGCCGCGCGCAGCACCGCCGCGGCGATGCCGGCCGCGGCGAACGCACAGGCCAGGACCACCAGCCGCCGGTCCGAGCGCGCGATCTGCACCGCGAGGACCAGGCTCACGCCGAGCAGTGCGTTGACGATGACGAGCTGGACGTCGCTCGCCGGCAGCGCGCCCTGGGCGGCCATCGCCACGGTGACGGCCGCCAGCAGGTACCCGGCGTCGCGCGTCTCGCTCATGATGGGATCGAAGCCGCTCGCCCGTGCCGCGGGCAAGGGTGCGCGCCTCCGTCCGCGCGGGAAGCCGGCACGCCGGCGGTGGTGTGCGCCCGTGCACCCGTCGACCGGTGCACGCCCTTGGCCGCACCGGCGTCGCCGGGGATGCTCCGGGCGTGCCATGAACACGCTCTGCGTCTGGTGCTTCGCGGACCCGGAGGCCGCCGAACGCGTCCTGCCGCGCCTCAGCGACGCGCGCGTCGTGATCGACGACGCGGCCCTGGTCACGTGGCCGCCCGGCCGGCGCACGCCGGCGTCGCGCGAGCTCGGCAGCAGCGACGGTCCCGGCCACCTCTGGGGCGGCTTCTGGGGCATGCTGCTCGGCCTGATCTTCGTCACGCCGGTGGCCGGCCCGACGTTCGGCGCGGCGGCGGGCGCGCTCGCCGGACGCCTCGCGGACTTCGGCGTCGCGGACGACTTCGTCAAGCGCGTGCGCGAGACCGTCACCCCGGGCCGGTCGGCGATCTTCGCCCTCTGCGACCGCCCCTCCGCGGAGTGGGTGGGAGACCGACTCGCCGGGCTCGACCTCGCGCGGCTGCGCTCGGAGCTGTCGCTCGAGCAGGCACAGCACCTGCGCGACACGCTGGGCGACCGCTAAGGCTCAGCGTCGATCGCCGGCGTAGACGACGACCGTGCGCGCCAGGCGGTCGTGCAGCGCGCGGCGCCGGCGGTCGACCAGGATCAGCAGGAACCCGGCGCACAACGGCAACGCCGACAGCGGCAGCGCGAGCACGCGCAGCGCCGCCCGGCGGGCTCCCGGCGCGGTGCCCGACGCGGCGTCGCGCACGGCGATGCCGAGCAGCCGGCTGCCCGGCGTCTGCCCCTGCGCCGACCAGAAGAACGTGAAGTAGCCGATCGCCCACAGCAGCGCCGCGGCCGTCCCGATCGCGGCGACGGCGACGCGCACGCCGTCGGGCAGCCCGAGCAGCGAGAGACAGAGCGCGATCACCGCGCCGACGAACCACGCCACCGCATTGATCGCCGCCGCGTCGACGGCGAAGGCCAGCGTGCGCGTGATCAGCCCGGCGTAGACGGCCGCGCTCGGCGTGGGTTGCACACGCGTCACATCGCGCCCGTCGCAGACGGCTCGCCGCCGCCGGTGCCGCGACGGCGCAGCAGGCGCCACGCGGTGCGTTCGAGCCGGTCGTCGGCGTCGCGCGAGCGTTCGCGCAGCTCGTCGCCGATCTGGTCGGCGAACCCGGCGCCCTGCTGGGTGATCGCGGCCGAGACCTCCGGGCTCTGGACGACGTCGCGGATCAGGCTCCAGAGCACCTGGCTGTCGCGCAGGCGGTCGATCGCGTCCTCCGCGAGCTGGGCCACGGCCTCCTCCACCGCGCGGCTCTGGACGATCCGGGTGAGCGCGCGCTGCGCGCCCGTGCTGTCGAGGGCGCGCGCCACCAGCAGCTCGAAGGACGGCCCGTCGAGCGAGGCCAGCAGGCGCTCCGCGACGTGCCGTCCCGCCTCGTCGGCGAGCGG
>DATMGH010000044.1:0-3472 GCA_035555675.1 Solirubrobacter sp. | reverse complement strand
TTTGTCCTCTTAACGGCGACTCCTCCCGGAGGTTTCAGGGTCCGATGTTGGGAGTCGTTAGCGCCGGTCACGGTCGCTTCGCGCCATACTCCTCGTGTGGACCCGTCCCGCAAGCGCACGATCCGGTTCGTCGTCGCACTCAGCGCAGCCGTGCTGCTGGCCGGCGCGCTCGCCTACACGAGCTTCTCCGCGTCGACCGAGGCGCGCCAGCCGTCCGAGCTCGCCGCCGCCCAGCCGACGCCGGGCAAGAAGTACCAGCTGGTCGGCAAGGTCGTGCCCGGGTACACGCAGAAGGGCGACACGACGTACTTCAGCGTGCGTGACCGCAACGGCAAGGCGTCGGTGCCGGTCACGTACTCCGGCTCGCTGCCGGACCCATTCCGCGCCGATCGCGAGATCGTGGTGGACGTCGTCAAGCAGGGCAACGTCTACGTCGGCCAGAAGGGCTCGCTGGTGACCAAGTGCCCGTCGAAGTTCACGGCCGACAAGACCAACACCTGACGTGCTGCTCGCGGGCCAAGCCTGCTTAATCGTCGCGTTCTGCTGTGCGCTCTACGGCATCGCGGCGTCGCTGTACGGGGCCAAGGCCCACCGCCGTGAGTTCGTCGCCTCCGGCCGCCGCGCGATGTACGCGCTGGCGGGCGCGACCACGATCGCGTTCGTCACGCTCGAGCTGGCGTTCGTGCGCTCGGACTTCGACTTCGCGACCGTCGCCAGCCACTCCTCGACGACGACGCCGCTCTTCTACCGGCTGACCGCGATGTGGTCCTCGCAGGAGGGCTCGCTGCTGCTGTGGCTGTTCCTGCTCGGCGGCTGGTCGACCCTGATCCTGTACCTCACGCGCCACCGGCTGCGGGTCCTCGCGCCGTACGCGCAGGCGGTGCTGCTCGGCTTCGGCGCGTTCTTCTCCGGCCTGCTGGTGTTCGCGGAGACCCCGTTCGCGAAGTCCCCGATGCCGGTCGCCGAGGGCGCGGGCCTGAACCCGCTGCTGCGCGACCCGGGGATGATGATCCACCCGCCGATGCTCTACAGCGGCTACACGCTGTTCGCGATCCCGTTCGCGTTCGCGGTGGCGGCGCTGATCACGCGCCGGCTGGACGCGGAGTGGATCCGCTCGACGCGCCCGTTCACGCTCGCCGCGTGGTGCGCGCTCGGGTTCGGGATCGTGCTCGGCGCGCGCTGGTCCTACCACGAGCTCGACTGGGGCGGCTACTGGATGTGGGACCCGGTGGAGAACGCCTCGCTGATGCCGTGGCTGACCGCGACCGCGTTCCTGCACTCGGTGATGATCCAGGAGCGGCGCGGGATGCTGCGGATCTGGAACGTCTCGCTGGTGCTGGCCACCGGCGTGCTCGCGATCCTCGGCACGTTCCTGGTGCGCAGCGGCGTGCTGAACTCGATCCACGCGTTTGGCGCGTCCACGCTCGGCGTGCCGTTCCTGCTGCTGATCGCCGCCATGATCGGCGGCTCGATCGCGCTCGTGGCCTCGCGGGCGGACTCGCTGCGCTCGGAGAACCGGATCGACTCGCTGCTGAGCCGGGAAGCGATCTTCCTGCTCAACAACCTGCTGCTGGTCGCGCTCTGCTTCGTCGTCTTCTGGGGCACGTTCTTCCCGCTGATCGCCGAGGCGGTCACGGGCGTGCAGCGCAACATCGGGCCGCCGGTGTACGAGCAGTTCGTGGTGCCGCTGGCGCTGCTGCTGGTGCTGGCGACCGGGATCGGGCCGGTGATCGCGTGGCGGCGCGCGACCGCGTCGAACCTCAAGCGCAACCTGACCAAGCCCGCGCTCGCGGGGCTGGCCGTCTGCGCGGTGCTGATCGCGCTGGGCGTGACGCAGTCGTTCACGGCGCTGCTGATGTTCACGCTGGCGGCGTTCGTGGTCGCGGGCGTCGTGCAGGAGCTGTTCCGCGGCGTGCGTGCACGGCGGGCGACGAGCCGCGAGAGCGCCCCGGTCGCGCTGGTCTCGCTGGTGCGCCGCAACCGCCGCCGCTACGGCGGCTACATCGTGCACGTCGGGATCGTGACGCTGTTCGTCGGCGTCGCCGCGTCGTCGAGCTTCAAGCACGTCCAGGACGTGGCGCTGCGCCCGGGCCAGTCGGCGAAGGTCGGCGACTACACGTTCACGTACGTCAAGCCGACCGCGCAGCTGCACCCGGCCGCCAACGGGCGCCTGGAGCGGATCGCGTTCGGCGCCCAGCTGCGCGTGGAGCGCAACGGCAAGAAGACGCTTCTGAACACCTCCAAGGACTACTTCCCGTCCCAGGACGGCTCGCTCGGCCCGGTCTCGCGCTTCTTCGACGGGGAGACGACCACCGAGGTCGCGCTCAAAGCGAGCCTGCACAACGACGTGTGGGCCGCGGTCGCGCCGGACATCGTCAAGCTGCGCGACCGCATCGAGGAAGGCGACAAGCTGTTCGACAAGGCCGCGGACGACCTCACCCCCGAGCAGTCGGAGGAGTTCCTGGCGCTCGCGCTGCGCGGGCTGACCGGCCGCTACGCGGAGAATCCGCCGCCGGCGCGCTTCCGGCTCGAGGTCAACCCGATGGTCACGTGGATCTGGCTCGGCGGGCTGATCGTGCTGATCGGCGGCATCATCGCCGGCTGGCCGTCGCGGCGCGGCGCGACGCGCACGGTCAAGGCCCGCTACGCCGCCCGCGTGGGGACCGAGGTGCGCGAGCGCGTGCCGGTCTGACGTGATCGAGCTCGCGCTGATCCTGCTGGTGGTCGCGGCCGCCGTCTACCTGGTCACGGCGCCGCTGCGCACCGACGGCCGCGCCGAGGACGAGCAGCTCGAGGCCGAGCTGGCGGAGCTGGAGGCGGCCAAGGAGGCCAAGTACCGCGAGATCCGCGACGCGGAGCTGGACTTCAAGACCGGCAAGCTGTCCGATCACGACTGGCGCACGCTCGACCGGACGCTGCGCGGCGAGGCCGTGGACCTGCTTAAACGCTTGGACGCCGTAGAGGAGCGGGTCGAGCCGCTACCCTAAGGCGCCGCGATGCTCCACACGATTCTCAGCGTCCTTCAGGTGCCGATCTCCGTCGGCGTGATCTTCCTGGTGCTGCTGCACTCGGGCAAGGACGCCGGCATGTCCGGCGCGTTCGGCGTCGGCGTCGCCGGCGGCTCCTCAGGCGGCTCGCTGATGGAGCGCAACCTGGATCGCTGGACGATCCTGTTCGCGATCCTCTTCGGGCTCAACACGATCGCGATCATCAAGACTTAACGGCCGACGCCCCGACCGAGGAGTGGCCGGGGCGACGGATCGTGCGAGGAGGCGGGGCTAGGCGGCGGGCACCGCAGCCGTGCCGGGCACGCGTGCCTCCTTGCGGTTGGTGGCGGTCGGGAGGACCTTCAGGGAGACGACCCCGAAGCCGACGCCCGCGAGCAGCAGGGCGACGCCCATGACGATCGCGAAGTTGGCGACCTGCTCGGCGAAGTAGCTGGTGTTCAGCGCGGTCGTGAGCGCGGTCTCGG
>DATMGH010000043.1:0-4002 GCA_035555675.1 Solirubrobacter sp. | reverse complement strand
CGTCGATCCGGCCGTCCTCGGGCAGCGCCAGGTGCAGCGGGTATAGGAGCTTGTGCTCGACGTAGAGCACGGGGCTGTCCTGGGTCAGCAGCGTGCGCAGCACCTGCCCGGGATCATGGACCAGCGACGCGGCCACGACCTTCAGGCCGGGGACGCCGACGAAGTGCTTCTCGAGGCTCTGGCTGTGCGTCGGGCCGTAGCCGCGGCCGCCGCCGGAGGGTGTACGGATGATCACCGGGCACGAGACCTGGCCGGCGTACATCGCCTCGTACTTGGCGATGTGGTTGACGAGCTGGTCGAAGCAGAGCGTCAGAAAGTCGCCGAACATGACCTCGGCGATCGGCCGGTAGCCGGCGAGCGCGAGGCCGGCGGCGATCCCGGCGATCGCGCCCTCGCTGATGGGCGTGGAGCGGACGCGTTCCTCGAAGTCCGTGCTCAGGCCGCGGGTGACCTTGAACGCGCCACCGTAGGGGTCGGCGAGGTCCTCGCCGAGCAGGACGACGCGCTCGTCGGCCTCGAGCGCGCTGCGCAGTGCGTCGCCGATCGCGCGGGCGACGATCATGCGGCCAGCGCCCGCTCGATCACGTCGGCGAGGCCCGCCTCGACGTCGGTCTCGATCGTGGCGCGGGCGGCCGCCAGGAGTCGCCGGCCGTGGACCGCGATCGGGTCCAGCTCCCAGCGCGCGGCGACCTCGGCCTCGGGCCGGTTGTCGTCGTTCTTGGAGTGGTGGCACAGCCGGTAGGTGCGGATGATCAGCGCGACCGGCTCCTGCGCGTCTCGTGCGTGGGCGAGCGCGGCGGCGGCGACGGCGTCGATCTCCTCGACGTCGGTGGAGTCGACCTCCCAGGTCTTGAGGCCGAACGCCTCGAAGCGCGCGCGGACGTCCCCCGCCTGGTTGACGCTCGACGGGGTGCTCTGCGACCAGCCGTTGTCCTCCAGCACGGTCACGAGCGGAAGCTGCCAGAGCTTGGCGATGTTGAGCGTCTCGTAGACGACGCCCTCGCCAAGCGTGCCGTCGCCGATGAAGACGACGCTGAGCGCGTCGGCGGCCGCGCCGAGGCGGTTGGCGAACGCGATGCCGGCCGCCGCGGGGACGATGCCACCCTGGATGCCGTTGGACTTGAACCCGGGCGCGCACAGGTGCTGGCTGCCGCCGATCCCGCCGCAGACGCCGTCGGGCTTGCCCATGATCTCGGTCATCAGGCCGTACGCGTCGCCCGTCCAGGCCAGGAAGTGTCCGTGGCAGCGGTGGTTCGAGAAGATGTGGTCGCCGGGGCGCAGGTGCTCGACGATCGCCACCGGATCCGCCTCCTGGCCGATGCAGGCATGGGTGGTCCCGTTCAACAGACCGGACTCGAACAGCTCCAGCAGACGCTGCTCGAACCGCCGGATGAAGTACATGCGGCGGTACAGGCGCTCGGCGCGGGGCTCATCGGCCTCGCCGGTGAGACGGGCGTCGGCCCGACGCTCCACGATCGCGGTCAAGCCGGCTCCTCGAGGTGGTGGTGCGTGGTCGTCATGCGCTTTCGTTGTAGACCGCCGCGGCGGCGGCGACTAGGTGCTCGTCAGTCGGAGGTGCGCGTGAGCCCCGGAAGGTCGACGCCGACCATCCGCTCGTGCAGCCCGTGCATCAGCTCGGCGATCTGCTCGGCTTCGGTGACGCGCAGGCGGTGGAAGAGGTCCGCGACCTCCGGGTGGCCGTCCTGCGTGGCCTCGAACTCGAACACGCGGTAGCGGGCGCGGAGCTCGAGGTTCAACGTCAGCGCCTTCAGCAGGTTCTGAAGCGTCTGGTCGAGGCCGCGTTCTTCGCGCAGCTCGCGCAGGCTCGACGCCGTGGGTTTGGATTCTGCCGGGGGCACCTTCACAAGAGTGGCGGCTCGGGGCCGGGGTTAGAAGGTGGATTTCCCCGGCCGCTACGGGGAGTTCCTGCGCGTGTTTGGGGGACGAGAATCCCCTGCTCAACAGATGTTCGACGTCCCCCGGGTAGAAAAATACCCCACAGCCGCCGATGACCTACGTAGGATTGCCGCCAGGCAGGGCCGGACCCGGAGGATCCGAAAACGTGAATGACAAGGACGACATGAACGAAGAGCCTGCGCTGCGGACCATCGTCGCGGATGACGATCCCCTGGTTCGCCGGCTGATCCGCGACACGCTCCAGCGCGCGGACGTGACCGTGATCGCCGAGGCCTCCACGGGCCGTGAGGCGGTCGAGCTGGCGCTCTTCTACCGGCCCGACGTCGTTGTGATGGATTACATGATGCCGGAGATGGACGGCATCGAGGCCACGCGGCGGATCTATGAGAACGATCCGTCGATCCGCGTGGTGATGCTCACGGGCGCCGGCGACGAGGAGCTCGGTCTGCGGGGCCTGCGGGCCGGCGCGGCGGGCTACCTGTCCAAGGAGGTCGAGCTCGAGGCGCTCCCGCGCGCGCTGCGCGGCGCGCTCGATGGCGAGGCCGCGATCTCGCGCCAGCTGGCGATGAAGCTGATCGAGCGCTACCGCGCCGCGCCGACCGGCGGCGCCGGCCTGCGTCCCGTGCGCTCGCGCCTGACCGACCGCGAGTGGGAGGTCCTCGACCTGCTCTCGACCGGGGCGACCACGGACCAGATCGCGAAGCAGCTGGTCCTGTCGAGCGAAACCGTGCGCTCGCACCTCAAGAACCTCTACAAGAAGCTCGAAGTCAACTCGCGCGAGGACGCCGTCCGGGCGGCGTCGCGCATGCGCAGCCTCAGCGGGCTGCCCACATAGCCTCCGCGGCGGGTAGCGTTCCGCCGTAGATGAGCCTTCCCCGCTGGATGGACCCGCTGCTCGAGGGCGGCGAGATGCGCGAGGTCGACCGCTGGGCGATCAACGAGCGCAAGATCGCCGTCGAGACGCTGATGGAGCGCGCGGGGGAGGGCCTCGCGGGCGTCGTGGCGCGGCGCGCGCCCGCCGGGCGGATCGCGATCGTCTGCGGCAAGGGCAACAACGGCGGGGACGGAGTCGTCGCCGCGCGGCTGCTGCGCCAGGCCGGCCGGGACGTCGAGGTGCTGACCGTCTGGCCGCCGGAGTGGATGGGCGAGGACGCGCAGGCGCAGCTCAAGAAGCTCCCCGGGCCGCCGCCCATCGCGTTCGAGGCGGGCCGCCTGAACAAGGCGCACGTGATCGTCGACTGCCTGCTCGGCACGGGCGCGAGCGGCGCGCCGCGCGAGCCGGCGGCGCAGGTGATCCAGGAGATGGAGGCCGCGAAAGCGCCGGTGATCGCCTGCGACATCCCCTCGGGCGTGGACGCGACGACCGGCGAGGTGGCCGGCTACGCGGTCCACTGCGTCGCCACCGCGACGTTCCACAAGGCCAAGGTCGGCCACTGGGTGCGGCCCGGGAAGGCGTACGCCGGCGAGGTCGACGTGATCGACATCGGCATCCCGAGCGGCGGGCCGGCGAGCCCGGAGGCGGGGCTGATCGGCGCGAACGTGCTGCGCGAGGTCCCGCGGCGCGGCGTCAGCTCGACGAAGTTCACCTCGGGCAACGTCTTCATCGTCGGCGGGTCGCGCGGGCTGACCGGCGCGCCGTGCATGTCGGCGCTGGCCGCGATGCGCGCCGGCGCGGGCTACGTGACCGTGGGCGCGCCGGCTTCCCTCGAGCTGAGCTTCACGGTGAGACTGCTGGAAGCGATGCTGGTGACGCTGCCCGAGGACGGCGCCGGGCACCTCGAGGCGTCGGCGATCGAGCCGGTGCTCAAGGCGGTCGCGCGCGCGGACGCCGTCGTCCTCGGCCCGGGCCTGTCGAAGGACCCGAACGCGCAGGCGCTCGCGCGCGGCGTGGCGCCGCGGATCGACGTGCCGCTGGTGATCGACGCGGACGGCCTCAACGCGCTGGCCGGGCACCTGGAGGAGACCGTCGCCCAGCGGCCGTGGCCGACCGTCCTGACCCCGCACGCGGGCGAGCTGGCGCGGCTGCTCGAGGTCGACGCGCACGAGATCGAGCGCACGCGCCTGCGCCACGTCCGCGAGGCGGCG
>DATMGH010000042.1:0-11036 GCA_035555675.1 Solirubrobacter sp. | reverse complement strand
CTGGAGCGGTTCGTGACGCACGGCGTCACGCCCGCGGAGCGGCGCGCGATCGGCGCCCCGCCGCGCGGCCACGGTCTGCTCGGCACGGTGATCCGCGACCGGCGCCCCGTGCGCGTCGACGAGATCGCCACCGACGGCCGCACGTTCGGCGTCCCCGCCGGGCACCCGCCGATGGAGACGTTCCTGGGCGTCCCCGTGACG
This sequence comes from Solirubrobacter sp., assembly GCA_035555675.1. Taxonomy (GTDB): domain Bacteria; phylum Actinomycetota; class Thermoleophilia; order Solirubrobacterales; family Solirubrobacteraceae; genus Solirubrobacter. Next base: position 10,835 of record DATMGH010000042.1, on the reverse strand, counting down.
GTCCGCGGCGAGGCGTGGGGGAACCTCTACCTGTGCGACAAGGTCGACGGCTCGCCGTTCAGCGACGCCGACGAGGAGGCCGTCCAGGTGCTCGCCGAGTGGGCGGCGATCGCGATCGACAACGCCCGCCTGTACCAGCACAGCGAGCGCCGCCGGGAGCGGCTCGAGCAGGCCGTCCGGCGGCTCGAGGTCACGACCGAGATCGCGCGCACGCTCGGCGGGGAGACCGACCTCGACCGCACGCTCGAGCTGATCGTCCAGCGCGGCCGGGACCTGATCGACGCGCGCGGGCTCGTGATCCTGCTGCGCGAGGCCGGCGGCCTGGTCGTCGCCGCCCGCTCCGGCCGGGTGCCGGAGCGCGTGCGGGACGCCGAGCGCGTCGAGGACCCGCTGGGATTGGCCGCGGACGGTGGGGAGCTCGTCCCGCTCGTCTTCCGCGGGCAGGCGCTCGGGATGCTGATCGCGTTCGGCGCCCACGGCGACGGGGACTCCTCGCTGCTGCGCTCGTTCGCCGCCAGCGCGGCGACCGCGGTCGCGACGGCCCGCACGGTGGAGGAGCAGCGGCTGCGGGACGCGATGCGCGCCGCCGAGGAGGAGCGCCGGCGCTGGGCGCGCGAGCTGCACGACGCGACATTGCAGGGCCTCGGCGGGCTGCGGATGCTGCTCAACGCGGCCGCGCGCGGGAGCGACCCGGAGCGGCTGCGGGCCGCCGTGGTCGAGGCGATCGGACGGTTGGAAGGGGAGATCGGCGAGCTGCGCGGGCTGATCCGCGAGCTGCGGCCGGCGGCGCTCGACGAGCTCGGGCTGGCCGCCGCGATCGAAGGCCTGGCGACGCGGGCGTGCGAGGGCTCCGGGCCGGCGGTGTGCGCCGAGGTGCGGCTGCGCGCCGAGCGCTTCGCGCCGGAGCTGGAGACCGCGATCTACCGGGTCGTGCAGGAGGCGCTGACGAACGCGATCCGCCACGCCGGCGCGACCCTGGTCACGATCACGATCGCCGACCACGGGGACGTCATCCGTGCGTGCGTGACCGACGACGGCCGCGGCTTTGACCCGGTCGCCCCCTCCGGCGGCTTCGGCCTGACCGGCATGCGGGAGCGCGTCGCCCTGCTGCGCGGAGAGCTGGAGATCGCGTCCTCGACGTCCGGCACTAACGTCGAGATCGCGATCCCCGTCCACCCGTAGACACAGCAGGGGTCAGACCCCTCAACACTGTTTCCGGCTCTACAGCGCCGCTGGCAACGTTGAGGGGTCTGACCCCTGATATTTCAGTTCAGCCGAGCAGGCGCCCGCCGTCGACGACGACCTGCGCGCCGGTCATGTAGGACGCGAGGTCGGAGGCGAGGAAGAGCGTGGCGCGGGCGATGTCGTCCGGCACGCCGAGGCGCCGCATCGGGATCAGCTTCGCGAACTCGTCCATCGCGCCCGCCGGCACGTCGTCGCCGGCGACGCCGGGCGTGAGGATCCCGCCGGGCGCGACCGCGTTGACGAGGATGCCGTGCGGCGCGAGCTCGAGCGCGATGTTCTTGGTGAAGCCCCAGAGCCCGTGCTTGGACGCGTCGTAGTGGGCGAGCCCGGTCATCGACGGGTGCAGCGCGTCGATCGAGGTGACGTTGACGATCCGCCCGCCGTCGCCCTGCTCGATCATCCGGTGCACGACGGCCTGGGTGAGCAGGAAGACCCCGGTGAGGTTGACGTCGAGCACGCGCCGGAACAGGTCGGCGGGCATGTCGACGAACGGCGCCTGCGGGTAGATCCCGGCGTTGTTGACCAGGATGTCGATGCGCCCGAAGCGCTCGACGGCGGCGGCGACGAGCCGGGAGACGGCGGCGGGATCGCTGACGTCGGCGGGGACGGCGAGCGCGCCGTCCGGCCGCGTGGCGAGCAGCGCGTCGGCGACGGCATGCGCGCCCTCGTCCTGGAGGTCGGCGACGACGACGTTGGCCCCGGCCTCGTACAGGCGCGCGGCGATCCCGCGGCCGATGCCGGCGGCGGCGCCGGTCACGATCGCGGTCCGGCCGGAGAGGTCGAACAGCGCCGCGAGCGGCGTGGTGGTGGGTTCGGTGGCGAGGGAAGCGGACATGGCACCAGCCTCGCGCGCGCGTGCGCGAGAAGAAACCGCGCTTAGCCCGCGACCGCGTCCGTAGGAACCCCGCGAGTGGGGGACGGGGGCGAGCGGGGCGGCCACTACCATCCCCGCGCGTGGCGGACGTGCGCAGGGCGATGTACGCGGTCTACGCCGTGTTCATCCTCAACGGGTTCGCGTTCGCCAGCTGGGCGTCGCGAATCCCGCAGGTGCGCGACGCGCTGGACCTCAACCCGCAGACCCTCGGGCTGGTGCTGCTGGCGATCGCGGTCGGCTCGCTGGTCTCCATGCCGCTCGCGGGCATCCTGATCGGCCGCCTCGGCGCCGCCCGCACGATCACCGCGATGGTGTGCGTACAGGCCGCGGGCCTGACGACCGCCGCGGTCGGCGTCCGCGACCACGTCGCCGTGCTCGTCCCCGGCCTGTTCGCGGTCGGGTTCGGCAGCGGCACCTGGGACGTCGCGATGAACGTCGAAGGCGCCGAGGTCGAGCGCCGCCTCAAGCACTCGATCATGTCCCGCTTCCACGCCGGCTTCAGCGTCGGCACGGTCGCGGGCGCGCTCGGCGGCAGCGCGCTGATCGCGCTCGGCGTCTCCGTCACCGCGCACCTGCTCGCGGTCGCGGCGATCATCCTCCTCATAGTCCCCGCGGCCGTGCGCGGCTTCCTCACCGTCGAGCCGCACACGGAACGCCACGTCCGCAACCCGCTGAAGGCCTGGACGGAGCGCCGCACGCTGCTGCTCGGCGTGTTCGTGCTCTGCATGGCGTTCACGGAAGGCACCGGGATCGACTGGCTGGGCGTGGCGATGATCGACGGCTACGGCGTCGCCGCGGCGCTCGGCTCGCTGACCTTCGCGACGTTCCTGGCGGCGATGACGCTCGCGCGCTGGTTCGGCCCGGCCGCGCTGGACCGCTACGGCCGCGTCGCGCTCAACCGCGCGCTCTGCATCTGCGCGATCGTCGGCCTGCTGCTGGTCGTGTTCGGCGGCGCCGTGCCGCTGGCGATGGCCGGCGCGGCGCTGTGGGGCGTCGGCGTCTCGCAGGGCTTCCCGGTCGGGATGAGCGCAGCCGCGGACGACCCGCGCCACGCCGCCGCCCGCGTCAGCGTCGTGTCCTCGATCGGCTACCTGGCGTTTCTGACCGGCCCGCCGCTGATCGGCTTCCTGGGCCACGAGGTCGGGACGCTGCGCGCGCTCACCGCCGCGGCGGGCATGGTCACGATCGGCCTGCTGATCTCGGGCGTGCTGCGGCCGGAACGCGCGTGACGCGCCCCGGCCGCCGCTTCAGAAGACCCGGATCGCGATCTCGGCCGGCGCCGCCAGCAGGTCCGTCAGCTCGTCGTCGAGCTTGACCAGCGTGATCGACGCGCCCGCCATGTCGAGCGACGTGCAGTACTCGCCGACGTAGTTGCGCCGCACGTTGATCCCGCGGTCGGCGAGCTTGGCGTGGGCGATCCCGTACACCAGGTACAGCTCGGAGATCGGCGTGCCGCCGAGCCCGTTGACCATCAGCGCGACGTCGTCGCCGGACGAGTAGGGGAGGTCGCTGACGACCGCCTCCAGCAGCTCGTCCACGATCGCCTCGGCGTTGGCCAGCTGCTCCCGCCGGCGCCCCGGCTCGCCGTGGATGCCGACGCCCATCTCCATCTCGTCCTCGCCGAGCTCGAACAGCGGCGAGCCCTTCGCCGGCGGCGTGCACGACGTCAACGCCATGCCCATCGTGCGCGTGACCGAGTTCACGCGCTCGCCGAGCGAGACCAGCTCCTCCAGCGACGCGCCGCGCTCGGCCGCCGCGCCGACCGCCTTGATGACGAAGAAGTTGCCGGCCACGCCGCGGCGCCCGACCGTCCAGGTCGAGTCCTTCACCGCCACGTCGTCGTCGACGATGATCGTCCCGACCTTGATGTCCTCGGCCTCGGCCAGCTCGCGCCCCATGTCGAACGCCATCCGGTCGCCCGTGTAGTTGTTGATGATGTGCAGGACGCCCTTGGGGCTGTTGAGCAGCTTGGTCGTCTCGTACACGTAGTCCGAGGGGGGCGCCGAGAAGACGTCGCCCGGGCACGCCGCGTCGAGCATCCCGCGGCCCACCGCCATCACGTGCGCCGGCTCGTGCCCGGACCCGGATCCCTGGACGATCGACACCTTGTCGTCGTAGGGCGCGTCCGCGCGCATGATCAGGTTGTACTCGGGGACGTAGCGGAGCGTGTCGGGGTTGGCCAGCGCGATGCCCTGGAGCATCTCGGGGACGAACTGCTTCGGATCGTTGACGAACTTCTTCACGGTCTCTCCTCACTCATCGCTGGTTAGGCCCGTTCCATCTCTGACTCCCGCCAGGCACTGCTGACCGCCTCGAACATGACCGCGACGCCGACCGCTCCCGCGTCGACCGAGTCGCGGCTGCGCTCGCCGGTGTAGGACGCGCGCCCGCGCATCGCGAGCATGCCCTTGGTGTCCTCGGCCGCGGTACGCGCGACCGCGGCCGCGCGTTCGATGGCCGCGCCCGCGGACGCCTCCTCCGCGAGCGCCGTCTCCAGCTCGTCGACCGCGGGGACGAGCGCGTCCAGCAGCGTCTTGTCCCCGAGGTCCGTGTTTCCGCGCTGCTTGATGCCCTCGATCGACGCCCGCAGCGCCTCGATCACGTCCGCGCTGGTCGGCTCGGCGCCGAGCTTGGTCCCGGCGCGCAGGAACGCCGTGCCCCAGATCGGCCCGGACGTGCCGCCGATCCGCTTGGTGAGCACGATCGCGGTCTTCTTCAGCAGGCCGCCCGGGTCCTCGTAGCCGAGCGTGTCCCAGTCGCTGAGGACGATCTCGAACCCGCGCGCGAGCGAGTAGCCGAAGTCGCCGTCGCCGACGACCGCGTCGAGCTCGCAGAAGTAGGTCTCGTTGTCCACCGCGGTCTGCGCGACCGTCCTCACGACCAGCTCGGCTCGGCTCAGCGCGGTCATGCTCTCTCCTTCTCTGGCAGTGGTTCCTTCAGGCACGCCGCGAGGTCGGCCAGCGTCACCTGGTCGCGCGGCCGCACCCGGCTGTGGTTGACGAGTACGCGCGCCGGCTCGCCGGGGTCGCCGAGCGAGGACACGACCAGCAGCGCTTCGCTGAAGTCCTCGCCGGCCGTGTAGCCGCTGACCGTCACCACGCAGCGCAGCCCGGCGCGCACGGCGGCCAGCAGGCCGTTGCGCGAGTCCTCGATCACCAGCGCGTCCTCCGGCGCCACGCCGAGGCGCTCGAGCGTCAGCTCGTAGATCGCGGGGTCCGGCTTCTTGGCCGGGACGACGTCGCCGGCGAAGACCGCGAAGCGCGCCGCGCGCTCGGCCCCGACGACGTGCTCGAGCACGGCGCGCACCGAGTCCTCGGCGGACGTCGAGGCGACGGCGAGCGTCCAGCCGGCGGCGAGCGCCTCGTCGACGATGCGCGCGATCCCGGGGCGCCCGGGCAGCAGCCCGTCGCGCACGTACTGCTTGTAGAGCTCGGTCTTGCGCTTGTGCCAGCGGGCGAGCAGCTCACGCTGGCCGTCCGGGTCCTCCGGGAGCCCGTTGGCGCGCACGAACGTCTCGGTCAGCAGCGACGCCATCCGCTCCTTGCCGCCGCCGATCGTGAGCTTGACCCCGTACTCCTCCTCGGACCAGTGGACCGGCAGCCCGGCCTCGGCGAACGTCTGGTTGAAGGCGGGCCGGTGGCCGTCGCGCTCGGTGTCCGCGAGGACGCCGTCGCAGTCGAAGATCAGGGTGCTCACGCCGTCGCCGAGGTGATCGCCGATGCGCGCCCCGCCGAGCCGAAGATGCGGATGTGGTACTCCGCCATCGTCTTGATCGCCTCCCGGACGTGCTTGAACAGCGACGGCGGGTCGTGCTTGCCGGGGTTCGCCTCCAGGTACTCGCGCGCGGCGTCGAGGTACGCGATCTTGAGCGCGGTGGAGATGTTGACCTTCGCGCAGCCGCGCGCGATCAGGTCGGCGAACTGGCTCTCGGTGAGCCCGGTGCCGCCGTGCAGCACCATCGGGATCGGGTGCGTCGCGACCAGCTCCGATACGCGCTCGGGCATCAGCTTCGGCTCCGCCTTGTAGAGGCCGTGCGCGGTGCCGATCGCGGGCGCGAAGCAGTAGACCCCGGTCTCCTCGATGAACGTGCCGGAGATCTCCACCGGATGGACCTCGCCGCCCTCGTCGGAGCCGACGCCGTCCTCCACGCCCTTGACCGTCTCGATCTCGCCTTCGACCTGCGCGCCGAGCGCGTCGGCTTCGGCCACGACCTCGATCGTCTGCCGCGTGTTCTCGGCGACGTCGAGCGCGGAGCCGTCGAACAGGACCGAGTTCCAGCCCGTCTGCAGGCAGGTGGTGATCCACTCACGGTCCGGGCAGTGGTCGAGGTGCAGCGTGACCGGGATCGGCACGGCGTCGGCGCGCGCCCGCCACTGCGCGTACAGCGGTCCCGGACCGATCGACTTGACCGTCTTCAGCGACGTCTGGACGATCAGCGGCGCGTCGAGCTCGGTCGCCGCGGCCAGCACCGCCTCCAGCGACAGGTCGTCCACGACGTTGATGGCCGCGACCCCGTAGCGCTCGGAGAACGCGTGGTCGAGGATCTCACGCATCTGCACGACGGCCATGGCCCGACGCTCCTTTCGTTACCGCAGGCTCTCCTCGACGCTATTCCGAATAGGCGTGGACTTCAACTATTGACCAGCGCGAACCCTTCACCCGCCTCATGAACGAACGGCGCGACGGCGAGCACGGATTCCTGCGCGCACCAGGCGATGTCGGCCGCCATCCCGGCGTCCAGCAGCGCGCGGCCGCCCGCGCCGGCGGCGAACGCGTCGGCGGGGTCCGGGTACGCGCGGGTGACCGCGTGTGCGATCAGCGCCGCGTCGGTGCCGGGCCGGTCCAGCAGCGCGACGAGCCGGCCGGCGACGTAGGTGTCCTCCACCGAGGGTGCGCCGTCGGTGCCCGCGCACACGATCTGCACGTCCGCGCCGGCCGGCACGGCGGCAGCGACCGCGGCCGCGTTGCGCAGGCACGCGACCAGCACCACCGGGGTGAGCGCGGCGGCGCGGACGATCGCGGGCGCGCCGTTGGTCGTCGCCAGGACGAGCTCCTCGCCGCGCGGCGTCACGAGGTCGGCGGGGGAGTTGCCGAGGTCGAACCCGGGCGGGCGCAGGCAGTGGCGCTCGCCGGCCAACACGCGGCCGGGGGCGGCGAGCGTGCGCGCGGCCTCGAGCGTGGCCACGCAGCGCACGCGGCGGTAGCCGCCCGCGAGCGCCTCGGCGATCGAGGACGTCGCCCGCAGCGCGTCGATCACGATCGCGACGTCGGCGGCGCGTGCACCCACGGGCGTGAAGGCGACGTCGACCACCGCGCCAATCTAAGGGGCCCGGCACCTTTAACGCAACCTAAAGGGGCCAGGCCCCTTTAGATTTGCTTAAGGTCGTGGCGGGAAGAGGAACGAGCGGTGCGGCGGGACGTAACCGCCCACCTGGAGCACGATCTGGGCACCGTCGCGCAGCGGGATGTCGGCCGGGTCACCTGGCACCCGGTGGCCGGCGACGAACGCGCTGACCGGTCCGCGGAACCCCGCCATCCGATGCGGACCGAGCGGTTCGTTCCAGATCGCGAAGAAGTCCCCGAGCGTCAGGTCACGGCGGTCGAAGTCGATCACGCCCGCCGGGTCCAGCGTGCGGGCCGGAGCGCGGCAGCCGGCGGCCACGATCCGGTGGTGCTCGCGCTCCAGCGGCCCGCCGAGCCCGATCCCGGCGGGGATCACCGCCGCGTGCCGGCGGCCGAACAGCTCCAGGTGCGCGCGGAAGCGGCCCTGGACCGGCCCGGCGGCGCACGGGCCGGCCGTCGCCGGCTCGGGCACGAACTCGCGCCCGCGGCCGATCGGCGTCGGCAGCAGGCCCTCGGCGACCGCCACGCGCGGGTCGATGCCGGCCTCGGGAACGACCGTGGCTTCGCCGCCGCAGCCCGTGCAGAGGGCCAGCGCGAGCAGGGTCGATTTCCAACGCACGAGGCTATTGTTGCCTGCCATGGGGTCGTGGTCGAAGCGGCTGGTGGTCGCCGCCGCGTTGCTGGTCGCCGGTTGCGGCGGCGCGGAGTCCGGTGCGCCGGAGCTGCCCGCGGCCGCCCCGGCCAAGACGTTCGAGCTGGCCGGCTTCCAGCCCGACGGCGCGACCGCGCCGGGCAAGCCGGAGCCGGTCGGATTCTCGATCCAGCAGCCGGACGGCAGCGCGCTGACCGACTACGCGAGCGGCGACGGGCCGCACACCGGCGTGCACGTGCTCTACGTGCGCGACGACCTGTCGACGATCATCCACCGCCACCCGCCGATCGACGCCGCCGGGCAGATCGACGACCGCGTGACGTTCAAGACGCCGGGCCGCTACCGGGTGGTCGTCGACGCGTTCCCGAACGCCACCGGCTCGCTGAAGAACTTCCAGCTGTTCCGCTGGCTCGACGTCAGCGGGGACGCCAAGCCGGAGCCGCTGCCCGCGTTCGCGGCCACGTACAAGACCGGCGGCTACACGTTCACGATGGAGAGCGCGCCGCAGATCAAGGCCGTCGAGGCCACGATGCTGACGGTCAAGGTCACCGGACCGGACGGCCAGCCGGCCGACTTCAAGCCCTACTACGGCGCGCTCGCGCACGCGATCTTCTTCCGCGAGGGCTCGCTCGACTACTTCCACACGCACGTCTGCGCGCCGGGCGCCACGGGCTGCACGAGCCAGCTCGGCGGCGCCCAGGTCACCGGCACCTCGACCGAGCCGGGGGACCTGGAGATCGGCGTCCTGCTGCCGGTCGCGGGCACCTGGCGGCTGTTCATCCAGACGAAGGTGGACGGCCGCGTGCTGACGGCCCCGTTCACCCTCACCGTGAGCTGAAAGGACCCCGCACTTGAACCGCCCGCTCCGGGCGGCGCTCGTGACGCTCGCCGCCGCGCTCGCGTTCACCGACAGCGCCGCCGCGCACGCCACGCTCAGCCCGCCGACGGTGCAGGCGCGTACGACCCAGGTGTTCACGCTCGCCGTGCCGACCGAGAAGGACGGCGTCACCACGACCCAGGTCGAGCTGACGCCGCCGTCCGGGCTGACGATCGAGTCCTTCGCGCCCGCCACCGGCTGGAAGCGGGCGGTGACCGGCGGCAAGGTCACGTGGAGCGGCGGCGCCGTGCCGACGGGCGAAGCGGCGCTGCTGCAGTTCGTCGCCGACGTCGGCGACGCGCGCGATTACGACTTCAAGGTCCGCCAGACGTACTCGGACGGCTCGGTCGTGGAGTGGACCGGCGCGCAGGGCTCCGAGACGCCCGCGGCGCGCGTGCAGGCACAGGCGACGCTCGGTGGCGGGAGCTCCACGCTCGGCGTGGTCGACTTCGTGCTGAGCACGCTCGCGCTGGTCGGCGCGGCGATCGCGCTGCTGCTGCTCGCGGGCAAGGGGAGAGAGCTGGCGTGAGGCTGCGGGCGGCGGCGATCGCGCTCGTCGCGCTGCTCTTGCTCCCGGCGACCGCGTTCGGCCACGCCGCCCTCGTCCGCACGGTCCCGTCGGCGGCGGGCACGGTCACGCCGGCGCCGCGCGAGGTCGTCCTCACGTTCAGCGAGCCGGTCGAGCCGCGCTTCGCGGCGATCTCGATCAGCGACGCGTCCGGCGCGCAGGTGACCGCGGGCGTCCCGCAGCGGCGCGAGGGGGACGCGACCACGATTGCCGTTCCGTTGCGCAACGTCCCCGAGGGCTGGTACCTCGTCTACTGGCGCGTGATCTCGGCCGACGGGCACCCGGTGCGCGGCGCGTTCACGTTCGCGGTCGGGCCGAACCCCGGGCCGGCGCCGCAGTTCGTCGTCCCCTCATTGAGCGAGACCGCCGCCACGCCGCGGCTGATCGCGGCGCGCTGGGCGGCGATCCTGGCGTCGATGGCGGCGATCGGCCTGTTCGTGCTGCGGCTGCTGATCGCGCGCCGGCCCGTGCTCGACCGCCCGTTCGGCGTCGCCGCCGCGGTCGCGCTGGTGGCCGCGCCCGTGTACCTGGTGCTGTCGACCGCACAGTTCTCGCTGCGTTCGCCCGTGGACCTGTCGGCGCTGGCGCCGCTGTTCGACGCGTCGGCGTTCGGGCGCGGGTACCTGCGCTTCGAGCTCTGCCTGGCGCTGTTCGTCGCCGCCGCGGCGATCGCGCTGGCGATCGACCGGCCGGAGCGTGAGCGGCGCTCGGTCGCCGAGCTGCTGGCCGCGACCGGCGCGCTGCTGGCCGCCGGCGCCGTGCTGCTCGTGCCGGGCGTCGCCGGGCATCCCGGGCAGACGTCCGCGTTCGCGGTCGTGCTCGACGGCGTGCACCTGGGCGCCGGCGCGGTCTGGATCGGCGGGCTGCTCGGCCTGCTGGTGCTGTGGCGCGCGGGCACGATCGACGGTGTCGTCGGGCGCTTCAGCCGGGTCGCGCTGGGCGCCGTGCTGGCGCTGGTCGCGACCGGCGCGATCGCGGCGATCCTGCAGCTGCCCACGCTCGCCTCGCTGTGGCAGACCGGGTACGGGCAGGCGCTGCTGGTGAAGGTCGGCCTGCTGCTGTGCATCCTGCCGCTGGCCGCGTTGAACCGCTCGCGCGGCGGCGTCCGGCGCGCCGTCGGCGGGGAGGCCGTGCTGGTCGCGGGCGTCGTGCTGGCCGCGGCGGTGCTGACCAGCCTCGCGCCGCCGGCCAAGGCGGTCGCGGACCTCGGCACGCCGTCCGCGCGCGTCGGCCCGGGCGCGGTCGCCACGCGCGTCGAGCACGGCGACTACGCGCT
>DATMGH010000041.1:0-105285 GCA_035555675.1 Solirubrobacter sp. | reverse complement strand
AGCAGCAGCGACAGGAAGTGGACCTGGAACAGCACGTCGCCGAGCTCGTCGAGCAGCTTGGCGTCGTCGCCGGAGTGCGCCGCGGCCGCCAGCTCGTACGCCTCGCCGACCGTGTGGGGGACGATCGAGCGCTCGTCCTGCTCGCGGTCCCAGGGGCACTCGCGCCGGAGCCGGCGCGTCAACGCGTCGAGGCGCCGGAGCGCCTCGACATCGTCACGTGGTTCGTCGGCCAAGCCCTACTGGCCGTCGGTGGGCGCGGGAGCCGTGCCGCTGCCGTCGTCCGTCGCCCCGGCGGTCGGGGTCGGCGTGGCCTTCGGGCCGTTCTTGCAGTCCGTGGTCTTGTAGCCCTCGGAGCACTCGGTCTTGTCCTTCCAGCGCTTCGTGAAGTCCTTCACGAACGCGTCCAGCGCCTTCTGCTGGCCCTGGGAGGCGAGCGTCTGCTTGATCGTCTCCTTGGCCTCGGCCAGCGTCTGCTGGCTGGCCGGGGTGACGCCGGTCACCGTGAAGACGTAGTAGCCGTACTGGGTCTTGATCGGGCCGACCAGCTCGTTCTTCTTGGCGGAGAAGACGGCGTCGTCGAGCTCCTTGTCGAGCGTGCCCTTGGCCTGGGCGGGCAGCTTGCCGCCGGCGGCCTTCGACGTGTCGTCGATCGAGTACTTCTTGGTGACGGCCTTCCAGGAGTCGCCGGACTCGAGCGCGGCCTTGGCCTTGTCGGCGGCCGCCTTGTCCTTGGTCAGGACGACGCGCAGGTCACGCTTCTCGGGCTGCGCGAAGCGGGTCTTGTTCTTGTTGTAGAAGTCCTCGATCTCCTTGTCAGAGACCTTGTCCTTGCCCTTGACGACCTTGTCGCGGATCTTGTTCGACAGGAGGTCGAGCTTGACGCGCTGCAGGATGTCGTCCTGCGTCTGGCCGGAGGTCTTGAGGAACTTCTGGTAGTCGGCGTCCTTCGGGAAGCTCTGCTTCTTCTGCTCGTCGAAGGACTTCTTGACCTCGGAGTCGGCGACCTTGACGTCCATGGAGCTGGCTTCGCCCTGGATCCACTTGAAGGAGATCAGGAGCTGCAGCACCTGGTTGCGCAGCTGGTCGTACTCCTGCTTGCACTGCGTCTTGAGCTGAGAGTCGGTGACCTTCGGCTGACCCTTCGCCGGCGCGGGCGTCGTCTTGCGCTTGGCCGCGACGCACTTGGCGTAGTCGTTCTCAGGATCCGGGACAGCCGCGTTCTCCTGTCCGGAGGACTTGGCGGCGACGTTCAACCAGTGGCTGAAGTCGGTCTTGTCGATGGCCTCTCCATCGACCGTAGCCACGGCGTTGCCGGGCACGCCGCCACAGGCGGCGAAGGTGGCGCCGACGCCGGCGACGGCGACGAGGCTCATTGCGATGCGAGCAGCCTTGATCATTGAGTAACGCTTTGAGAAGGGGACGTTGGACCGTACATCGACCGTGCGAGACCGCCCGATCGAGCGAGATTGACCTTCTCCCGGTCGGGCATGGTAGCGGCGTGTTCCGAGCACGCCGCCATCTTTTGACTCGACTTTTATGCAGCCGCCTGGACGGATAGCAGTGCGTCGGCGGCCTCCACGACGGCCGGGAAGCGCTGCGTGGGGTCGTCCGGCACGCGCAGTGAGAGCTGCGACCGGCCCGCTTCGTAGTTGGCGCCGGGCAACAGCTCGCGCAGGCGGCGCGCGGTCGCGGCGTCGAGCTCGATCGGCGTCACCGCGAGCCGCCCGTTCTTGAAGGAGACCGCGCTGGCGCCCGCGCGGCCGAGCTTGATGCGCGCCTGCTGGAGCGTGATCAGGTTCTCGAGCGGCTCCGGAAGCTCGCCGAAGCGGTCCTCCAGCTCGGTCCGCAGCTCGACCAGCTCCGCGTTCTCGCGCGCGCCGGCGATCCGGCGGTGCACGTCGACCTTGGCCTGCTCGTACGGGATGTAGTCCGCCGGGACGTAGGCGTCCACGTTGATATCGAGGCGCACCGGCTCCGGCGGCTCCGCACCGTCGGTGTCGGGATCCGCCGCCCGCACGGCCTCGTCGAGCATCTGCATGTAGAGCTCGAAGCCGAGCGCCGCGACGTGGCCGGACTGCTCGTCGCCGAGCAGGTTGCCGGCGCCGCGCAGCTCGAGGTCGCGCATCGCGACCTTGAAGCCGGCGCCGAGCTCCGTGTAATCGCTGAGCGCGGACAGGCGGTCGGCGGCCTCGGGGGTCAGCGCCGCCGCGCTCGGGTACAGCAGGTACGCGTAGGCGCGCTCGCGCGACCGGCCGACGCGCCCGCGGATCTGGTAGAGCTGGCTGAGCCCGAAGAGGTCCGCGCGGTCGACGATCAGGGTGTTGGCCTGCGGGATGTCGATGCCGGACTCGATGATGCTCGTCGAGACGAGCACGTCCGCCTCGCCGCGCAGGAACGCCATCATGCGCTCCTCGAGCTGCTTCTCGTCCATCTGCCCGTGGGCGACGGTGAACTTGAGGTTCGGGCAGAGGCTGCGCAGGCGCTCGGCGGTCTCCTCGATGTCGTCGACGCGGTTGTGCAGGAAGAACGCCTGACCGCCGCGCGCGGTCTCGCGGATGAGCGCCTGCTTGACCAGCTGCTCGTCGTACTCGCCGACGTACGTCTTGACCGGGCGCCGGCCCTCCGGCGGCGTCTCGATCACGCTGATGTCGCGCAGGCCGGCGAGCGACATCTGCAGCGTGCGCGGGATCGGCGTCGCGCTCATCGAGATCACGTCGACCTTGAGCTTGAGCTGGCGCATCAGCTCCTTCTGCTTGACGCCGAAGCGCTGCTCCTCGTCGACGATCAGCAGGCCGAGGTCCTTGGCGCGCACGTCGCGGCTGAGCAGCCGGTGCGTGCCGATCAGGATGTCGACCTTGCCGTCGGTGAAGCGCTTGACCGCCTCGCGCTGATCGGCGGCGGAGCGGAAGCGCGACACGTGCTCGATCACGAAGGGCTGATCCCGGAGCCGCTCCACGAACGTCCCGTAGTGCTGCTGGGCGAGGATCGTGGTCGGGACCAGCATCAGGACCTGCTTGCCGTCGGACGCCGCCTTGACCGCGGCGCGCAGCGCGACCTCGGTCTTGCCGTAGCCGACGTCGCCGCAGATCAGGCGGTCCATCGGGCGCTCGGACTCCATGTCGGCGAGCACGGACTCGATCGCGTCGCGTTGGTCCGGCGTCTCGCGGTAGGGGAAGTTCTCCTCGAGGTCGCGCAGCTCCTCGCTGTACTCCGGGAACGCGTGGCCGCGGCGGCGCTTGCGCTCGGCGTAGAGGTTCAGCAGCTCGCCGGCCAGTTCCTGTGCGGCGCGGCGGGCGCGCGCCTTGACCTTGTCCCAGCGCGTGCCGCCGAGCTTGGAGAGCGTCGGCGCGCCGCCGTCGGCGCCCAGGTAACGGCTGATCTTCGCCAGCTGGTCGACCGGCATGAAGACCTTGTCGTCGCCCTGGAACTCGAGGTTCAGGTAGTCGCGGGTGACGCCCGCGACGGTCTTGGTGTCAAAGCCGGCGAAGCGCGCGATGCCGTGGTCCTCGTGGACGATGAAGTCGCCGGTGCGGAGGTCGGTGAAGCTCCTGAGCAGGCCGCGGCCGCGGCGGGTCGGCCGGGTGGACGCCTTGCGGCGGTGGATCAGCCGGTGCTCGGGGAACGCGGCGAGCTTGAGGCCGGGGGCGACGAAGCCGTCGCGCAGGTTGGCCTCGGTGAAGACCAGGCCGCGGGTCGCCCCGTTGAGGCTGGGCTTGATCCGCACGAGGTTGTACGCGGCGCGCTCGGCGGCGCCCTTCTGGGGCCAGGCGACGACCGTCGTGTAATCCGAGCGGACGAGCTTCTCCAGCTCGGACTCGGCCTCGGAGAGGTTGCGGGCGGCGAAGTCGGCGGCCTGGGCGCGGATCTCGATCGGCTGGTCGCCGCTGATGCTGGACAGGCGCGCCTCGGCGCGGGCGTGGAGCGCGTCGACGATGTGCGTCGGGTTGACGTAGAGGTCGCGCGCGTCCTGGTCGTCGAACGCCGCGCACACGTCGTCCCAGTGGTCGCGCAGGGTCGGCTCGACGTCCTCGTCGGCGGCGACGATCAGCTGGGTGCGCTCGGGCAGCAGGTCCAGCAGCGCGTGGAAGTGCTCGACCGGGAGCAGCTCGGCGATGTCCGGCCGCTCCTCGTCGGTCGCGGCCAGCTCGGCCAGCTCACGGTGCTCGGGCGCGAGCTCCGCGGCCGGGGAGATCTCGACGCAGTCGGTCTCCCCCAGGCTGCGCTGGGTGAACGTGGAGAACCAGCGCAGGGCCTCGATCTCGATGTCGAAGAGGTCGACCCGGACGGCGCGCTCCTCGGTCGCCGGGTAGACGTCGAGCAGGCCGCCGCGGATCGCGAACTGGCCGCGGTCGTCGACCTGGTCGACGCGCTGGTAGCCGGCGGCGACGAGCTGCTGGGCGGTCTCCTCGAGGTCGAGCAGGTCGCCTTTTCTGAGCAGGAACCCGTGCGGTCGCAGCTTGGGGTCCGGGACCTTCTCGCTCAGAGCCGCCGCGGAGATCACGACGACGGGCTGCTCGGAGCCCTCGGGCGTGTCGGTCAGCGCGTCCAGCGCGGCGACCCGGAGGCCGACGAGGTGCGGCGGGGGCGTCAGGTGGGACTCGTAGGCGACGCCGCGGCTCGGGTAGTAGCGGACCGGGCGCGGGTGCAGCCAGGCGCGCAGGTCGGCGGCCAGGTCGCGCGCCGCGCGGTCGTCGCCGACCACGACCAGCGCGGGACGGCGCGCGTCCTGGTCGGCGAGCGCGGCGACCACGAACGGGCGCAGCGAGGCGCTGACGTAGGCGCGACCGCCCTCGTCCGCGAGCTTCGCCGCGGCGGGGTCGTGATCGAGGTGCTTCAGAAACGGGCGGAGCAACGCCCTTTCACTCTAGGAACGGCGGGCGAGGAGGTTCAGCCGCACGTAGTTCGCGCGCACGGGGTGGTCGAGGTGGCGCAGGACGGCGTCCACGAACGGCTCGCGCTCCTCGTGCGGGATGCGCTCGAGGTGGGAGCCGAGGATGACGGTGGTGAAGTACTCGCGCGGGTCGGGCGGGTCGACCGGCCAGGGCTGCAGCCAGGTCCAGACGTCGGTGAAGCCGGCGGCGGCGAGGCGCTCTCGCGTGGCCTCGGGGGTCGCGTAGTGCCACGGGCCGGGCCAGCCGCGCAGCGCGGGGTGGTCGACCTCGTCGATCGCCGCCTGGACGTTGGCGATGTTCCCGGCGCCGCCGCACTGGGCGGCGAGGCGGCCGTGAGGCTTGAGCGCCTGGTGCAGGCGGGCGAACAGGCGGTCGTGGTCGGCGATCCAGTGGAACGTCGCGGTCGACAGGATCGCGTCGACGGGCTCGTCGAGCGTGAGCTCCGTGAGGTCCTGCGTGTGGGCGTCGAGCCCGCGGGCGCGGGCCTCTTGGACCATGTTGGCGCTGCCGTCCACGGCGACCACGTGGCCGTCCGGGACGCGGGCCTTGAGGACCTCGGTGACGCGGCCGGTGCCGCAACCGGCGTCCAGGACCCGCTCGTCGCCGTGCAGGTCGAGGCGGTCGATGACGTCGCGGGCCATCGCGAGCTGCGGGTCGGATTGGCGGTCGTACGACGCGGCGTTCCATTCGCGAGACGGCATACGTCCGTACGTTATCGCATACGCTCGGGTCGGGTTGGCGCGCGCCGAGCGGTCGCGTTCTCGCCGCGGGCGCCAGAAAGTGACCACTCGATGCGCCGGGGCCGGGCGCGGCGCGGTTCTCGCGTCCGCCGGCCGCGTGGTCGCGCCGGCGAACAGCGCCGGTGAGGGCGGCGGGAGTGCGACCCGCGCCTCGCGTCCGCCGGCGGCGTGGTCGCGCCGGCGATCCCCGAGCTTCTCTCCGCCCGCCGCAACGACCGGTCGTGGTGCGACGTCGCAGCGCGCGTTCGGGCCGTCACGCGGTGGTCGCGGGCGCCGTTCTGGCGCGTTGCCGCTCACCCGGCGCCGCGAGGGGCGTCGTTCCGGCGCATAGCGCCAGAAATCGACCGCTCGTTGCGCGAGTTGGCGCGTTCGCGCTCGCCGCGCCCCGCCGCCCCGCCGCCCCTCGCCGCGCCGCGCCGACGCGACGTTCGCGGCACCGCATCGCGGCAACCGCCCATGGAGACCGCGACCGCTCGCGCCCGCGCCTCCTCCCTTATCGCTGCTGTTCACCGGCGCGACCACGCCGCCGACGGACGCAAGATCCGGACCGCGCCCCGCCGCGACGCGACGCGACGCGACGTTCGCGGCACCGCATCGCGGCAACCGCGCACGGAGACCGCGAACGCTCGCGCCCGCGCCTCCCTTATCGCTGCTGTTCGCCGGCGCGACCACGCCGCCGGCGGACGCGAGACCCGGACCGCGCCCCAACCCCGCCGCTGCTCCGCGGACGCGAGACCCGGGCCGCGCCCCGCGGCCGGCTAGGCCCCGACGAGCCGCTCGGCCTCGTCCGCCGCGCGCGCGACGAGGTCCGCGACCTCGGCCGACGACTGGCGCCAGCGCCCGAGGACGTAGGCGGCGACGATGTCCGGGTCGGTGGAGTCCGGGCGCCCGACGCCGATGCGGACCCGGTGGAAGTCCGGTGCGCCGAACTCGCGCCGCAGCGACTTCAGGCCGTTGTGACCCGCCAGCCCGCCGCCCAGCCGGACGCGGATCTCGCCGAACGGGAGGTCGATCTCGTCGTGCAGCACGAGCACGTGGTCGAGGTCGAGCTTGAAGGACCCGCGGGCCGGGCCCGCGGAGCGCCCGGCCTCGTTCATGTACGTCTGCGGCCTGAGGACCGCGACGCGCGGACCGCCGACGCCGCTGCGCCCCTCGCGCAGCTCACCCGCGAACTTCTTGCGCGCCTTCGGCAGGTCCCAGCGGCGAGCGAGCTCGTCCGCGACCTTGAAGCCGACGTTGTGCGGCGTCTCCGCGTAACCGGGCCCGGGGTTGCCGAGCCCGACGATCAGCCAGTCGACCGGTGTGGACGAGAAGACTTTCAGGACTCGTCGCCGGAGCCCTCGGCGGGCTCCTCGGACGCCTCCGAAGCCTCGGCGGACGCCTCGGCCTCGCCCACGAGCGCCGTCTCGGTCTCGATCTCCTCCTCGACCGGCTCAGCGGTCGGCGGGGTGATCGTGGCCACGACGGTCTCCTCGAGGTCGTCGAGCAACGTGACGCCGGACGGCGCCGTCAGCGCGGACAGCGTCATCGTCTCGTTCATCCCCAGCCCGGACACGTCGTGCTGGATGACGTCCGGGATGTCCCCCGGCAGCGCCTCGATGTTGAGCTCACGCGTCTCCTGCGTGAGGACGCCGCCCTGGGACACGCCGGGAGCGTCGTCGACGCCGACCAGCTCGAGCACGACCGTCGTCTGGATCGTCTCGTTCATGTTCACGCGCAGGAAGTCGACGTGCACGATGTCCCCGCGCACCGGATGGCGCTGCAGGTCCTTCACCAGCACCGGCGCACTCTTGCCGTCACCGATGGACACGTCGAGGATCGCGCCGGAATGCGCCAGCGTGTTGCGCAGGATGCGGGCGTTGACGGAGAAGTGCGACGGCTCGTCGCCCCCGCCGTAGATGACGCCGGGCACTTCGCCCTCGCGGCGGAGCCGCCGGGCGGTGCGCGAGCCCTCGGGGTCGCGGGCGTTGAGTGAAAGCTTCGTGGAGTCGGCCATGGTGTGAAGGGTCGCCGCGGGCATGGGTACTCGGCGCGGGCGAGCGGCCGAGGATGGTAGCGAACCGGCGTCGACGGGTATTCGAATAGCAGTGTCTCCGCTCGTGCTCTTCGGACTCCTGCACCTCGTGGCGCTCTCCCTCGCCGCCGCGCTGTTCGTGTGGCTGGTGCGGACCGACACCACGTCGTCGGGCCCCGACGACGAGGACGACTCGGGCGGCGGCGGCGGCAACGATCGCCGCGGCGACCGCCCCAAGACGTCGCCCTCCGGCGGCCCGCCGCTGCCGAACGCGGTTCAGGCCGAGCACCGGCTGCGCACGGAGCACGACCGCTTCGTGGACCCGGCGCGCCGCCGCGTCCGCACGCGGGCGCCCGCTGAACGCGAGCGCCCCCGCCGGCCGGTCAGGATGCCGGGATGAACTGCTGCGTGGCCTTGTAGGACCGCTCGACGTCCGCCCACGCGGGCTTGCGCACGCCGTCGTACGTGATCAGGCCCTTCTGATGGATCGGCGGCGTCGGCCGCGGGTTGCCGCCGTCCCAGTTCGGCCGCACCCAGAACTCGTTCAGCGCCCAGTAGACCGCGCCGCTCAGCCACGGCTTGGTCGCGAACACGCCGAGCTGGAAGTTGACCCACTCCTGCTGGAACGCCCAGGTGCCCTTCTCCTCGGCCGGGCCGTCGCGGTTGGCCTCGGCGCCGAACTCGGTGATCATCAGCGCCTTGTCCGGGTAGCAGGCGCGCGCGGCGTCCAGGTAGCCGGGGAGCTTCGTGCGGTCGAAGATCTGCCCGCTCGGCCCCGGGTACCAGCCGAAGTAGTCGTTGAGCCCGAGCACGTCGAGCGACTTGTACTGGGCGGCCTGGCAGAGCGAGCTCGGGTACGCCGCGACCGCGAGGCCGACCGGCCGCGTCGGGTCCATCTCCTTGGCGAACTTGACCGCCGCGTTGATGTAGGACACCTGGACCGGGCCGGGCTGCGAGGACAGCTCGTTGCCGATCGACCACAGCAGCACCGACGGGTGGTTCTCGTTGGCGTTGATGTTGCGGCTCAGCTCCTGGACCGCCAGCTCGCGCACGGAGCGCTCCTTGAGCACCTGCGTCTTGAGGCTGTAGACCGGGATCTCCGACCAGATCAGCAGCCCGAGCTTGTCCGCGAGCTCGTGCGTGTACGGGTGCAGCGGGTAGTGCGTGCGCAGGATCGTCGCGCCGAGCGCCCGCGCGTCGTCGACCAGCTGCTTGCGGCGCGCGTTGTCGATCGCGAACCCGTCCGCCTTGGAGTCCTCGTGCAGGCCGACGCCGCGCACGTTGAGGAACTGGCCGTTGAGCACGAGCCGGCCGTTGACGACCTTGATCGAGCGGATGCCGCTGTGCAGCGAGTAGCCGGCGACCTTCTTGCCGCCGATGCGGACCGTCAGTGACACGTTGTAGAGGTGCGGGCTCGCCGGCGACCACAGGCGCGGCTTGGCGATCTTGACCGAGTCCTGGAAGCCCGTCACCTGGTCCACGGTCTTGGTGCCGAGGTTGAGCGTGCGGTCGCCGAAGCGCCCGGTGATCGTGGCCCGCTGGCCGGATCCGGTGACGTTGCGCAGGTTGACCTTGACGTCGATCCGCGCGGGGCAGGACGCGCAGTCCAGGATCGGCCGCACCAGCACCTTCTGGAAGTCGACCTTGTCGATCCGGCGCAGGTAGACCTCACGCTGGATGCCCGAGTAGTTCCACCAGCCGCCGGTCGGCACGCCGTCCGTGTTCAGGCCGGCGGGCGGGAAGTCCGTGATCTTGCGGCGCGAGTCCACGCGCACGACCAGGCGGTTGGTCCCGTTGCGCTTGAGCGCCTTGGCCATCACCTCGAACGGGATGTAGGCGCCCGTGTTGGTGCCGATCGGCGTGCCGTTGAGCCAGATCTTCGCCCGGTAGTTGACCGACTCGAAGCGGAACGCCCACGCGTACGCCGAGCTCGAGCTCGGCAGCTTGAAGTCCTTGCGGTACCAGCCGATGCCGCCCGCCATCGACTCGTTGGACGCGTCCCCGACGTTCCAGACGCCCGGGACCTTCGTCTTCGTCCAGCCGGACCGCGACGTCTGGCGCATGAAGCGCTGCTTGACGCCCTGGTCGGCGTTGTCGAGGCGGAACAGCCACTCTCCGCCGAGCAGGTAACGCCCGTCCGGGCCGTCCTTGTAGAGCGTCTTCGCGGTCGGCGTATCGGCGGCACGCGCCGCGGCCGGGAGGGCCAGCGCCGACAGCGCGAGCACGGGCAGGAGGAATCGCAGGCTCAGCCTCATCACGGGCAATCTCAACACAGACCTCGGCGGATAGTTGTGCTCACTGCGGGCAGCTCTCCTCATTGCCGATCGGGGCGGACACGCTCAGCAGCTCGACGGTCGCGCCCGAAAGCGGCCCGGCGCGGCGCACGCGCACGCACTGGACCACCGGCAGACCGTCCTCCCCGGCCCGCCAGGCGACGCGCCCGGTCGCGAGCGAGTCGGTCAGCGGCAGCTGGATCGACGGGAGGTACTGGAGGATCGAGACGTCCCCCGGCCGCTTGAGCTTGGCGACGACGTCGCGCGTGGCCGCCGCGCACGCCGGCTCCTTCGCGCAGTCGGGCATCCGCTGCAGCACGGCGTCGGCGTCCCCGCGGGCTTCGGCGCGCGCGACCTCGAGCACCTTCGAGCGCTCGGTCCCGGTCGCCGAGAGCGCGCGCGCCAGCAGCAGCGAGATGCCGAGGAAGACGAAGACGCCGAACCCGGCGACGATCCAGAGCTGTTGCCGCCGCATTGTGCGGCGGCAGGTTAGTCAGCCAGCCTGAGGGAAGTTGTCGCCCGAGAGCTCCAGGAAGCGCTGGACCGACGCTTCCTGGCGGCCGAGCTGCTCGGCCAGCTCGCGCGCGTGGGCCGCGGCGAGCTCCAGGAAGTCCTCCAGGCAGCGCTCCGGATCGTCCGGCAGCGGGTAGACGCGCGCGATGTCCTGCTGGCCGACCGCGATCCCCATCGGCGGGCGGCCTTCGGCCAGCGGGCGGGCGCTGCAGACGGCG
Source organism: Solirubrobacter sp. (assembly GCA_035555675.1). Lineage (GTDB taxonomy): Bacteria > Actinomycetota > Thermoleophilia > Solirubrobacterales > Solirubrobacteraceae > Solirubrobacter. The sequence goes on along the minus strand of DATMGH010000041.1, from coordinate 94,635 downwards.
GTCACGACGATCTGCTTCTCGGGGGAGACGAGCGCGGTCGGCAGCAGCCGGTGCGCGGGCAGGCGCACGTCGAGCTTGAGCCGCCGGTCGACCCGGATGTGGTCGTGGACGAGGTCCTCGAACGGCTCGCGCCAGATGTCGAGGACGGTGTCCGCACCGACGAGTGCGTCGCGCAGCGCGGCGGCCTGCTCGGCGAACAGCCGCTCGGCCTCCTCGCGGTCGTCGGCGGCGGCCAGGTCGAGGTCCAGCGGGACGCGCAGCAGCTCGTCCTTGCCGACGGCGTCGCCGGCTCCCCGGCCGCCGTGGGCGATGTAGGTCTGGATCGTGCCGAGGTCCCTGCGGCCGTGGAAGACCACGGTCAGGGCCTCGGAGAGGCTCAGTGGCGTGACGCGCAGAGCGACCGAGGCCGATGCCTCGGCGTCAATCAGCGCTCGCTTCAGCAGGTCGTCGGAATGTTCGTCCATGTGGTGCTTCCCATCGACGAGTATCGGTGCTCGTGACCATCATCATTACCGCCCGGCGGTCGGAACATGCCACGCCCGAATGGCCAGCTTGTATCGTCGGCGCCCGTGGGACTCATCTACAAGCCGTTCGGCATCGTGTTGGGCGTCATCGCCGGGCTGCTCGGGAAGCGGCTGTTCGACTTCGCGTGGACGAAGGTCGACGACTCCGAGCCGCCGACGGGCACCACGCTGCGCGCCTCCTGGGGCAAGATCATCGGCGCGGCCGCGCTGCAGGGCGTGATCTTCAAGGTCACGCGGGTCGTGGTCGACCGCTACGGCGCGCTCGGCTGGCACTACCTCACGGGGAATTGGCCCGGGAAGAAGACGCCCGAAGAATGAACCCGCGCTCGCGGTAGTCGCTCAGCGCGTCCTCGAAGCCCCCGAAGTCCTGGGCTTTGAGGCGTTCCAGCGGGCTCGGGCGGCCCGCGGTCAGCCACGCGCGCGGCGGCGGATCGTCGCCGAGCAGCTGGAGGAGGACGTGCACCTCGGGGCGCAGGTCCTCCTCGCCCGCGATCACCGCCAGCGGATCGGCGCCGAGGATCTGCAGCAGCTCCTCGTCGCTCAGGCCCAGCGCGCGTTGCAGGCGGGCCGCGCTCACGGTCAGATCAGGCCGTGGGCCAGCATCGCGTCGGCCACGCGGACGAAGCCCGTGATGTTCGCGCCGACCACGTAGTCGCCGGTCGCGCCGTACTCCTCCGCGGTCTCATAGATCGACTGGTGCAGGTTGTGCACGATCTCGCGCAGGCGCTCCTCGGTGTGCTCGAACGTCCACGAGTCCCGCGACGCGTTCTGCTGCATCTCGAGCGCGCTGGTCGCCACGCCGCCGGCGTTGGCCGCCTTGCCCGGGCCGAACAGCACGCCGGCCTCGCGGAACGAGCGCACCGCCTCCGGCGTGCAGGGCATGTTCGCGCCCTCGGCGACCGCGATCACGCCGCCGGCGATCAGCCGCTCGGCGTGCCGGCCGTTGAGCTCGTTCTGGGTCGCGCACGGCAGCGCGATCTGGCACGGCACGTCCCAGACGGGGCGGTCCGCCGCGTAGCGCGCGCCGGAGCGGCGCTCGGCGTACGCGTCGATGCGCAGGCGCTCGACCTCCTTGACCTGCTTGAGCAGCTCGACGTCGATGCCGGCGGGGTCGTGCACGTAGCCCGAGGAGTCCGACGCGGCGACGACGCGGCCGCCCAGCTGGTGGACCTTGTCGATCGCGTAGATCGCCACGTTGCCCGAGCCGGAGACGATCACCTCGCAGCCCTCGAGGTCGCGGCCCGCGACACCCAGCATCTCCTGCAGGAAGTACACGCAGCCGTAGCCGGTCGCCTCCGTGCGCACCTGCGAGCCGCCCCAGGTCAGGCCCTTGCCGGTCAGGACGCCGGACTCGTGCCGGTTCGTGATCCGCTTGTACTGGCCGAACAGGTAGCCGAGCTCGCGCGCGCCGACGCCGATGTCGCCCGCCGGCACGTCGGTGTGCTCGCCCAGGTGCCGGTGCAGCTCGGTCATGAACGACTGGCAGAAGCGCATCACCTCGGCGTCCGAGCGGCCGCGCGGATCGAAGTCCGACCCGCCCTTGCCGCCGCCGATCGGCATGCCGGTCACGGCGTTCTTGAAGACCTGCTCGAAGCCGAGGAACTTGACGACGCCCAGGTTCACCGTGCGGTGGAAGCGCAGCCCGCCCTTGTAGGGGCCGAGCGCGCTGTTGAACTCGACCCGGAAGCCGCGGTTGACGTGCACCTCGCCGCGGTCGTCGGACCAGGGGACGCGGAAGATGATCTGGCGTTCCGGCTCGCAGATGCGCTCGAGCAGCTTCGCGTGTACGTACTCCGGGCGCCGGGCTACGACCGGCCCGAGCGTCTCGAGCACTTCCCGGGCGGCCTGGTGGAACTCCTGCTCGCCCGGGTTGCGGGCGAGAACGGTCTCATACACGTCCAGCACTTTCTCATCGAGCACCTCGAGCACGATAGAAGTGGCCCGTGGCCTAGAAGAGCTGGTTCTCGCCGCCGAATACCTCGGCGACGGAGTCGTCCGTGAAGATCCGGCGGATCGAGTCCGTCAGCAGATCGGCCACGCTGAGGACCGTGATGTTGTCCGGCGCGCCGGGCTGCAGCGGGATCGTGTCCGTGACCACGATGCGCTCGAACGGGCTCGCGGCGAGGTTCTCGAACGCCGCGCCGGAGAGCACCGGGTGCGTCGCGGCCGCGTAGACGCTCTTGGCGCCCTCGTCCTTGACCGTCTCTCCCGCCGCGCGCAGGGTGCCCGCGGTGTCGATGATGTCGTCCACGATGACCGCGGTCTTGCCCTTGACGTCGCCGATCACGTAGGCGATCTCCGCCACCTGCTGGGCCGGGCGCTCCTTATTGAGGATCGCCAGCTCGGCGCCGACCTTCTCGGCGAACTTCTTCGCCAGCTTCACGCGGCCCGCGTCCGGGCTGACGACCACGAGGTCCTCCAGCTGCTGGTCGCGGAAGTACTGCGTGAGGATGAACGTCGCCGTCATGTGGTCCACGGGCTTGGAGAAGAAGCCCTGCACCTGTCCGGCGTGGAGGTCCATCGTGAGCACGCGGTCGGCGCCCGCGGCCTCGAGCATGTGGGCGACCAAGCGGGCGGAGATCGGCTCGCGCGGAGCCGACTTCTTGTCCTGGCGGCTGTAGCCGTACCAGGGGGTGACGGCGATCACGCGGTGCGCGGAGGCGCCGACGGCGGCCTCGATCATCACCAGCAGCTCCATCAGCGCGTCGTTGGCGTTGACGCCCGTGGTGACGTTCCCGCAGGTCGGCTGGACGATGAAGACGTCCGCGCCGCGGATCGACTCCTCGTAACGGCAGTAGACCTCGCCGTTGGAGAAGGTCTTCAGCGTGACGCCGCCGAGCTCGAGGCCCAGCTTGTTGGCGATCTTCGCGGCCAGCTCGGGGTTCGAGCGGCCGGAGAAGAGCATCAGGCGTTTGTCGTAGCCGCTCAGCGGCAGCGACGTGGCCGATCCGGGGCGAGGCGACAAGGCGCTCACGGCATGAGGGAGTGTACGGCGCGCGGCGGTCGTCACGGCCGTCGCCGTTCCGCATAGTCCGCGATGTTCGTTTGGCGGGCGCGGGCGATGCCGAGGGCGTCCGGCGGGACGTCCTCGGTGATCACGCTGCCGGCGCCCGTATAGGCGCCGTCGCCGATGGTGACGGGGGCGACGAACGCCGTGTCCACGCTGGTCTTCACGTTGGACCCGATTTTAGTGCGGTGTTTGCGTTGCCCGTCGTAGTTCGCGGTGATGTTGCCGGCGCCGATGTTCGTGCGCTCGCCGACGTCCGCGTCCCCGATGTAGGACAGATGCGGGACCTTCGTGTGCGCGCCGATCGTCGAGTTCTTGATCTCCACGAACGCGCCCGCCTTGGCGTTGGCGTGCAGGTGGGCGTCGGGGCGCAGGTAGGCGAAGGGGCCGATCGTGCCGAAGTCGTCGACGCGGGCCTGGACGACGTAGGAGTGCGGGATCGACACGCCGTCGCCGAGGATGGAGTCGATGATCGTGGTGTGCGGGCCGACGCGGCAGTCGCTGCCGATCGTCGTCGCGCCCTGGATCGTCGTGCCGGGCTCGATCGTCGTGTCCTGGCCGATCGTGGCGTGGACGTCGATGTACGTCGTCTCGGGGTCGATGATCGTGACGCCGTTGCGGGCGTGCGCATCGTTGATGCGCTTCTGGGCGAGCTTGCGGACGTCCGCGAGCTCCTTGCGGTCGTTGACGCCCAGCGTGATCGTGGCGTCGGTCACCCGGTGGGCGGCGATCGCGTGGCCCTGCTCCTTGAGCTTGGGGAGCGTGTCCGGGAGGTAGAGCTCGTTCTGGGCGTTGTCGCTGTCGAGCGTCTCGAGGGTCTCCAGGAGGGCCTTGCCGCTGAACGCGTAGACGCCGGTGTTGACCTCGGAGATCTGCAGCTGCTCGGCGGTCGCGTCGCCGCCGGCCTTCGCTTCCACCACGCGGTCGACGCGGCCGTCGAGCGTGCGGACGACGCGGCCGTACTCGGCCGGGTCCTCGAGCTCCATCGTGGCCATCGTCGCCGCGGCGCCCGCGGCCTCGTGGGCGTTGACGAGCTCGGCGATCGTGGCGGCGGTGATCAGCGGGACGTCGCCGTTGATGACGACGACGGTCGCATCGGGGTCGATGTGGGCGCGCGCGGCGGCGACGGCGTCCCCGGTGCCGTGGGGCTGCTCCTGGATCGCGGTCTCGACGCCGTCCGGCAGGTAGTCCTCGAGCCGGCGCTTCGGGTTGTCGACGACGATGACCTTGCCGGCGCCGGCGGCTTGCGCGGCGGCGATCGGCCACAGGATCAAGGGGCGGCCGCAGAGCGGGTGCAGGACCTTGGGGAGCTCGGAACGCATGCGCGTTCCCTCGCCGGCGGCGATGATGACGACGGTGGGCGCGGACACCGGTTGCATCGTAGTATCGGGCTCCGTCCGCGACTCATTTGGGGGGTCGTCTAACTGGACAAGACACCAGGTTTTGGTCCTGGGAAACGGGGTTCGAGTCCTCGCCCCCCAGCCTTGAGCGGTTCCGTCCGGGGCATACGCGAACATGTGTTCGTGCCGCGATATACGGAAGCCGCGCTCCGGGAGGTCGTCCCGCGGGTGTCGTCATTGACCGAGGTGCTGCGGCATTTCGGGTTGCGGCCGGCGGGCGGGAACTACCGGGTGCTGCGCGGGTGGCTCGAGGTGTGGGGGATCTCGACGGCGCATTTCTCGGGGACGCCGCCGCCGCGCCAGCGAGAGCCGATTCCCCTCTCGCAGGTGCTCGTCGCGGGTTCGCGGTACTCGCGCACGAAACTCAAGGAGCGGCTCTACGCGGCCGGGCTCAAGGAGCGCCGGTGCGAGCTGTGTGGGCAGGACGAGCTGTGGCAAGGCGCGCGCATGGCGCTCATCCTCGACCACATCAACGGCGTCGCCGACGACCATCGGCTCGAGAACCTGCGGATCGTGTGCCCGAACTGCGCCGCGACGTTGGAGACGCACTGCGGTCGCACGAACCGGCTGGAAGTGGAGGATCGGGCGTGCGAGCGGTGCGGCGCACCGTTCCGGCCGAAGGCGCCGCGGCAGCGCTACTGCTCGCGTGAGTGCGGGATGCGCTGGGCGCGCGCCGGCCGGCCCATTCCGGGCGCGCGGCGCGTGGCGCGGCCGCCGTACTCGCAGCTCGTCGAGGAGATCGCGGCGACGAGCTGGCGTGCGGTCGCGCGCAAATACGGCGTGAGCGACACCGCGGTGCGCAAGTGGGTGCGGGCCTACGAGCGCGAGCGCGCCTCGCCCCCACGCGTCACGGATCGCGCCGTTTCTGGGCGATTTGTCCCGAATGCGTAAGAGTTCGGTCTGGTGGCGCCGTTCGGGCCCTGGACCGCCTACGCTGGCGACCTCCATGCGCAAGTTCACCCTCGCCGCCGTGGTCGCGGCCCTGCTCGTGCCCGCCGCGCCGGCGTTCGCCGGTGACCCGACGATGCCACTCTCGCAGGTGCAGGCCGGCATGCACTGCACCGGCTACTCGGTGATCCAGGGGACGGCGATCAGCGCGTTCGACGTCGACGTGCTGGACGTGACGGCCGGCGAGGCCGCGAGCGTCGGGAGCATCCTCGTGCGCGTGTCCGGGCCGGCGGTCGACGCGACCGGCGTCGGCCCCGGGTTCTCCGGCTCGCCGATCTACTGCCCGGACGGCGCCGGCACGGAGCGCGTGATCGGCGCGATCTCCGAGGTGATCGGCGAGTACGGCGGCAAGACCGTGCTCGCGACCCCGATCGACGCGATCCTGGGCACGCCGGTCGACGTCCCGGCGCGCCGCTCGAGCCCGTCGCGCAGCGCGAAGACGCGTGCGAAGAAGAGCGGCGCCTCGTCCGCGGGCGCGACGCCGTCGGGCGCGGCCGCGAGCCGCACTGCCGCCGCGTCGCCGCGCATGAAGGCCGCGCTCGCCGCGGCCAAGCCGATCGCGATGCCGATCACGGTCAGCGGGCTGAGCACGCCGCTCGCAAACGCGCTCACCGCGGCGGCGGCGAAGCGCAACCAGCCCGTGCTCGCCGTGCCGCCGGGGCCGCTCGCGACGTTCGCGCCGCAGACGCTGCGGCCCGGCTCGGCGGTCGCGATCGGGTACTCCAACGGCGACGTGCGGACGAGCTCGACCGGCACCGTGGCCTACGTCGACGGCGACCGTGTGTGGGTCTTCGGCCACTCGCTCGAGGGCGTCGGCCGGCGCGCGCTGCTGCTGCAGGACGCGTACGTGTTCGGCGTCATCAACAACCCGTTCCAGCTCGGCTCGCTCAGCGGCACGTACAAGCTCGCGTCCTCCGGGCACGACCTCGGCACGATCTCCAACGACGCCTACAGCGCGGTCGTGGGCCGGACCGGTGCGCTGCCGCACACGGTGCCGGTGACCGCGATCGCCCGCGACGAGGACAGCGGCCGCTCGACGACGGTCGCGACCCAGGCCGCCGATGAGGCCGCGGTCGACCTCCCGAGCGGCGGCTCGTGGACCTCCTTCATCGCCCCGCTGGCCGTGACCCAGTCGGCGACGGGCGTGCTGGGCAGCTCGCCCGGCCGCCTGACCGGGGAGTTGTGCGCGCGGATCGGGCTCGCCGGCGTCAAGCGGCCGCTGCGCTTCTGCAACCGCTACGTCTCCGCCGGCCCGACCCAGGGCGACGACGGCGGGATCTCGAACGCCGTGTTCAGTGGCGTCGCGACCGACATCGGCACGGCGCTGGGGATGATCGACGGGTACATCGGCAAGCCGCCCGTCGTCACCGGCGTGAACGCGCTGCTCAAGCTGCACCGCGGCGCCGACCAGGCGTTCATGCGCAGCGTGTCGCTGCCGCGCACCGTGCGCCCGGGCCAGCGCGTGCGCGTCCGGGTCTCGCTGCAGCGCGTACGCGGCGCCCGGCTGACGCGCAGCTACACGATCACGATCCCCCGCGACGCGCGCCGCGGCACCCAGCGGCTGCGCTTCGTCGGCCAGGACGCTGACCAGGGCGACAACGCGATCACGACGATCATCCTCGGCGGCGACGACGACCGCGACGAGGGCGGCGACCCCGGCCCGGCGTCGCTCGACGAGCTGGCAGAGGGCGTCCGCGCGATCGCGCGGTACGACGGCGTCACGCTGCGGCTCGGCCGCACCCGCGCACAGGCGTTCCGCGACAAGGCGTTCCGGATCTCCGGCCAGGCGGAGACGTCGGTGACGGTGCGCTGACGCGGCGAGTGGTCGCGTTGCGGCGCATGGCGCCAGAAAGTGACCACTCGTGGGCCCGGGGGCGCGGTGGGGGCGCGGCGCGCGGCGCGGCCCGGGCGCGCGGCGGCGCCGCAGCACGCGGCGCGGCGGCGCCGGTCGCGCGGCGCGGGGCCGCGCGCCGTCAGTTCTCCGGGAACCGGTAGACGACGCCCGGCGGCGCGACGTCCGCGGCGAGCGGGAGCGCGGCGCGCAGGACCGACGCGAACGCCGACCCGGACACGGTCATCATCTCCTCCAGGACCGAGACCGGCGTCGGCTCGGCCTGGACGCCGTTGGCGTAGTCGGTGAGGAAGCCGAGCAGCGCGTAGGGCAGCTCGGCCTCGCCGCACAGCACCGTCTCCGGCCCCGCGGTCTGGGACACCGCGTACACGCCCGCCGCCGCGAGCCCGCGGATCTCCGCGCGCGTGTTGAACCGCGGCCCGTCCACGTGCCCGTAGCAGCCGCCGTCGCGCACCGGCACGCCCGCCGCAGCAGCACCCGACAACACCGCCCGCCGCACGCCCGCGGAGAAGGGGTCGGCGTAGATCCAGTGCCCGCGGTCGGCCGCGCCCGGCGTGTCGAAGAACGTGCACAGGCTCCCGTCCGGCAGCCGGTTCGACAGAAAGTGCAGATCGTCGAAGCAGACGAGCGAGCCGAGCGTCGCGTCCGGATCGACCGCCCCGCACACGGTCACCGCGAACACGCACGTCACGCCCAGCTCCTGCAGCGCTGCGATGTTCGACCGGTGGTCGACGTGGTTGGAGAGCCGCGGATGCCCGACCCCGTGCCGCGAGACGTGCGCGATCTCCACCCCCGCCCAGCGCCCGACCGAGACGAGCGCCTCGCCCCAGCGCGTCGCCACCACCGACGGCGCCGCCCCCTCGAACCCGGGCAGCGCGTAGGAGCCCGAGCCGGTCAGCACCCCGATCACCGGCGGCACGATATACAAGACGCTCATGTTCGCCGCGCTCATCGACGTCCCGGCGAACGTGGGCTACACCCTCGTCTTCGCGCTGATCGCGATCGAGACGATGGGCGTCCCCGTCCCGGCCGAGACCGCGCTGATCGGCGCCGCGCTGCTCGCTCACCGCGGCCACCTGGACCTCACGACGCTCACGGTCCTCGCCGCCGCCGCGGCGATCCTGGGCGACAACGTCGGCTTCGCGATCGGCCGCCGGTTCGGCCGCCGCATCTTCCTCGCCCCCGGCCCGCTGCAGCGCCACCGCGCCAAGGTGCTCGAGCACGGCGAGCCGTTCTTCGCCCGTCACGGCCCGAAGGCCGTCTTCCTCGGCCGCTGGGTCGCGGGCCTGCGCATCGCCTCCGCCTGGCTGGCGGGCATGAACCGCATGCGCTGGCCGACGTTCCTGTTCTGGAACGCGCTCGGCGGCATCGCCTGGGCGGTCAGCATCACCGTCTCCGTCTACCTGCTCGGCGATCTGGCCGAGCACGCGCTGAACATCGTCGGCCCGGTCGCGGCGGGAATCGTCGTCGTCGGGCTGCTCGCGTTCTGGCTCCACCGCCGCCGGCGGCGGCGCGCCCTCGAACCCTAATATCCCCGCGCAAAGGGGGAGGACGCATGCGGGGGATCGCGATCACTGCGCTCGTGCTGGCGCTCATGGCGCAGACGGCGCACGCGAAGACGGACTTGACGACGAACGACCGGCTCAAGGACCGGCGCGAGGTGACGGCCGGGACGCGCGCGTACTCGGTCGGCTTCCAGGACGGCCGCTTCTACGCCAACGGCTGGCACATCACGGGAGAGATGGGCGGCGTCTGGGCGCCCCCGCTCAAGCTCGCCGACGGCGTCTGGTTCGGCGTCGACGACGACTGGGTCCCGCCCGCGACCGGCTTCACGAGCGGCCGCGGCTACGTCCGCTACGCGCTCCCCACCATGAAGAGCCTGCTGCTGCGCCGCACGGACTTCGTGCCCGACGGCCGCCGCGCCGCGCTGTTCGGGCTCGAGCTGGCCAACCCGCAGACCGCCCCGGTCACGGTCACGGTCAAGGTCGACGTCCACTCCGAACTGCTCGGCGCCTACCCCTGGACGGACACCACCCCCAGCGCGAAGAGCAACCTGAGCGACATCGCGGCGTTCGAGAACGGCGGCCTGACGTTCGTCGACCGCGGCACGCCGACCGGCGGCGAGCCGCACGACTACACGGCGCTGGTCGCGTCCACCCGCACGCCGGAAGCCGGCGAGACCGGCCCCAACCACCGCGGCCCCCAGCCGGGAGCGGTCTGCCGCGCGACCGACACGTCCGCCCCGTCGCTCTGCGATGACAGCGAGCTCGGCAAGGGCACCGGCGGCCAGCTGCGCTACCGCGTCACGGTCATGCCGCGCACGAAGGAGACCGTCTGGGTCGCGGTCGCGGGCTCCGACCGCGGCGTCGACGACGCCCGCAAGGAGCTCGCCGCCGCCCTCAAGGACCCGGACGCCCAGCTGGACCGCAAGATCGCGGCGCGCAACGAGCTCGCCGGGCGCTCCGCGGTCAGCCTCCCCGGCGACCGCCGGCTGCAGGAGGCGCTCGACTGGGGCAAGCAGAACCTCGCCGACCTGACGCAGACCGCGACGAGCCTCAACGTCCGCTTCGTCGACCAGGGCAAGGCGCTCCCGGCGCCGGTCCACCGCGTCAAGCGGGCCACGTTCATCGGCGCCGGCTACCCGGACTACCCGTGGCTGTTCGCCACCGACGGCGAGTACACCGCGTTCGCGGCGGTCGCGCTCGGCCAGTTCGAGGCGATCAAGCAGCACCTGAGCGCGCTGCGCGAGGTCTCGGACGCCGTCAACGCCCGCTCGGGCAAGGTCGTGCACGAGACCGTCACCGACGGCTCGGTCTACTTCGGCGCCAACGCCGACCCCGGCAACACGGACGAGACCGCGAAGTTCCCGAGCGCGGTCGCGCTGGTCTGGCGCTGGACGGGCGACAACCGCTTCCGCGACCGCATGTACGACTTCTCGCGCCGCGCGCTGCGCTACGTCACCACCCAGCTCGACGCCGACCACGACCGCTGGCCGGAGGGCAACGGCAACGTCGAGCGCGAGGGCATGGGCGAGGAGGCGCTGGACAGCACCGTCTACCTGATCCGCGGGCTCGAGGACTTCGCCGAGCTGGCGCGCGCCAAGGGCGAGGCCAAGGACGCGCAGTGGGCGCGCGACATCGCGTCCCGCATGCGCGCCCGGTTCGACAAGACCTGGTGGAACGGCACCCAGTACGCGGACTCGCTGAAGGCGGGCGAGCGCCAGCAGCAGGGTTACTGGACCGGCGTCACCCCGATGGAGACCGGCCTGGCGCCGGCCGACCACGGGGTGACCGCGCTCAAGGGCCGCGAGGACCCGTGCTACAGCGGCGTCGCCGGCCTCTTCCACACCGGCTGCACCGAGCGCATCGCGTACTCGCTCACGAACGCGGTCGCCGCCGTCGCCGAGGCCAACTACGGCCGCTCGGCCAAGCGCTTCACGAGCGCCAACGCGCGCGCGATGCTCGACCCGGACGAGATGCCCGGCGCGCTGCCGGAGACGCTGCCGTCGCCGGACCAGGGCGAGAACGTCGGCCGCTGCTGGACGTGCCGCTCGATGTTCATGCAGGCCTGGGGCCAGTACGGCATCGCCTGGCCCGTGATCGCGCAGCAGCTCGGCGTGCGCCCGGAGCTCGGCACCGGCCGGCTGGACGTCGTCCCGAGCACGCGGATCAGCGCCCGCAACGTCCGGCTCGGCACCGGGGCGATCGACGTCGCCGCCACCCGCACCGCCACCACGGTCACGGTCGGCAAGCTCAAGCTGAAAGTGCTGCGGATCGGCAAGGTCCTGCCCGCCGGGACGCGCCTGCGCCAGGTGACGCTCGACGGCGAGCGCGTGCGCAAGCCGACCGTGCGGACGACGCCTCAGGGCGTCGAGGTGACCGTGCGCGCGCCGGCGTCGGGCCGGCACACGGTGGTCGTCAACGGTCCTTGAGCTCGCGCTTGACGCGGCCGCCGCCCGCGCCCGCCTCGCTGGCGGGCCCGCGCGGCGCGGCGATGCCGAGCACGCGCATCGCCTTCAGGCCGAGCCCGAGCTTCTCGCGACCGTCGGTGGACGCGACGTCCAGCGACGTGAGGTCCTTCACCCGCTCCAGCCGGTAGCGGACGGTGTGGCGGTGCGTGTACAGCCGCGCGGCGGTGCCGGCGACGTTCCCGTCCGCCTCCAGGAACGTCTCCAGCGTCTGGACCAGGTCGGTCTCGTACTGCTCGTCGTAAGCCGCCAGCGGCGCGACCGTCTCGGCGTAGAAGCGCTGCAGCTCCGCGGGGTCCTCGCTCATGGCGGGCAGCAGCAGGCGGTAGGCGCCGGTGTCCTCGAACGCGAGCATCGCGACCTCGTCGCCCGAGGCGGTGGCCACGTTGGCCGCCAGCAGCGCCTCGTTGCCGGCGCGGTAGAGGTCGACCGGATCCTGCGCGATCCGGGAGTGCCCGAGCGCGAACGTGAAACCGTGCACGGACGCGTGCAGCTCGCGCGCGATCCCGTCCGCGACGCGGCGCAGCCCCGTGTCCTGGGCGGTCGGGAGCAGGACCGCGACGTGGTCCTCGATGACGGCCGCCAGCGCCCCGGGCGCGCCGGCCCGGGCGGCGCGCTCGGCGGCGGCGAGCACGCGGGCGCGCCAGTCGTCGTCGGCGGGCGCGAAGTGGTGCGCGCGGACGACGACCACGCCGCCCCCGTCGCCCAGGTCCGCGCCGAGCTCGGACGCGCGCGCCAGGATGTCCCCGCGGTCGGTCACCTTGCGCTCGAACAGCGCGGCCAGGAACGCGGCCTGCGCGGCCTCCGACGCGCGGTCGGGCGCGCGCACGCGCTCCACTTCCCCGGCGATCAGCGTGGTCGCGATCCGCAGCAGCGGCGCCGGCGGCGACCCGCCGCGGGCGCGCAGCCGCAGGCGACCGACGACCGCGTCGCCGACGCGCAGCTCGTGCGTCTCCACGCCCTCGGCGTCGCGCATCAGCATGCGCTCGTCCGCCGTCGAGCGCACGGCGACGGCGAGCACGGCGCTCGAGCGGTCGATCAGGATCAGCGACGCGTCGAGCGCGCGGGCGGCCGCCCGGACGACCTCCGGGAGGCCGCGCCCGGACTCGATGGCGTCGGAGATCGCGCTGAGCGCGCCGAGGTCCGGCATGGCCGCCTCTCGCGAGGTCACGCTGAAAGGTTAGAGCCGGTCGCTGAAGTACCAGAGCACGGCGGCCCCGACGCCCGCGCCGGCGAGCACGAACGCCGCCAGCACGTAGACGCTCAGCAGCGTCGCGACCAGCCGGTCACGCACGCGCCAGTAGGACCGCCAGGCCGGCACCACGATCAGCAGCAGCCACGCGATCAGCGAGATCGCGGCGGCCGCGCCGGCGATGACGTAGGTCTTCTGATCGTCGGTCACTCGGGCACATTGTGGCGAACGCGCCCGGCGAACAGGGCGAGCGCGCCGACGAGCGACCAGATCGCGACCGCCAGCGCGATCCCGCCGAGCACGTCGGTCAGGAAGTGCTTGTGCAGGTACACGCGGGTCGCGCCGATCACCGCCACGCCGATCACGGCCACGGTGACCGCCGCGATCCGCACCGCCCAGCCGATGCCCGCGCGCACCAGGACGGTCGCGCACGCGACCCACGCGACGGCGTAGGCGGCATGGCCCGACGGGAACGCCTCGTCGTCGGTCCCGAGCGGGCGCGTGCGGTCGTACGCGCCCTTGGTCACCAGCACCGCGACGTAGACGAGCACCCAGCCGGCGACGAGCGCGACCGCCTCGATCGGCCGCTTGCGGACCGCGGCGAAGATCGCCGTCGCGGCGGTCACCGCCGCCGTGACCGGGCCGGAGCCGAGCACGGTCAGCGCCTTGGCGACGCTCTCCAGCGGGTCGCTCTGCAGGCGGTTCACGACGTCGGTGGCGAAACGGTCGATGCGCGGCTCGCCGACGTTGAGCACGACGTCTCCGAGCATGAAGAACGCGAAGGTGCCGACGATCGCCAGCGCCAGCAGCGTCGTCAGCTCGAGCCCGAGGTTGCCGGGCGTGACGCGCTCCTGCGTGAAGCGGGCGGTGAAGTCGGCGACCGCGGCGGCCGGCCGGAGCACCGTGTGCCACACGGGCCGGGCGACCTTGGCCACGATGCGCCAGCCGGGCCGGTCCTCACGCGCCTCGATCCAGTCGCGCACCTTCGCGCGCGACTCCGGGCTGCGGCGCAGGTGGATCAGCCCGACGATCGCCGCGATCACCACGACCAGCGTCCCGAACGCGAACAGCCCGCGGGAGACGTAGGTCGTGAGCTGGTCGATCGAGCGCCAGAACAGGAAGCCGAGCGTGCAGAACGTGATCGCCCAGACGCCGGCGGCGAGCACGTCGTACGGCAGGAAGCGGCGCAGCGGCATGCGGCTGGCGCCGGAGATGAACGGCATCAGCGGGCGGACGAACCCGAGGAAGCGGCCGACGATGATCATCAGCGGCCCGTAGCGCGCCAGCAGGCGCTCGACCTGCTCGAGCCGGTCCTCGGTGACCTGCAACCGGGCGCCGTAGCGCAGCAGCCACGCGCGGCCCTTGCGGCGGCCGAGCTCGAACGACGTGATGTCGCCCGCCAGGCAGCAGAGCCAGACGACCACGATCAGCAGGAAGAGCGAGATCTGGCCCTGGCCGGCGACCAGGCCGCCGACGATCACCGCGGTCTCCCCCGGCGCGATGAACCCGAGGAACGCGCCCGTCTCCAGGAACGCGAGCAGGCCGACGGCGAGGTACGTCCACGCGCCGAGCGCCTGGCCGACGTCCTCCAGCACGTGCTCGAAGTTCGGCAGGTGGACCACGCCGAGGCCGATCAGCACGGCGGCGGCGATCGCGACCAGCTCGACGCTCTGCAGCCAGCGCTTCTGCTTGTCCCGGCGGGCGATCAGCCACCCCGCGAGCACCGCGGCCGCCGCCAGCCAGGTGAACTTCATGCGCTCGTCGCTCTCGGGTAGCCGGCGGCACGCAACCGCGCCGGCGCGTCGGGATCGTCGCTGACGCCGAACACGGTCGGGCCGGAGCCGCTCACCAGCGGGTGCTCGACGCCGGCCTCGTGGAGCGCGTCGAGCGCGCGGCCGATCTCGGGACAGAGGCGGATCGCGGCCGCCTGCAGGTCGTTGACCGGGTCGTGCGCGCCGGCGCGGATGCGGTGCGCGGCCTCGTCGAGCTCGGCTGGTGTCCGGGACGTCCCGTGCGCGTCGAACGCGCGGTAGACCGCGGCGGCGGAGAGCGCCGCGTCGAGCGGGACGACGACCAGCGGCGGCTTGGTGCCGGGCAGCGGCTCGACGTGCTCGCCCGCGCCGGTCATCAGCGCGCGGGTGGCGTGGACCATCACGGTGACGTCGGCGCCGAGCCGGGCCGGGAGGCCGGGCGGGATCGGCAGGCCGGACGTGTCGCTGAGCAGCTTGAGCGTCGCGGCGGCGTCGCTGGAGCCGCCGGCCATGCCGCCGGCGATCGGGATCCGCTTGACGATCGTGACCCGTTGCGGCGGGCCGTCCCAGCCGGTCGCTGCCCGGAACGCTTCGATGGCGTGCAGCGCCAGGTTCTCCCCCGTGACGCCCGGGCAGACGACCTCGTCGCGCGTGTGCGGCTCGATCGTGACGGTGTCGGCGAGCGCGGTGGGCTGGACGAGCGAGACGAGCGGGTGCAGGCCGTCGGCGCGGGGTGCGCCCACCAGCAGGCTGAGGTTGACCTTGCCGGGCGCTAGCACAGGCGTTCCCAGAGCGCGCGCCAGTCGGCCGGGGAGAGCGACTCGGCGCGGGCGTCCTGCGGATGGCCGAGCGCCTCGAGAGCCGCGCGGGTGCGCTCGCGGATGTCCGGCGGCGTCTGCGGTGCCAGCTGCAGCGAGCGGGCGAGCGCCTTGCGGCGGTGGGCGAAGCCCCGCTGGACCAGCGTCCTGAGGCTCTGCGGCGGCGCCGCGCCGTGACGGGTCAGGCCGACCAGCACCGAGTCGACGTTCGGGACGGGGTGAAAGACGCCGCGCGGGATCTTGCGGATGATCCTCACGTCGCACGCGAGCTGGGCCAGCACCGACGGGACGCCGTAGGCCGGCGTGCTCGGCTTGGCGGCGAAGCGCTCCCCCACCTCCTTCTGCACCATCGCCACCCAGGTGGTCACGGCGGGAAGCTCGATCGTGCGCAGGATCACGGTGGCCGCGACGCCGTACGGAAGGTTGGCGACGACCTTGTCCGGGGGCGGGTCGAGCTGCGCCAGGTCGAGCTTGACCGCGTCCGCGAAGTGCAGGGTGGTGTTGGGGTGGGGTTCCAGCGCGTCTCGCAGCGCGGGCTCGAGCGTGCGGTCGATCTCGACGACGTGCACGTGCCGCGTCCGCTCCGCGAGGTACTCGGAGAGCACGCCCAGGCCGCCGCCGACTTCGAGGATCACGTCGGTGGGCTGCAGGTCGGCGGCGCGGCCGATCACGTCGAGGATGTTCGAGTCGACGAGGAAGTTCTGCCCGAGCTCACGGTTCGGCCGGATGCCGAACTCGCGCATGCGGCGGACGCTCGGCTGAGTCACCAGCCGAGGAGGGTCGCGGCGTTGGCCTCGACCGCAGCGTCCAGCTCGGCGTAGGGGATGCCGCGCAGGTCGGCGATGAAGCGCGCGGTGTGGGCGACGTAGGCCGGGCGGTTGCGTTCCTTGCGCACGACCTGCGGCGTCAGGTACGGGGCGTCGGTCTCCACCAGCAGGCGGTCGAGCGGGGTCCTGCGGGCCGCCTCGGCCAGGTCCTGGGACTTCGGGTAGGTGACGTTGCCCGCGAACGAGATCCACCAGCCGTGGTCGAGGCACTCGGCCAGGCGGGTGGGCATGGAGAAGCAGTGCATGATCACCTGCAGGCCCTGCGCGTGGGTGGCGAGCGTGTCGATCGTGTCCTGCTCGGCGGCGCGGGTGTGGATGATCAGGGGCTTGCCGAGCTCGCGGGCGATCTCGATCTGCGCCCGGAACGCGCGCTCCTGGTCGGCGCGGGGGGCGTAGTCGCGGAAGTCGTCGAGGCCGGTCTCGCCGATCGCCAGCACCTTGGGGTGCTTCGCCTGCTCGGCGATGGCCTCCGTGATCGCGTCGTCGTAGCCGGTCGCTTCGTTCGGGTGCTGGCCGAGGGCGGCGTAGACGTGCTCGTAGGTGTCGGCGGCCTCGATGGCGTTCGCGCGGGACGGCTCGTCCATGCCGATCGTGAGGATGCGGGTGACGCCGGCCGCTGCGGCCTCGGCCACGAGCTCGGCCTCGGGCGCCGGCCCGCGATCGAGGTGGGTGTGGCTGTCGATCACGCTAGTCGGGCTTCGGGAACAGCGGCGCGAGCTTGGTGACGGGCTGGCCGCCGGGGTGGGCGCCGTACGCGGCCTGGGTGAGGTCCGTGTCGGGCGCGCCGAGCGCAGCGAGCAGGGTCGTCGTCGACTCCGGGATGTAGGGATGCAGCAGGACGGCGACGACGCGCAGGCCCTCGGCGAGGGAGCGCAGGACGGTCTGGAGCTGGTCCTGCTGCTCGGGCTGCTTGGCCAGCTGCCAGGGGGCGTGCTCTTCGACGTAGCGGTTCAGGCGGCGCACGCGCTGCCAGATGCGGTCGAGCGCCTGGGTGATCTCGGCGACGTCGAGCAGGTCCTTGACCTCGGCGGTCAGGGTCTCGAAGTCCTTCGCCAGCTCGGGGTCGAGGTCGGTCGCCGGGACCTTGCCGTCCGTGTAGCGGCCGAGCATGTTCGTCGTGCGGCTGGCGAGGTTGCCGAGCTCGTTGGCCAGCTCGGTCTCGTAGCGCTCGCCGAACGTGACCGTCGACACGCCTCCGTCCTGCCCGAACGAGACCTCGCGGAAGCAGTAGTAGCGGAGCGCGTCGGTGCCGAAGCGGTCCATCACCTCGAACGGGTCGAGCACGTTGCCGAGCGACTTGCTCATCTTGTGCTCGGAGCCGGAGGCGTCCTTCATCAGCAGGTAGCCGTGGATGAAGATCTCGCGCGGGAGCTCGATCTCGGCCGCCATCAGCAGCGCGGGCCAGAACACGGCGTGGAACTTGAGGATGTCCTTGCCGATGATGTGAAACGCGGGCCAGAACTTGTCGGTCAGGTCCTGGGTCGGGTCCGCGAAGGAGAGCGCCGTGTAGTAGTTCAGGAGCGCGTCGAACCAGACGTAGAAGACGTGGTCGTCGTCCCAGGGGACGTTCACGCCCCAGGTCAGCTTCGACTTCGCGCGGCTGAGGCTGACGTCATTGAGGCCGCCGGTGATGAACGCGCGCGCCTCGTTGTAGCGCTGGCGGGGGCGGACCCAGGTCGGCTGGCTCTTGTAGAGCTCCTCCAGGGGCTCCTGGAACGCGGAGAGCCGGAAGAACCAGTTCTCCTCCTTCTCGCGGTCGAGCGGGATCTTGTGGATCGGGCACGTGTGGTCCGGTCCGATCTCGTTCTCGGTCTTGAAGTCCGCGCAGCGGGGGCAGTACCAGCCCTCGTACATGCCCTTGTACACGTGGCCGTTGTCGTGCACGCGCTGCATGACGTCCTGGACGGCCCGCTCGTGGCGAGGGTCGCTGGTGCGGATGAAGAAGTCGTTGGTGGCGTTGATGCGGGGCATCAGCGCCTTGAAGCGCTCGGCGTTGCGGTCGGCGAGCTCCTTCGGCGTCACGCCTTCGCGCTCCGCGGCCTGCGCGACGGGCTCGCCGTGCTCGTCGGTGCCGGTGAGGAAGAACACGTCCTCGCCGCGCTGGCGCATGTGCCGGGCGAGGATGTCGGCGCCGATCGTGGTGTACGCGTGCCCGAGGTGCGGGGCCGCGTTCACATAGAAGATGGGAGTGGTGACGTAGTAGGCCATTCGAGCGTCGCAGAGGCTAGCGGTGCGGGTCGCCTTCGCGGGTCACGCCGTCGCGGCGGTTTCGATCAGCGCGTCCAGTACCGCGACGATCGCCGGACGTCGTCGCGCGCCCTGGCGAACCAGCGCGCCGACGTGGCGGCGGGGCGGCTCCGGGACGGCGCGGACGAAGCGCAGGCCGGGCGGGGCGCCGCGACGGGCGAGGGCGGGCAGGAGCCCGACGCCCAGCCCGGCGGCGACCAGCTGCTGGTGCACGGCGGCCTCGCCCGCGCGGTGCACGATGCGCGGGGCGTAGCCCGCCGCGCGGCAGGTGCGCGCGAGCACGGCGTCGAACTGCGTGCCCGGATCGCCGGCGATCCAGGGCTCGCTCGCGAGCGTGGCGAGCTCGACGGGATCGCCGGCGGGATGGTCGGCGCCGACCACGACGAGCAGTGGCTCGCTCATCAGCGCGACCGCCTCCAGGCCGCCGCTGGGCATGGGTGCGACGTCGTCGTAGCGCTCGGAGACGAGCACGTCGAGCGCGCCGGCGCGCAGCGCGTCGAGCCCGGTCTCGGGCTCGTGCTGGCGCAGCGCGCAGCGCAGCTCGGGGTGACGCTCGCGCAACGTGCGCAGCGTGGGGATGACCAGGCCGACGGCGGCGCTCGGGAACGTGCCGATGCTGAGCTCCCCGCGCACGGCCGCGTGCTCGGCGGCGAGCTCGGACTCGGCGAGCTCGATCTCGGCCAGGATCCGGTCGGCCCGCGCGACGAGGCGGCGCGCGGCCGGGGTCAGCCGCACGCGCCGGCCGTCGCGTTCCAGCAGCGCTGCGCCCGTCTCGCGCTCGAGCTGCGCGAGCGCCTGCGACACCGCCGACGGTGTGTAGCCGACCACGTCGGCCACTTTCGCGATCGTCTCGTGCCGCGCCAGTTCGGCCAGGAGGCGGAGGCGACGAAGGTCGAGCATCGGTAGTACAGCTTATGCTGAGCCACCTGAGTCGTAAGTTGTGCCACCGTGCGTCGGCCGCCATCGTGGCGGCGGCATGTCGCGCGACGGACGACCGATCGGACCGCTGGCCCTGGCGCTCGCCCTCGCGTTGTGGTCGCCGAGCTTCGCCGCGATCCGGGTCGCGCTCGACGGCTACACGCCGGGCGCGCAGGCGCTGGCGCGCTTCTTGCTCGCCACGCTGGCGCTCGGCGTCGTCTGGGCGCGCCGCGGCCGGCGGCGGCCGGCGCGCGCGGATCGGTTTCGCCTGCTCGCCGCCGGCGCGCTCGGGGTCACCGGCTACCAGCTGCTGCTCGGCTACGGCGAGCAGCGCGTCGACGCCGGCACCGCGGCGCTGCTCACCGCGCTCAGCCCGCTGCTCGCGGTCGTGCTGGCGGCCGCGCGGCTCGGCGAGCGCGCCACGCCCGCCGGCTGGACCGGCGTCGCGCTCGGACTCGCCGGCGGCGCGCTGATCGCGGTCGGCAACGGCACGGGCGGGCGGCCCACCGGCGGCGCTCTGCTGGTGTTCGCCGCCGCCGTCTGCCAGGCCGCCTGGATCGTCGCGCTCAAGCCGCTGCTCGCCCGCTACCGCGCCGTCGATGTGACCTGCTGGACGATCTGGGCCGGCACCGCGCTGATGGTGCCGTTCGCGCCCGCACTGATCGCGCAGGCGCCGCACGCGCCCGTCGGTGCCGACGTCGCGACCGTCTGGCTCGGTCTCGGCGCCACGCTCGGCGGGTTCGTCGCCTTCGCGGCCGCCGCCGCTCGCCTGTCCGCGAGCGCGACCGCGGTCTCGCTGTACCTGCTGCCGTTGGGCGGGGCGCTCGTGGCGTGGGTCTGGCTCGCCGAGCGACCCACCGCGCCGACGCTCGTCGGCGGCCTCGTCACCGTCGTCGGCGTCGTCGTGGCGACGCTGCCGGTCCGGGCTCCGGAGTTGGAGCCGACCTGATCTCGGCGCGCGAACCGCTGCGCTGCGTCGGCCGGGGGCGGGGCGCGCGGCGCACCGCCGCGCCGTGCTGTGTCTCCCGGGGCGACGCGCGCGGCGCACCGCCGCCGCGCTGTGTCCGCCGGGACGACGTGCGCGACGCGCGGCCGCCGCGCTCTGTCCCCCGGGGCGACGCGCGCGGCGCGCGGCCACCGCGCTGTCGTCGGCGCACGCTGGTCGGCGACGCACCCGCCCGTCGCGAGACCGAGTGGTCGCCTATCGACGCATAGCGCCAGAAATCGACCACTCGCGCACCCTGCCCCGCACGCACCTCCCCCGCGCGCATCCCGCCCGCACGCACCCCGCCCGCACGCGCTCGCCCCGCACGGCCACGCACCACACGCCCGCCGTGCAGGTCACGCAGCCGCGCGGCGCACTGCCGTCGCGAGACCGAGTAGTCGCGTATCGACGCATAGCGCCAGAAATCGACCACTCGCGCACCCCGCCGGCGCGCACCCCGCCCGCACGCGCCCCCGCACGGCCACGCACCGCATGCCCGCCGTCGACGTCACCCGACCGCGCGGCGCACCCGCCCGTCGTGAGGCCGAGTGGTCGCGTATCGACGCATAGCGCCAGAAATCGACCACTCGCGCGCCGCGCCGGCACCGGCCGCGTGCCACACGCCGGCCGTGCACGTCACGCCGCCGTGCACGTCACGCCGCCGTGCACGTCACCCCGCGCGCGCCTCGCCCCGCCCGCGGCGCCTCGCCCGACCGCGCGCCTCGCCCACACGCCACCCGGACGCGCACCCACGCGCCGCGCCCCCCACCCGCGTCGCTCGCACTGCGGCCCCGGGATCAGTCGCGGAGCGTATGCAGCGCGAGGAAGCCGCCGAAGCCGAGCAGGCCGACGCCCGCGACGCCGTCGACGGCGCGCAGCATCCGGTCGCCGACGTAGCGGCGGGCGAGGGCGACGCCGCTCGTCAGCAGCACCATCCATCCGAGGCTGCCGAGGCCGACGCCGGCGAGCAGCGCGAACACCGCGGAGCCTTCGATCGCCCCCGCAGTCGACGCCGCGGCGAACACGGCCGCCCACGAGGCGATCGTCAACGGATTCGAGGCCGTGGCGCCGAGCGCGACGACGAACGCGCGGCGCGGGGTGGCGAGCTCGCCGCCGGTCTCACCACCGAGCCGGATCCGGAACGCGCTCCACAGCGTGCGGGCACCGAGATAGAGCAGCACGACCGCGCCGGTCAGGCCCGCCGCGAGTCTGACCGGCTCGAAGCTCAGCACCACGCCGGCCCCCGCCGCGCCAGCCGCGGCGTACAGCGTGTCGATGACCGCGATCCCGGCGCCGATGGCCAGCCCGACCGCGGCGCCGTTGCGCAGCGTCGAGCGAATCGTGAGCAGCGACATCGGCCCGAGCTGCGCCGCGACCGACGCGCCGAGGCCCAGCCCGATCAGAAGTGCCGCGATCACGACCGGGAAGCTACCGCGACCGCCGTCGCCGCACGGCGTCTCCTGCGGCGGATTCGGACGCCGCTGCCAGCCGAGCCGAGCAGCAGCAGGACAAGCCCCGCCCACGCAGGCCAGGGCGCGAGCGAGCGCGACGAGACTCGAACCCCCACGCCCGGCGGCGCGGGAAGAGACGCGGGCGGAGACGTCCGCTCAGAGACGGAGCCCGGCGTGGCGCCGACGGGCACGGGGGCGAGAGACGCCGGGGGCGCGAGGGCCGCGGGCGCCAAAGCCGCGGGCGCGAGAGCCGGGGGCGCGACGGGCGCCGGGAACATCACCGGGGCAGGGCGCGACGTGGGTGGGGCCGTGCGGGGGACGCGTCGCGGAGCGGCGGGCGGTGGCTCGGTACGGCGATCGGTGAGGAAGCGTTCGGGGTCCACGTAGCCGAAGCGATCGTCCGCGCGGCGGACGCCGAGGTGCAGGCCGACGTGGCCCAGCAGGCGGCCGACGCGGCCGATCACAGCTCCCGCAGGGACCGTGGAGCCGAGGCGCACGGAGACCGGCGCGAGCGGGAGATGGGTGACGCGCCACGAGCCGCAGCGGACCGTCACGACGCGGGGGCGGACGGCGACGACGCGGCCGGCGCAGGCCGCGCGAACCGTCGCGCCTGGCGCGGCGCGGAAGTCGGTACCGCGGTGGCGGCCGGCGACGAACGGCTCGGTGCGGACGTACGAGAACGGGCGCGCGATCGGACCTGGGACCGGCGTGAGCAACACGAGCGCGAGTGCGGTGACGGGCATCGGGCGCGAAGCTAGATCGTGGGGCCGCGGAGGGCCTCGGGCGTCGCAGAAAAGATGCGAAGGCGTTGTGAAGGCGTTGCGAAGTGCGCGCGAGAAGGGTCGGGCGTCCGCGCGGGGAGGTGCGCGCGGGAAGGGGCCGGGCGTGCCCGCGGGAGGTGCGCGCGGGAAGCGGGTCGAGCGCGCGCGAGAGACAGGTCGGGCGTGCTCGCGAGGGAGGTGCGCGCGGAAGACGGGTCGAGCGCGCGCGAGAGACGGGCCGGGCGTGCGCGCGGGAGCGGTCAGGCCGCGTCGGCGACGGTGCGCAGCCAGCGCGGGTCCGGTGAGCGCTCGCCGCGCTCCATCGAGTGGACGAGCGCGACGACGGCGTCGTTGCACGGCGTCGCCACGCCCACGGCGCGCCCCGCGGTCGCGACGCCGCCGTTGACCACGTCGACCTCGGTCTCCCGTCCGGCGTCGAGGTCCTGCAGCATCGAGGGGCGCACGTTCGCCATCGCGGCCATCATCCGGTCCAGCTCGGCGGCGTCGAACGCGAGCGGGTCGGTGCCGTGGATCGACTCGAGCGTCAGGCCCAGCCTCTGCGCGACCGCGACGCCCTCCCGCCACAGCCCGAACACCGCGTCGCTGCCCTGCGAGGCGACGCCGCCGTACCGCAGCCCCGACACCGCCGACAGCCCGGTGAACGTGCTGTTGATCAGCAGCTTCGACCAGATCATCCCGCGCACGTTGGCGGTGACCCGTGCGGGACCGACCGGCGCCAGCACCGCGGCGAGCTCGCGCGTCCGCTCCCGCACCGTGCCGTCCAACTCGCCGACCATGAACCCGCCGCCGGAGTCCCGCACGAGCCGGCCCGGTCCGACGTTGGAACCGCCCCACTCGACGACGCAGGCGATCAGGTCGCCGCCGACGATCGCCGCCAGCCGATCCTGGATCAGCCCGTTCCCCATCGACACGAACGCGCCGATCCCGCCCCGCGCGACGAGGGGCGCGAGCGCCGCCTCGTGAACCGGCGCCTTGACCGCGACCAGGGCGAAGTCGAACGAGCCGGACAGCTCGTCGACCGAGGAGACCGCGTCGAGCGGCACGACGTGCGAGGTGCCCTCGAACGCGTACGTGAGCCCCGGCGCCCGCAGCGCCGCGGCGTGCGACCGGTTCGCGTCGAGGACCACGACCGGGACGTCGAGCCCGGCGGCGGTGATCCCGCCGATCGCCCCGCCGCCCACCACCAAGACGCGCGTCATGTGCGAAGCGTACGGGTGGAGCGGGGCGCACGCGCGCGGCGGCGCAGAGACCCGCGGCGGGTGCGCCGCGGCTCAGCGCACGTGGAACGTGGAGCTGCGCGCGAGCTCGGTGGCGCCGTCCGCCGCGGTCAGCAGCACGCGGGCGGCGACGCGGTGGCCCTGCCGCGGGAGCACGAACCGCGCGCGCGAGTCGGCACCGACGCGGGTCGTCCGCACCGGCCACCACCCGAAGTGCTCCTTGAGCCGCAACTGCAGGACGACGGTCGCGCCCGGCGACGACGGCGTGACGAGCGCCGTGACCCGCACCCGCCCGCCCCGCACGACCGCCGCCGACGCGCGCACGGACCGGTCGAGCACGAGCACCTGCACCGGCGGCCCGCCGCCCCCGTCACCGTCACCGTCCGCGACCGCGCGGAACGAGCCCGAGGCCGTGGGCCGGACCGTCGCGGAGAACGCGCCCGACCCGTCGACGACCGCCGTCGCCGCCACCGCGTCGGCGTCGTCCACGATCGACACCGCGGCACCCGCTGGCAGCGCGGCCCGCCCGCTCAGCACGAGCGGCCGCCCAGGCGCCGCGGCGTCCCGCGGCGCCGACAGCAGCACCCGGTAGACCCCAACCGATCCGCGCATCGACGGATGCAGCGAGCAGTGGTACGCGTACGTGCCGACCGCGTCGAACCGGCGCCCGAACGTCCCGTCCATCGCCAGCCTCGGCGATAGGAAGCTGCCGTCGTCGGCGTCGACGTCGTGCACGCGCACGGATTCGTTGTGCCAGGTCACCGTGTCCCCCGCCAACACGTCCACGTGCGGCGTCGCGAACGCCGCGTTGGCGATCGCGACGGTCGGCGCCCCGGGCGAGGCCGTCGACCCGGGCATGGGCATCGCCGGCGCGGAGGCGGGAACCACCGCGCCGGACACCACAGCGGCAAAGACAGAGACGAACGTGGAACGCATCGCTGAAGGCGACTATCCCGACCCGCGCGCCCACGGCCCACCGCGCCACCGCGACCCCCGCCCACGAGTTCTCCGCACCCCGAGGGGAAGCCAGCCGCACGCCCGCTCTCGTACGCACCGCACACGCCGGCTTGCGGCGTTCTGGTTCCTTGTTGCTCCACACACAAAGGAGCGCCATTGATGGTTTCCCTCCGCGCGGTTGCGGTCGCCAGTGCCGCCACCACCGCGCTCGTGCTGCCGGCCGCAGCCCACGCCGCGACGACCAAGTCGATGCTCGTACCCACCGGCCGCCACCCAGAAGGCGCTCGGACAGGCGACGATGGTCAACGCCTTCTTCCCGAGCAAGTTGACGATCAACGTCGGTGACACCGTGAAGTTCGTTCCTGCGGGCTTTCACACGGTCGGCATTCCGAAAAAGGGCGGCGGCGCCCTGCCCGCGTTCGTCCCCACCGGTGAGAAGGCCGTCAACCAAGCCGACGCGGCCGGCGCCCCGTTCTGGTTCAACGGCCAGGACATGCTCAGCCTGAACCCCGCGTTCATGCAGCCCGCGTTCGGCAAGAAGTTCACCTACAACGGCACCAAGAGCGTCGAGTCCGGTCTCCCACTCTCCGCCAAGCCCAAGCCGATGTCGGTGAAGTTCACCAAGACGGGCACGTTCACCGTCTACTGCGACCTGCACCCGGGCATGACCGCCACGGTCAAGGTCCTCAAGAAGGGCGCGAAGGTCCCGACCGCCAAGCAGGACGCCCGGGCCACGACCAAGCAGGCGCAGGCGGCGCTCAAGGCGGCCAAGGGCCTCGAGAACACCAAGCCCGCGGCCAACACCGTCGACCTCGGCGTGGCTGCCAAGGGCGGCGTCGAGTACTTTGGCATGGTCCCGGCGAACCTGACCGTCCCCGCGGGCACCACGGTCAAGTTCCAGATGACCAAGGGGAGCTACGAGGCGCATACGGCGACGTTCGGCCCCGGCAACCCGGAGACCGAGCCGAGCTCCTACCTCGGCGTGCTGGCCGCGAGCTTCGAGGCCCCGGCGCTCGACCCCCGCGCCGCGTACCCGAGCGACGTGACCGCGGTCGCGGTCAACCCGGCGCTGCACGGCAACGGGTTCTGGAACTCGGGCGCGCTGGACGCGATCAAGGCCTCCCCGCAGCCGGAGTCCTCGAGCGTCAAGTTCGACACGCCCGGGACGTACACGTACTACTGCCTGATTCACCCCTTCATGCGCGGTACCGTCACCGTTCAGTGAGACGGCTGGCACTTTTCGTGACGATCGGGGCGGCGAGCCTGCTCGCCGCCCCGCCGGCGCTCGCCGCCACGCGCGAGTACTGGGTCGCCGCGGTCCCGACGACGTTCAACATCGTCCCCAACGGCCACGACGCGATCATGGGGATGCGGTACGGCCCGGCCGACACCGTCTTCGGCACGACCGTCTACCGCCGCTACACGGCCAAGTGGCGCAAGGAGATCCCGGGGGACGGCACGATCATCGGCCCGCTGATCAAGGCCCGCGTGGGCGACCGGATCCGCGTCCACTTCAAGAACCTGGACCCGGCGCGCCCGCATTCGATGCACTTTCACGGCGTCTCCTACAAGCCGAGCTCCGACGGCGCCTACCTGCCGGGCTACTCCGGCCGCGACGCCGACGTCAAGCCCGGCCAGACCTACACCTACGCGCTCACCGCCGGGAACGACTCGGCCGGCGCCTGGCCGTACCACGACCACGGGCCGGAGATGGAGGCCTCGATCGACGGCGGCATGTTCGGCATGCTCTCGATCCTCGGCCGCCACGAACGCGCGCCGGACCGCGAGTTCGTGGTCGCGTTCTCCCCGATGGGAAAGTTCCAGGCGATCGACGGCCGCGCGTTCGTCGGCAACACGCCCGTCTTCCACTCACGCGCGGGTGACCTCGTGCAGTGGGACGTGATGGCGATGGGCTCCGAGCACCACACGTTCCACGTCCACGGGCACCGCTGGCGCGACCGCACGGGCACCCCGGTCGACACGGTCACGATCGGCCCGGCCGAGTCGGCGCGCATCCGCTGGCGCGAGCGCGACCCTGGCACCTGGCTCTACCACTGCCACGTCGAGACGCACATGGCGGCGGGGATGATCGGGACGTACCGGGTCAGCCGAACCTAAAGGACCCCTAAAGGGGCCTGGCCCCTTTAGGGCGTCTTTTAGAGGCTCTTTAAGTTGCGACCTCGCGGTAGAGCGCGTTCGCCGAGGCGCCGGTCAACTCGGCGATGACGCTCGCCGCGACCCGCGCGCGGGCGCCGGCGTCGACCAGCGTGCGGACGGCGTCGACGGCCGCCGGATCGAGCCCCGACGGCGCGGGCGCGCCGCCGATCACGACGACGATCTCCCCCCGCGGCTCCGCCTCCGCGTACCGCGCGGCCAGCTCCGACGCCGTCCCCCGCACGACCTCCTCGTGCAGCTTGGTCAGCTCGCGGCAGACCGCGACGGGCCGCGCCGGATCCACCGCCGCCAGCACCGCCAGCGACGCCGCCAGCCGCCGCGGGGACTCGAACGCCACCACCGTCTCCGGCGCCGCGAACACCTGCTCCAGCGCCCCCCGCTTGCGCGGCAGGAACCCGACGAAGCGCCACACGTCCGACGGCAGCGCGCTCGCCACCAGCGCCGTCAGCGCCGAGGACGGCCCGGGCAGCACCTCGACCGCCAGCCCCGCGGCGACCGCGGCCGAGACCAGCGGGAACCCCGGGTCGGACACCAGCGGCATGCCCGCGTCGGACACCAGCGCCACCACCTCGCCGCCCAGCATCCGGTTGACCAGCTCCGACGCCCGCGCCCGCTCGTTGTGCTCGTGGTAGGAGACCAGCGACGCGGTCACGCCGTAGCGGTCGAGCAGGACGCGCGTGTGCCGGGTGTCCTCGCACGCGACGACGTCCGCGTCGCGCAGCGCCGCCAGCACCCGCAGCGTGACGTCCTCGAGGTTCCCGATCGGCGTCGGGCAGACGATCAGCCGCCCGGACGCGCCGACGCCCGAAACGAGCACGTCAGCGGAACGCTGGCCGGGCTCCCTCAAGACGGCCGCGCCTCGATGGCGCCGGTGACCACGCCCTCGAGCAGGTCGCGCGCGAGCAGCCCCGCGCCGATCATCCCCGCCTCCGGTCCGAGCGCCGCCGCCTCCACGCGCACCACGTCGCGCCCCGGCGCCAGCGCCCGCTCCAGCATCACTTCGCGCGCGGGCGCCAGCAGCAGCTCCCCGGCCGCGATCACGCCGCCGCCGATCACGACCATCTGCGGGTTGAAGATGTTCACCAGGTTCGTGATCCCCACGCCGAGTGCGCGACCGATCGTCTCGATCGCTCCCCCCGCGACCGGATCGCCCGCGGTCGCCAGCTCCGTGATCAGCGGCCCGGTCAGCTCGCGCCCCGCCTCGAGCGCGTGCCCGAGCGCCGTGTCCGGCCGCCGCGCGACCGCCAGCGACGCCTCGCGCACCAGCGCCGAGCCGGACGCGACGGACTCCAGGCAACCCCAGTTCGGGCAGTTGCCCTGGCACGGGCGGCCGTTGATCTCGACCACCATGTGCCCGACCTCGGCGCCGCCGTTGATCCAGCCGCGGTAGATCTCGCCGCGCAGCAGCAGCCCGCTGCCGATGCCGGTTCCGAGCGTCAGCAGCGCCACCTCGGTCGCGCCCTGCGCGATGCCCAGGCGCGTCTCGCAGACCGTGTGGCAGTTCGCGTCGTTGTCGACCACGACCGGGATGCCGAGCCGGTCCGCCATCACGTCCGCGAACGCGATGTCCTTCAACGGGACGTTGACCGCCTGCACGGCCATGCCGGTGCGCGAGTCGAACGTGCACGGGATGCCGAAGCCGATCGCATCGATCGGCGCGCCGACGGCCGCCCGGATCTCCTCCATCGCGTCCGCGACCATCTGCACGAGCTCGTCCTGCTTTAGGCCGTAGACAAGTCGATTGGTACGGTGGATCACGGAAAGATCGGCGCCGACCGCTCCCGCCAGCAGCTTCGTGCCACCGAGGTCGACGCCGATGACGTAGCCCTCGGCCATCGCGCCACCTTACCGCTCCGCCATGGCCGACTCCCGCGACGACGACACGCCCCAGTACACGCTCTACCGCGCCGGGCCGAAGTTCCTTCAGCGCCGCGAACGCGAGCCCGAGCCGGAGCCCCACACGTTCCAGCCCAAGCGCCGTCCGCGCCGGCGGATCTCGGGCTGGCGGATCGCCCGCTGGGCGGTGACGGCGCTGGTGGCCTGGGTGGCGGTCTCGCTGGTGCTGTTCCTGATCTCCGCGCAGATCCAGGCCTCGAAGGTGAACGTCACGACCACCGGCGCCGGGTACCCGCTGACGTCCCCGAACACGATCCTGGTGCTCGGCTCCGACGCCCGGCCGGACGACTCCAAGGAGCCGGGCGCCCAGAAGATCGGCCAGCCCGGCAGCCGCTCGGACAGCATCCTGCTGCTGCGGATCGGCGGCGGGCGCAACTCGACGCTCTCGATCCCGCGCGACACGGTCGTGAACATCCCCGGCCACGGGCAGGCGAAGATCAACGCCGCCTACGCGTACGGCGGGCCCGCGCTGGCCGTCAAGACCGTCGAGGAGTTCCTCGGCATCCCGGTCAACCACGTGGTCGAGGTCAACTTCGACAACTTCCCGCAGCTGATCGACGCGCTCGGCGGCATCACCTACCGCGGCGGCTGCGTCGTCAGCCGGCTCAACGGCGGGTTCAAGAACGGCGGCTACACGCTGCGGCTGAAGGCCGGCAAGCAGGAGATCAACGGCAAGCAGGCGCTCGCGCTCGCCCGCACGCGCAAGAACGAGTGCAACCCCAAGGAGTCCGACCTGACCCGCGCGCGCCGGCAGCAGAAGATCATCGGCTCGATCAAGGACAAGGTCACGAGCTTCGAGACGTTCGTGCGGCTGCCCTGGGTCTCCTGGGCGGCGCCGAAAGCGATCCGCTCGGACATGTCGGGCCCGACGCTGCTCGGCCTGGTCGGCGCGGAGCTGACCGCCGGCGGGTCCCAGCCGGACGTGCTCAAGCCGACGGGCGCGGTGACGCTCCCGGACGGCGGCGCGGGGCTGACCGTGGACGACGCGAGCAAGCGCGCCGCGGTCGAGCGCTTCCTCAAGTGAACCTAAAGGGGCCTGGCCCCTTTAGGTGGTGTTTAGGTGGCGCGAAGGAGCAGCTCGGCGACGCGCTCGCGCTGCTCGCGCGGCGCGGCGAACGCCCGCGCGGAGGACTCGGCGCGCTTGAGGAAGAGGTGCAGGTCGTGCTCCCAGGTGAAGCCGATCCCGCCGTGGACCTGCAGCGCGGAGCGGCAGACGTGCACGGCCGCGTCGGACGCGTAGGCCTTCGCGCACGCGGCCGCGAGCGGCGCCTGCTCCGGGTCGTGGTCGAGCGCCCACGCCGCCCAGTAGGTCAGCGAGCGCGCGCCCTCGGTCTCCAGGTACATCTGCGCGCAGGCGTGCGAGACGGCCTGGTAGGAGCCGATCGGGCGCCCGAACTGCCGCCGCTCCTTGGCGTACTCGACCGCCATCCCCGTCACCCGCGCGGCCACGCCAACCGCTTCGGCGGCAGCCGCCACCGCGACGCCCTCCCACGCCAGCGGCGGGACCTCGACCCGCACGCCGCCGTTCGCCCGCACCGCGAACAGCGGCCGCGTCGCGTCCAGCGCGCGCAGCGGCTCGATCTCCGGGTCGGCGACCGCGAACACGCCCTCGTCGCGCGCCAGCACGACCACGTCGGCGCCGTCCGCGTGCGGAGCGGGACCGCCGTCGACCGCCAGCGTCCCGCGCCCCTGCAGGCCCGGGTACAGCAGCCGCGCCGCCCAGTGCGACGCCAGCGGCGACGGCGCCAGCGCGTACCCCAGCTCCTCGGCCACGACCGCCAGCTCGACCGTCCCCAGGTCCGCGACGTCCGGCCAGCCGAGCTCGGCGATCTCGCTCCAGTACGGGTCCGGCCGCCCGCCGAACGCGATCGCGCGCACCATCTCCGGCGTGTAGCGCTCCCCCAGGTAGGCGCGCGCCGTGCGCTGGATCTCGCGCTGATCGTCGGTCAGGTCGAAGTTCATCCCCGCGGCAGCCCCAGGACGCGCTCCGCGACGATGTTCTTGAGGATCTCCGTCGTGCCGCCCTCGATCGAGTTCGCGCGGGCGCGCAGGAAGCGGAACGTCCACGGGTCCGAGACGACCTGCGCGTCCGCGCCGCGGACGTCCAGCGCGAGCGTCGTCAGCGCCTGGTTGATGTCCGCCCACAGCCACTTGCCGAGCGACCCCTCCGGGCCGGGCTCGCCGCCGCGGGTGAGCCCGCGGTAGGCGAGCAGCCGCAGCGCCTGGGCCTCGATCGCGACCTGCGCGAACCGCTGGCGGATCAGCGGATCGGTCGTCCCGCGCAGCTCGTCCGCCAGCTCGGCCAGCGCGACCTGCACGCGGGCCTGGAGCGCGAACGCCAGCCCGGCGCGCTCGTGCATCAGCGTCGTGATCGCGACCCGCCAGCCGTTGTCGACGCCGCCGATCACGTTCGCCGCCGGGATCCGCGCCTCCTCGATGAACAGCTCGTTGAACTCCGCCTCGCCGGTGATCTGCACCAGCGGGCGGACGTCCACGCCGTCCTGCTCCATGTCCATCAGGAAGTACGTGAGGCCGCGGTGCCGGGGGGCGTCCGGGTTCGTGCGCGCGAGCAGCATGCACCACTTCGAGCGGTGCGCGAACGTCGTCCACACCTTCTGGCCGGTGACGACGTACTCGTCGCCGGAACGCACCGCGCGGGTCTTGAGCGCCGCCAGGTCCGACCCGGCGTCCGGCTCACTGAAGCCCTGGCACCACATCTCCTCGGCGGACAGGATCGGCGCCAAGAAGCGGGCCTTCTGCTCGTCGGTGCCGTGCGCGATCACAGTCGGTCCGCCCATCGTCAGCCCGAGCACGTTCGCCATCTGCGGCGCCCGGGCGCGTGCGAACTCCTCGAACAGGATCGCCTGCTCCATCGCGGTCGCGCCCGCGCCGCCGAACTCGACGGCCAGGTCAGCCCCGCCCAGCCGCGCTCGTTGAGCTTGCGCTGCCAGGCGCGGCGGAACTCGAAGGACGCTTCGTCGCCTTCCGGCTCGGCGCCGGGGTGGTGCTCCGCGATCCACGCGCGCAGCGTGTCGCGGAACTCCTGCTCGGCCGGCGACAGCGTCAGGTCCACTCGGCGCGAACCTATCAGGCACGCGCCGGCGCCGCGGCGGATGCCGAAGCGGGCACCCGCTTGGGCCGCGAAGCGATCGCCACGCCGCCCAGGATCAGCACCAGCCCGCCGACGGCGGCGACCGTGACCGCCTCGTCGAGGAAGACCGCGCCGTAGAACAGCGCGACGCCCGGCGCCAGGTAGGACACGAGCGCGGCGCGCGCCGGCCCGATGCCGTTGATCAGCTCGTAGTAGATGACGAACGCGATCGCGGTGCCGACGGCGCCGAGCGCCACCAGCGCGGCGGTCGCACCGAGCGTCGGCGTGTGGCCGGGCGTGGTCGCGATCCCCACCGGCAGCACCAGCAGCCCCGCGACCGTGACGCTGATCCAGGAGGTCTGCACCGCCGCCAGCTGGCCGTAGCGGGCCTTCACGACGAAGCCGGAGAGGCCATAGAAGAACGCCGCGCCGATCATCGCCAGCGCGCCGAGGAACTCGTCGAGCGTGTGCACGGACTCGACGCCGACCACGAGCCCGACACCGGCCAGGCCGAGCAGCATCCCGGCGCCCTGGCGGCGATCGATCCGCTCGCTGGGGAGGATGAACGGCGCCAGCAGCGCGACGAACAGCGACGCGGGCGAGATCAGCACCGCGGTCAGCCCGCTGGGGACCACGTGCTCGCCGAACGTGATCAGCAGAAACGGCGCGGCGACCGCGGTCACGCCGAGCGTCACCGCCCACTGGGGCCGGGCGCGGGCGTCACGCAGCGTGGCGGCCGCGATCCCGCGCGAGCGCAGCACCGCGAACAGCACGACGCTGGCCAGCAGGCTGCGCGCGCTGACGATCATCGCGGCCGAGAAGCCGTCGAGCGCGTACTTGATCAGCAGGTAGGAGCCGCCCCAGATGGCGGCCAGCGCGGCGAGCAGCGTGGCGTGGCGAGCAGACATGGACTCAGACCAGTGTCGGCTCGCCGCGCCTGAAGCGCAAATGATGATCGCTCCTGAGGGCGATCAGAAACGCTTATGCGTCGGACTTCGTCGTGGACGATGAAGAGGAGGAGGAAGACGACGAGCTGTCGCTCGGCTTGGACTCCGTCTTGCCGGAGTCCGACGACGAGGACGTCGCGCTCTCTCGCTTGCGGCGCGCCGTGCCGTAGTCGGTGTTGTAGAACCCGGAGCCCTTGAAGTGCACGGCCACGGGGTGGAAGACGCGCTGAACCGGCGCGCCGCACACCTCGCACTCGGTCACGGGGCCGTCCGTCATCTTCTGCATCACGTCGAAGTGATGCCCGTTGTCGCAGCGGTACTCGTAAATCGGCATCGCGGCGGCCGAGTATGGCAGGACCGGCCTAGACTCCTCGCCCTATGCCCGCAGCCACCCTCGACGAAGTCGTCGCGCTCTGCAAGCGCCGCGGCCTGATCTTCCCCGCTTCCGAGATCTACGGCGGCATCGCCAACACGTACGACTACGGGCATTACGGCGTGCTGCTCAAGCGCAACGTCACCGATCTGTGGTGGCGCTCGATGATCCAGGAGCGCGACGACGTGGTCGCCCTGGACTCGGCGATCATCCAGCACCCGAAGACGTGGGAGGCCTCGGGCCACCTGGCCGGCTTCAGCGACCCGCTCGTCCAGTGCCTGGGCAAATGCAAGCGGCGCTTCCGGCTCGACCACCTGCAGGAGGAAGCGGTCGAACGCGGCGAGGACCCGGCGCTCGTCCGCTGCCCGGTCTGCGGCGGCGAGCTGTCCGAGCCGCGCGCCTTCAACCTGATGTTCCAGACGACGATCGGGCCGGTGCAGGAGGAGGGCTCGACGGTCTATCTGCGCCCCGAGACCGCGCAGGGCATCTTCCTCGACTTCAAGACGACGCTCTCGTTCGCGCGCAAGAAGCCGCCGTTCGGGATCGCGCAGATCGGCAAGTCGTTCCGCAACGAGATCACGCCCGCGAACTTCATCTTCCGCACGCTCGAGTTCGAGCAGATGGAGATGGAGTTCTTCGTCCCGCCGGACGAGGCGACGCGCTGGTACGAGTACTGGTGCCAGGAGCGGCTGGACTGGTACGTGCGGCTCGGCATCGCCCGCGAGAACCTGCGCCTGCGGCCGCACACCCAGGAGGAGCTGTCGCACTACTCGAGCGGGACGTCGGACGTCGAGTACCTCTACGCGGGCGTCTGGCGCGAGCTCGAGGGCATCGCCAACCGCGGCGACTTCGATCTCACCCAGCACGCGCAGCACTCGCGCGAGAAGCTCGAATACAAGGACCCGCAAACCGGCAAGGGCTACATCCCGCACGTGATCGAGCCGGCCGCGGGCCTCGGCCGGACCGTGCTCGCGCTGCTGTGCGACGCCTACGACACCGACGAGCTCGGCGGCGAGCCGCGCACGGTCCTGCGCCTGCACCCGTCGGTCGCGCCCGTGAAGGTGGCGGTGCTGCCGCTGCTGCGCAAGGACGGGCACCCGGAGAAGGCGCGCGCGATCTACGAGGCGCTGCGGGTGCGGATGAGCGCCGAGTACGACGAGGGCGGGCACATCGGCAAGCGCTACCGGCGCCAGGACGAGATCGGCACGCCGTACGCGATCACCGTCGACCACCAGACGCTCGAGGACGGCACGGTCACGCTGCGCGACCGCGACACGCTCACGCAGGAGCGCGTGCCGGTCGAGGGCCTGGTCGCCGACCTCGAAGCGCGTGTGACGAACCGCGGCTAGTTGTCGTTCCTGAGGAGGTTGTTGATCCGGGCCTCCTTAGAGGCTGGTGGTTCTCGAGGTCCCCAGATCCAAGGATGGTGTCGGGCGTGATCGAGCACGGGTGGTCGCGCGCTATCGCGCCGTGGGCGCGCCGGGTCTGTTGGATCGCTCTTTAGCGCCCCGCTGACAGCGGCCCGGCGAGCTGATCCATATCGACGCTCTGGCGCGTTCGGGGGGGTGTTTCGAGAAAGCTCACACAGTGTGAGCTTTCTCGAAACACCCCCACCCCGCCGCGCTAGATGATTGATGCCATGGCTTTGGTCGTGGCGGGCGGAGTTATGGAGTGCAGGTCGAAGTCGGCGGTGCCGTAGTTCTCACCGTCTGCCCCAGGGGGCCACGATGCTCGCCGACCTCGACCTGCTGGTGATAACTGTCTATTACGCGGCGGACGACATGCTGCCCGCGCGGGCCGAGAACGCGCGCCGGCGGGTGACCGATCCGGAGATCGTGACGCTCGCGGTCGCCCAAGCTGTGCTCGATATCCCGTCTGACCGCGCGTTGCTGCGGGCCGCAGCCAGGCAGCTGCGCGAGCTGTTTGCCCAGCTGCCGCGCCAGGACGGCTACTGGAAGCGCCGCGCGCGGCTGGCTGAGGCCATCGAGGCACTGATGGCCGCCTTCGCGCGAGACAGCCCCGGCTACCGGGACTCGATCGTGCTGCTGGACTCCACACCCCGTGGAGTGCGGGCGCTCGGTCGAAACCGCGCGCCGCTCGCAGCTGGCCGACGCGTGCTCACACGGCCACTCCCGGAGTCACTCCAGGTGGTTTTGGGGGATGCGGCTGCACCTGCTCGGCGCCCCCGACGGCACGATCCGCGCCGTCATCCTCGCCCCAGCCGATCACAAGGAGCGTGACGTCGCGCGCCGCTTGTTCGCGCTCGCCCTGCGCGGCGGCGAGACAATCATCTGCGACAAGGGCTACGCCGGCGCGGAGTTCGCCGCCCACGCCGCCGAGCACTACCAGGCCGCGGTCCTGCGCCCCGCGCGCAAGACCGAGCCCGACAACGGCCTGCACCTCTCCGGCATCCGCCAACGGATCGAATCGATCTTCTGGACCCTCAAAGACCAACTCGGCCTCGAACGCCACCGAGCCCGCACCCTGCACGGCCTGCGCGCACGAATCGCGTCCAAGCTGCTGGCCTACAGCGCCGGCATCCGGCTCAACCACAGCCTCGGCCGACCCACCCGCACCTTCGCCGACCTCACCGCCTAAGAAACCGTGGCATCAATCATCTAGCTGCCCAGGCTCTTGACGTCGCTGTGGACGCGCTCGGCCCATCCCGATCCGCGCCCGACACGGTCCAGACCGGCATGGCCAGGACCTCGGCGATCGCCGGGCCGTTGAAACGCACCCGGCGCAACGCCGCCACCGCTTGGACGCGGTGCTCGTCGGTGCCGTTGGCCACCGGCTCCCGGGGGCGAGGACCGATCCAA
Organism: Solirubrobacter sp.; assembly: GCA_035555675.1. Lineage (GTDB taxonomy): Bacteria > Actinomycetota > Thermoleophilia > Solirubrobacterales > Solirubrobacteraceae > Solirubrobacter. The sequence goes on along the minus strand of DATMGH010000041.1, from coordinate 58,491 downwards.
CCGGCCCAGTAGGACGCCCGGATGAACAACCTCCTCAGGAACTCCACCTAGTCAGGGCGCGGCGCTACGCCCTGCGCATCCCGAGCAGCGGGAACAGCAGCAGCGACAGCATGCCCGCGCCGACCAGCGCGGCCGCGTCCTGCGCGTCGAGCCGCCCGGCGTCCACCGCCACCTCGGTGATCGCCACCACCAGCGGCAGCGCGGCCGAGACCATCAGCGTCAGCGCGACCCGCTCGCCGGCCGGCAGGTCGCGGTTCAACCACCAGGCCGGCAGCCCGCGCACGAGCAGGAACACGAGCGCGAAGCCGGGCACCAGCGCGAGCGTCGCCGCGTCCGAGAGCAGCGCGTCGAGGTCGAAGTCGAGCCCGGTGGCGATGAAGAAGATCGGGATCAGGAACCCGTAGCCGACGCCGTCGAGCTTGACGTGGAACGCGTGCGCGGCCTCGCCGCGCGCCACCAGCCCGACGATCAGCCCCGCGGTGAACGCGCCCAGGACCACGTCCAGCCCGAGCGTGCCCGCCAGCACGACGAGGCCGCCGAGCAGCAGCAGCGCGAGCCGCAGCGCGACCTGGCCGCTGGCGTGCATCGTCGCCTCCACGAGCCGCACGACCCGCCCCGGCCGCACGCGCGTGGCGAGCAGCCCGAGCGCGATCGCGGCCGCCGCGAACACGCCCAGCAGCAGCGTCCGCCACAGCTCGCCGGACGCGATCGCGAGGATGATCGAGAGCGCGACGATCGGCCCGAACTCGCCCGCGGCGCCGGCCGCCAGCACGCGCGTGCCGAGCCGGCCGTCGGCCAGCCCGGCGTCCTTGAGGATCGGGACCAGCGCGCCGAGCGCGGTCGTGGTGAGCGCCAGGCCGACCAGGATCGGGGCGCCGATCACGCCGAGCGCGTACAGCAGCGCGGCCACGACCATGCCGAGCGCGAGCGACGCGGCCCAGCCGCGCGCGGCCAGCCGCAGCGGGACACCGCGCACGCGCTCGAAGTCGATCTCCATCCCGGCCATGAAGAACAGGAACGCGAGTCCGAACTGCGACAGCGCCTCGATCAGCGCGTCGGTGTGCGCGAAGTCGAGCACCTGCGGCCCGACGACGATGCCGAGCAGGATCTCGGCCACCACGCCGGGCACGCGCACGCGCCGCGGGAGGTCGGCGAGCAGCGGGGCCGCCGCGGCCACCGCCAGCACGACCAGCAGGCTCTCGCGGTCGATCTCCATTCCCGAAGATGAGAGTGTGCCCAACCGAACCATCCGGTGCCCTCTGAGCCGGTAGCGTCGGGGTGATGACGGATCAGGCGATCGTCGTCGAGGGGTTGCGGAAGTCCTACGGTTCGGTTGACGCGCTGCGAGGCGTGGACTTCGCGGCGCCGACGGGCACGATCCTCGGCCTGCTCGGCCCCAACGGAGCCGGAAAGACCACCGCGGTGCGGATCCTGGCCACGCTGCTCAAGCCCGACGGCGGCAGCGCGCGCGTCGCCGGGCTCGACGTGGAGCGCGATGCCGACGAGCTGCGCACCAAGATCGGGCTCGCCGGGCAGTACGCGGCGGTCGACGACAACCTCACCGGGTTCGAGAACCTCGAGATGGTCGGCCAGCTCTACCACCTGCCGCGCCCCGAGGCGCGCAAGCGGGCCGACGAGCTGCTCGAGCGGTTCGACCTCACCGAAGCGGCCAACCGTCCCGCGAAGACGTACTCGGGCGGCATGCGGCGGCGGCTGGACCTCGCGGCCGCGCTGGTCTACCGCCCGCCGGTGATCTTCCTCGACGAGCCGACCACGGGCCTGGATCCGCGCGCGCGGCTGGGCATGTGGGAGACGATCGAGGCGCGCGTGGCCGAGGGCACGACCGTGCTGCTGACCACGCAGTACCTGGAGGAGGCCGACCGGCTCGCGGAGCGGATCGTCGTGATCGACCACGGCAGCGTGATCGCCGGCGGCACGCCGGACGAGCTCAAGGACCGCGTCGGCGGCGAGCGCCTGGACGTGACGCTCGAGGACCGGGCCGACGCGGACGCCGCGATCGCCGCGCTGGCCGACCTGGCCGCCGACCGGCCGACGTGCGAGGACGGCCTCGTGCGCGTGCCGCTGCGCGGGCACCAGGGCGCGATCGCCGAGGCGGTCCGCCGGCTCGACGGCGCGGGCGTCGGGATCGACGACATCGCGCTGCGCCGCCCGACGCTCGACGACGTGTTCATCGCGCTGACCGGCCACGCCACCGAAGACGAGAACGAGAAGGTGCCCGCATGAGCTTCGCGCTGACCGTGTCGGACACGATCGTCCTGGCGCGCCGCAACCTCAAGCGGATCCCGCGCCAGCCGGACCTGCTGACCGCGTACACGATCCAGCCGGTGATGTTCGTGCTGCTGTTCGTGTACGTCTTCGGCGGCGCGATCCAGACGCCCGGGTTCGACTACGTCGACTTCCTGATGCCGGGCATCATCGTGCAGTCGATCTCGTTCGGCGGGTTCGTGACGGCGCTCGGGCTCTCCGAGGACGTCAAGAAGGGCCTGATCGACCGTTTCCGCTCGCTGCCGATGTCGCGCGCGGCGGTCCTGACCGGCCGGACGCTGTCCGACGTGCTGCTCAACTGCCTGTCGCTGACCGTGCTGCTCGCCGTCGGGTTCGCCTGCGGCTTCAACTTCCAGGACACGACCGTCCCCGAGGTCCTGCTCGGGATCGTCCTGCTGCTGCTGTTCGGTTACGCGTTCTCGTGGGTGTTCGCGCTGCTGGGCCTGTTCTCGTCCTCGCCGGAGACCGCGAACTCGATCGGCTTCGTGGCGATCTTCCCGCTCACGTTCGCCTCCTCGGCGTTCGTCCCGGCCTCCTCGATGCCGGACGGGCTGCGCCAGTTCGCGGAGGCGAACCCGTTCACGACGGTGGTCGACGCGGTGCGCTCGCTGTGGCTGGGGACGCCCGCCAACACCGACGTCTGGATGGCGTTCGTGTGGTGCTTCGTGCTGCTGGGGATCTTCGCGCCGCTGGCCGCCCGCCGCTACCGGCAGGTCGCGGCGAAGTAGCCGCTTGGCACACTCATCGGGTGCGTTTGTTGCTTGCGGTAGCGGTCGCGGTCGCCGCGGTGGCGCTGGTGCGCCCGGCGGCCGCCCAGGCGCCGCCGAAGGCGTCGGCGGCGGTGCTCCGCGGCGACCTCGGCCGGGTCGCCCCGGTCAGCGCGTCCGCGGGCTCGTCCGCGAGCAAGAGCATCCCGGCGCGGCTGCCGGACGGCGTGGAGCTGGGCGACGGGTTCGTCAGCGTCAGCACGTCCAGCCGCAGCGGGGAGGCGGAGGCGCACGCCGAGGCCGATGACGTCGACCTGTTCGACGGCGCGGTGACCGCGTCGGTGGTCCTGCGCTCGGCGGACGCGACCGCCAAGGGCGTCGAGTACCGCGGGAGCGTGCGCGACCTGGTCGTCGGGGAGCGCTCGATCGGCGACGTCGAGTCCCGCAAGACGTACACGTTCGACGGCGGCAAGGTCGTGGTCAACGACGGCGGCGCGGGGCTGACCGTGACGCTCACGGAGGACCGCGACGGCGTGCCGGCCGGGACGAAGGTGGTCGTGGCCGACGTGGCGGCGAGCTTCGGCGCGCCGGCGGCGTCGCCGACCGCCACCGCGACCGCGACACCGTCCGCGGCTCCGACCGCGACGCCCACGCCGACCCCCAAGCCCAAGCCGCGCGCCCCGGCCTGGAAGAAGCGGCTGCTGTCGACGCGGTTCGTGTTCCCGGTCGGCGGCCCGACGACGATCGGCGGGCCGTTCGGCTCGTTCCGGGCCGACACCGGCTTCCACGAAGGCAACGACCTGTTCGCGGACTTCGGCACCCCGGTGGTCGCGGTGTCCGACGGCGTGATCAAGAACGTCGGCTCGCTGCCGATCTCCGGCAACCGCCTGTGGGTCTACGCCGACAGCGGCGACCAGTTCTTCTACGCCCACCTGGCGTCGTTCGCGCCGGCCGCCGTCAACGACCGGCACGTCGAGGCGGGCACGATCCTCGGCTACACCGGCAACACCGGCGACGCCGAGCCGACGCCGCCGCACCTGCACTTCGAGATCCACCCGGACGGCGGCAAGGCGGTCGACCCACACGACTTCCTGGTCGCCTGGCAGAAGCGCGCCGGCGCGGCGCTGACCGACACCACGGAGCGGCCGGGCGCGCTCGTCGAGGTCCGCGACTTCATCGGCGAAGGGTGAGCACGGGAGACGAAGTCCCGAAGCCGACGCTGGTCGAGCGCATGCGCGACCAGCGCGAGCGGCACGCCGAGCGCCCGCTGTGGGTGCGGGCGCTCTACGTGCTCGGCGGCTTCACGCTGCTGCTGGCGGGGCTGGCGATGGTCGTCCTGCCTGGCCCGGCGCTCGCGGTGATCCCGGTCGCGCTGGCGATCCTCTCGCTCGAGTTCGCCTGGGCCGCCCGCGCGCTCGAGATCGCGATCGAGAAGGCCGAGCAGGCCAAGCAGACGGCGAAGGAGACGTCGCGCGCGCAGCGGATCGTGGTCGGCCTCGCGATCGCGCTGGCCGTCGCCGCCGCGGCCGTCGCGTCCTTCCTCTGGGAGGTCCCGATCGTCCCGTTCACCTAGCCCGGGCGCCGCGCGACCTCACGGCGACTTGACGATCAGCTGCACGCCCGCGCCGACGGTCACGAGCGTCGACGTCACGCCCGGATCGGCGTAGACCAGCTCGGAGAACTCGACCAGCTCGCGCGCGTGCGAGAGCGTCCCGTCGACCACGAGCAGCCCGTTCGCGCGCAGCACGCGCACGAGGTCCGGCCAGTAGCCGGCGTAGTGCGGCCGCTCGGCGTCGAGGAAGATCAGGTCGAACGCGGCGTCCCCGAACGCCGCCAGCGCTTCGCCGGCGTCCTGGACGCGCAGCTCCACGAACGACGCCACGCCGGCCTCGGCCACGTTCTCCGCCGCCTGCGCGGACCGCGCCGCCTCGATCTCCAGCGACACGACGTGCCCGCCGACCGCCTCGGCGGCGTCGGCGAGCCAGATCGTCGAGAAGCCGTTGGAGGTGCCGATCTCGAGCACGCGCCGGGCCTGCAGGGCGCGCACCAGCACGCCCAGCAGCTCGGCGGTCTCCGGCTCGACGTTGCGCAGGCGCGCGACGCGATCCTCCCGCTGCTCGTCGTGCGCACGTCCGTGCGCGTACAGCTCGTCCAGGAATGTCTGGCGCGTCTCGTCCATCAGGCCGATACCTCGTCCAGGCGGGCGACGTCGCCCGCGGTCAACTCCACATTCACTGCCGGCAGCACGGCGGCGAGCTGCTCGGGCGTGCGCGCGCTGGCGATCGGCGCCGCCACGTGCGGCTTGACCAGCAGCCAGGCGACCGCGACCGCCGCCACCGGCACGCCGTGCGCCGCCGCGACCTCGTCCAGCGCGTCCAGCACCGCGATCCCGCGCGCGTCCAGATACGACGACGCCCGCTCGGCGCGCGGCGAGTCCCCGCGCGCGCCGTCCGGCCGGTACTTGCCGGTCAGAAAGCCGGACGCGAGCGCGTAGTACGGCGCCACCGCCAGGTCGAACCGCGCGACCAGCGGCGCGTAGTCGCGCTCGTAGGTCTCCCGCTCGACCAGGTTGTAGTGCGGCTGCAGCCACGTGTACGCCGTCAGGCCCTCGGCCGCCGCGATCTCGAGCGACTCGAGCAGGCGCGCCGGCGGCACGTTGGACGCGCCCAGCCTGCGCACCTTCCCCGCCCGCACGAGCGCGTCGAACGCGCGCACGGTCTCGGCGACCGGCACGTCGCCGATGTCCTTGTGCGCGTAGTAGAGATCGATCCGGTCCGTCCGCAGCCGCCGCAGCGACCCGTCGACGTGCGCCGCGATGTTCGCCGCCGACAGTCCGCCGTCGGACCCGACCTTGGTCGCGATCACCAGGTCGTCGCGGTTCCCGCGCGCCGCCATCCAGTCGCCGATGATCGTCTCCGACGTGCCCATGTTCGGGCGCATGTAGGTGTCGGCGGTGTCGATGAAGTTCCCGCCGGCCTCGACGTAGGCGTCGAGCACGGCGAACGACGCATCGCGGTCGGCCGTCCAGCCGAACACGTTGCCGCCGAGGCAGAGACCGTAGACGTCGAGGTCCATGCCCAGCACCTTACGAAACGAAAGAGGGCGCCCGCTGGGCGCCCTCCAAGTCTCGCTGGTTGAGGTCGGATGATCGGGGCGGGGCCCCGCCTTATGCCGCCGTGCCCGCCGGTGTCGGCGGCGCCGTGGTCGAGGTGTACTCGAACTCCTCCTCGGCGCCGAAGAGCGCGTCGAGCACCTTCTTGCGCAGGCTCTCGGAGACCGCCAGCGCGACGACGCCGCCCACGATCGCGACCAGCACGAGCTTGCCGAAGCCGCCGCTCTTCTTGCGCTTCTGCGGCGCCTCGTGCAGGGCGACGGCCACGTCACGGACGCTGCCCGAGGTCTCGCGGATGTGCTTCTGCAGCTTCTTGTCGTCGAAGAGCTGCTTGGTCGGGCTCTTGCCGTTGCTCAGGCGCCCGTAGGCGTCGCGCGCGGACTCGAACGCCGACACGATGTTCTGACGCAGTTCCTCGTCCTCGATCAACCGCTGCACGTACGCGTTGGACCGGGCCGATTGCGCCGCCTTCGTGACCTTCTTGTTCGCCATCGCTCCCTCGCTCAACTCGCTTTCAAAGTGCGTGATCTCGGGCGAGCATACCCGGGTCGGCCGTTCACGAGTGCGGCATCGAACACGTCGCCGATCTCGTCCACCCACACGAACTCCATGGTCGCACGCAGCGCGTCCGGGAAGTCTTCGGCGTCCGGAGCGTTGCGCGCCGGGGCCAACACGCGCTTGACGCCCGCCCGCTGCGCCGCCAGCGCCTTCTCCTTCAGGCCGCCGATCGGCAGCACCTGGCCGGTCAGCGTCAGCTCGCCCGTCATCGCCACGTCGTCGCGCACCGGCTGGCCCGTGACGAGCGACATCAGCGCGGTCGCCATGGTGACGCCGGCGCTCGGGCCGTCCTTCGGAATCGCCCCGGCCGGCACGTGCAGGTGCACGTCGTGGGTCGCGAACCAGTCGTCGGGCACGTCGGCGTGCGCGCGCACGTAGGACAGCGCGGCCTGGGCGGACTCCTTCATCACGTCCCCGAGCTGACCGGTGATCGTGAGCCGGCCCTTGCCGGGCATCGCGGTCGCCTCGACGAACAGCACGTCGCCGCCGACCGGCGTCCACGCCAGCCCGGTCGCCACGCCCGCCTGGGCGGTCCGCCGCTTCATGTCCGGCTCGAAGCGCGGCCGGCCGAGCAGCTCGCGGACGCGCGGCCCGGTCACCGAGACCTTGCGCGTGTAGGAGCCCTCGGCGACGCTGAGCGCGACCTTGCGGCACGCGGACGCGATCTCGCGCTCGAGCGAGCGCACGCCGGCCTCGCGCGTATAGCCACCGATGATCGTCTTGAGTCCGGCGTCGGTGAAGGAGACATGCGACCGCTTGAGCCCGTTGCGTTCGATCTGGCGCGGCACCAGGTAGCGCTTGGCGATCTGCAGCTTCTCCTGCTCGGTGTAGCCGGCGAGCGGGATGATCTCCATGCGGTCGCGCAGCGGCGGCGGGATCGTGTCCAGCGTGTTGGCGGTGGTGATGAACAGGACCGCGGACAGGTCGAACGGGACGTCCAGGTAGTGGTCGCGGAACGTCGTGTTCTGCTCCGGGTCGAGCACCTCCAGCAGCGCGCTCGCCGGGTCGCCCCGGTAGTCGGCCCCGAGCTTGTCGATCTCGTCGATCATGAACAGCGGGTTGGCGGCGCCCGCGTCGCGCAGGGCGCGGATGATCGTGCCCGGCATCGCGCCGATGTACGTGCGCCGGTGGCCGCGGATCTCGGCCTCGTCGCGCACGCCGCCGGCGCTGATGCGCTCGAAGTGGCGGCCCATGGCGCGCGCGATCGAGCGCCCGAGCGACGTCTTGCCGACGCCCGGCGGACCGACGAAGCACATGATCGCCGCGCCGGTCGCGTCCGGCTTGAGCTTGCGCACGGCCAGGAACTCGAGGATCCGGTCCTTGACCTTGGCGATGTCGTAGTGGTCGGTGTCGAGCACCGCCCGCGCGTGCGCGAGGTCGAGGTTGTCGTCGGTGCGCACCCCCCACGGCAGCGACGCGATCCACTCCAGGTAGGTGCGGATGACGCCGTGCTCGGCCGCCGCCTGCGGCAGCTTCTCCAGCCGCCCGAGCTCACGATCGGTCTGCGTGCGGACATCGGCCGGCAGGTCGAGCTCCGACAGCTGCGCGCGCAGGTCGTCGACCTCGGCCTCCGCGGGGTCCTTCTCCCCCAGCTCGTCCTGGATCGCCTTGAGCTGCTGGCGCAGCACGTACTCGCGCTGCGAGGCCTCCATCTCGGACATCACCTGTGACTGGATCTTCGACCCGATCGCGACGATGTCGAGCTCGCGCGCCAGGATCTCGCTCAGCCGGCGCAGCCGCTTGGAGACGTCGACCTCCTCCAGCAGCGCCTGCTTCTCGGACGCCTTGATGCGCAGCGCGCCCGCGATCAGGTGCGCGAGCGCGGACGGGTCCTCGAGGTTCGCGACCGCCATCTGCAGCTCCTCGGGGAGGTACGGGACCTCCTCGATGATGTGCGTGAACGTCTGCTGGACGTTGCGCATCAGCGCCGTCAGCTCGGGGCCTTCCTCCAGCTCGTCCGGCAGCTCGGAGACCTTCGCGACCAGGTACGGCTCCTCGCCGACCCACTCGTCGATCTTCACCCGCTGGCCGGCCTGGACCAGGATCCGGAGGCTGCCGTCGGGCACCTTGAGCATGCGCGCGACGACGCCGGCGACACCGACCGTGTGCAGCTGGTCGGGGCCGGGCGTCTCCAGATCCGGGTCCTTCGCGCCGAGCATCACCAGCATGCGGTCGCCGGTCAGGACGTCGTTGACGAGCTGGATCGACCGCTCCTGGCCGACCGCGAGCGGTGTCAGCGTGTCCGGGTACGTGACCGTGTCACGCAGCGGCAGGACCGGGATTCGCTCCGGCAGCGCGGGCGGCGGGCCGTCTTCGCTCACTTCTCGGACCCGCGGATCGGGACGGAGTGCGGCCGGGCGGGCCGGCTGAGGGGCAGCTCCACGGTCAGGATTCCGTCCTCGTACGTGGCCTTGGCGGCCTCGCTGTCGACGTCGGCGCCGAGCGAGACGACGCGCCGGAACGGCCCGCGCTCGATCTCGAGCTGCTGGTAGACGCGCTCGTCCGCGCTCTCGGTCACGCGCTGGCCGGACAGGACCAGCTCGCGGCCCGTGATCTCCAGCTGGACGGCGTTCGGGTCGATTCCCGCGAGGTCGGCGCTGACGACGGCGCGCGGTGGATCGCTGGCGTAATAGACGTCGACGGCGGGCGAGAAGCCGCCGCGGCGCCGCGGCGCGAGCCCGCGGTCGATCACGTCGCCGAACAGCTCGTCCATCTCCCTGCGCATGCGCTCGAAGTTGGCGAAGATGTCGCGCTCCTGGGCCATCTCGCCGATGCTAACCAACGAATGGGCGATGGCGTGCGCGCGCGGGCACGGTACGTTCGATTATCGAATGCGCCGGTTGCTGTTCGCCGTGCTCGCGCTGCTGGCCGCAGCGCCCGCGTCCGCCCACGCGGGTGAGGTGACGCTGTGGGCCTGCCACGGGCCGGACGGCGCGCCGCTGCCGTTCGCGTACTCGGCGTCGGGGTCGCACGGCGGGGTGTCGCGGGTCGGCGGCGGTTGCGAGGCGCCCGGCGGAACGCTGCGGCTGGGCTTCACCAACGCGGTGGGCGGGGACGCGGTGACGCTGCGGTTCGCCACGCCCGCGACGCTGTCGCGCGTCTGGCTGGACCGGCGCGTGAGCGGGCCCGAGTACCACGCGCGGACGACCAGCGCGGAGCTGGAGTCGCTGCTGTCGCCGGGCGTGCTCGACGGCGTGTTCAGCGGCGCCGCGGACGGGACGGCGGTCGAGCTGGAGCTGCGCTGCGCCGCCGCGCCCTGCGACGCGAGCGCGGACGTCCGCCGCGCTGCGGTGACGGTGCGCGACGACGAGGCGCCCGTGGTGGCCCTCGGCGGGCTGCCGAGCTACGGGCACGGCACCTTCAGTGTGCGGGTGGACGCGACCGACGCCGGCATCGGGCTGGCGTCGGCGCACGCGTGGCTGGACGGCGTCCCGGCCGGATCGGTCACGCTGGGCCACGCGCACTGCGCCGAGCTCTCGCCCGGCGACGCGACGATCGACCTTCCGCTGGCCGACGACTGCCCACCCGCGGCGCAGATCGCGCTGCCGGTCGACAGCACGCGTGTGGCCGACGGGCAGCACGAGCTCGCGGTGGCGGTCCTCGACGCCGCCGGCAACACCGCCGGCGCACGCGCGCCGCTGCGGATCGTCAACCACCCGGTGGTGGTCGTGCCGACGCCGACGCCCACGCCGACCCTCCCGCCCGCGGTCGCACCGCCGGTCAAGGCGGTCGCGTCGCTGCACGCCGCCAAGCGCTACAAGGTCTCCCGGACCGGGGCTTTGAAGGTCGCGGCGAGCTGTCCCTCGGCGGCCGCCCGCAGCTGCCGCGCGACGGTCAAGCTGAGCGCGAAGCTGCCGGGCGGCAAGCGGGCCACGGCGAGCCGCCGGGCCACGATCCGGGCGGGGCGGCGGGCGACGCTCACGCTCAAGCTCAACGCGGCGGCGCGCCGGGCCCTGCGGTCCCGCGGCGCGTTGAGCGCGACGCTGACCCTGGCCGGCGCGAAGCCGGTCGGCGTCAAATTGACGCGCTAGGGCGGACCAGCCGGGTGTCGACCGCCATCGGGCGCTCGGTTGGCTGGCCGAAGTAGAAGCCCTGGCCGAGGTCGACGCCCAGCTCCGCCATCGCGCGGAACTCGTCGACGCGCTCGACGCCCTCGGCGACGACCTTCGCACCCAGCTCGTGCGCGCAGTCGACGAGCGCCTTGACCAGCGCGCGGCGGGCGGACGAGTGCTGGATGCCGGACGTCAGCGCGGTGTCGATCTTCGCCACGTCGGGGCGCACGAGCTCCAGGCAGGCCAGCGAGTCCGGGCCGCCGGAGAGGTCGTCGAGCGCGACGCGCGCGCCGCGCTTGCGGTGCTCGGCGACCATCTCGCCCAGCAGGTCGCGGTCCGGGCAGCGCTCGGGCTTGATGATCTCCAGGCAGATGCGCGACGGGTCGGCGCCCAGGCGCCCGACCACCGGCCACGTCGTCCGCATCGCGGACTCGACGTCGAGCACCGCGCGCGGGTCGAGGTTCACGAACAGGATCTCGCCCTCGGGCAGCAGCGGGAGGCCGACCTCGAGCGCCGCCGTGCGGGCCCGGTAGTCGAACGAGAACAGCGCGTCGTGCGCCTCGGCGGCGGCGATCAGCTCCGCGCCGCGCAGCTCGACGGTGCCGAGCTTGCCCCGCATCAGCGCTTCGCGGCCGTACGCGCGGCCGCCGTGCAGCTCGACGATCGGCTGGAAGTGCGGGCGCATCTGGCCGTGCGAGAGGAACTCCGGGAACCAGTCGGTGCGCGTGCGGTCCAGCAGCGTCTCGGCCGGGACCGGCAGCGACTGCTCGTCGGCCAGCCGGACGGCGAACAGGCACGCGCGCTCGGAGATCGACAGCGCCTTCACGACCGCCTTGAGCCGGTCGTCCCAGCCCGGCCCCGCGAGCAGCAGACCCTGCACGGCGATGTCGCCCGAGGCGGGCTCGGACGCGAGGTGCTCCACCTTGTAGAGCACCGATGGCCGGTGCGACAGCAGTCGCACGCCGTCCATCGCGGCGGTGGCAAGGGTCACGCCTAGAAGATCGGCTACGGGCGCTCGGGCTTGAGCAGCTCGTACGTCGCGCCCTCACGGGCGGCGTCGACCGGGGCGCCGAACCCGCGCGCGCCGTCTTGGAGGATCCAGTCGCGGTCGAGCTCATCCGAGAAGTGCGTCAGCACGAGCCGCTTCGCGCCCGCGCGGGCGCCGAGCTCGCCGGCCTCCGCGGGCGTCAGGTGGCCCCGGTCGCCGTCGGCTTCCGGTTGCCGCAGCGTCGCTTCGAGCAGCAGCAGGTCGGTGCCCTTGGCGAACGCCACCAGCTCGTCGTTGGGCGCGCAGTCGGCGCCGAACGTGAAGCGTGCGTCGCCGTCGGCGAGCTCGACCGCGTTGGCGGGGACGAAGTGCGGGACGGGCTGGAAGCGCACGGTCAGGCCGCCGAGGGTCTGCGTCGCGGCGGGGTCGTAGATCTCGACGTCGAACGCGATCTCGATGTGATCGGCGCTCATGCCGGTCGCGGTGCACATGCCGGTGAAGGTGGCGTGCGCGTTGGGGGGCGCGAGCAGCCGGGGGCGCCGGCGGGGGCCGGTGGCGCGCGGGCCGTAGCGCAGGCCGGAGGCGAACGGGACGAGGTCGAGCACGTGGTCGGCGTGCAGGTGCGTCAGCACCACCGCGTCGACGTCGACGTAGTCCACGAGGGTGCGCAGCTTGGCGAACACGCCCGGGCCGCAGTCGAGCAGCACGGTCTGCCCGCCGCCCTGCACGAGGTAGCCCGAGCAGGCGCCGCCGGCGTCCTGCCACGCGGGAGATTTGCCGAGAACCGTGATGCGCACCGCGCTTGACACTACTCGCCGCGCCGCCCACCTTGCCGCCGCATTGCCGCGCCCGTCCCGGCCCTCCGCGCCGCGAGCGGTCGCCCACCGGCGCCAGCCGCCAGAAAGTGACCACTCGCCGCGCAACGACCTGGCGGGAGCCGGCGATGGCGCACGCGGCGGTGGACGGTGCGTGGGCGGCGCGCGGGCGACCGACGGCGCGGGAGACGGACGGCGCACGGCGCGAGGCGGCGGACGGCGGACGGCGCGAAGCCGCGCACGGCGCACGGCGCACGGCGGCGGACCGGGCACGGGCGCACAGCGGCGGACGGCGGGCGTGCCGCGCGCGGATGACCGCGGCGGACCGAAGACCGCCTCGCTCACGCGCCGCCGTTCGCCGGCGCAACGCACCGCCCACGACGGCGCGAGTGGTCGACCACCGGCGCCAGGCGCCGGAAAGTGACCACTCGCCGCGCAACGACGCGCGGTGGAGAGGCGCGCGTGACGTGACGCATGGCGGCCACGTGGCGCGCGGCGGCGACGCGGCGCACGACGGCGACATGACGCGCGGCGGCAACATGACGCGCGACGACAACATGGCGCGCGGCGGCGACGCGGCGCAAGACGCGCGCCAGCGACGCGGCGCAGGACGGCGACATGACGCGCGGCGGCGAAGCGACGCACGCCGACGACCAACGCGCGGCGGCGACGTGACGCGCGCCGACGACGCGGCGCACGACGGCGGCATGGCGCGCGGCGGCGACGCGACGCGCGGCGGCGACTCCGCGCCGCCGCGTCAGCCGTGCAGCGCGGCCTGCTCCTCGGCGCTCGGGAACGCCCACGCCGCCTGGCGCCGGCGCTCCTGGCGGAAGACGAAGCGCATCTGGTTCGGCGGGCGCAGCCCCTCCGGGTGGTACGGCCGGAACGTCGCGCACGGCTCGTCCAGCTCCAGCGCACAGAGCCCGTTGCGCGAGAAGAAGCACTCCTCGCACGTGACCTTCTTCGACCTCTTGGCACGCTTCGGCACGGCAACTGCGGACACGACCTCGCCTGACCCCTTCGTTCACGACTCCGTCACAGGACGGCCGCGATCAAAGCGAAGCCGGGCGGGCCATGCAAGGGCTCACCGGCCGCCGGATCCGCAAAACGCAGGTTCTTCGTGTTCTCCCCGCAAATAGCCGTAAATGACGCCATTTCCCCGCCCTTTGCGGCAATCGGAGACCGCAAACTGGGCGTGTTTGTCAGCCTGGACGGCGTGCAGACTCTCGTCACCGGCGTGTCCGGCTCGGTCGGCTCGGCGCTCGTCCCGCGCCTGCGCCGCGACGGGCACGCCGTGCGGGGCTTCGCCCGCTCCCGCGAACGGGTGACGAGAGCCGGGGTCGAGCTCGACGACCTCGTGCTCGGCGACGCGACCACCGGCCAGGGTCTGAAGGCCGCGCTGAAGGACGTCGAGGTCGCCTACTACCTGATCCACTCGATGGAGGGCCCGGCGACCGGCGCCTTCGTCGACCTCGAGCGCCGCCAGGCCGCCGCGTTCGCCGCCGCCGCGCGCGCCGCGAACGTCCGCCGGATCGTCTACCTCGGCGGCCTGCTCCCCCAGCACGCCGCACCCTCGCGCCACCTCGCCAGCCGCCTCGCGGTCGAGCGCGCGCTGCTCGCCGCCGCGCCCGAGCCGGTCGCGCTCCGAGCGTCGATCGTGATCGCCGCCAGCTCGCGCTCGTTCCGCTTCCTCGTCCGCCTGATCGAACGCCTGCCGGTGCTCGCGCTGCCCGCCTGGCGCGCCAACCGCACGCAGCCGATCGACGGCCGCGACGTGCTCGAGTTCCTGGCCGCCGCCGCCACGCTCCCCACTCTCCACACGGGCCGCGCCTGGGACATCGGCGGCCCGGACGTGATGACCTACCAGCAACTCCTCGACCGCATCGCGACCGTGCTGATGATCGACCGCCCCGCGATCTCACTGCCGTTCAACCTCACCCCCGTCGCCTCGGTGATCGCCGCCGCCGTGGCCGAGGAGGACCCGGGCCTGATCGAACCCCTGATGGAGTCGCTGGAACACGACCTGCTGCCCCGCGACCGCGACGCCGCGACCGTCTTCGGCGTCAAACTGCACACGTTCCAGGCCGCCGTCGAGCGGGCAGTGCGTGATATGGAAGGCGCCCCATGAGCGAAGTCCGTGCGCAGATCGACATCGACGCGCCGCCGGAGGCGGTGTACGACTTCGTGCTCGACCCCAAGCGGCTGCACGAGTGGGTGACGATCCACCGCAAAGTCAACCGCACCGACACAGGTCCGCCGCACGCCGGTTTTCGGATGGATCAGACCCTGTGCCTGCGCCACGCGAACTTCAAAGTGCACTGGACGCTGACCGCCGCCGAGCGCCCCGAGCACGCCACGTGGGAAGGCAGCGGCCCCGCCGGGTCCTACGCCCGCACCAGTTACCGCCTGACCCCCAACGGCCGCGGCACCCACTTCGAGTACGAGAACGAGTTCAAGGCACCCGGCGGTTTTCTGGGCAACGCCGCCAGCCGCGTCGTGGTGGGCGGCGTGCCCGAGCGCGAGGCCACCCGGTCACTGCTTGCACTCAAAGCCCTGTTGGAAGCTTGAAACCCTGCCTGCGCGATTTCGCGCCCGGAGAGGTACGGTGTGCAGCGGCGGATTTAACTCTAGTAGCGGAGTAACACTCTAATGGCCGATTTCCTCGAAGAGAAACGCAACGAGATCCAGGCGCGCATGGCTGAGCTCAAGCCGGCCGTGGACGAGTACCAGATGCTCGCGGCGGCCGACCAGGCGCTCGGCGGGATCGGCAACGGCGCCGTCGACGCCGCCACCGCACCCCCGGCGCGCCGGCGCCGCAGCGGCGCGACGGGCGCGCGCCGCGGGCGTCCCAAGGGCGGCGGCACGCGCGCCGCGCAGGCGCTGCAGCTGGTGCGCGAGCGCCCCGGCATCACCATCCCCGAGCTCGCCGAGGCGATGGGGATCCAGCAGAACTACCTCTACCGCGTGATGCCCGGACTCGCCGAGGAAGGCAAAGTGACGAAGTCCGGGCGCGGCTGGCACCTGCGCGAAGGCGCCTGAGTTACTTCACCAGGCCGAGCTTGACCACGGCCTCGCGCTCCTCGAGCAGCTCGTCGTTGGTGCGCGTGATGCGCTCACGCGAGAACTCGGGGACGTCGAGGCCCTGCACGATCGACCACTCGCCGCCGGCGGTGGTCACCGGGAACGATGTGATGATCCCCTCCGGCACGCCGTAGGAACCGTCGGAGGGGACCGCCATCGACACCCAGTCACCGTTCGGGGTGCCGTTGACCCAGTCGTGCACGTGGTCGATCGCGGCCGACGCGGCCGACGCGGCGCTCGACGCCCCGCGCGCCTCGATGATCGCCGCGCCGCGCTTGCCGACGCGCGGGATGTAGGTGTCAGCCACCCAGGCCTCGTCACCGACGACGTCCCACGCGCGCTCACCCTTCACCTTCGCGTTGAACAGGTCGGGGTACATCGTGGGTGAGTGATTGCCCCAGATCGCCATGTTGGTGATCTCCGACACGGCCGCGCCCGTCTTGGCCGCCAGCTGCGCGATCGCCCGGTTGTGATCCAGGCGCGTCATCGCGGTGAACCGCTCGGCCGGCACGCCGTCCGCGTTGGACGCGGCGATCAGCGCGTTGGTGTTGGCCGGGTTGCCGACCACGAGCACCTTGATGTCCGGCGCGGCGCCGGCGGCGATCGCCTCGCCCTGCGGCTTGAAGATGCCGCCGTTGGCCTCGAGCAGGTCCGCCCGCTCCATGCCCTTCGTGCGCGGGCGCGCGCCCACGAGCAGCGCGATGTTCGCGCCCTCGAACGCCCGCTTGGGATCGTCGAAGATGTCGATCCCCGACAGCAGCGGGAACGCGGAGTCGAACAGCTCCAGCGCGGTGCCCTCGGCGGCCTTGACCGCCTGCGGGATCTCCAGCAGATTGAGGTGGACGGGCTGGTCAGGGCCGAGCAGCTGCCCGGAGGCGATTCGGAAGAGCAGGGCGTAGCCGATCTGCCCGGCGGCGCCGGTGACGGTGACTTTAGTGGCCATGAACCTAGGCTATGTCAACCTGTCAGCGCGTGTTCGGCGGCGGCTCGTCTCTGCAGCTCTTCAAGGTCAGTGGGATCCGCGTCGGCGTGCACCCGTCGTGGTTCTTCATCCTGTTCCTGTCGATCTGGTGGTTGCAGGACTCCTTCGAGGGCGCGATCGTCACGCCCGGGCAGGGCTTCGCCGCCGCCGTCGTGGCGGCGTTTCTGTTCTTCGGGTCGATCGTGCTGCACGAGCTCGGCCACGCGTTCGCGGCGCGCCGGGAAGGGATCGGCGTCGGCGGCGTGGACCTGTTCTTCTTCGGCGGCTTCATGCGCGCGATGCGCGACTCCGAGACCCCCGGCGAGGAGTTCCGCGTGGCGGCCGCCGGACCGGCCGTGACGCTCGTCCTGACGGTCGTCTTCGGCGCGGTCGGCTTCGCGCTGCTGGGCGACGCGGTCGGGGACGCGGCCACGTTCCAGCTGGCGTCCGGCTCCTTCGTGGAGGTGATCGTCGCCTTCACCGCGCTGGCCAACGCCGCGCTGTTCGTGCTCAACATGGTCCCCGCGTTCCCGCTCGACGGCGGGCGGATCGCGCGCGCGATCGCGTGGAAGCTCAGCGGCGACCGGCACAAGGCGACCAAGTTCGCCGCCTACCTGGGCCAGGGCTTCGCCGGCCTGCTGATGCTCTATGGCGCCTACCGGCTCGTCAACGGCGGCGACACGTTCAGCGGCCTGTGGTGGATCGTGCTCGGCTGGATGCTCGGCGGCGCGGCCCGCGCCGCGATCGCGCAGAGCAACTTCGTCACGCGCCTGGACGGCGTCACCGCGGGCGACATCATGGACGCCGAGCCGGTGGTGATCCCCGCGTCGCTGCCGGTCGAGCGCGCGTACGACGAGTTCTTCCTGCGCTACCAGGGCTGGCCGTGGTTCGCGGTCGTCGAGGAGGACGGGCACTTCAGCGGGCTCGCGCACCGCGCCGCGGTCGAGCACGCCGCCCTGCAGGAGGACCCGACGCTGCCGGTGCGCGCGGTCGTCGCCGACTCCGCACGCGTGCGCACGGACACGCCGCTGGAGACCCTGATCGCCAGTGAGCCGCTGCGCACGCTCGGCGCGCTGATGGCGGTCGACGCCGACGGCCGCCTGCGCGGTGTGGTCACCGTCGAGCAGGTGTCACGCGCGTTGCAGACGCGTCTCGCTTAGGGCGGCCTAATACCGTTACAAGGCTATTGTGCGGCTCATGCCCGCACACGACGTCCTGATCATCGGGGCCGGCCTCGCCGGCCAGCGGGCCGCCTTGGCGGCCGCGCGCACTGGGGCGACGGTGGCGATCATGAGCAAGGTCCACCCGGTCCGCTCGCACTCCAACGCAGCGGCCGGCGGCATCAACGCCGCATTGAACCCTGACGACTCCTGGGAGTCACACGCCTTCGACACGGTCAAAGGCTCGGACTATCTCGGGGACCAGGACGCGATCGAGATCATGTGTCGTGAGGCCCCGAACGAAGTGCTCTGGCTCGAGCACGCGGGCGTCACGTTCCACCGCAACGCCGAGGGCAAGCTCGGCACCCGCGCGTTCGGCGGCGCCTCCGCGGCCCGCACCTACTACATCGCCGACATCACCGGCCAGGCGCTGCTGCACGTGCTCTACGAGCAGCTGATGAAGCACCACGAGCAGATCGACCGCTACGAGGAGTGGTTCATCACCTCGCTGTTGCAGGACGACGCCGGCAACTGCACCGGCGCGATCGCCCGCAACATCCGCGACGGCGCGCTGGAGGTGTTCTCGGCGAAGTCGACGATCCTCGCGTCCGGCGGCGCCGGCCAGTGCTTCAAGCCGACCACCAACGCGCTCATCTGCACGGGCGACGGGATCGCGCAGGCGTTCCGCATCGGCGCTCCGCTGATGGACATGGAGATGATCCAGTACCACCCGACGACGCTGCAGGGCAACGGCATCCTCATCACCGAGGGCGCCCGCGGCGAGGGTGCGCATCTCTACAACGCGCTCGGCGAGCGGTTCATGGAGAAGTACGCGCCGAACAAGATGGAGCTGGCGTCGCGCGACGTCGTCTCCCGCGCCGAGCAGACCGAGATCAACGAGGGCCGCGGGTTCCCGGACGGCACGGTCGCGCTGGACATCACGAAGGTGCCGCGCAAGCGCACGCTCGAGGCGCTGCGCGAGATCGTGAACATCGGGCGTGACTTCGCGGGCGTGGACATCACGCGCGAGCCGATCCACATCCGCCCCGGCTGCCACTACATCATGGGCGGCGTCAAGTCAGACGTGCACGGCGCCACGCCGATCCCCGGCCTGTACGCGGCCGGCGAGGTCGCCTGCGTGTCCGTCCACGGCGGCAACCGCCTGGGCGCGAACTCGCTGCTGGACACGCTGATCTTCGGCCGCCGCGCCGGCGAGCACGCCGGCGAGCGGGCGCGCCACGTGGCGATGCCGACGCCGGACCGCGGCGCGGTCAACGACGAGACGCGCGCGATCGACGAGATCATGAGCCGCTCCGGCGGGCGCCGCGTGTCGGCGATCCGCGACGAGCTCGGCACGATGATGAACGACAAGGTCGCCGTCTTCCGCGACGAGGCGGGGCTGCAGGAGGCCCACCGAGTCGTCCGGCGCCTGAAGGAAGAGGCCAAGACCGCGACGATCGACGACCAGGGCTCGGTCTTCAACCAGGACGTGCTGAGCGCGCTCGAGCTCGGGTACATGCTCGACGTGGCCGAGTGCATCGTGGTCGGCGCGCTCGAGCGCAAGGAGTCGCGCGGCGCGCAGTTCCGTACCGACTACCCGAAGCGCGACGACGAGCAATGGCTCAAGCACATCGATCTGTCGCGCAACGGCGATGACGTTCCCACGGTCTCCTACTCACCGGTGACGATCACCAAGTGGGAGCCCCAGGAGCGGGTCTACTAGGGTTTCGACGAGGTCTACTTATGCCCGAGTACACGCTCCGTATCCGCCGCTACTCGCCCGAGTCGGGCGAGGCCGCGCACTGGCAGGACTACGACGTCGAGCTCGACGGGCACCGGTCGGTGCTCGACGGGATCCTGCAGGCCAGGGACCGTCAGGACGGCTCGATCGGCATCCGCTGCTCGTGCCGCGCCGCGATCTGCGGCTCCTGCGGCGTCCGCATCAACGGCAAGCCGAACCTGGCCTGCCACACGCATCTCGACAAGGCCCACCAGACCGCCGTCGACGGCGTCATCACGGTCGAGCCGATGGGCAACATGCCCGTGCTCAAGGACCTGATCGTCGACATGGACGCGGTGCACTGGAAGAAGATCCAGCGCGTCACGCCGTGGCTGCTCCCGGAGGGCGAGGCGCCCGAGCGCGAGTACATCGTGCCGCCGGAGTCGATGATCGACGTCACGCAGACGATGGCGTGCATCCAGTGCGGCGCCTGCGTGTCGGACTGCCTGTCGATGGAGGTCGATCCGCTGTTCATCGGCCCGGCCGCGCTCGCGAAGGCGTACCGCTTCGTCGGCGACCCGCGCGACGGCCAGCACGCCGAGCGGCTGCGCAACCTCGCCGAGGACGAGCACGGCATCTACGACTGCACGCACTGCTTCAACTGCATCGAGGCGTGCCCGAAGGGCGTCGCGCCGATGAGCCAGATCATGCGGCTGCGGCGGATCGCCGGCGCCGATCACGGCATCGACGACCGCAACAACGGCCACCGCCACGAGATGGCGTTCGTCAACAACATCGAGCGCAACGGGCTGCTGCACGAGGCCGACCTGCTGCCCGACTCCTACGGCGGCAAGTTCCATCCGCGCGCGATGCCCGAGCTGCTGAGCTCGCTGCCGGTGATCCTGAAGGCGGTCGCCCGCGGCAAGGTCACGCCGGCGGGCGCGCTGCTGCACAAGCACAAGGCGTCGAAGGAGGTCAAGCGGATCTTCCGCGACGTCCACGACCGCGAGGAGCGCTACGAGCTGAACCTGTACGTGGTCGGCGAGGAGGAGGACGAATGAAAGTCGCCTACTGGCCCGGCTGCGTGAGCCGTGGCTTCACCCCGGAGCTGCACGGCTCGATGGCGCAGGTCGCGCCGCTGCTGGACATCGAGCTGGTCGAGCTCGACCGCGCCTGCTGCTCCGGCGCCGGCGTCATCGCCGAGCACAACCAGGAGCTGGCGGACACGCTCAACGCCCGCACGTTCGCGCTCGCCCAGCAGGAGATCGCGAACGGCGCGACGATGATGATGAACATCTGCTCGACCTGTCAGGGCGCGCAGAGCGAGTGCCAGGAGCGCCTGGACGCGAACACGCCGTACCGCGACCACGTCAACGAGACGCTGTCCGCCGAGGGGCTGCGCTACGACAAGGGCATCGTCAACAAGCACTTCCTCTGGCTGCTGGTCGAGGAGATCGGGCTCGACGTCGTCAAGTCGAAGGTCAAGCGGCCGCTGACCAACCTGCGCGTCGGGCCGTTCTACGGGTGCTACATCGTGCGCCCGACCGACCGGCTGGGCATCGACGACGCCCACCCGCGGGACACGTACCTGCAGCTGCTGATCGAGGCGCTCGGCGGCGAGGTCGTCGACTACGCCGGCCAGTACAAGTGCTGCGGGTTCCCGATCATCACGATGAACAAGCAGAACTCGCTGCGCCAGGCGGGCCGCCACCTCGGCGACGCGATGGACGCGGAGGCCGACACGCTGGTCACGCCGTGCCCGCTCTGCCACCTCAACCTGGACCTGCAGCAGCCGCTGGCCGCCGGCGTCGTCGGCCGGCCGCTGAACATGCCGGTGCTGCACCTGCCGCAGCTGCTCGGCCTCGCGCTCGGGCTCTCCCCCAAGCAGCTGGGGATGAACAAGCACGTGGTCAGGCCCTCGTCGGTCATCGACTGGTCGACGTCGGTCGTGGCCGCCGCGACCGTCTAGAAACGGGAAAGGGCGGGCCGCTCGGCCCGCCCCGCTCGTACCCCGTGGTGGAAACCTATGCCGCGGCGGGTACCCGCACGAGGTCGCGCGCATGCAGCGCCTCGGCGATCTGCACGGCGTTCGTCGCGGCGCCCTTGAGCAGGTTGTCGCTGACGATCCACATCTGCAGCCCGCGCGGGTGCGTCGGGTCGCGTCGCAGGCGGCCGACGAAGACGTCGTCGTGGCCCGCGGCCTGCAGCGCGGTCGGGTAGCCGTGGGTCGCCGGGTCGTCGATCAGCGTCAGGCCCGGCATCTTCGCCAGCAGCTCGCGCGCGTCCTCGACGCTCAGGTCCTCGCGCGTCTCCAGCGTCACCGCTTCGGAGTGCGAGTTGCGCACCGGCACGCGCGCGCAGGTGACCGCGACGCGGATCTCCTCGTCGCCGAGGATCTTGCGCGTCTCGAACATCATCTTGCGCTCTTCGTCGGTGTGATCGTCGCCGGGCGCGAAGCTGCCGGCGCCGCCGAGCACGTTGAACGCGATCGGGTGCGGGTAGACGCTCGGGGCGGGCAGCTCGTCGCCGGCCAGCGCCGCGCGCGTCTGCTCCTCGAGCTCCTTGACCGCGTTGACCCCGGTGCCGGAGACCGACTGGTAGGTGGCGACGTTGAGGCGGTCGATGCCGGCCGCGTCGTGGATCGGCTTGAGCGCCACCATCAGCTGCATCGTCGAGCAGTTGGGGTTCGCGACGAGGCCTTTGTGGGCGTCCAGCGCCTCCGGGTTGACCTCGGCGACCACGAGCGGGACCTCGGGGTCGCGCCGCCACTTGGAGGAGTTGTCGACGACGACCGCGCCCGCTTCGACGAAGCGCGGCGCCCACTCGCCGGACGTCCCGCCGCCGGCGCTGAAGAGCGCCAGGTCGAAGCCCTGGATCGTCTCGCCGGTCAGCGGCTGCACGGTCGCGCCGTTGAGCTGCTTGCCTGCGGAGCGGGCGGACGCGAACGGGACGATCTCGGTGGCGGGGAAGCTCCGCTCGGCCAGCTTGGCGAGCATCACGATGCCGACGGCGCCGGTGGCGCCCACGACCGCGACCCTCACGACGGCACCCCGAACGGGTGCTCGGCCTCGATCTGGTCGGCGCCGAGCTCGAACGCCTCGTGCAGCGCCCGCACCGCGCGGTCGACCGAGTCCGAGGTCACGACGCAGGAGATCTTGATCGGGGACGTCGAGATCATCTCGATGTTGATGCCCTGCTCGCCGAGCGTGGTGAACACGCGCGCGGCGACGCCCGGATGCGACTTCATGCCGGCGCCGACGATCGAGACCTTGCCCATGTCGGGCTCCTCGGTGATCCCGCGGATCCCGACGTCCTGGATGACCGGCTCCAGCGCCGCGCGGGCGGCGCGCAGGTCCGAGCGCGGCACGGTGAACGACATGTGCGCCTGCGCGCCCTCGTCGTCGGGCTCGTCCTGGATGATCATGTCGACGTTGACGTTCGCGTCGGCCAGCGCGGTGAAGATCCGGCCCGAGACGCCCGGATGGTCCGGGACGCCGAGCAGCGTGATCCGCGCCTCGTCGCGCGAGTGCGTGACCGCGGTGATCAGGGGATGTTCCATCGTCTCCTCTTCTCCGACCACGAAGGTACCCGGGGCCTCCGTGAACGAGGACCGGCAGTGGATGCGCACGCCGTGGTTGCGCGCGTACTCGACCGAGCGCAGCTGCAGCACGCCGGCGCCCGAGGCCGACATCTCGAGCATCTCCTCGAAGGAGACGACCGGCAGCTTGCGCGCGTCCGGGACGATCCGCGGGTCGGCGCTGAACACGCCCGCGACGTCCGTGTAGATCTCGCACACCTCGGCTTCCATCGCGGCGGCGAGCGCGACCGCCGTCGTGTCCGAGCCGCCGCGGCCGAGCGTGGTCACGTCGCGCGCGGTCGAGACGCCCTGGAAGCCGGCGACCAGCACGATCAGGTCCTGGTCGAGCGCGTCGCGGATGCGGTCCGCGCGGACGTCCAGGATCCGGGCCTTGGTGTGGCTCGTGTCGGTCACGATCCCGGCCTGGCTGCCGGTGAGGCTGATCGCGCGGTGACCCAGGTCATTGATCGCCATCGCGCACAGCGCGCACGAGATCCGCTCGCCGGTCGACAGCAGCATGTCCATCTCGCGCGGGTCGGGCGCGGTGGACACCTCCTCGGCCATCGAGATCAGCTCGTCGGTGGTCTTTCCGCGCGCCGAGAGCACCGCGACCACGCGGTGGCCCTGCTCGCGAGCGGACACGATCCGCCGCGCCGCGCGCTTGAGGCGCTCAGCGTCGGCGACGGACGTGCCGCCGAACTTCATCACGACAGTGCCGGACACGTTGGTCAGTCTAGGAGTACGTGGGGTACGCTGCTCTGGACGAGTGGCCGACTTGGCGAAGCGTGCGCCGGCGGCACCATGGATACGGCATGGGAAATGGCCGCAGGAGGCGGTAGTTGGCGTCAGTGAGCTTGAGCAGGGCGGGGTGCGCGGCGGTGCTCGCGGTCGTACTGCTGGCGGCCTGGGGTGGCGGCGGCGTGGCCTGGGGCCAGTCCGCGCCGTGGGTGTCCGAGCCCGGGCGGATCGTCGGCGGCTCGCCGCTGCGGGCCGGGACGACGCTGTTCGCGACCGGCGGGGTCTGGGGGCCGCAGGGCGGGCGCAACGGCGCGTCGGCGCGCTGGGAGTGGTTCGCGTGCCCGGCGCCCTCGTCGGCGTGGTGGAGCTGCGCGACGCGGTCGCTGTACTCGAGCCGCTACACGGTCCAGGCCGCCGACGTCGGGCGTTACATCGTGCTGAACCTGTATGCGTACCGCGGGCAGGCGCAGGCGCCCGGGGCGAACGGGCGCGCCGAGCGGCGCACGGCGACCGCGACCGCGGTGGTCGCGGCCGTGACGCCGACGCCGACGCCCACGCCGACGCCGACCGTCGCGCCTTCGCCGGAGCCCACGGTCGAGCCGACGCCTGCCCCGCCGCCGCCGACGTTCGACATCGTGCCGACGCCGGTGCCGACGACCGGTGATGTGTTGCAGGAGACCACGCGCAAGCGGCGCGTGCTGAAGCCGTTTCCGGTCGTGCGCCTGCGCGGACGGCTGACGTCCGCGGGGGCGCGGATCACGCTCTTCTCGGTGCGGGCGCCGCGGGCCGCGTCGATCAGCCTGCGCTGTCGCGGCAAGGGGTGTCCGGCCGCGCGCTGGTCGCGCCCGGGGGCGGCGCGCAAGAAGACGCTGACGCGGGTCGCGCGCTTCGAGCGTCCCCTGCGCGCGGGGGTCGTCCTGACCGTGTCCGTGACGCGGCGCGGGTACGTCGGCAAGCGGACGACGTTCAGGATCCGGCGCGGTGCCGCGCCGGCGCGCGCGGACCACTGTCTCTCGACCCGGGGCCGCGTGACGGCCTGCCCGGCGGGCGCATGACCGACCGGCCGATCGCCGCGATCCTCGCCGCCGTGGCCGCGTCCGTGTTCGTGGTCGCGTTCGCGGGCGCGGCCGTGCTGCAGCCGGGGACGTCGCCGGTGGCGGCGGCGCCGGCGCCGGCGTCCGCTCCTGCCACCACGGAAGAAGCGACGTTGACGGCGCTCACCGCGCCCTCCCTCTCGCGGGTGGCGGCGCTGCCGGCCCTGCATCTGCCGAAGGCCAAGCCGCACCATCGGCGCAAGGCGGCGAAGAAGCCGGCGGCCTCGGTGGCGTCGCCGCCGGCCGCGAGCTCGCCGCCGCCGGTGCGGACGCCGGTCGCGACGCCGGTGTACACGCCGCCGCGGCGGACGGCGCCGGTCGTGCCGCCGAAGCGCTCGACGCCGCAGAAGACGTTCGACACGTCGGGATGAGCGTGGCGGCGGCGCGCAACGACTTCGGCACCGCGTCGCGGTGCGGCGCGGTCTCGCGCTGCCGCACCGTCCCGCGCTGCCGCGCCATCCCGCGCTGCCGCGCCATCTCGCGTTGCCGCGCCATCTCGCGGTGCCGCGCCATCTCGCGGTGCCGCGCTGTCTCGCCACGCCGCGCCATCTCGCCACACCGCGCCATCTCGCCACACCGCGCCGTCCCGCGGTGCCGCGCCGTCTCGCGGTCCGGCGGTGTCTCGCTCCGCCGTGGTCTTCCCGGATGACCGGGCGGGCCGACGGGCGGGAGTGGCCGAGCCTGCGGTGGGTCGCCGTCGGGCTGGCCGTGGCGCTCGCCGCGGGGCTCGCCGGGTGGGCGATCGCGGACCGGATCGCGGCCGATCCGGCCGGCGCGCCGCAGGCGCAGCGGGTGGTGTCGGCGGGGGAGGCGCGGCTGAAGGTGTCCGGTGGCTGGGAGCGCGCGGCGCGACCGCCGGCGCTGCCCGGGCTCGGCTCGGCGCCCGCGTTCACGCCGTACGCGGGGCTCGCCACGACCGTCTCGGTCGCGCTGCTGCCGGCCGACCGCGCGGATCTCGTTCCGGCAGCGCTCGCGGCACGGGCGCGCGGCGGGCTGCCGGCGGCGGAGACCGCGCGGGTGGTCGGCCTGCGCGCTCGCGCCTACCGGGGCGTCCACACCGACTCGTCGATCCTCGACATCTACGCGATCCCGACCACGCGCGGCGTGCTGACGCTGGTGTGCGCGGCGCGCGACGGGGCTGCCGAGGCTCCGGCCTGGTGCCTCAACGGGCTCGACCAGGTCACGGTCGAGGGTGCGTCGCCGGTGAGCCTGGACGCCAGCACGGCCTACCGGATGCGCTCGCCTGAAGCGTTCGCGGCGCTCGACAAGGTGCGCGTGCGCTCGCGGGTCGCGCTGCGGCGGGCGCGCGGGCCGGTCGGGCAAGAACGCGCGGCGCGGGAGCTGTCGCGAGCGTACGCGGACGCCGCCTCGACGCTGACCCCGGTCGCGGCGGACGGGTCCTCCGCGGCGAAGGTCGTCGACGCGCTGCGCGGTGCCTCTTCGGCGTACGCGGGCCTCGCCCGGGCCGCGGACCGGCGCAGCAAACACGCGTGGGCCCGAGCCCGTACCACGGTCGCGCGGGCGGAGCGGGACGTCAAGACGCGCGTGGCCGCGGTCGCCTAGCGGCGCGGCGACCGGGCGTCGCCGACGGGTACGGCGCATCTCGCGCGGGGTCGGCGGGGGCGTGCGTCGCGGGCGCGTCGCGGTGGGGTGCCACGTCGGGCGCGGTTCGCCGCCGCGGCGCGATTCGTCGGCACCGGTGGCGTTGGCGCCGCGAGTAGTCGATTTCCGGCGCATACGGCCGCAACGTCACCCCTCGCCGAGTCACCCCGCAGACACCCGGCGACGTTGGTGCCGCGAGTGGTCGATTCCTGGCGCATACCGCCGCAACGTCACCCCTCGCCGCGTCAGCGCGCCTGCGCGAGGCGCGGTTCGCCGCGCCCGCGGCCTCGGCCTCAGAGTGCGCGGCGGCCGGCGAACGCGCGGCCGAGCGTGACCTCGTCCGCGTACTCGAGGTCCCCGCCGACCGGGAGACCGGACGCGAGGCGGGTCACCGCGACGTCCGGCGCGTGCTCGTGCAGCGCGGCGGCGATGTGGAGCGCGGTCGCTTCGCCGGTCGTCGTCGGGTTGGTCGCGAGCACGACCTCCTTGACCACGTCCCCCGCCACGCGTCCGTAGAGCTGGGCGAGGCGCAGGTCCTCGGGCTCGACGCCGTCGATCGGCGAGAGCGCGCCGCCGAGCACGTGGTAGCGGCCGCGGAACTCGTGCGTGCGCTCGACCGGGATCACGTCACCGGGCTCCTCGACGACGCAGATCACCGTCGGGTCGCGGCGCTCGTCGAGGCAGATCGAGCAGCGCGGGCCCTCGGCGAGGTTGAAGCAGACCTCGCAGAGCGTGATCTTCTCCTTGACGTCGATGATCGCCTGCGCGAGCGCGCGGGCGTCGCCGTCGGAGACCCGCAGCACGTGGAACGCGAGCCGCTGCGCGGTGCGATTGCCGATCCCCGGCAGCTTCGACAGCTCGGTGACGAGCCGCTGGAGAGGCGGGGCGAGCAACGCTACTTGCGCTTCTGGGCGCGCCGGGCGGCGCGATTCGGCGCGCCGCCGGGCAGGCCCCCGCCGCCCATGCCACCCATCCCGCCGAGGCCGAGCGATTCGAGCGCGCTCATCGGATCGAACCCGCCCGCGGCGCCCTCGGTGCCGCCGAGCTGGCTCTGCTGGAGCTCCTCGGCCTTGCGCAGCGCCTCGTTGATCGCGGCGACGACCATGTCCTGGAGCATCTCGACGTCCTCGGGATCGACCGCGTCCGGGTCGATCGTCAACGACTGCAGCCGGAGATCGCCGCTCATCTCGACCTTGACCATGCCGCCGCCGGCCGACGCGTCGACCTTCTGCTCCTTGAGCTTCTCCTGCGCCTCCTGCTGCGCGGCCAGCATCGCCTGCGCTTCGGCGAGCATCTTCTGAAGGTTGGGCGGCTGGGGCATCAGGTCTGCTCCTCGGGGTCCGGAGGGAGCTCCTCCGCGTCGAACTCGTCCATGAATCGCTTCACTAGATCTTCCTCGGACAGCCGCGGCGCCTCGGCCACCGCGACCGGCTGGACGCCGCTGCCGAGCTCGTACGCGAGCCGCAGCGACGCGCCCGTGACCGAGCGGATCGCCTTCGCGACCACGTCGCGGTTCGCGGGGTCCTCGGCCTTGCGCTTGAGGAACGCGTCGGTCTCGGGCCACACGAGCGTCAGGCCGCCGTCCTCGAGGCCGGCGGGCGCCGCGTGCTCGAGCGCCGCCGCAAGCATCGGCGTCGCCTCGCGCAGCTCGTCGATGATCGCCTGCCAGGAGCCCGCGAAAGACTCGAGGGTGAGGGACGGCGCACCGGCGGGAGGCGGGGAAGGGGTGGCCGGCGGCGGCGAGTCCGCGGCGGCGGGCGGCGACGAGGGGTGCGTCGGCGGCGAGGGTTCGGCGGCGGGCGGCGAGGCGGGCGCGATTCCGGCCGGGGACGACGGCGCCGCGACAGCCGCGGGCGGCGAGGTCGGCGCCGCCGCGTGGGCGGCCGGCGACGACGGCGCGGCGACGGGCGGCGAGGCAGGCGCACCTCCGGCCGGCGACGACGGCGCCGGTGCGGGCGGCGACGCGAAACCAGCGGGCCGCGAGGCCGGCTCGGCCGCGGGCGGCGAGGTCGGCGCCACCGCGTGGGCGGCCGGCGACGACGGCGCGGCGACGGGCGGCGAGGCAGGCGCACCTCCGGCCGGCGACGACGGCGCGGGTGCGGGCGGCGACGCGAAACCAGCGGGCCGCGAGGCCGGCTCGGCGGCGGACGGCGAGGTGGGCGCAGCCGCCGCGGGCGACGCCGCGTGGGCGGCCGGCGACGATGGCGCGGCGACGGGCGGCGAGGCGGGCGCGCCTCCGGCCGGAGACGACGGCACGGCCGCAGGCCGCGAGGTCGGCTCGGCCGCCGACGGCGCCGTGGGCCGCGGGGCCGGCTCGGCCGCGGACGGCGACGACGCGGCGGCGGGCGACGACGGCGCCGCCGGTGACGACGGCGCGGGCGGCGACGCGGCGCGGCCCGCCGGGGTCTCCGGCTGCGCGGGGTTGTGCGGCAACGCGGGTGGCGCCGCGGCGACGACGCCCGACTCCAGCCGCGCGAGGCGCTCCTGCAGCGCCTTCAGCGACGGCTCCAGATCCGGCTTCGCCGCCTTCACCAGCGCGAGCTCGAGCTGCGTGCGCGCGTCCGCGCCGTCCTTCATCGCCCGCAGGGCCCCGGCGATCAGCTCCAGCAGCCGCACGACCTCGCTGCCGCCCACCCGCGCGGCCTGCGCGGCGAGCCGCTCGTCCTGCTCGACCGTCACCGACAGCTCCGGCGGCACCGATCCCAGCACCTGGGTCACCAGCAGCCCGCGCGCGTGCGCCTCCAGGTCCCCGAAGAACCGTCCGAGATCGCGTCCCGACTCCGCCAGCCGCGCCGCGGCCAGCAGCGCCGCGCGGGCGTCGCCGCTCGCGACCGCGTCGACCGTGTCGAACAGCAGGTCCGCGTCGGCGGCGCCGAGCACCGCGAGCACGTCGTCCAGCGTGATCGTCGCCCCCGAGTACGCCAGGAGCTGCTCCAGCGTCCCCAGCGCGTCCCGGAACGAGCCGGTCGCCGAGCGGGCGACCAGCGCGATCGCCTCGTCGGGAATCGAGATCGACTCGCTCGCCGCCGCCCGCCGCAGCACGGCCGCGATCTGCGGCACCGACGGGCGCCCGAAGTCGAACCTGTGGCAGCGGTCCACGACCGTCGGCAGCACCTTGTTGGCCTCGGTCGTGGCCAGCACGAAGATCGTGTGCGGCGGCGGCTCCTCGAGCGTCTTCAGGAACGCGTTCCACGCCGCCGGCGTGAGCATGTGCGCCTCGTCGAGGATGTAGACCTTGTAGGCCCCCGCGACCGGTGCGTAGGCGACCCGCTCGCGCAGGTCCCGGATGTCGTCGACCGAGTTGTTGGACGCGGCGTCCATCTCGACGACGTCCAGCGACGTCGCCGACGCGATCGCCCGGCAGGACTCGCACGACCCGCACGGCGACACCGTCGGCCCGCCCGGCCCCTCGCCCCCACCGGCCGCCCCCTGGCAGTTCAGCGAAGCCGCCAGGATCTTCGCCATGGACGTCTTCCCCGTGCCGCGCGAGCCCACGAACAGGTACGCGTGGTGCACCCGCCCCTGCGTGATCGCGTTGCTCAAAGTGCGAACGACGTGCTCTTGGCCGACCACGTCTGCGAACGTGCGGGGGCGATGACGGCGGTACAGAGAAGCGGCCACGGGCTGTCTGAGTCTAGTGGCGCACCCGGCCGACTCGGCCTGCGCGGGGCGGTGGGAATCCCGCTCGGTGCGCTGCTCGCGTACGCCCTCATCGGCACCGGCTTCCTGAACTACGACACGGCCTACAGCCTGCTCTGGGGCGGCGACGTCGCCCATCTGCGCCGCCCCGACTTCGGCGTCCCGCTCGCCCCCACGCCGCACCCGCTGTCGACGCTGCTGGGCGTGATTCTGACCCCGCTGGGCGACACGGGCCAGACGGTCTGGGTGGTGATCGCGTTCCTCTCGCTGGGCGCGCTCGGGTGGCTGACGTTCGAGCTCGGCGCGCACTGGTTCGGCCCGGCCGCGGGCGCGGTCGCCGCGCTCATCGTCCTGACCCGCCTGCCGGTGCTGAGCTTCGGCGTGCGCGCGTACGTCGACATCCCGTACGTGGCGCTCGTCCTCGGCGCGATCCTGGCCGAAGCGCGGCAGGCGAACCCCAGGACGCCGCTCGTCCTGCTCGCCCTCGCCGGCCTGCTGAGACCCGAGGCGTGGCTGTTCTCGCTCGTCTACGTCGCCTATAAGCGCGACAAGCGCCTGCTCGGACTCGCGCTCAGCGCCCCCGTCCTGTGGATGCTGCACGACCTCGTCCTGGCCGGCGATCCCCTGCACTCGCTGCTCGGCACCCGCGACGCCGCCGACGTGCTCGAGCGCAAGACCGGCCTGCAGAACGTCCCGCTGACCGTGCCGCGCCGGCTCGGCGAGATCCTGCGCGAGCCGGGCCTGCTCGGCGCCGCCGCGGGCGGGATCCTCGTGATCGCGTTCATGCGCCGGAAAGCGGCGCTGCCGATCGTCGCCGGCTTCGTCTCGATCGGCGCGTTCTGCGTGCTCGCCGCCGCCGGCCTGCCGATCCTCGGCCGCTACCTGCTGCTCCCCGCCACGCTGCTGGCGATCTTCGCCGGCGCGGGCGTCCTCGGCTGGCTGCGCCTGCCGCCGGACCACCCCTGGCGGACGCGCTGGGCCGCGATCGGCGCGGTGATCGTCGTGACGTTCGTGGTCTTCACGCCCGCGCAGGTCGACCGCATCCGCAGCCTGCGCGCCTCGATGCACACCCAGGCCGCGATCCTCGCCGACCTGCACGCGCTGCAGCTCCCCTGCCGCCCGATCGCCGTCCCCAACCACCGGCCGGTGCCGCACATCGCGCTCTGGACCGGGGTCCCGCCGGGGGAGATCGTCTCCGCGCAGCTCGAGCAGCCGACGCACGGGACCTACATCGATCCCGCCAGCGCCCGCGTGGAGCGCAACTTCACGCTCGACCCGCACGACCCGAAGCGCCTGACCGCGAAGGTGCCGCCGGGGTTCGAGGAGGTCGGCGGCAACGCGTCCTGGCGGGTCTACGCCCGCTGCTGAAAGTGGACCGTGCACCCTCCGTCGAAGTCGGCCCTCCGGGGACTGCTCACCTCACTGACTCCGGCCGGGCGACCCCGCACCGCCCATCGGTGACCGCTTAAGGCTGCTTCCTTCCGGACCTGACCTGGTTCACGGGCCGACGTCGAGCGGGACCCGACCATCGACGCCGTGGCAGCGAACGTTGGCCCGGAGCCGTGCCCCTCGAGAGGGAATTCGGCCCCGCTAGAGCGGATTGCGGATACAGGGCGCCGCTACGTCCCCGCCTAGCACGGTCCGTCGCCTAGGCTAGCGCCTCGCGCAGCTTGCGGAGCGCGCGGTAGACGCGGCCCTCGACCGTGGTCAGCGGCAGGTCGAGCACGGAGGCCATCTCCGGCACGGTCAGCTCGGCGCCGAACCGCAGCGCAACCGCCTCCCGCTCCTCGGCCGTCAGCGCGGCCAGCGCGCGGCCCAGCGAATCGCGCGCCTCGACCCCCGCGAACGGATCGCCCGCCTCGCCGGACGGCACCCGCGCGTACGCCCGCCCTTCGGCCGCGGCCCGGCGCACGTGGTCGCGCAGCACGTTGAGCGCGATCGCGTACAGCCAGGTCTTCGCGGAGCCCTTGCGCGGGTTGAACCGCCCCCGCAGCGCGCGCTCGAACGCGTCCGCCAGCAGGTCCTCCGCGAGCGCGCGGTCGCCTGTCCGATAGGCCAGGAACGCGAACAGCCCCTGGGCCTCGGCGCTATACAACCGCTCGAACTCGTCGTCTTTCAAGTCAGGAATCCCCGGCGAGCTTCGTAACAGTTATCGATGACCGAGTTCGACGACGTCATGCGGCTCCTGAAGGACGGCCGGCCTGAGGCCACGGAACTGGAGCTGGACGCGATCAAGCAGCGAGTTCGCCGCCGCGCGGCGGATCCCTCACGGAGGAGCAAGCAGTCCATGAAGTCACGCATCGCCATTCTCGCCATGCTGGTCACGGGGATCCTGTTCAGCACGGCCGGCGCCGGTCTCGCGCTGCAGAGCGCCGACCAGACCGGTGACAACGCCGCGATCTCCCAGTACGGCACCCCCACGCCGACCCCGACCGGCACGCCGTCGCCGACGACCACGCCCGAGGGCGGGATCCTGCCGGCCGAGACCGGCAACGCCCCGACCCCGACGCCGAAGCCGAAGTCGACCCCGGCGGGCGGCGTGTCCCCGGCCTCGACGACGACGCCCGAAGAGGTCCAGCCGGTTCGCCAGCAGGCCGCCGCGGCCGAGACGAGCCAGCTCCCGTTCACCGGCTTCGCCGCGATCCCGGTGCTGCTCGGCGGCCTCGCGCTGTTGGCCGGCGGCCTGATCCTGCGTCGCCGCACGCGCGAGCAGTAGCCACTCACTCGTACGGAATCGGGGCCTGCACGGCGACTTTGCGCCGGCGGGCCTCGGTCTTCGCCGCGGCCAGGTCGCGGACCAGCGCCCGCGCGGTCTCGTCCTTCGGGTTCAGCCGCAGCGCCTCGGCGGCGAACGGCCGCGCGTCCAGGCCGGACACGCCGTAGACGATCGCCTGCCCGTACGCGAGCTGCCAGTTGTTCGGGTCGCGCTCGCGGGCGGCGTCCATCGCGCGCCGGGCCAGCGCGTAGTCGCCGAAGCGGGCGTCGCAGTAGCCGAGCACCTCCCAGGGCTCCGGCCGCGTTCCGAAACGTTCGGTCGCGGTCAGCGCCTGGTCGATCGCCGTCCGGCAGTCGCGCTGCAGGAACGCGGTCACGGCGCGCTCGAGCGGCGGCTGCGAGTACGCGAACAGCACCGGCGTGATCGCGAGCACGAGCACCGCCAGCGCGGCGACGAGCCGCGGCACGCGGCCGAGGTCCCCGATCCGGCCGGACCGGGCCGCGAGCACGACCCCGCCGCCGCCGAACAGCCACACGAACAGCGCCGGCATCTCCCAGTCCCAGTCGACCCCGGCGTGCACGGCGAGCATCGCGCCCGCGGCCAGGAACGCGCCGTGGGCGTGGCGCTCGGCGCCGCCGAGCCGGGCGATCGCGCCGCCGAAGATCGTTCCCAGCGCGGTGAGCAGCAGGACGAGGCCGACGACGCCGAGCTCGGCCAGCGTCTCCAAATACAGCGAGTGCGCGTCGTTGACCTTGAACACCACCGGGCGGTGCTGATCCCACAGGAGCCGGTAGGTGCCGGCGCCGGTCCCGTGCAGCGGCGACGCGCGCCAGGCGTCGAGCGCGACGCGCCAGTGCGCGATGCGCCCGTTGTCGACCGCGGACGTCAGCCGCGTGCGCAGGTCCTGGTTGTACGCCATCGACTGGCCGCGGCTGAACGTCTCCCGCGCGTCGGCGATCCGGCGCGGCGCGCCGGCCGGGAGGGCGCCCGCGAACAGCGCCACGATGAGCGTCGCGGTCAGCGCCGCCCGCGCGCGGCGGGAGACCGGCACGCGCTCGATCCGCGCGTCCAGCAGCAGCAGGATCGCCCGCAGCGCGGCCGCGCCGAGCGCGCAGGCGAGCACGACCAGCGCGACGTGGCGGCCCTGCGCCGCGGCGGCCGGGGACGAGTCGTAGCTGGCGCGCGCCAGCAGGTCGTTCGCGTAGGCGACCTTGGTCGCGATCGCCGCCGGGACCCCCGCCGCCACGAGCCCGGTCAGCAGCCCGCGCGGCTGGGCGAGCAGGACGTAGAGGACGAGGCCGATCGGCAGCACCCAGATCGCCCCGCGCGAGAACGTCAGATAGAGCGTGACCGCGATCGGCGCGAGCAGCGCGGCGGCGACGATCCGGACCGCCACGTGCTCGCGGCCGCTGGAGGTGAGGTGCACGACGAACAGCGCCCCCAGCGCACACGCGATGCCCATCGCGTTCCAGTAGGTGAGCGGGAAGGAGAGGCGCTCCGGCAGGTAGCCGCCGGAGATCGGGAACGTCCCCGGGAGCAGCCGGGTGAGGAGGCCCGCGAGGGCGATCGCGGCCAGCGCCGCTGTTGTCCAGCGGACCAACATGGACAAATCTCCGATCCGCGCCGCCGCGCTGCCCAGCAGGACCAGGACGAGGGCATAGAGCAACGCGCGATCGAACTCCGAGAGCGCCCGGGCCGGCGCGTGCGACCAGAGCGCCGACGCGAGTATCCAGACCGCGAAACCAGCCAATGCACCGGAAGCTAGAGCGAGGAGTGGGCTCCAACCTTCGAACGGTCGCCGGGCGAGCGTCACGCGTGCGACCAGCAGGATCGCGAACGCGGTCGCGACGATCCCGACCTGGCCCGGGAAGAACCCACCGGCGTGAAAGCCCAGCCAAGCCGTCGCCAACCCGGGTAGGGTTAGCCACCAACGGAAGCTAAGGACACGGCCAAGAGCCGCAGGGCGGGCTCGGCTCAAGAGTAGGCCCACCGCGGTCGATTCACGAGCCAGGACCCCGTCTCACGACAGTCTGGATGACGGTACAGGAAGAGACCGGAGACAGGGGATTGAAACTCAGAATTCCAGGGCAACGACGGATGGCCTTGGCAGGGATGCGGTCTTGAGCACGAATGCGACATCGGCAGATCCGGCGGCAAGTCTGAGCGTCTCGACGGACGTCCTGACGGAGACGTTCATCCCGGCGGAGCCGCCTGCCAGTCACCGTAACGAGCAGCTGCGCCGTCAGCTCATCTCCGCGGACGTGATCGCCGGCTCGCTCACCGGCGCCATCGCCGCGCTCGCGGCCGGGCTGAGCGTCGCACAACTGCCGCTGGTCGCGCTCGCGATCGGGCTCGGCTGGCCGGTGCTCGCGTACGTCTGCGGCCTCTACGCGCTCGACGACCTGCGTTCCTGGGCGAGCGGGATCGGCGACGCGCCGCGGCTCGCGGTCACCTCGCTGCTGCTGTCGTGGCCGGTCTTCGGGCTGCTGACCGCGCTGGACGCCGGGGCGCCCGTGCTGGGTGCGCTGGCCGCGACGCTGGCGATGGGCGCCGGCGCCGGGCTCGGCCGTGCCGCCGTGCGCGCCGGCCTGCACCGGGCGCCGGGGCTGCGCGAGCGCACGCTGATCCTCGGCTCCGGGGACGTCGCGCTGCAGCTCGTCCAGCGGCTCAAGCGCCACACCGAGCTCGGGCTGGACCCCGTCGGCTACATCGACGACGACGTCCGCAAGCCGGGCGAGCTCGGGATCCCGCGGCTCGGGACCCTGGAGGCACTGAGGGACCTGATCGCTTTCGGCCGCGTCGATCGCGTGATGATCGCGTTCACGCGCGCCTCGCACGAGGAGCTGCTGCACTGCATCCGGGTCTGCCGCGACGCGGGCGTGACCGTGGACATCGTCCCGCGCCTGTTCGAGTTCCTGGAGGGCGCGCGCACGATCGAGTCGGTCGGCGGGATGCCGCTGCTGTCGATCCGCCAGCCGACGTTCTCCCCGCTCTCGCGCGTGTCCAAGCGGGCGCTGGACATCGTCGGCGCCCTGTTCGGGATCGTCCTGCTGTCGCCGCTGCTGGCGCTGATCGCGGTGGCGATCAAGCTCGACTCCAAGGGTCCGGTCTTCTTCGCCCAGCAGCGCTCGGGGCGCCGCGGGCGGTTCTTCAAGCTCTACAAGTTCCGCTCGATGCGGGTCGACTCGACCGTGCTCGTGCGCGAGGACGGCGCGATCGTCAAGGCCGCCGACGACGCGCGGATCACGCGCGTGGGGCGCATCATCCGGCGCTTCTCGCTCGACGAGGCGCCGCAGCTGCTCAACGTGCTGCGCGGGGACATGAGCCTCGTCGGGCCGCGGCCGCTGGTGCTGGCCGAGCACGCCGCGCTCAACGAGGACTGGCAGTCGCGCCGGGCCGACCTGCGGCCCGGGCTGACCGGGCCGTGGCAGGTCAGCGGGCGCTCGCACATCCCGTTCCAGGACATGATCAAGTTCGACTATCAGTACGTCGCGGGGTGGTCGCTGGCGCGCGATGTCGAGATTCTCCTGGCGACGATCCCGGCCGTGCTCACCGGCCGCGGCGCGTACTGAGCACGGCGTCGTAGACGGCGGCGGTGCCGGCGACCATGCGGTCGACGGTGAAGCGGCGCGCGTGGCGTTCGCGGGAGGCGTGTTGCATGCGCGCCCGGCGCTGCGGGTCCTTGAGCAGCTCGATCACCGCCTGGGCGAGGGCGTCGGGGTCCTTGGGCGGGATCAGCAGGCCGGTCTGTCCGGTCACCGCCTCGCGGGTGCCGCCGACCGCGGTGACGACCTGGGGCACGCCGCACGCGAGCGCTTCCAGCGGGCCGATCGGGAAGGCCTCCCAGCTGGAGGCCAGGACGTAGACGTCGAGTGCCTTGAGGTGATTGTGGGCGGGCGGGCGGTAGGGCTCGAAGCGCACGCGCGGGTCCGCGGCGCGCTTGAGCTCGTCGCGCAGCGGGCCGTCGCCGGTGACGACGAGCTGCGCGTCGGGGACGGCCTCGAGGATGCGGGGAGCGGCGGCGAGGAAGACGTCGACGCCCTTGCCGCGGCGCAGGGCGGACACGGTCCCGACGGTGAGGCCGCCGGGCGGGCGGGGCGGGGCGTCACAGGGCGGCGACCCGTTGTGGACGACGGCGATCCGGGCCGGGCGGAGCTTCTCGGCGCGGGCGAGGTCGCGCTCGAACTCGCACACCGCGATGATCGCCGCGGTGCTCGGCGCGAGCGCGCGCTCGGCGACGCGCGAGAAGACGCGGCGGGCCTCACGCATGTCGCCCACGAACGGGAAGCCGTGCGGCGTGTAGACAGCGGGGCGCACGGCGGCGAGCGCGGCGAGGCGGGCGAGGACGCCGGCCTTCGCCGAGTGCGCGTGGACGAGGTCGAAGCCCCGCGCCGCCCGGATGAGCGTGGCGAGCGAGCGCGCGTCGTCCTGCGGGTGCGCGTAGTCGCGCCGGAACGGCAGCGGCACGAAGTCGACGGCGGGTGCGAACCCGCGCGGCGCGAACACGACCGCCTCATGCCCATACGCGCCGAGCCCGCGCGCGAGCTGCGCGACGTGCTCGGCGGCGCCGCCGTCCGGCGGCTCGCAGACGAGAGCGATCCGCGCCATGAGGGCGAGGATGCTACGCGGCGCGCTGCCGGGCGGCGCGTGGCGGGCGGCGGCAGGCAGCGCAGGCGGCGAGGACGACGCGGCGAAAGTCGGCGTTGCGGCGCATAGCGCCAGAAAGTGACCACTCGCCGCGACCGAGCAGGCCGCCCGCCGCATCTCCGCCCACGACATCTCGCCGAGCGGCGCGCGCGACGCGGACGGCCGCGGGCGGCGACTGCGGCGCGGCGAAAGTCGACGTTGCGGCGCATAGCGCCAGAAAGTGACCACTCGCCGCGACCGAGCAGGCCGCCCGCCACATCTCCGCCCGCCGCATCTCCGCGGGCGGCCCGGACGACGCGCGCGACGGACGGCGGCGGCGGTGCGGGCGGCGACGGCGCGGCGAAAGTCGACGTTGCGGCGCATAGCGCCAGAAAGTGACCACCCGGCGCGGCGCGAGACGCCGCCCGCCGCGCCGCGAGACACCGCCCGACGCGCCGGGACGTGCCGTGCGTCGCGCCCGGACGCGTTCGCCCGCCGCGAACCCCGCGGGCGTTGGGCGGCCGCCGAGCGGCGACCCCGGTAGCGTTCTCGCCGTGCGGATCCTGCTCGCGAGCCCGGGCATGGGGCTCGGGGGCGCGGAGCGCGTCGTCGTCAGCCTCGCCGAGGGCCTCGTCGCCCGCGGCCACGAGGTCGCGGTCTCCGGCGCGCCCGGCCCACTCGACGCGGAGCTCCCGGGCA
Organism: Solirubrobacter sp.; assembly: GCA_035555675.1. GTDB lineage: Bacteria > Actinomycetota > Thermoleophilia > Solirubrobacterales > Solirubrobacteraceae > Solirubrobacter. The sequence continues at coordinate 20,360 of DATMGH010000041.1, read as the reverse complement.
TCGCCCGGCTCGTGCTGCCCGAGCGCGGACGCAACCCGCTCGGCGCCGGCGAATGGGTCGCGCGCGAGGCCGCGTTCATCCGCCGGTACCGCCCGCACGTCATCCACGCCCACAACGCCAAGGCGACCGCGATCGCCGCGCTCGCCGCCCGCGTTGCGCGCGGTCCCCGGCGCCCACCGCTCCTCGCCACCCACCACGGCGCGGCCCAGGACGACCGCGCCGGCGCCGCCCGGCTGATCAGCCGCGCCGCCGACCAGGTCGTGGTCGTCTCCGCCGACCTGCACGCCACGTTCCCCGGCGCGCTCGTGATCAACAACGGCATCCCGCTGGCGGGCGGCGCGAACGCGCGCGGCGGCGAGGACGCGCGCGGCGACGAAAGACGCGGCGGCGAGAACCCGCACGGCGGCGACGACGCGCGGGGCGAGGGACGCGGCACGAAGCCGTTCGGTGCCGACGGGCGGCCGCTCGTGCTCTTCCTCGGCCGCCTCGAGCCCGTGAAGAACCCGCAGCGCTTCATCGACGTCGCCGAGCGCGTCCCGGAGGCGCAGTTCATAGTCGTCGGCGACGGGTCGCTCCGCCACGCACTCCGAGGACCGGTCACGTTCACCGGCGCCCGCGACGACGCCCGCGCGCTGCTCGCCCAGGCCGACCTGCTGCTCGTCACCTCCGACTCCGAAGGCCAGTCGATCGCGGTGCTGGAAGCGCTCGCGGCGGGCACGCCCGTCGTCTCCACGCCCGTCCCGGGCATGGCCGAGCTCGACGGCGTCACCGTCGCCACGTTCGACCCCGAGGACCTCGCGCGCGCCACCCGCGAACTGCTGCACGATCCCGTGCGCCGCCACCGCCTCGGCCGGGCAGGCGCGAGACTGGTGCGCGAGCGCTTCTCGGCCGATTACATGGTCACCGCGTACGAGCGCGCCTACCACGCCCTTACCATCGGAACCCAGTGCAGCTCAACGAGCTCCTCGCCATCCTGAGCAAGCGCCGCTACGGCGTGATCGCCGTCGTGCTCCTCACGGTCGCGTTCGCGGCCGCGCTGGCGCTCGTCACGCCGCCCCGCTACGAGGCGACGGCGACGCTCGCGCTGACCCCGAAGATCGACCGCACGCAGGGCTTCATCAGCGCCACCGACCTGTCCGCGCTCCTGAGCACCTACGCCGAGACCGCGAAGTCGCGCGTCAACCGCGCCCGCGCCGAGCAGATCCTCGGCCGCCGGCTCCCGGGTGACCTCGACACGTCGACCGTCGGCGGCACCGGCATCCTGCGCATCACCGGCAGCGCCGACGCGCCCCAGGCCGCCGCCGACACCGCCTCGGCCGCCGCGCAGGCGTTCCAGGAATCGGTCAAGAGCAACCCGCTGATCGCGGTCAGCGTGATCGACCCGGCGGCGGCGCCGACGACCCCCGTCCAGCCGCGCCCGCCGCTGATCGTCGCGATCGGCATCCTGCTCGGCCTGCTCGCCGGCATCTCCTACGCGCTCCTGATGGAGCGCGTGCGCCGCCGCGTCGAGACCCCCGCCGACCTCGACCAGATCACCGACAAGCCGGTCGTCGGCCGCCTCCCGCGCCAGCGCGCGCTGCAGCGCCAGCCCGCGTCGCTGGTCTGGGAGCACGACCGGATGACGGGCCTGCAGGAGGCCTACCGCGCGCTGCGCACCAACGTCCAGTTCCTGGCCGAAGGCAACCGCGTGATCGAGATCACCAGCCCGGACCCGGCCCAGGGCAAGTCGACCGTGACCGCGAACCTCGCGACCGCGCTCGCCCAGATCGGCGTCGAGACCGTGATCGTGGACGCCGACCTGCGCCGCCCGACCCAGCACAAGATCTTCGGCATCGACAACTCGACCGGGCTCTCCACGCTGCTGTCGGTCCGCAACCCGCAGATCAACCTCAAGCCCTCCGGCTACCCGAACCTGTGGGTGATCCCGAGCGGCCCGCTGCCGCCCGACCCGACCGAGATGCTGCACGTGCGCTTCGCCCCGCTGGTCGCGCGCCTGCGCGACCTCGACGCGCTGATCCTGATCGACACGCCGCCCGTGCTCCCCGTCTCCGACGCGCGCCTGATCGCCCCGCACTGCGACGGCGTGCTGATGGTGGTCGCCGCGGGCGCGGCCAAGCCGGTCGCGGTGGAGACCGCACTCGAGCGCCTCGCGTTCGTGCACGCGAACCTGCTCGGCCTGGTGCTCAACCAGTCCGGCCAGGACCTCGAGGCGACCGGCGGCTACTACTACACGGCCCCGGCCGGCGAGAGCGTCGCCGCCGACCGCTAGGCGGTCCGTGGCTGAACGCGTCCGGATCCGCGGCGGCGAGTGGCCGCTGATCGTCCTGATCGCGATCGCGGTCGCGGTCCCGACCGCGTTCGCGCCGCTGCTGACGCTCGCCGCCGCCGCGCTGGCGATCGTGCTCGGCCTGGTCGTGTTCAACGCGAGCGCCCTGCTGCTGCTGATGGTGGCCGCGTTCCCGTGGGACGACATGCTCGGCTACCCGACCGAGACGATCTCGGTCATCAAGCTGCTCGGCGCGCTGCTGCTGATCGGCTACGCGCTGCGATCGCTGGCCCGCGACGAGGAGGTGCGCCTGCCGCCGACGACCCCGGCGCTGGTGATCTTCACGATGCTCGTGCTGCTCTCGCTGATGGTGTCCGGCGACATCGCCGAAGGGCTGAGCAAGACGCTGCGCTACCTGCTGTTCGCCGCGTTCTCGTTCCTGGTCGTGCAGCTGGTCCAGACCCGCGCCCAGATCGTGAACGTGATCCGCGTACTGGTCCTGTCCTCGACCGCGGCCGCGCTGTACGGCGTCGTCCTGCTGCTCAAGGGCGACGTGGACCGCGTGTCCGGCCCGATCGGCGAAGCCAACGACTTCGCGTACCTGCTTGCGTCCGTGCTGCCGTTCGCGGTCTACCTGAGCGCGCGCGACCGGCGCACGCGCGCGTGGTGGATCGTGTGCTGCGGCGTGCTGATCCTCGCGCTGCTGGGGACGCTCTCGCGCGGCGCGCTGGTCGGGCTCGCCGCGGTCGTGCTGTGGGCGGTGGCGACGCGGCGCACGCGGCTCGGGGGCGTCGTCGCGGGCACGTTCGTGGTCGCCGGCGTGCTCGGGCTCGCGTTCACGCTCTGGCATCCGCTGATCGACGAGCGGCTCGCGGCCAAGAGCAAGGTGGCGACCGCGAACGTGGAGTCGCGCAAGGCGTACTGGGACGCGGCGCTGGCGATGACCGCCGACCATCCGCTGCTCGGCGTCGGGCCGGGCCGCTACGGCGTCGAGGCGCGCGAGTACGTGCACAACGACCCGCTCAACCTCGAGAACCCGGTCGTCCACAACGCGTACCTGGAGGTGCTGGCCGAGGGCGGGATCCCGACGCTGCTGGCGTTCCTGGCGTTCATCGGCGGCAGCTGGATGCTGGCCGCCCGGGCACGGCGAAGATTCCAGGCCGCCGAGGACGCCGACGGCCTGCGCATCACCGCGGCCGTGCAGGCGTCGCTGGTCGTGGCGATCGTGTCCGCCAGCTTCCTCTCGGTGCAGACGAGCGTGCCGCTGTGGCTGCTCGGCGGCCTCGCGGGCGTGCTGGCGCTGAGCAAATGAAGGTCGCGCTCGTCACCTCGATCGCGCGCGGCGGCCCGCTCGAGCACGCGCTGCTGCTGGCGCGCGACCTGGCCCGGGCCGGCGTGGACGTCCGCGCGGTCGCGCTCGACGAGCCGGCCGCGGCGCGCTTCGCCGCCGCCGGCGCGCAGGCCGCGGTGATCCCGCTCGCGCGCCCGTTCGACCCGGCGGGCGCGGTCCGCGTCCGCCGCTTCGTGCGCGGCGCGGACGTCGTCCACACGCACGACCGCCGCAGCGGCCTGTGGGTGCGCGCGCTGCCGCGGCGCGGCGAGCTGCGCGTGCACACGCTGCACGGCCTGCCGGAACCGTTTCTGACCGACGCGCCGCCGGGCCTGAAGGCGCGCGTCGCCTACCGCGGCCTCGAGCGCGGGCTGGAGCGGATGACCGACGTGCTGGTCACGCCCTCGCACGCGATGGCGCGGCTGCTGGCCGAGCGCGTCGGCTACGCCCAGGAGCGGCTGGTGGTGATCCCGAACGGGGTCGACGTCCCGGACCGCCCGCTCGACCGCGGCGAGCTGGTGGGCACGATCTCGCTGCTGGAGCCCGTCAAGGGCCTCGAGCACTTCGTCGACGCCGCGCGGATCGTTGTCGCCCGGCGGCCGCAGACGCGCTTCGCGATCTTCGGCACCGGCTCGCTGGAGGCGGCGCTGAAGGCGCGCGCCGCGGCCCTGCCGGTCGAGTTCCCCGGGTTCGTCCGCGCGCACGACGCGCTGCCGCGCCTGAGCGTCTTCGCGCTGCCGTCGCTGATGGAGAACAGCCCGCTGGCGCTGCTGGAAGCGCTCGCGGCCGGGATCCCGGCGGTCGCGAGCCGCGTCGGCGGCGTCCCGGAGTACGCCCCGGACGGCACCGCGACGCTCGTCCCGCCCGCCGACCCGGGCGCGCTGGCCAGCGCGCTGCTCGAGCTGCTGGACGACCCGGCGTTGGCGGCGCGCCGGGTGGACGCGGGCCGGGCCGCGGCGGCCGAGCACTCGGCCGCGCGCACCGCCGAGCGGATGCTCGCGCTCTACGTCAGCGCAGCTTCGCGCGCAGGCCGTGCGGCGCCTTGACCTTCAGGCGGCGCGCCTTGGCGATCGTCGCCCGCACGCGCTCGCGCATCGAGATCGTGAGGCTCTTGCCGGCCCGGACCTTGACCGTACGCTTGCCGACGACCACGTCGCCGCGCTTGAGCGCGACCGTGCCGCGGCAGGCGGTGACCAGCTTGCACGTCAGCGTGATGCGGATCGGCTTCACGCGCGTGATCGGCGGGACGCGCGGCTTGGCCGGCACGGGCGGGACCGGGTCGACCGGCTGGACCGGATCGGTCGTGTCGACGGGGTCGTCCTGGACGGGCGGGAGCGGATCGACCGGCTGCACGGGGTCGGTCGTGTCGACCGGGTCGTCCTGGACCGGCGGCACACCCGCGCCGCCGTCGCCCGGCTCGTCCTCGCCCACCTTCGTCAGCACGAGCGCGCTGCGCGGCGCGAGCGTCGCCGCCGTCGCGGTCTCCAGCCCGGAGCCGGTGTACGCGCCGCCGAAGTCCACCGCCACCGCGCTCGCGGTCGGGTTCACCAGCACGAGCCCGTGGCTGAAGCGCCGCCGGTGCACGCCGCCCGCCTCGCGCGTTTCCGCGTCCAAGGGCGTCCCGAGCGCGTAGTCGTACTCCGGGAACCAGCGCTCGTTCGTGTAGTCGCTGTGCAGCGCGAACTGCAGCTTCCCGGCCCCCGCCAGCAGCATCGTGGCGTAGCCGTAGCGCGCGGCGGCGCGGTCGGTCGCAGTCGACGGCGTGAGCCCGAGGTAGTACTTGCCCGCCGCCTCGGCCTCCTTCATCTGTTTGAGCTGCAGCTCCCAGTAGTCGGCCGGGTCGTAGCTCTCGGGGCCCGTGGTGTTCGTCCCCCACTTGAGGAACTGCTCGTTGAGGCCGCCGTCGACCAGCCCGTACCAGTCCTTGATCACGGCCGGGAACGCCTTGCTGTTGGAGAAGTTCGCGATCACGAGCTTGCCCGCGGCGCGGAAGCGCGAGCCGATCGCCGACAGCGCCGAGCGCGTCGCCGCCTGCCACGCCGCGTCGGTCGGGTACTTGGCGATCCGGCTGACGTCGTAGTGCCAGGACATCGTCGGGTTGACGTCGTCCATGAACACGCCGTCCCAGCCGTCGGCGGCGACCTCGCCCAGCACGTTGTCCGCCCACTGCTGCTGATAGGACGGGCTGCCGACGTCCCCGATCCAGATCCAGTTGAAGTAGCGCGACGTGAAGCGCTCGCCGCCGGTGTTGAGCAGGTACCACTCGGGGTGCGCCGCGGCGTCCTGCGTCGCGACCCCGCCGGACACGAAGCCCGACGGCTGGCGTTCGGTCATCCCCGACAGGTTCTTGTACATCAGCACCTTCACGCCGGGGTTGGCGGCCTTCAGCGTCTTCATGCGCGGCGCCTGGTACTGCTGCAGGATCACCACGTCGTTGCGGGCGGCGGTGCTCGTGTAGTCGGCGGTCGCCGCGGCAGAGTCGATCGCGACACGAAAGTGCCCGACCGGCGACGCCGCGTGCGCGGTCGCCGGCGCAGTGACCAGGATGGCCAGCATGGCGGCGATTGACCTTTTCACGAATACCCCTTTCGGCGGCCCGGCCGACCCAGTGGGTCCCGTGGCTTTGCGTCCCCGTCTTACGGCGGGTTTGCCCTTGTCGGTTGGGAATGGTGCCTGATCTCTGTGATCGGCTCCTTTCCGGTGCCGCTTGAGTCAGCGAGCGGACCGGCGGCGCGCGACCACTTCCGCGTAGTAGGACGATGCGCCGGAAAGTGTCTCCGTCCAGCGGAAGTGCTCGGCAAGTTGACGGCCGGTGAACTCGCGGCCGTCGAGCACCGCGTTGACCGCCTGCGCGAGCGTCTCCGGGGTCTCCGCCAGCAGCCCGTCGCGCCCGTCCTGGAAGCCGATGCCGGACGCGCCGAGCGCCGTCGAGACGACCGGGCGCCCGGTCGCGAGCGCCTCGAGCACCTTCAGGCGCGTCCCGCCGCCCTCCCAGATCGGCACGACGACGGTGCGCGACGCGGCCAGCACGCCCGGGAGGTCGGCGACCAGGCCGAGCACGTCGACGCCCTCGATCGCGGTCAGCCGCGCGCGCAGCTGGTCCGCCATTCCGGCGCCGGCGATCGCGAACCGCGCGTGCGGGTGCGCGGCGCGCACCGCGGGCCAGCCCTCGCGGGCGAAGCGCTCGACGCCGTGCGCGTTCGCCGCGTAGCCGAAGTGGCCGAAGAACAGCACGACGTCCCCGGACGGCGGGGTGCGGACCGCGTAGAAGTCGTCGTCGACGCCGTTGGGGGCGAGCAGCGCGCGGCCCCCGGCCGCCCGGACCGCCGCGCAGTCGGCCTCGGTCACGCACAGGATCCGGTCCGCGCGCGGGAACGAGCGCCGCTCGACGGTGCGTAATCCAGCCGCCCGGTTGCGCTCACGCAGCCGCGCCAGGCCGCTGCGCTCGCGCACCGCCGAGCGCGCCGCCGCGGAGTCCAGGTTGTGCAGGCTCAGCACCGTCGGCACGCCGGGCGGCGGCGGGTAGTACGCGCTCTGCGTGTGCTCGTACTGGATCAGCGCCGCGGCGGGCGCGAGCGCGGCGAAGCGGCGGGCGACGTTGCGCAGCCGCGGGCTCGGGAGCCGCAGCGCGTGCTGGCGCAGGCGGTCGGCCACGGTCGGCTCGGGCTCGGGGACGATCTCGACCGTCCACCCGCGCTCGCGCAGCCGCGCGGCGACGCCCGGCTCGCCCGGATCGGCGGTGAGGATCTGGGGGTGCAGCCCGGCGCGCTCCATCGTCTCCAGCAGCCGCAGCGTGCGCTTCTGGCCGCCGGTGACGGGCGGCTCGGGCAGCAGCGGTGCGATGACGAGGGCCGGAAACCGTTCGCGCAAGTCGCACATGCTGCCAAGATGCCCGCGGTGCGCATCCTGGTCTGCGCCTCCGAGGCGCCGCGCGCGCCCCTGAACGGCTCGCGGCTCGTGCTCTACGAGCTGTGTTCCCGTCTGGCCCGAACCGAGTCGGTGACCGTCGTCGCGCTGCGCCATCCGGATCAGATCGGCGATCCGCCGGAAGGAATCGAGCTGATCGAGCTTCCCTACGCGAGTGTCGGAGCGATCGACCGGCTGACCGCGCTGGTGCGGCGCGAGCCCGTCGAGGCCCGGCCGCTGGCGGCGCCGTTCCTGCGCTTCTTGCCGGGGTGGCTGTCGTCGCGGTCGTTCGACGTCGCGCACGCGATGCTGGGGTCGCTGGCGCTGATCGCGCCCGCGCTCGGGGCGCTGCCGGCCGTGATCGCGCCGCTGGACGCGTGGCACCGCAACGTGCGCGCGGAGGCGGCGTCGGCCTCCGGCCTGGAACGCGCGTGGCGGCTGACGCAGGAGCGCGCGGTGCGGCGCTTCGAGGCGCGCGCGTACCGGCCGTACCGGGGCGTCGTGCTGGTCACCGAGTCCGACGCCGCGGCGCTCGACCCGGCGCTGCCGCTGGCGACGATCCCGAACGGGGTCGACGCGGCGCACTTCGCGCCCGACGGCCGGCCGCGCGCCGGGATCCTGTTCACGGGCGCGCTCGACGCGCCCGCCAACGAGCAGGCGGCGCTGCGGCTGGCGCTGGGCGTCCTCCCGCGCGTGCGGGAGGCGATCCCGGACGCGTCGCTCTCGCTCGTCGGCCGCTCGCCCGGGCCGCGGCTGCGCGAGCTGGACGGGGTGCAGGTGATCGCCGACGTGCCCGACCTGCGCCCGTACCTGTGGGGCGCGGCCGTGTACGCGTGCCCGATGGTCAGCGGCACCGGGATCAAGAACAAGCTGCTGGAGGCGCTGGCCGCGGGTGCGCCGGCGGTCGCCACGCCGCTCGCCTGCCAGGGGCTGACGGTCGACGGGCGCATCCGGGTCGCGTCCGACGACGCCGGGTTGGCGGCGGAGATCGTCGCGCTGCTGCGCGACCGCGACGCCGCGACGCGGATGGCCGAGGCCGCACGCGCGTACGTGCGCGGGCACCACGACTGGGACGCGGTCGCCGCCGCGTATCACGCGGTGTATGAGCGCGCCATCGCTGCCTGAGCCCGAGGAGGAGCTCGGCGCGACCAGCGCGCCGTCCGTCGTCAGCGGCGGGCTCTGGACGCTGCTCAGCCGCGTCCTCCCGCAGGCCCAGCTGCTGCTGCTCTCGATCGTCGTCGCCCGCTACCTGGGCCCGGACGAGATGGGCCTGCAGAGCTACATCGCGTTCGTCTCGATCGCGCTCGTGCAGATGGCGACCGCCGGGCTGCCGCTGGCGATCAGCCGCTTCGTCGGCGAGCTGCTCGGCGCCCGGCGCGGCGGGCAGGCGCTGTCGCTGTACGCGGTCAGCCGGCGCGTGGAGACGGTCGCGGCGGCGCTGGTGCTGCTCGTGCTGGTGGTCGTGGCGGCGCTCGGCAACGAGCCGGAGACGGCGTGGGTGCTGGCCGGCGTGTCCGCCGCGCTGGCGGTCCTGCAGGCCGTGCCGGCCGCGCTGCTGGCCGGGTCGCAGCGCTGGCGGGAGGCGTGGCTGCCCGGGCTGGTCACGGGCGTCGCGACCGTGCCGGCCGTGGTCGTCGCGCTCGAGCTCGGCGGCGGGATCAGCGGGCTGTTCGGCGTCGAGGCGGCGGCGGTCGCGGTCAACCTGGCGTGGACGTCGGTGCTGGCGCGGCGGCTGGTCGTGGTCCTGCCGGAGCCCGAGCCGGCGCCGCGCGAGCTGCGACGCCGCTTCTGGTCGTTCACCTGGTCGAGCTCGCTGATCGTCATCATCAGCTTCGTGGTCTGGCGGCGGTCGGAGCTGTTCGTGCTCCAGCACTACTCGTCGAACGCGCAGATCGCGTTCTACTCGATCGCGTTCGCCGCCGTCTCCGGGCTCTCGAAGGTGCCGGAGACGATCGAGGCGGTGAGCATGCCGGCGGTGGCGAACCTGGTCGGCACGGGCGAGCACGAGCGGATCCGGGCCGGCTTCTGGCGCGCGCTGCGGCTGCTGGTGCTGATCACCTGGCCGCTGGTCACGGGGTTCGCGATCGTCGGGCCCGGCCTGCTGTCGTGGGCGTACGGGTCCGACTACGCGGACGCGGGGAGCGTGATGCTGGCGATGCTCGCGCCGCTGCTGCTGCAGCCGATGCTGCGGCTGAGCGAGGGTGTGCTGTACGGGCTCGGGCGGGTCAACTTCATCGTGGTCGCGCTGATCGCGGGGACGGTCGTCGACGTGGGGCTGGCGTTCGCGCTGGTTCCGGGGCTGGACGCGGTCGGCGCCGCGATCGCGAACGGCTGCGCCGTGCTGGTCGCGGGCGTGCCGTGCCTGGTGCTGGCGACGCGGCTGCACCGGCCGATCGCGCTCGCCGGCGGGCCGCTGGCGCGGACCGTGCTGCTGTCCGCGCTGGTGGCGGGCGCGGCGTGGGCGGCGTCGCTGGTGGGCGTGATCCTAGGCGTGCTGGCCGGCGTCGCCGTGGGGCTCGGCGGGGCGCTGGCGCTGCGGCCGCTGGCGCGCGACGACGCGGTCTGGCTGGCGGACGCGCTCGGGGCCGGGGGGCCGCGGGGCGTGGCGGCGGGGTTCGTGCGGCGGCTCGGATGATCGACCTGCACTCGCACGTGCTGCCGGGGCTCGACGACGGGTCGCCGGACCTCGAGGCGGCGCTCGCGCTGGCGCGCGAAGTGGCCGCGTCCGGCGTGCGCGTGCTGGCGGCGACGCCGCACCTGCGGGCGGACTTCCCGGACGTGCGCGTGAGCGAGCTGCCGGCGCGCGTGCGGGCGCTGCAGGCGGCGGTCGACGCCGCGGGGCTGGACCTGCGGATCGCGCTCGGCGGGGAGGTCGACCTGCTGTGGGCGCAGGGGGTCGAGGACGACACGCTGCGCGCCGTGACCTACGACGCGCGCGGGACCGACCTGCTGGTGGAGACGCCGTACGGCGAGCTGCCGCCGCTGTTCGAGGACCTGCTGTTCCGGATCCGCGTGCGCGGGTTCCGGGTCCTGCTCGCGCACCCGGAGCGCAACCCGTCCTTCCAGCGCGACCCGGCCCGGCTGCTGCGGCTGGTCGAGAACGACCTGCTGGTGCAGCTGACGGCGGCGTCGGTCGTCGGCGGCGGGCGGGCGGCGAAGCTCGCGGCGCGGCTGATCGCGGACGGGCACGCGCACGTGATCGCGGGGGACCTGCACCGCCCGAACGGCTCGCGCGCGGGGCTGCGCGCCGCGGTCGAGCACGCGGGCGCGCGCGCCGAGTGGATGGTCACCGACGCCCCGGCCGCGATCCTCGAAGGCGCCCCGCTCCCGCCAGCACCGACCGGCGCCGCGCCGCGCCGCCGCCGCTGGTCGCGCCGCAGCTAGCCGCGCGCCGCGCGGCACACGAGCGGTCACTTTCCCGCCGCCCACGCCAAAACGCGACCACTCGGCGACCACCCGCACCCGCCCACAACCCGCCGCGCGGCACGCGAGCGGTCACTTGCCCGCCGCCCGCGCCAAAACGCGACCACTCGCGACCACCGCACCCGCCGCGCGGCACGCGAGCGGTCACTTTCCCGCCGCCCGCGCCGGAACGCGACCGCTCAGGCGAGCACGCCGCGCAGCACGTCGAGCGCGCGATCCCGGTGCGCGTCGAGCTCCGCGACCAGCCGGTCGCCGTCACCCGTGCGGACCGCGTCCAGGATCCGGTCGTGCGCGTGAATCGACCGCCGCCGCTCGTCCGGCGAGTTGTAGTAGAGCGCGCGGTAGGCCTCGGTCGAGTCCCACAGCAGCCGGATCACGCGCAGCACGTGCGGCCGGTCCGGCGCATCGAGGATCGCGAAGTGGAAGCGCCGGTTGGCGGCCAGCTCGGCGGCGACGTCGCCGCGGTCCGCGGCGTCGACGCACTCGCGCGCCGCGGCGTCGATCCGCTGCAGCGCGTCCTCGTCGAGCCCCGGCAGCGCGTGCCGCGCCGCACGCGCCTCCAGCAGCGCGCGCAGGCTGTAGATCTCCTCCAGGTCCTCGACCCGCAGCTCGGTCACGAAGTAGCCGCGCCGCGGGAGGTACGTGACCTGCCCCTCCTGCTCGAGCACGCGCAGCGCCTCGCGCACGGGCGCGACGCTGACGCCGATCAGCTCGGCGACGTCCTCCTGCGCGACGCGCTGCCCAGGCTTCAGATCGCCGTTGACGATCGCCTGGCGCAGCTCGTCGAGCGCGTGCTGCTGGGTCGTCCGGGCGGTCACCCGCGGAAGGCCTGGATGCCGGTCAGCGCCCCGCCGATCACCAGCGCGTGCACGTCCGCGGTGCCCTCGTAGGTCACGACCGACTCGAGGTTGTTCATGTGCCGGATCACCGGGTACTCGAGCGTGATGCCGTTGGCGCCGAGGATCTGGCGGGCGGTGCGGGCGACGTCGAGCGCGGCGTTGACGTTGCCGAGCTTGCCCATGCTGACCTGCTCCGGGTGCAGCCGGCCCTCGTCCTTGAGCCGGCCGAGGTGCAGCGCGAGCAGCGTCGCCCGGTTGACCTCGAGCGCCATGTGAGCGAGCTTCTGCTGCTGGATCTGAAACGACGCGATCGGCCGGTCGAACTGGATCCGCTCGGTGCTGTAGCTGAGCGCCGCCTCCAGGCACGCGCGGGCGGCGCCCGCCGCGCCCCAGACGATCCCGAACCGCGCCTCGTTCAGGCAGGACAGCGGCCCACGCAGCGACGTCGCCTCCGGCAGCCGGGCGCTGTCGGGGAGCCGCACGTCATCGAGCACGAGCTCCGACGTGACCGACGCGCGCAGCGAGAGCTTGCGGTGGATCTCGGGAGCGCTGAAGCCCTTCGTGCCCTTGGGGACGAGGAAGCCGCGGACGCCGTCGTCGGTGCGCGCCCAGACGACCGCCACGTCGGCCACCGAGCCGTTGGTGATCCACATCTTCGCGCCGTTGAGGATCCAGTCGGAGCCGTCGCGGCGGGCGCGCGTCCGCATCGACGCGGGGTCTGACCCGCTGTCGGGCTCGGTCAGCCCGAAGCAGCCGATCGCCTCGCCCGCGGCCATCCGCGGCAGCCACTGGAGCTTCTGCTCCTCCGACCCCCAGCGGTGGATCGCGTACATCGCCAGCGACCCCTGGACCGAGACCAGGCTGCGCACGCCGCTGTCGCCCGCTTCCAGCTCCAGGCACGCCAGCCCGTACGCGGTCGCGCTGGCCCCGGCGCAGCCGTAGCCGTCGAGGTGCATGCCGAGCACGCCGATGGCGCCCAGCTCGGTCGCCAGCTCGAGCGGGATCCGGCCCTCCTCGAACCAGTCGCCGACGTTCGGGACGACCTTGTCGTTGACGAACGCGCGCACGGTGTCGCGGATCAACCGCTCCTCCTCGGAGAGGAGATGGTCGATGTCGAGGAAGTCGTTGGCGCGCAGGGGCGTCTTCGCGGCGGTCGTCATGTGGCCTCTCTTCGAGTTTCGATTTTCGAAGATTACCGATGCCGGGCGCTGAACGCCTGAGCGGACAGGCAGGTGCCGGCCGCGAGCTCGACGCGCCCGGTGGCTTTGCGGCCCCTGATCGTCCCGCGCACGCGCAGCCCGCCGCGCGCCGCCACGAAGCTCCCGTCGGGCGCGACCTTCACCAGGTTGAGCTTCGCCAACCGGCCCGGACACGCCCTCACGGCCGCGCGGAACACGCGCAGGCGCCGGCCGCGGTCGGTGACCTTGAAGCGCACGCCCGCGCCCCGGTACGCGCCCTCCGCCTTGGCGGTCGTCCAGCGGCGGGCCGCGGTGACGATCAGCGGCTGGCCGTCGCTCGCGATCGCCTGCGTCCCGATCTGCAGCGTCGCGCGCAGCGTCTGCCGGCCGCGCGGGAGCGTCACCACCGCCTCCGCCCTGCCGCCCAGCAGCGTCACCGTGCCGACACGCGTCCACGTCGCGCCGGTTTGACGCTCGAGCGCGAGCCCGGTCCCGTCCGGGGCGCCCGCCGCGGTCACGCCGATCAACGCCGGGTACCCGCCGTAGACGCGCGCCGGCAGCGTGAGCCTGGGCTTGATCGGCGAGCGCAGCGTGAGCGTGCGCACCGGGCCGACCTCGTAGCCGGTGGCGCACCCCGTGCACAGCCGCCAGACCTGCCAGTAGTAGGTGCCCGGCGTTACCTGCGGGCGCGGCTCGGCGCCGGAGCCGACGACCGCGCTGCACGTCCCGGACGCCTGCAGGTTGCCGCGCACGGCCACGATCGAGCCGAGCAGGCGCCCGTCCGCGCCGGCGTCCGGCGCCGTCGACAGGCTCACGCTGTAGTCCTTCGGCCCGCCGTAGAACGTGAAGTCCCCGGACTCGTAGATCCCGTAGGCCGGGCAGGCGTACGTGACCACGAACCCCTCCGGGTTCGTCGCCCCGACCGCCCCGTCCGCGGGCGTCAACGGCGTGACGGGCGGGTCCGGCGGCAGCGCGAACGCCGTGGACGGGAACAGCAGGACGGCCACGGCGACCAGCAGTGCGCGCATGCGCCCGACAGTAGCCGCTCAATCGCGGATCAGCCCGGACTCGGCGAGCAGCGCGCCGACCTCGTTCTCCTCGAGCTTGCCGAACAGCCAGTGCCGCACCGGTGCCGGGCCGAGCGGGATCTCCTCGCCGTCGCGCAGGCGGCTGGTCGCCGCCAGCAGCTTGCGCACGTCGTAGGTGGAGTTGAAGACCTCGGGGACGCCGCGCTCGACGTCGAGCAACCGGTAGACCGCCTCCATCGGCGTGCGGACGGAGTATTCGGTGGTGAAGATGCAGTCGCGCGTGCTCTCGGCGAACTGGCCGATGAACGCGAAGTTCACCGCGTGCTCGGGCACGACGTCCGGCCGGTCGCCGGCGTGGCGCGGCATGAAGAACGCGGTCACGTACGGCATCATCACCGGCACCGTCTTGGCGGCGTTGGCGGCCAGCTCCGGGATCTCGCCGAGCGGCACGCCCAGGTGGTAGAGCCACTCCTGCGTGATCTCCTCGCCTGTGCAGTCCTGCATCGGCTTGCGAACGTAGTCGCCGGGGCGGTCGACGAACAGCGAGTACAGCCAGACGACGATCTGATCCGGCGGCTGCTGCTTGAAGTGCGGCTGGCGGTTGACGGTCCAGCTCATCAGCCAGCTCGAGTCCTTGACCGTGACGATGCCGCCGGTAACGACCTTGCCGCTGAACGGGTCGCGCTTGCAGATCCGCTGGATGTGGGACGGGATGCGCGGGTCGAGCGTCGTGACCGTGGCCGACTCCCACTTGGTCTGCGGGATGTGCGCGCCGAACACGTCCGGGCGGCCGAACGCCGGGTCCTTGGCCGCGATCCGCCGCCACAGATCCCAGGCCGGCGCCTGCCCCTCGTTCAGGCGCGCCGGGGTGTGGTGGTCGCCGTTGTCGGAGTTCTCGGTGAGCGAGCCGATCGTGATGAAGAGCAGATCGTCCGGGCCGAGGTCGGCGTGCCCCGGGAGGCCTTCGCGGACCCAGTGGACGCGCGTGGCCTGCTTGCGGGTGGGCGCGAGGTCGAAGTCGACGTCGGTGACCTCGGTGTCGAAGTGAAAGTGCACACCCTGCTCGAGCAGCCACTTGTACAGGGGCAGCACGAGTGACTCGTACTGGTTGTACTTGGTGAACTTCAGGGCCGAGAAGTCCGGCAGCCCGCCGATGTGGTGGATGAAGCGGTGCAGATAGAGCTTCATCTCCAGCGCCGAGTGCCATTCCTCGAACGCGAACATCGTGCGCCAGTACAGCCAGAAGTTGCTGGCCAGGAACTCGGCGGAGAACACCTCGTCGATCCGCTTGCCCTCGAGCTCCTCGCGCGTGGCGAGGAACACCTTGACGATGTCCTTCTGGCCGCGGTCGCTGAGCGCGAACTTCCCGTCCGTGTGCGCGTCCTGCCCGCGGTTGACCGTCGCGCGCTGCAGCGAGACGTTCGGGTCGTCCTTGTTGAGCCAGTAGAACTCGTCGAGCACCGAGGCGCCGTCGACCTCGATCGACGGGATCGACCGGAACAGGTCCCAGAGGCACTCGAAGTGGTTCTCCATCTCGCGCCCGCCGCGGATCACGAACCCCTTCTTGGGCTCCTTGATCCCGTCCAGCGCCCCGCCCGGCAGCTTGAGCCGCTCGAGGATCGTGATCCGCTCCGCCGGCACCTGCGCGTCCCGGATCAGGAACGCCGCGCCGGACATGGACGCCAGGCCCGCCCCCACGAACCACGCGGTCTTGCGGTCCGCCCCCGCGGGTTTGCGCGGCCGCGCGAACGCCTCGTAGTTGCCGCTGCTGTAGTACACGGTCCACCGCCTTTCGGGTACGGACGGGGAATCTACGCGTTCGCGGCGCTTGGCGACGAGGGTCCGGCCGCTAGACTTCTCTGCCCCTGAGGGCGCGTAGCTCAGTGGGAGAGCGCTCGCTTCACACGCGAGAGGTCGCAGGTTCGAAACCCGCCGCGCCCATACCGGAGAAAGCCCGCTACGGCGGGCTTTCTCGTTCCCGGACCGGTACGCCGTAGCGCTCGGGAACGGCCCGGATCTGGCACCAAGAGAGCGCTCCGGTGCCAGCTAGCGCGCGTGCGGCTTCCCCCTCGGGACACCGGAGGATCTACCGGCATGTCCGGTACCCAGACCCCCAATCGCGCCGAAGGATGAGCGCGCGCGGGCGGGGACCGACGCCGCCACAAGGGCAATCGCAAGCGCGCGAGCCGAAGGATCGCGTCGCTCTCGCCACGCCACGGGCCGTCCAGATTCGCCGTTGCAGTCGTCTTCCATCAGTCCGGAAGCCAGTTGGCACTGACGACCGGGCCGCACGAGAGTGCGCCGAGTGCTCGGACGGAGCCGGTCTTCGAGTACATCAGGCCGATCACCGCAGGCTTTCGTGTGGCGTTGGTCACCAGCAGCTTTCGCTCGTCCGGGCTCCAGGCCAGTGGGACCCACTCCGTGGCGTAGCTCGCGACTCGCCGCCCGCCCGCGGAATTGATCCGCAGCCGGTTGTGTCCATCACCGTATGCCAGCCTGCCCGAGCGCGACCAGACCACGTGGCGCGCGCTGCGCATGATCAGCGGGATCCGCACCACATGCTTCGTGCCAACACCGCGAACTTCCGCGAACTTCCCGCGCCTGCTGGCCACCGCCCGCAGACGACCGTCGACGAAGTGAATCTGCCACGCGTGCGGATACGTCGCGACTCGGCGCGCCACCTTCCCAGGGCGTTTGACGTAAACGGCATCAGCGTAATGTCCCACGCGCTCGGTCACCAGCGTCCACGCCAGCGTGCCGTCGTCATCGAGCGCCGGTGCGGTTCCCGGTCCGAGCACCCGGCCGAAGTACGTCGGCGCGTCGAGGCTACCGAGTTCGACATGGTCGATCGCGTCCCGAGAGCGCGACAGCGCAATCTGACCGTTGCCCACGGCGAAGCTGTGCACTCCGTTGCCCGGCTCGGTCGTTGTCCGACGTGTGATCGTCCCGCGTCGGATCTCGTACACGTCTTGCGAGTAGACATCTTCGCCGCACAGTGCGATCACTCGGCCCGAGATCTCCGGCGCCGGCGCAGCCCCGACAGCGGTCATCGCGCGTTCCGGAGCGGCGGACGGGGACCGCCCGCCGCAGCCCGCGACCGCGATGAGCAACCCCACGCAGAGCCGAGCGCGCAAACGATCAGGCACAGCCCAGCCCAAATGGGTGCCCGCAGTGGTAAGCACCCGTAGCGTTCAGTGCAAACACGGGATTGCGAGCGCTCTGCCACTCCGCCGATCCGGACCACCGCCAGCCGCCGGTGGTCCTCCACATGCCAGTGACGACATTGTCGGCAAATGCCGAGATCTCAGGAGGCGAGCTGAACGGCAGGCCGACCCCTTCACTATGTATATCCTGATTATGTGAAGTGACCTGCGCGCTGATCGAGACCGCGGGGGCCCCTCCGGTGAAGCCCAGGGGTCCGGTCAGCCTGCCGTTGACGACGTTGCTTCCCCATCTAGGTGCACCAACGAGTCTCGGGATGGAGGTTCGAGGGACCAGCGTCACTCGATACCTCGAGAGTCGGTTGTCGCCGTATGCCTGAGCACCACCCGTCGCACAAGCGATGAACTGCTTCTGTGTGACCGCACCACCACTCGGAGTCGTCACGCGCAACGCCCTATTCTGCTTGTACATCACAAGGACCGACTGCGCGTAGTACGCTTCATCCTTCGACTCGTCCCGTGGCAGGCGGTCGATCAGACGGATCGGCTCGAATGTGAGGAGACCCTCACGCGCGGTGTTGCGACTGCAGTCCGACGCCAGCGTGGCGCTTGCCGTGGCGTGCGTGCCGCTGGACGACGACACCTGCCCGGTGACGAAGTCGGTGGTCGTCACGAGTGTCGAAGAATCGATTCCGGCAGTTCCTTCAAGTCCGATCGGATGGTTTGTTCCTTTGGTCGCGGTCATTGGGTACGCGGTTATCGCACTCTTTTCATACTTCCCTTCCGGATTCGCAATCTGCGTACCGGCCCTACTTGACGCTTAACAAGCACGCGTCTGGACGCGAAAGTACGCCAGTTGCAGATCTGAAGAGGGCTTCACCTAACGGAGTCTCCCCTCAGTGGACCGCGGCGAGACGGCGACGAGCGGTCTCGAGCGAGATCCGCAACTGGGCAAGCTCGCCGGCCGCGGTCAGCGCCGGCAGCACGCCTTCAGCTCGGAAACCTCCGCGATACCTGCGCTCCAGACGTCCGATCAACTCGAGGAGCGCCTTGTTCGGACCACCGGGGACGCGAGGCTCTTTGAACAGCTCCGAGTACCAATCCTTTGCGCGGGCAGGCTCGAACTTGTACCGCTGGGGCTCCCGAGCGATCGCTGCCCGAACCTCTTCCTCGACGCGCTGAGCGGCGAGTTGGTCACACCTCTGGATAGCAACGCCCCACGTCTCGAGCTCGCGGTCAAACGTGTCCCATTGCCCGCCCGAGATCTTCTCGCCGCGCTCATGCGTGCGTACCAGGTCGAGCTCGAGCAGCCCGACCCAGACGCCGACGCCGAGAATCACGTACGGCACGCCGTACTGACCCGGCGTCGAGTCCCGATTCCCCTTTCCCGGAAAGAGCTTGACGAGCCCCTGCCTGATCGCTGAGTTCGGGCCCCGCGCGTGCGCGTATCCGGTATCGAACTCCTTCATGTCGGCGGCCGTGAACTCCTCGCCGCTCGCGGCGCGGATCGTCCATTCCCGGTACCAGTCGTGGGTCGGCCGGATGAGCGCCCACCCATCTCGAACATCCTGCTTGAGCAGGTTCGCCGCGATGATGTGATCGACTTCCGCGCCGGTCAGCTGAGGGGCCGACGTGCGTGCCCCCGCGTGCACACTCAGCACGCCCGCGAGCGACAACCCCAGCAGCGCCATCGCCCCGCCGACCGGACCGAACGCCGTCAGCGTCCCCGCCAGCGCCTCCACACCCGCCAAAGCGACATCGCGCTCATCCATGCCACACCACCGCCCGATCGTGTTGGAGCAATCTGTTCAGCGGCGGCACGCTACCCCACCCGCCATCTCAAAGTGACGGCCGCGGGTCGTGAGCCGAACTTCCCCGCGCTTCACTCGCAACTTGCGTCGGCAAGCCGATCACTGATCGGCTGTCTTCCCGCACCACCCAACGCGAGGCCGATCCGCAGGGCGCCGAGGGCCAGTGTTAGGTTGCCGACGAGGTGCTCAGCCACGCCCATCTGCAGGCGATGCGAACGATTGCCGGCGGCCTACGCGGCCAGCCGGTCGAGTGGGCGTTCACCGGGAGTGCTGCCGTGGCCCTGCAGGGCGTGGACGTGCCTTGCCGCGATCTCGACGTGCAGACCTCCGCACCGGGGGCCGTACGCATCCTGGAGTGCTTCGCCGCCGCGGCCACGGGCGAGGTCAGGGAGATCAGGACCGCTCACATGCGGGCCCAAGCTTCGTACCTGCAACTCGAAGGCATTCGCGTCGAGCTCTTAGCGGAAATCATGTCGCGTGGTCCCAAGGGCCGCTGGGAACGCTCTCGCCTCGAGCCCTACGTGACGTGGATCGACGTCGCTCCGGGGCTCCCAGCGCCCGTGCTCAACCTTCAAAGAATGCTTGCGATCAACGAATCCATGGAACGCCTTCATACGGCACAGGCGATCCGTCATGCCCTCGCATGCGGTTGAGTTGGGGCACCCGTTCTTCCCACCCCGAGTGATCTGGATCGCCGACGCGGACTCAGCTCGGAGCGTCCCTAGCCCCGCATCGGCGCGACCTCGATGATCAGGTGCTTCATCAGCGGCTGATCGCTCTGGGCACTGAAGTCGCTCAGCGCGCAGAGCACGTTGAGCTCCGGCATGTAGCCGACCGCGCTCCCGCGCGGCACGTCGTACGCGAGCGCCGTATAGCCGTGGACGGCGCGCGTGCTGCCGTCCCGGGCGAAGCTCGTGATGTCGATCAGGTCGAAGTCGCGCAGCCCGCGCTCGCGCATGTCCTCCGCGTGCATGAGCAGCAGCGTGCGCAGGTTCCGCACGCCGCGGTAGCGGTCGTCGTTGGAGTAGATCGTCGTGTTGAACTGGTCGTGCGAGCGGACCGTGCTCAAGACCAGGCGCCCGGCCGGCGGGACCACGTCCGGGAGCCCCGCGGCGGAGAACTCGGCCCGGCCGCTCGGCGTCAGGAACACGCGCTCCCGGGCGGGCTGGGCGATGCGGAAGCCGAGCGGCTGCCGGACGCGGCGGTTGAAGTCCTCGAAGCCCTCGAGGACCTCCGCCATCGTGTCGCGGATGCGGTCGTAGTCGTCGACGTAGTCGTCCCACGGCGTGGCCGTCTCTGGCAGCGTCGCCTTCGCCATGCCGGCGATGATCGCCACCTCCGAACGCAGGCGCTCGGACCGCGGCGGCCGCAGGCCCACCGACAGGTGCACCATCGCCATGCCGTCCTCGACGGTCGTC
>DATMGH010000040.1:0-27882 GCA_035555675.1 Solirubrobacter sp. | reverse complement strand
ACCATCGACGCGCTCACGCGCGGCGGGCTGCGCACCGACGTGGTCCTGCGCGTGCGCGGGCCCCTCGGACCGGTGCTGCGGGCGCGCCGCCGCGCGCTCGAAGCCCGCGGGCGGCTGGGGGCGGGGCAGCAGACGGAGGAGCTGGTGGTCGTGCGAGGACAGTCGAGCGAAGGGAGCCGCGGATGCCGGAGACCGTGATCACGCCGTACCGGGACGGGCCGCTGCTGGTCCGCGGGCCGTTCCGGCTCGTCGACCAGGACGGCGAGGAGATCGAGCTGGGCGCCCGCGAGACGATCACCGCCCTGTGCCGCTGCGGCAAGTCGCGCATGCGGCCGTTCTGCGACGGCACGCACAACGTCGTCCGCTTCCGCGCGCCGAGCGGCGCCGAGCAGGGCCGCGCTACGCGAGAAAGCGATCGGCCAGCCAGCGCGTGACGGCGTCGCGGCCGGCCTCGCGCTGGCGGATCGCGCCGTTGACGTCCAGCGAGAGCGCGTCCAGCTCGGCCCGGCAGCCGAGCCGCTCCGCGACCGGCCGCAGCGCCTCGAGGCGGTCGGCCAGGATCGCGCGGACGGGCCGGCGCACGCCGGTCTGAAGGTCGGCGAGCTCCGCGTCGAGGCCGTGGCGCGCGGCGTGGAACCGGTTCTCCTCGATCCGCCAGGTGTCGTGCACCGGTCCGCCGTGCTCGGCCAGCCAGGCCACCAGCGCGTGCGCGTACGCCGCGATCGCGGCGGCTTCGGCGAGCGTGGTCTGGGCGTCGCACACGCGCAGCTCGAGCGTGCCGAAGCGCGCGTGCGGGCGCAGCTCGAACCACCAGCTGCGCGGGTCGCCGGTCCAGCGCAGCATCTCCGCGAACGCGTCCCAGGAGGGGATCGGCGGCGGGACGCCCTGGCGCGGCAGCAGGCCGCCGATCAGCGGCCGCACCGACGCGTAGCCGGTGGCGCGGCCGGCGTGGAACGGCGCGTTGGCGGCGAGCGCCGCCAGCTCCGGCAGGTGGCCGCGGAGCGCGTTGTAGACCGCCAGCGTCCCGTCCGCGGAGCCGACCGCGACGTGCACCTGCAGCGCGCACACGAGCTGGCTGCGGGCGACGTCGCCGTAGCGGGCGAGGATCTCGTCGTAGCGGCCGCCGGCGTTGAGCGCGCCGAGCGCGGGCCCGAGCGGGTGCACGCCGGCGGCGATCGCGGTGGCGCGCGCGGCCAGCCGCTCGCGCCCGGCGCGCAACTGGGCGATCGCGTCGCGCACGCGTGTGACGGGGGTCGTCGCCAGCTCCACCTGCGACGCGGGCAGCTCGAGCTTGAGGCCGTCGCCGGCGACGTCCGGCGCGTTCTCGGCCAGCGCCAGCGTGACGGGGTCGACCAGCATCAGCTCCTCCTCGAGCCCGATCGTCAGCGGCGCCGGAGCGTCGAAGACGGCGCGCAGCTCGGCGGCGTTCAATGCAGCGCGAGCTCAGGGCGCAGCGAGGACGCGCCGTCGTCCCACGCGCGCATCAGGTGCCGCGCCCAGCGCCCGTCGATCGCCAGCAGCGCTTTCGCGCCCCACAGCACGTCGGCGCCGAGCAGGCGGTCCTGCTTGGCCAGGCCGCCGGCCAGGTCGACCGCGGCGACGCTTTCGTGCACCGCGTCGGCGACCACGTGCACGTCGAAGAACCGGCAGGCGTCGTCGCCGTACCCGAGGCGGCGCAGCCCGGCGGCGTAGCGGCGGTTGGGGACCGAGGACGTCATCTCGAACAGCGCCAGGTGGCCGACGATCGCACCCCGGAGCCGCCGGTGCAAGCCGCAGAACGACATCAGGTTCACGGTGGCGAGCGTCACGCCCGGGATCCGGTCCAGGTACGCGCCGTAGGTGGAGTCGAGGCCGACGGCGTCCAGCGAGCGCGCGAACAGCTCGGCGTGGATGTCCTGCGCGCGCCCGTTGCCGTACTCGTCGCACTGGACCTCGACCAGCGCCGCCTTCGGCGCGCCCCACAGCCGCGGCAGCGCCCACGAGTGCGGGTCGGCCTCCTTGAGCTGGTACGCGGAACGGTGGACCATGAACTCCTGCACCTGCTCGGCGGTCGCCTCGCGCTCGATGAACGTCGAGACCGACGGCGCGTCGTCGGCCTGCATCAGCTCGCGCAGGAGCGCGTCGATCTCCGCCGGGTCGGGCGGCTCGCCGACCGGGCCGGCGAGCTCGACCAGGTCGGTCTCGAAGCGGCGCTCGAGCGTCGCCCGCAGCGCCAGCAGCGACGGCTCCCACTCCCACGCGTCGTCGACGCCCTCGAACCCGCGGTAGTGCAGCTCGTACAGGCAGTAGAGCGCCAGCTGCAGGTCCTCGTCCTCGAGGAGCTCGGCGCTGCCTCGCAGCGCGTGCGGTGGGCGCTGCAATGCCGTCAGGAGCGCCTCGCTGAGCGGTCCGCGCGGCTCGGGGAGCGAAGTCATGGCCGGGCACTACCCGGGGCGGGCGCCCCGGGTCCAGCGGCGCGTCACGGCTCTGACGCGTCCCTGCCGCGGAGCCAGCAGCCACGCGGCCAAGAAGCCCGCGGTCAGCACCAGCACGATCGTCCCGCCGGTCGGGTAGTCCCACGACCACGAGACGTAGAGGCCCACGAGCGCGCCGAGGCCGCCGATCAGCGGCGCGAGCACCATCATCAGCCCGAGCCGGTCGGTCAACAGCCGGGCGGTGGCGGCGGGGGTGACGAGCAGCGCGAGCACGAGGATGTTGCCGATCGTCTGCACGCTGATGACGACCGCGAGCGTGACCAGGACGTAGAGCGCGAGGTCCAGCCAGAAGACCGGCAGGCCCATCGCGCGCGCGGTCTCGCGGTCCAGCGAGACGGTCACGAGCTCCTTGTGCAGCGCGCCCAGCACGCCCAGGATCGCGACGCCGGCGCCGGCGACGGTGTAGAGGTCGCGGTCGGGGATGCCGGTGATCGACCCGAACAGGAACTGCTGCAGCGACCCCGCGTAGCCCGGCGCGCGCGAGATGATCACGATCCCGAGCGCGAACGCCGCGACGAAGAAGACGCCGATGATCGTGTCCTCGCGCACGCGCCGGTTCTGCGCGAAGACCGCGACCAGGATCGCCGTGACCACGCCCGCGACGGTGCCGCCGAGCACCAGGCTCCCGCTCAGTACGAACGCGACCGCGAGGCCGGGGAAGACGGCGTGGGCGACCGCGTCGCCGATGAACGCCATCCCGCGCAGCACGACGTAGCAGCCGATCACGCCGCAGACGATCGACGACATGACCGCGATCAGCAGCGCCTTCGGGAGGAACGCGAGGTCCGGGTTGAGCAGGTCGGTGACGAACTCCGCTGGGGACATGGTCAGGCCGCCGCCCTGAGCATGCGCAGCAGCGGGCTGCGCTCGCCGACGCCGAACGTCCGCATCCACGCGCCGGGATCGACGGTCAGCGCCGCGGGCGTGCCGGTCGCGATCACGGTCTCGTTGAGCAGCGCCAGCCGGTCGCACGTGTAGAGGGCGGCGGCGAGGTCGTGGGTGGTCATGAGCACGGCGCGGCCCTCGTGGGCGAGCGCGGCGAACAGGTCACTGAGCAGATCCTGGGTGGGCATGTCGAGGCCGGTGAACGGTTCGTCGAGGAGCAGCGCCGCGGGCTGCAGCGCGAGCGCCCGGGCGACGAGCACGCGCTGGCGCTGCCCGCCGGACAGCTGGCCGACCGGGCGCTCGCGCAGGCCGCCGATGCGCACGCGCTCGAGCGCGTCGTCGACCGCCCGCCAGTCCTCGACGCCGGGGCGGCGCAGGAAGCCGAGCGCGCCCGTGCGCCCGGTCATCACCACGTGCTCGACCGAGAGCGGGAACTCCCAGGCGAACTCGTGGCGCTGCGGCACGTAGCCGATCGGCGCGCGGCCGGGGCGGGCGGGACGGCCGTCGATCGTGACCCGGCCGGCGGCCGGGGCGAGCAGGCCGAGCGCGGCGCGCAGCAGCGTCGTCTTGCCGGCGCCGTTCGGGCCGATCAGCCCGACCAGCTCGCCGTGGCCGACGTGCAGCGTCGCGTCGCGCAGCACGAGCCGCCCGCCGAGCCGCACCGACAGGCCCTGGACGTCGATGACGCGGCTCACGCGCGGTCACCGTCCTCGACGGCTCGCGGTCGCGCGGCTCGCGCCGCCCGCTTCGCCCGCGCCCCTCGCGCCGCGGCCCAGCCGGCGCCGCCGGCGAGCGCGACCGCGGCCACGGCGATCAGCGCGACGATCGCTCCGCCGGCGGTCTCCGCGGCCGGCGCCGCCACGGGCCGGGCCGCCGTGCCGGCGCGCCACGCCGTCGCCAGCGCCTCGTCCGCGGTCGCCGCGTCGCCCACCGCGAACCGCAGCTCGCGCGTGTCGGCGACCTTCGAGCCGTCGCGCAGGTCGGCGGCGACCGTGATCCGCACCAGGTAGACGCCCGGCTCGGTGAACACCCAGTTGGCGTGCGTGTGGGTGTTGACGTCGACCCACACCGGCGCCGGCTTGCCCGTCGAGTCCCACAGCACCTTCGGCTCGCTGAAGCTCCCGGACTGCAGGTAGACCACGAGGTCGCCGGGTCCCTGCACGCCGGTCAGGGTCAGCGTGACGCCGCGGTCGATCCGGCGCATGACTTCCGGGTCCTGCGTGTTCCACCCAACCCACACGACGTCGCGGTCCTGCGTCTCCGGCACCACGTGCACGGGCGCGCCCGGCTTGGTGTGCAGGAACGCGTAGACCGGGTCGTCGGGCACCGTCAGGCGGCCCGCGTCGCTCACCCGCAGCACGGTCCGCTCGGCGTGGCGCCAGACGCTCGCCGCGCCCGCGGCCTTGCGCGTGTCGTCGTGGATCATCAGCGTCCAGCGGCCGTCGGCGAACCGCGGGCCGACGTCGACGTGCCCCCGCGCCAGCTCGGCGCGGCCGCCGGTCACGCGCTGGTGCGCGTCGATGCGCTGCTCGAGCGCCGGATCGTCCTGCGCGCGGGCGGCGGGCACCCAGGCCAGGCACAGCAGCAGGGCGGTGAGGATCAGCCGAGGCATCGCCGCAGCGAGTCCGCGTTGGCGCGCAGCATCTGCGCGTAGGTGGACACGCCGGGGCTGAACGCGTCGCCGTGGATCGGGCAGACCGCGATCCCGCGCTCGCGCGCGACCTCGGTCAGCGTCGACGCGCGCGCGGCCAGGTTCGGCTCCAGGAACACCGCCGGCACCTTCAGCGTCCGGATCGTCTCGGTCAGCTTGCGCCGGTCGGCCAGCGACGGCTCGGTCGCCGGGTTCGGCGTCACGAAGCCCGCGACGCGCAGGCCGTACGCGTGCGCGAGGTACGCGAACGCGTCGTGCGTCGTGACCAGGTAGCGCCGCTCCGGCGGGATCGCCGCCAGCGTGCGCCGCACGTACCGGTCGAGCGCGTCGAGCTCGGCCAGGTAGCGGTCCGCGTTGGCGCGGTAGGTCGCCGCGCCCTCGGGGTCGCGGGCGATCAGCGTGTCGCGGATCAGCTTCACGTACGCCATCGCGTTGCCGGCGTCCTGCCACAGGTGCGGGTCGATCTCGCCGTGCACGTGCTTGCCGAGCACGGCCTGCGGCAGCTGGTAGATCGGCGTGCCGGGCCGGCCCAGGAAGCGGAACTGCGGGTCGCCCGGGATCTCCGCCAGCGCCTTGGCCGGCACGTCGATCACCGCCCGCTCGGCCGGCACCTCGGTCTGCGTGCCCTCGCCGCCGCCCTGCGGGTCATAGAGCGCGTACAGGCGGTCCTCGTCGAGGTCGACGGTGAGGTCGGCGTGCCCGCGGTCGAGCACGGTCGCGCCCTGCGGCCGGACGCCGACGGCGAACGTGAACGTCGTCGGGCGCCCGACCGGGACGGGCGGCGCCGCCGCGTCGGCGCGCAGGCTCGCCTGGAACGTCAGCCGGTACGTCCCGGGGCGGGTGAACACCCAGGACATGTGGGTGTGCGCGTCGGCCGGGAGGGTCGCGGTGTCGTCCGCGAAGCCGTCGCGGGAGTTGAAGTACACGTCGGTGTCGCCGAACGTCCCGGTCAGGTACCCGTAGACGGCGCCCGGCCCGGACGCGCCGGTCAACGACAGCAGCACGTCGCTGGCGCGTGTGGCGCCGCGGCCGCCGCGGGCGCGCAGCCCGAGCCAGATCGTGTCGAGGTTGACGTCCTCGACCAGCGGGATGATCTCGGCCGCGTACTTGACCGCGCCCTCGGCCAGCGAGACGTCCGGCGTGCCCGGGCGCAGGTTCGCGTCGAGCGTCTTGACGACGCTGTGCTCCTCCAGCAGCAGGTAGTTGCTGAACGCGACGTCGGCGTAGACGACGTTGCGCACGTCGCGCAGGGTCGGCTCGAACGTGTGCGGGTCGGCGCCGTCCGGGACGAGGCTGGCGACGCGCACGCGGTCGCCGCCGACGTTCGCGACCAGGTCGCGCAGGATGCCGGTCGTGACGACGACCTGCAGCCGGCCGTCGCCGGACGACGACAGCCGGTCGCGCTCGTACCCGCAGCCCGTCAGGGTCGCGGCGGCCGCGGCGATGGCGAGCATGCGGGTCACGCTCACCCGACCCGGTGCACGAGCGTCGCGGTCGCGCTCTGCCGCTTCCCGGCGCGGGTGGTGACCCGCAGCGTGAACGTGAGCCGGTACGTGCCCTTGGCGGTGAACGCCCAGTTGCCGTGCGCGTGCGTGCCGGGCGCGATCACCGAGCGCTGCGGCAGCCGGCGGCCGCTGTTGAACAGCACGCGCTCGTCGCCGAACGCGCCGGTCTGGAACAGCACGACCCGTCCCGGCCCGCTGACCTTGCGCAGCTCCCACGTGACGCCGCCGCGGATCTGGCGCGAGCTGATCTCCTCGGTGTTCCAGCCGGACCAGATCACGCCCGGCTTCTGGACCTGGGGGATCATCCAGACCGTCTGGCCGGCGCGGCCGATGAAGCCTCTGTCGGCCGGCAGCTTGACCTTGGCGCGGTCGACGACGCGGATCACGACCGACGCGGGGTCGCGCCAGACGACGCGGCGGCCGGTCGAGTCCTTCAGGGAGAAGCGCAGCCGGCCGCCCACGATCCGCGCGGAGGCGGCGTCCACGTGGCCGTCGGCGAGCGTCACGGCGCGGGCCGCGGTGGCGGTGGTCGCCCGCCGGCGCAGGGTCATGGTGCGCGTGGTGCTCGCCCCGCCGGCGCGCAGCCGCACGGCGACCCGGTAGGTGCCGCGCCCGAGCGTGCGCCCGAGCCGCACGCGGAACGTCCGCTGCCGGCTCGACGCGCCCACGGTCCGGGCCTTCGCGCGGGTGACGACGCGGCGGCCGCGCTTGACCGCGACGTCGAGCTTCCCCCGCTGCCCGATCCGCGCGCGGAACGTGAGCGTGCGGCCGCGCACGCTCGGCCGCGAGACCCGCAGCGCGGGCGGCGTGGCCTTGGGCGCGGCCGGGCTCGCGCCGCCCGGCGGCGGCGGCGGCGGCGGCGCGCCCGGGGCCGGCACGCCGGCGTCCGTGGCGCAGGCGCTCAGCTCGTCGACGCAGAACCGGTACCGGACCGGGCCCGAGCCGGCGTCCGCTCCGCCGGGCAGCTTGCCGGCGACCGCGAACGTCAGCGTGTAGGCGCCGGGCGCGTGGAAGACCCAGTTGAAGTGCGCGTGCGTGCCGATCGGCCGCGGCTCGGTGTCGGGCAGGCCGTCGGACGAGTCGAAGAACAGGCGCGGCTCGCCGAACGGGCCGGTCTCGAACAGCTGCACGGGCCCCGGCCCGTCGACGGCCAGCAGCGTCCACTGGAGCGTGGGGTCGCCGACCTGCGCGGGCGTGATCGTCTCGCTCGACCAGCCGGCCCACACGACGTCCGGGTTCTCCGACTGCGCCTGGGGGAGCAGCCAGATCGGGCTGCCGGGCGCGCCGAGGAACGCGAACCCCGCGGGCACGGTCCGCCGCGCCGCGGGCTTGACGTGGAACAGGACGTCCGCGGGGTCGCGGAAGACCGCGGGCGCGCCCTGGGTCCCGTCCTTGACCTTCACGACGATCTTGCCGCTCTCGACCGCCGGGGCCACTGCGTCCACGTGGCCGGCCGACAGCACCGCGGCGGCGACCCCGGCGATCAAGCGCATCACGGGGTGGCCGTCGCGAGGGTGAACTTCAGGGTCTTGCCGTACGCGCCGGTGCGGAGCACCTCGTCGCCGCGGATGTGCTGCCTGAGGTTCAGTGTGACCCGCGCCGCGTTCAGCGGCTGGCCGAACGTCGCCAGCGTCAGCGGCGCGGCGCCGACGTCGCCGTACTCGCCGGGCGCGGCCTGCGCCTGCAGCGGCTGGGCCAGGGCGTAGGCGCCGTTGACCAGGTGGCCCGGATGGCTCGCGCTCGCGTCCTCGATCGTGAGCCTGTTCTGCTCGCCGCTGCTGCTCGCCGTCGCGCCGATCGACGCGACGTAGTCGCGCTCGGCGCCGAGCGCGAACGCGCCGAAGCTCGCGGTGCCGTCGCCGTCGAGGGCGAGCGCGAGCGTTCCGGGCACGGTGCCCGACACGGTCCCGCCGGCGGTGGCCTCGCCGCCGGGCTCGTCGTGGCTCTCGACGTGGACGGTCACGGGATCGGAGGTCACGAGCGGCGTGTGGGTCTCGTCGTAGAGCGTGACCTTCACCTGGCAGCCGTCGTGGGTCGCGGCGGCGGTGAAGCTGTAGGTGTCGCCGGCGCCGACCTCGGCGAAGTCGGCGGCGGTGCCGCACCTGGCGAACCAGTGGTAGTGGTCGAGCTCGGTCTGCGGCTCCTGCACGGCGCGCAGCGTCACCGTGTCGCCGGGGTGGTAGTGGCCGCGCAGCCCGCCGACCGACAGCTGCACGTCGGCCGCCGGCAGCTCGACCGGGTCGCCGACGAAGAAGCGATACTTCACCGGGCCGGAGCTGATCGTCGCGCCGCCGGGCGCCTTCGCGCTGACCTCGAACGTGAGCGTGTACAGGCCGGTGCCGTGGAACGCCCAGTTGAAGTGCGCGTGAGCGCCGATCGGCCGCAGGTCCTCGTCCGGCAGCCCGTCGGCGGAGTTGAAGACGATCGTCGGGGTGCTGAACGCGCCGATCGTGTACAGCTGCACGGCGCCGGGCCCCTCGACGCCCAGCAGCTTCCAGCGCAGCGTCGAGTCGCCGACCTGGGCGGGCGTGATCGACTCGCTCGACCAGCCGGCCCACACGACGCCCTGCTGCTGGACCTGCGGGATCAGCCAGAACGCGTCGCCCGGGGCGCCCAGGAACGAGAACGGCGAGCCCGGGGTGACGCTGGCCGGCACGGTCTGGCGCGCGGCCGGCAAGACCTGGAAGACGACGTCGGCCGGGTCGCGGACGACCGCGGGCTGGCCCTGCGTCTCGTCCTTGACCTTCACGACGAGCTGGCCGTCCACGATCGCCGGCGCGACCGCGTCGACGTGCCCGTCGGACAGGATCGTCGGCGGGGCGGCGGCGTGGGCCGCCGGCGCCGCCAGCGCCGTGAGGAGGGTGGTGAGCACGGCGACGCGCCGTGCTCGCCCGCTGGTGATCTTCATTGGCTGCGTCCCTTTCCGGGGTCGTTCGCTTGACGGGCAGAAGTAATAACAAGACTCGATCCTATTTTCTAGCGACAAGGACGATTCCTCCGACGGGACGTCGGATTGGTTTGACGAACCGACATATACTTCGGCGCATGGCGAAGCGAAGCGTTCGACGGGCCCGCGAGCAGGGCCGGCCCGCGCCGGCGCCCGAGCCGTCCGCGGGCGGCGGCGCCCGCCAGTTCTGGCTCGGCGCGCTCGCGGCGGCGTGCGTGCTGATCCCGCTCGCGGTCGTCGCGGTCTTCCTCGCGGCGCAGAACGACGCCGCCGCGCCGGAGGCCGTGGCCGTGACGGTCACGCCGAGCGCGAGCGAGGAGGCGGCGAAGCTCCAGCAGGCCGACGACGACCGCAACGTCACGCAGGTGTCAGAGCTGACCGACCAGATGCGCGCGTTCTCCGACGAGCTCAACGCGGTCGTCACGGGCATCGACCGCACGCTGCCGCCCGGCAGCCCGGACAAGACCGGGCCGCTGGCGAGCGCGAAGGAGGTCGCCGGCTGGGTGGCGACGACGCGCCGCCTCGCTTCGTCGTTCGATGAGACCGTGTCCGGGGAGACGGACACGAACGTGGCCCGCGGCGCGCTCGCCACCGCGACCCGCGGGCTCGCCCGGACCGCCGAGACCTACCAGCTGGCGTTGCGCCGCCCCGAGGCGCGGCGCGCGCTGCTGGCCAGCGCCCGCGCGCAGCGCGACGACGCCATGAACGCGTGGGACATCGCGGCCGTCCAGGTCGACGTGATCAACATCGACGCGGGCTTCGGGCACCAGCACCCGGTACGGCCCGGCGGCAACGGGACACCGCCGGACGACCTGCCGGAGGGCACCGACGCCACCGGCGGCGGCTGACCCTCACACGGGCGCCGGTCTCGGATGAGACGGCGCGGTGAGGGATCATGTCCCTTGCGATGGTGTTGGGTGTGCTCAGTGGCTTCGCCGACGCGTTCGCGCCTGCGCACCAGCAGTACCTGCTGGAAGCGCGGCAGATGCAGGCGCTTTCGTTCGCGGTCCACATCCCGCTGGTCTGCTTCGGGATCTCGTTCCCCGCGATGGTGCTGTTCACCGAGGTCCGCTGGCTGCGCACCGGCGACCCGGTCTACCTGGAGCTGGCCCGCCGCTGGTCGCGGGTGATGATCGGCCTCTTCGGCGTCGGCGTCATCACCGGGACGATCCTCAGCTTCGAGATGGGCCTGCTGTGGCCGAACTTCACCGGCACGTTCGGCGGCGTCTTCGGCCTCGGCTTCGCGATCGAGGGCTTCTCGTTCTTCGTCGAGGCGATCTTCATCGGCGTCTACGTCTACGGCTGGAACCGGCTGTCGCCCAGGACGCACCTGCTGAGCGGGATCCCGATCATCATCACGGGCTTCACCGGCTCGCTGATGGTGATCGCGGTCAACGCCTGGATGCAGAACCCGGGCGGCTTCACGCTCAGCCACGGGAAGGTCGTGGACACCAACCCGTGGAGCGCGCTGTTCGGCAACCCGTACCTGTGGCACGAGCTCGTGCACATGTACGTCGCGGGCTACATGGTCACCGGGTTCGTCCTGGCCGGCGTCTACGCGGTCGCCCGGCTGCGCGGGCGCTGGGGCCGCTACGAGCGCGCCGCGCTCGCGATCCCGTTGACGATCGCCGCGCTGGCGTCGATCGCGCAGGCCCCGATCGGCGACTGGGCGGCCCGCCAGGTCGCCACCACCCAGCCGGTCAAGCTCGCGGCGATGGAGGGCCTCGCCACGACCACCCGCGGCGCCCCCGAGCACCTGCTCGGCTGGTTCGAGAACGGGGAGGTCCGGTTCGGCCTGCGGATCCCGCACATGCTGTCGCTGCTCGCGTTCCACAGCTGGAACGCGGAGGTCCAGGGCCTCGACACGGTGCCGGCGTCCCGGCAGCCGCCGGTCAACGTCGTGCGCGCCTCGTTTCAGATCATGGTCGGGATCGGCACGCTGCTGGTGCTCCTGAGCCTGTTCACGCTCGGCGTCCGCCTGCGGCTGCGCCGGCTCCCGGAGTCGCCCTGGTTCTACCGGGCGCTCGTGCTCGCCGGGCCGCTGGCGGTGGTCGCGCTGATCGCGGGGTGGGTCGTCACCGAGGTCGGCCGGCAGCCCTGGGTCGTCTACCACGTGATGCTGACCGAGGCGGCCGTCACCGGCGCGCCCGGCATCCCCGTCGGCTACGGCACGCTGGCAGCCGTGTACGCGGCCGTCGCCGTGGGCCTCGGCTGGATGCTGTGGCGGCTGGCCAAGCGCCCGCTCGAGCTCGAGCCGGAGTCGCGATGAGCTCGCCGGTGCTGTCCGCGATCCCGATGGCGTTCGTGCTCGCCGGGATCGTGCTCTACGCGGTGCTCGCCGGAGCGGACTTCGGCGCCGGCTTCTGGACGCTGCTCTCCGGCCCCGGCGAGCACGGGGAGGAGATCCGCGAGACCGCGCACCACTCGATGGGCCCGGTCTGGGAGGCCAACCACGTCTGGCTGATCTTCGTGCTGACCGTGTTCTGGACCGCCTACCCGGCGGCGTTCGGCTCGATCGCCTCGTCGCTCGCCGCGCCGCTGTTCATCGCCGGGATCGGCATCGTGCTGCGCGGCGCGGCCTACGCGCTGCGCTCCGGCACCACCCGGCCGCGGGAGGACGTCCTGCTGGACGGGATCTTCGCGCTGTCCTCGATCCTCGTGCCGTTCGCGCTGGGCACGATGGTCGGGGCGATCGCGACCGGCCGGGTGCCGGTCGGCAACGCGCTGGGCGCCCATCTGCGGACCTGGCTCGGGGTCACGCCGGCGGTCGTCGGCGTCATCGCCGTCGCGACCGCGGCGTACCTCGCCGCCGTCTACCTGGCCGCGGACTGCACGCGCCGTGGCGAGACCCGGCTCGCCGACTCGTTCCGGGCGCGGGCGCTCGTGGCGGGCCCGCTGGCCGGCGCGCTCTCCGTCGCCGGCCTCGTCGCCATCCATCACTCCGCCCCGGCGCTCTACCACGAGCTCGTGGCCGGCCGGGCGCTGCCGGCGGTGATCGTCTCGGTCGTGGCCGGCGTCGCCGCGATCGGCCTGGTCTTAACCCGCCGGTTCGAGCCGGCGCGCTACGTCGCCGCGCTGGCGCTGGCCGCCGTGCTCGTGGGCTGGGCGCTCGCGCAGTGGCCGCGCATCCTGCCCGGCCTCGACGTGCGCGAGGCCGCCGCGCCGCACGACGTCCTGGTGGCGGTGATCGTGGCCGTCCTGGGCGGTGGCGCGATCGTGTTCCCTTCGCTGGCCTGGCTGTTCCGGCTGAGCCTGCGGGGCAGCTTCGACCCGATCCCCGAGACCGAGCCGGCACCGCTCAGCGAGCCGCCGTCGCACGCTCCCGGCCCGCCGGCACCGACCGGCCGCGTGGCGATCGCCGCGCTGGTCGTCGGCGCCGGGCTGCTGATCTTCTCGGACGCCGGGGCGCTGCACGGGGTCGGCGTCGTGGCGCTGTTCGTGTTCGTCGTCAGCGGCTTCCTGTGGCTGGCGCCGGCGCTGCTGCCGGACTGAGCAGCTCCAGCACGGTCTCGCCGACCGCGTCGCGCGTCCTCACTCGTCGTCCACGAGCGGGTGGTCGTGGGCGTCGTCGTACCAGACCGGCCACGGGTCGCGCAGCTCCGACCAGGCGGCCGGGCCGGCGGCCAGCTCGAGCTCGGTCAGCAGGCACGCGTCGAGGCGCGCGGTCAGCGCGCGCTCGTCCAGCTCGGTCCCGATGAACACGATCTCCTGGCGGCGGTCGCCCCAGGGACCGGACTCCAGCCGCGCGGCGATCTCCGCCGCCGCGTCCTCCGGCCAGTCCGCGTGCGGCACTGCCGCCCACCACGCACCGGCCGGCCCGACGTGCACCACGCCGCCCGCGGTCGACCACTCGCCCGCCAGCGCCGGCCGCGACGCCAGCCAGAAGAACCCCTTGGACCGGATCACGTCCGGGAACGCGCCGTTGACCGCGGCCCACAGCCGCTCCGGGTGAAACGGCGCCGTGCGCCGGTACACGAACGACGTGAACCCGTACTCGTCGGCCTCCGACACCTCCTCGCCGCGCAGCGCCGCAAGCCAGCCGGGCGCCTCGGCGGCCCGGTCGAAGTCGAACGCGCCCGTCCCGATCAGCGCGTCCGCCGCCACTCGCCCGTACGTCGCCCGCACGATCCGGGCACCCGGGTTCAAGCGCCCCAGCAGCGCCTCCAGCCGCTCGAGCTCATCGGCGTCCAGCAGGTCGACCTTGTTGACGATCAGCACGTCGGCGAACTCGACCTGGTCGATCAGCAGGTCGACCACCGTGCGCTCGTCGTCCTCGCCGAGGGACTCGCCGCGGTCGCGCAGATCGTCGATCGATCCCAGGTCGCGCAGGAACGCGCCGCCGTCGATCACGGTCGCCATCGTGTCCAGCCGCGCCAGCTCCCCGAGGCTGCGCCCGTCCTCGCCCGCGAACGTGAACGTCTCTGCGACCGGCAGCGGCTCGGAGATCCCGGTCGACTCGATCAGCAGGTAGTCGAACCGCCCAGCTCGCGCCAGCCGCGCGACCTCGACCAGCAGGTCCTCGCGCAGCGTGCAGCAGATGCACCCGTTGGTCAGCTCGACGAGCCGCTCGTCCACGCGCGTGAACGCGCCGCGCACCAGCTGCGCGTCGATGTTGATCTCGCTCATGTCGTTGACGATCACCGCGATTCGCAGGCCGTCGCGGTTGGCGAGCAGGTGGTTGAGCGTCGACGTCTTGCCGGCCCCGAGGAAGCCGGAGAGGACGGTGACGGGCAGGCGGGGAGCGGCAGGCATGGGGCGGACGGTAGCAAGAATGAGAGTGATTCTTATAAGATGAGCCGCGGTGCTCGACCCGTTCACCTACGCGTTCGCCCAGCGCGGCCTGCTCGAAGTCCTCCTGCTGAGCGCCGGCGCCGGCGTGCTCGGCACCTGGATCGTCCTGCGCGGCCTCGCGTTCTACTCGCACGCGGTCGCCGCGGCGGCGTTCCCGGGGCTGGTGCTGGCCGCGGGCGTCGGCCTCGCGCCGCTGACCGGCGCGCTCGGGGCCGCCGCCGCGGTCGCCCTCGGCGTCGGCGGCTTCTCGAGCCGCCGCCGCGCCGGCAACGACGCCCTCACCGCGCTGGCGCTGGTCGGGGCGCTCGCGCTGGGCGTGATCCTCGCGTCCGACGTCTTCCACTCCGGCTCGGAGGTCGACACGCTGCTGTTCGGCAGCCTGTTCGCGATCTCCGGGGCCGACCTGGCGCTGGCCGCCGCGGCGTCCGCGCTCGCGCTCGTCGCCGCCCGGATCCTCGGCCAGCGCTGGCTCGCCGTCGGCTTCGACCCGTCGTCGGCCGCGGGCCTCGGCGTCCGCTCGCGCGTCCCGGACCTCGTCCTGCTGCTGATCGTCGCGTTCCTGTCGGTCGCCGCGCTGGCCGCGGTCGGCGCGCTGCTGGCCACGGCGCTGCTGGTCGTCCCCGCCGTGACCACTCGGCTCGTCACCCGCCGTGTGCTCGCGTGGCAGCTCGCGACCGTCGCACTGACCGCCGCCGAGGGCGTCGCCGGCGTCTGGCTCTCCGTGCAGACCAACGCGCCGCCGGGCGCCACGATCGCGACCGTCGGCGGCGTGGTGTTCGCCGTCACCGCACTGGTAACTGAGAATAGGTCTCGATATTGTCGAAGGCATGACGACACGTCCATTGCTCGCCCTCGCCGCAGCGGCGCTCGCCGTCGCCCTGCCGGCGTGCGGGGGTGACGACACGCCCGCCGCCGCCGCGCCCGAGCGCCCGCTGGTCGTGGTCACGACCACTCAGCTCGGCGACATCGTCGCCAACGTCGCCGGCGACGACGCCGAGCTGCACCGCATCCTCCAGCCCAACACCGACCCGCACGAGTACGAGCCGCGCCCCGAGGACGTCAAGGCGACCGCGGGGGCGAAGCTCGTGATCGAGTCCGGCGACGAGCTCGACCACTGGATGCAGGAGATCGTCAAGGAGGCCGGCGGCACGGCCGCCGAGGTGACGATCGCGCCCGACCACACGCCGTACAGGATCGCCGGCGAGGAGGAGGGAGACGAGGCCTCCGAGTACGACCCGCACTGGTGGCACGACCCGCGCAACGTCGAGGCCGCCGTCACCACGATCCGCGACGCGCTGATCAAGGCCGCGCCCGCGAACGCCGCGGCCTACACCGCGCACGCCGACGCCTACCTGGCGAAGGTCAAGGCGCTCGACGCGGGCATCCAGGCCTGCATGGACAAGGTGCCGGCGGCCGAGCGCAAGCTCGTGACCAGCCACGACGCGTTCAACTACTTCACCGCGCGCTACGGCATCACGGTCGTCGGCGCGGTGATCCCGTCGCAGTCGACCCAGGCCCAGCCGTCCGCGGGCGCGATCGCCAAGCTCGCCGCGCTCGTGCGCAAGGAGCACGTCAAGGCGGTCTTCCCGGAGAGCTCGATCAACCCGAGCCTCGCGCGCACGCTCGCGCGGGAGACCGGCGCGCGCGCCGACCTCGTCCTCTACGGCGACACGCTCGGCCCCAAGGGCTCGCCCGGCGACACGTACCTGAAGATGGAGGCGGCGAACGCCGACGCGATGATCACCGGCTTCACCGGAGGCAAGCAGGGGTGCTCGATCAGCGGCAGCTGATCGTCGCGCGCGAGCTCGCCGTCGGCTACCGCGGCGGCCCGACCGTGCTCGACGGCGTCACGTTCACCGTCCGCGGGGGCGAGCGCGTCGGCGTCCTCGGCCCCAACGGAGGCGGGAAGACGACGCTGTTGCGCGCCCTGCTCGGCGAGCTGGCGCCGCGCGCCGGGACCCTCGCGGTCCACGGCCGCTGCGGAACGGTCCCGCAGACCGAGCGCTCGCGGCTGGACTTCCCGGTCTCCGCGCTCGACGTCGTGCTGCTCGGGGCGCTGGCGAACCGCCCGTGGTGGCGCCGTCCCGGCCAGGCGGACCGGGCGCGCGCGCTGGCGGCGCTCGAGCGCG
Organism: Solirubrobacter sp.; assembly: GCA_035555675.1. GTDB lineage: Bacteria > Actinomycetota > Thermoleophilia > Solirubrobacterales > Solirubrobacteraceae > Solirubrobacter. Next base: position 11,500 of record DATMGH010000040.1, on the reverse strand, counting down.
TCGAGCTCGGCGACCGCGCGCACGACACGTTCGGCGAGCTCTCCGGCGGCCAGCGCCAGCGCGTCCTGGTCGCCCGCGCCCTGCTGCAGGACGCCGACGTGGTGCTGTTCGACGAGCCGTTCACCGGCCTCGACGCCCCGAGCGCCGCGCGGCTGACCGAGCTGATCGACGCGCTCGCCGCGGAGGGCCGCGCGGTGCTGGTCGCCACGCACGACCTCGGGCAGGCGCTGCCGTGGGACGCGGTCCTATGCCTGAACGGGCACCAGGTCGCGTACGGCCCGCCGCGGGAGACGCTGACCGAGCCGGTGCTGCGGGAGACCTACGGCCACGCGCTCGTGCGGCTGGGGTCGCTGGCGGTGGTCGGGCACCCGCATGGTTGACGTCCTGCTCGAGCCGTGGCGGGAGCCGATCCTGCGCCAGGCGCTGCTCGAGCTGGTGCTGGCGTCGGTGGCCTGCGGCGCGCTTGGCGTCTGGGTCGTCCTGTTCGGCCTCTCCTACGGCGCGGAGTCACTCGCCCACGCGATGTTCCCCGGGCTCGCGCTGGCGGCGGTGATCGGCGCGCCGCTCGTGCTCGGCGGCGCCGCCGGGCTCGCGGTGGCGGGCGTCGCGATCGCGCTGGCCGCGCGCGTGCGCTCGCTCGGAGCCGACAACGCGGTCGCGGTGGTCATCACCAGCCTGTTCGGGGTCGGCGCGCTGATCGCGCTCGCGCCCGCGTCGCCGCCGGGGATCAAGGAGCTGCTGTTCGGCGACGTGCTGGCGTCGAGCACGGGCGGCCTGGTGCTGGCGGCGGCGCTGGCCGCGGTCGTGCTCGCCGGCGTCTGGCTCGGGCACTGGCGGCTGCTGGCCGCGGGGTTCGACCCATCGGCGCGGGCGCTGCGCGTCGACGTCGCGCTGTTCGGGCTGCTGGCCGTGGCCGTGCTGGTGGGCGTGCAGGCGCTCGGCAATCTGCTGGTCGTCGCCGCGCTCGTCGGCCCGGCGGTCACCGCGCGACGCCTGACGCGCCGCGCGGCGCCGATGATCGCCGTCGCGTGCGCGATCGGCGCCGCCGCGGCGGTCGCCGGCCTCTACCTCTCCTACTACGCCTCGATCGCGGCGGGCGCGTCGATCGCCGGCATCCTCGTGCTCACCGCGCTCGCCGCCAGCGTGCGAGATACGCCAGCGTGAACGCCAGCGCGAGCACGCAGACGATGCTCCCGCCGGTCGACGCGTCCAGGTGGTAGCTGACGAACGTGCCCAGCAGCGTTGAGAGCACGCCCACGCCGGCGGCGATCAACAGCATGCGGTCGAAGCGGTCGGTCAGCAGGTAGGCGGTCGCGCCGGGCGTGATCAGCATCGCGACGACGAGCACGATGCCGACCGCCTGCAGCGCCACGATCACGGTCAGCGCCAGCAGCCCGAGCAGCAGCGCCTCGAGCTTGCGCGGCGAGATCGCGATCGCGTGCGCGTGCGTGGGGTCGAACGCGTACAGCACGAGCGTGCGCCACGAGACGGCGATGACCGCCAGCACGAGCGCGCCGAGGATGAGCACCTGGCGGATGTCGGCGTCGGACACGCCGAGCACGTTGCCGAACAGGATGTGGAAGAGGTCGGTCTGCGACGGCACGACACTGACCAGCACGAGCCCGAGCGCGAACAGCGCGGTGAAGACGACGCCGATCGCGGCGTCCTCCTTGATCCGGCTGGTCCGGTTGATCGCACCGATCAGCCCGACCGCGCCGGCGCCGAAGACGAACGCGCCGACCGCGAACGGCAGCCCGATCATGTACGAGAGCGCGACGCCCGGCAGCACGGCGTGCGAGACGGCGTCGCCCATCAGCGACCAGCCCATCAGGGTCAGCCAGCACGACAGCACGGCGCAGACGAGGCCGACCATGAACGCGACCAGCAGCGCGCGCCGCATGAACTCGAACTGCAGCGGGTCGGTGAACCAGTGCAGGATGCCGGTCATGCCGGCACGAACGCTTCGGCGAGCCGGTCGGGGGCGAGCGTCGCGTCCGGCGGACCGTGAGCGACGATGCGGCGGTTGATCAGCGCGACCGTGTCGCACAGCGCGGGCACGGCGGCGAGGTCGTGCGTCGAGACGAGGATCGTGCGGCCCTCGGCGGCGAGCTCGCGCAGCAGCGCGGTGATCGTGGCCTCGCTGCGCTGGTCGACGCCGGCGAACGGCTCGTCCAGGAGCAGCAGGTCGGCGCCCTGCGCCAGGCCCCGGGCGACGAACGCGCGCTTGCGCTGGCCGCCGGAGAGCGCGCCGATCTGGCGGTCCGCCAGCGCGGTCAGCTCGACCCGGTCGAGCGCGGCGGCGACCGCGGCGCGGTCCGCCGCGCTCGCGCGCCGGCGCCAGCCCATGCGGCCGTAGCGCCCCATCGTCACCACGTCGCCGACGGACACCGGGAAAGCCCAGTCGACGGCCTCCGTCTGGGGCGCGTAGGCGAGCCGCTGCGCGGCGCGAGCGGCGTCCGGCGGGCCGCCGAAGAGCTCGATCGTCCCGGCGTCGAGCGTCACCAGCCCCATCAGCGCCTTGAACAGCGTCGACTTGCCCGAGCCGTTCATGCCGATCAGCCCGTGCACGAGGCCCGGCTCGAGGTCGAGGTCGACGCCGGCGAGCGCCGGCGTCTCGCCGTAGCGGACGCGCACGTCCCGGGCGCGCACGACGGTCATCGGGTCAGCCCCGCCACGATCGTCTCCGCGTCCCGGCGCAGCAGCTCCTCGTAGGTCGGAACGGGACCGCTGGGCGTCGAGAGCGAGTCGACGTAGAGCACGCCGCCGAAGCGCGCGCCGGTCTCCGCCGCCACCTGCCGCTGCGCCTTGTCGCTGACCGTCGACTCGCAGAACACCGCGGGGACCTGGCGCTCGCGGACGAACGCGATCGTGGCCGCGATCTGGCGCGGCGTACCTTCCTGCTCGGCGTTGACGGGCCACAGGTAGCCCTCCTCGAGCCCGAAGTCGCGCGCCATGTAGGAGAAGGCGCCCTCGCAGGTGACGAGCGCGCGCCGGCTCGCGGGGACGCCGGCCAGCTCCTGCTTGACGGCGTCGCGGACGGCGCTGAGCCTGGCGGCGTAGCGGTCGGCGTTGCGCGCGAACGTGTCCGCCCCCGCGGGGTCCAGCTTCGTGAGCGCGGCGCGGACGTTCTCCACGTAGGTGAGCGCGGTGCCGACGGACATCCACGCGTGCGGGTTGGGCTTGCCGGCGTACTCGGAGCCGCCGGCGATCGGGATCGGCTCGACGCCGTCGCTGAGCGTCACGCGCTCGGCGGCGGCGCGCTCGACGAACTGCTCGAACCAGCGCTCCAGCCCCAGTCCGTTCTCGAAGATCAGGTCGGCGCCGGCCGCTCGCTTGAGGTCCGACGGCGTCGGCTCGTAGCCGTGGATCTCGGCGCCGGGCTTGGTGATCGACGCCACCTCGACGCGGTCACCGGCGACGTTGCGGACCATGTCCGCCAGCACGGTGAACGTCGTCAGCACCGTCGGCTTGCCGGCGTCGTCGTCCTCGCCGCCGCAGCCCGCGAGCACCAGCGCGGCGACGGTGAGGACCCACAGCGTGCGAGTTCTCATGAGCCGCAGCGTAGCAGTGATTTAGTTATGTCTAAATCAGAAGTTTGTCGCGTATGTGTTGCCCAGCTCCCACGCTGTCCGGGCCATCGCCGCCGACTTGCGCTTCGGCTTGTCGATCGGCGGGTCCTCGACGTCGAGGCCCTCGCCCTCGAGCTTGGCGACCTGCGCGTCGGTCGCCGCGAACTGCACCTCCTGCCTGCCCATTGCGGGATCGAATCCCGTCTCCGCGACATCGAAGTCGCGGGCCATCGGTGTCGCCGCGCCGTCAGCGTCAACGATCGTCGAGCGTGTCGGCGTGAGCGGCGGCGTGGATCGTCCTCAACGCTCGTAAGAACGTATCTCGCTCGCAGCTGCTTGGTGCTGGGCGGGTCGCGCGGGACACTCGGTGGCATGACCGATCACGTCACGCACGAGGACCACGCGCACCAGCACGGCCCCGGGTGCGGGCACACGGCGGTGCGGCACGAGGACCACACCGACTACCTGCACGACGGGCACCTACACCATCCGCACGGCGATCACGTCGACGAGCACGTCGTGGCCGTGGACGCCGCGCATCCCGACCGCTGCACGCCCGCGCACGCGTGCGGGGAGCACGAGGCGGCGCACGAGCACGGGCCGGGCTGCGGCCACGAGGCCATCCCGCACGGCGATCACGTCGACTACCTCGTCGCCGATCACCTGCACCATCCGCACGGGTCGCACTGCGACGACCACGGGTCAGTGGTGGTGGTGGCCGGGTAGCGACTCCGGCGGCATCTGCCGCGTGATCGCGGCGCACAGCGCGGTGGTGAGGGGGACGGAGACGAGCAGCGCGAGCGCGCCGATCAGCGTCGCCACGATCGGCTCGGCGACCTCCTGGGCGTTGAGCACGTCGGTCGTGGCGACGCCGCTGGCGGTCAGGGTGAGCAGGAGCGGCAGTGAGGCGCCCAGGTACGCGAGCACGAGCGTGTGCGTGGCGGCGATCAGGTGGTCGCGGCCGACGCCGAACGCGCCCGTGAAGAGCGCGCTTGCGCTGAGCTCCGGGTTGGCCCGCCGGAGCGCCATCACCGTGGACGCCTGCGTGACGCCCATGTCCGCGAGCACGCCGAGCGCGCCGATCACGAGCCCGGCGAGGACCACCGCGGGCAGCGAGATGCCGCCCTGGGCGGCGAGGTAGAGGCCCAGCTCTCCGGAGCGGCCGTCGAGCTGCGCGGCGTGCACGGCGACCGCGCCGGCGAGCGTGGCGAGGATGAGGCTGGCGGCAATGCCGAGGCACGCGGCGAGGCTCGGCGGCGTGACGCCGTACGTGAGCAGGACGGTGACGAACATCACCGCGAGCGAGCCGGTCAGCGCGACGGGCGCGGCTGGCTTGCCGGCCAGGATCGCGGGGAGGACGAACGTGGTCACGAGCGCGATCGAGAGGCCGAGTCCCGCGAGCGCGAGCAGCCCGCGCGCGCGGGCGAGGAGCACGACCAGGGCGGCGAAGACGAGCGCGATCAGCGCCAGCGGGCGGCGGCGGTCGATGCCGGCGTAGGCGTACGCGTCGACGTGCGGCCGGGCGACGTCGCCGGTCGGCGGCGCGGCGATCGGCTGCAGGCGGACGTGCGCGCCCGGGGCCGGCGCCTTGATCGTACCGACCGGGCCGAGCGTCATCGCCGTCCGGCGCCCGTCCCCGAGCCGCGCCTCGACGCGCACGCAGTCCTGCGGTTGTGGGCCGCCGCAATCGACGGTGAACACGCGCGTGACGGTCGCCGCCACGGTCGGCCCGCCCATCGCCGTGCTCGCCCCGCCACCCGCGGCCATGTCGCCGCCCGCCGCCGCCGCGTCGCCGCCCGCCGCCGCGTCGTCGCTCGCCGCCGCGTCGCCGCTCGCCGCCGCGTCGTCGCCCGCCGCCACGCCGCCACTCGCCGCCGCGCCACTCGCCGCGCTCCCGCGCGCGCCCTCCTCGTGCGGCCACAGCGCGACGAGGCCGACGATCGTCGCCGCCGCCAGCAGCGCGGTCGTCGCCACCAGCAGGCGGCCTGAGGGGGTCGCGTAGGGCGAGCGGGGGCGGCGACGGCGGGGTTGGTCCGACATGGTGTCGGATGTTGGCACCGAGCGCGGCGGACTAGAAACAGGACTAAGTCTCAGTATTGTCTGCGCGCATGTTCAGACCATCCGCACGGGCGCTCGCGGGCGCCGTGATGCTCACGCTCCTGGGCGCGCCGGCCGCGGTCGCCGCCCCGGGCGACCTCTCGACCGTCGCCGGCGGCCCCGGCGCCGGCCCCGCGACCGGGCTCGGCCTCGTGCCCGCGGGTCTGGCGGCGGCCGGCGACCGCCTGCTGGTCAGCGACGCGCAGAACGGCACGCTGCGCGCCGTCTCACTCACCACGGGTGCGGCGACCACCCTCGCCGGAATCGGCGCCGCGGGCCTCGGCGCCGACGGCCGGCTCGCGACGCTGACCGCGCTCCCGGGCGCCGGCAACAGCTTCGTCGGCCCGCAGCAGGTCGCGGTCGCGCCGGACGGCGACGTGCTCGTCGCGGTCGGGGGCGGCAGCACCGTCCGGCGGATCGACGCCGTGACCGGGATCATGTCGATCGTCGCCGGGAACGGGTCCTACTCGGCAGCGGGCGCCGGGGACGGGCAGCCGGCGACGGCGGTGTCGCTCGGCGCACCGTACGGCGTCGCCGTGGCCGCCGACGGCGCGGTCGTGATCTCCGACACCGGGTCGGGCCGCGTCCGCCGCGTCGACCCCGCCACGGGCACGATCAGCACGCTCGCGGCGGGCCTCGCCTCGCCCTATCACCTCGCGTTCGCGCCCGACGGCGGCCTGCTGGTGGCCGAGTACGGCGGCCACCGGCTGCGGCGGATCGCCCCCAACGGCACCGTCACCACCGTCGCCGGCACGGGCGTGGCGGCCTCCACCGGGGACGGCGGACCGGCGACCGCGGCGGCGCTCAACCGCCCCTGGGGCGTCGCGGTCCTGGCCGACGGCTCGATCGCGGTCGCCGAGAACGCCGGCCGCCGGATCCGGCTGATCGCGCCCGGCGGCGAGATCCGCGCCCTCGACGCCGGCCCGCTCGACGCCCCCGCGGGCCTGGCGGCCACGGCGAACCGCCTCTTCGTCGCCGACGGCGGCACCACGCGGCAAGTGCGGTCGGTCGACCTCGGCAACGAAACGCTCGACACCGTCGCCGGCAACGGCACCACGAGCTTCTCCGGCGAGGACGCGCCGGCCGCCACCGCGCAGCTGTCCTCGCCCTGGGGCGTGACGGTCGCGCCGGACGGGCGGATCGCGATCGCGGACACGACGAACTTCCGCGTCCGCGCGATCGACCCGGCCACCGGCCGCATCCGCACGCTGGCCGGCTCCGGCGTGTCCTGCCCGTCCGTCACCGACACGACCTGCGTCGGCGGGGTGCCCGCGCGCGAGGCGAAGCTCGTGCGCCCGTGGGACGTCGCCGTCGCGGGCGACGGGACCGTCTACCTGCTCGAGAGCAACGCGGCGATCTCGCGCCTGAGCCGGGTCGACCCGGCGACCGGCACGATCACCCCCGTGGCCGGCGCCGCGCCGGGCTACGCGGGCGACGGCGGCCCGGCCGCCGCGGCGCGCTTCGGCGAGGCGCAGGGGGTCGCGGTCACGTCCACGGCGGTCTACGTGGCCGACACCGGCAACGCGCGCGTGCGCCGGATCGACCTGGCGAGCGGGACGATCGAGACCGTCGCGGGCACCGGGGTGGCGGGCCTCTCCGGCGACGGCGGCTCCGCGGCCGCCGCGCAGCTCGCCTCGCCGACCGACGTCGCCGTCACCGCCGCGGGCGAGCTCCTGATCGCCGACGCCGGCAACCGCCGCGTCCGGCGGGTGGACGCGGCCGGGCGGATCGAGACCGTGGCCGCGGGCTTCGCGAGCGTGCGCGGCGTCGCCGCCGGGCCGGATGGCGCCATCGCGGTCGCCGACTCCACCGGCCACGCGGTCTACGCGATCGCCGCCGGCGGCGCGCCCGTGCGCGTCGCGGGGACGGGCGCCGGCGGGTACGACGGCGAGACCGGCGGGCGGCTGTCCGGCCCGGCGTCGGTGGCGTTCGAGCGTTCCGGCGACCTGATCGTCGCCGACACCGCGAACAACCGCGTGCGGCGGATCGAGAACCCGCTCGCGGTGTCCGGCGACACGACGGTCGGCGGCAGCGTCCCGGCGACGCTCGCCTTGACGCTCGGCGCGCCCGCCTCCTTCGGCGCCTTCACTCCGGGAGTTGCACGCGAGTACACGGCGGCGACGACCGCGACCGTGCTCTCGACCGCGGGCGACGCGGCCCTGTCGGTGAGCGACCCGGGTCGGCTGGCCAACGGGCGCTTCACGCTGGCGCAGCCGCTGCGGGTCGAGATCGCGCCGGCGGCGTGGGACGGCCCGGTCGCCAACGCCCCCGCGGCGATCACGTTCCACCAGGCGATCGGCGCGGGCGAGGCACTGCGCACCGGGTCCTACGCGCGCACGCTGACGTTCACGCTCGCGACGACGAACCCGTAGCGCGGCCAGGGGTGTGGCACAAAGCTTGCGCTGGGCGAACGATTTGTGCCACACCCCCTACGCGGCGAGGCGGAGCGCCCGCCGCGCCGCGGCCTCGACGCGCGGATCCGCGGGGCGCACGAGCGCGCTCGACACCACCGTCGCGCGCTTCGGATAGGCGCGCAGGTGCTCGGGCGCGATCGCCCCCGCGGGGATGAAGTCGACGTCCGGGAACGCGTCGGCGAGCGCGGCCACGCGCGCGGCGCCGCCCAGCAGCGGCGCGGGGAAGACCAGCACCGCGCGGACGCCCGCGGCGACCGCGCGCTGGACCTCGTTCGGCGTGGCGACGCCGGGCAGGAACGGCAGCCCGAGCGTCCGGCACGCGCGCACGACCTCGAGGTCGAGCGTGGGGGAGGTGGCGAACGCCGCCCCGCCCTCGAGCGCGAGCTCCGCGTCACGCGGCGAGCGGACGTTCCCGGCCGCGACGCTGAGCCCTTCCACGCGCGTCGCGCCCGGCAGCGCGGCGAGCGGGACCTCGACCGTGGTCACCCCGCCGCGCAGCAGCGCGGCGCCAACGGCGGCCGCCCGCTCGGGATCGGTGAGCGTGAGGCTCGCGACGATGCGGCGCGCCGCGGAGTGCGCGACGGCCCGCGCCGTCGTCAGGCGCCGCTCGGTCAGCGTCGTGTACGTCATGCCCGCGGGACATTAATGAGATCGAGTCTGACTTTCAACGCGATAGGGTGCGGGGCCATGTGCCCGACGTGCGCGTTCACCGCCGCCGCCGCCGCGTGGCGGCGCGAGTGGTCGATTTCCGGCGGTGGGCGCCGGAACGTGACCGCTCGCGGCGCGTGGGCGCGCGGTCAGGTGCGGCGGCCGCGCAGGACGACGTCGCGGCTCGAGAGCGCGACGCCGAGCCGCTCGGCGACGCCCGCGATCGCGCGGTCGAGCCCCTCGTCGGTGAACGCCTGGACCTCGCCGCTCGCCTCGTCGACGAAGTGGTGGTGGCGCAGGCCGGGGTCGACGATCTCGTAGCGCGCGCTCCCGTCGCGCCCTTCGAGCCGGTGCACGAGGCCGAGCGCGAGCAGCTCGTCGAGCGTCCGGTAGACCGACGCGGCCGAACCGGCGTGCGACGCCCGCAACCGGTCGATGATCTCCTGCGCGCTGATCAGGCACTGCCCCTCGCGGGCCAGCAGCTCGACGACCGCGGTGCGCGCGGCGCCGGAGCGGCGGCCCGCCCCGGACAGCCTCGAGCCGGCCTGGGAAAGCCAGCGATCCCGTACGTCGGCGTCCACGACAGAGAGTCTAGAAAAGATTGAGTCCTACTACCAGCCCAACCGCGCGGTCGCCGCGAGCGTCTCCTACGCTGGGTAGTAGTGCTTCCTCGTTCGTAGACTCCGGCCGGATGAGCACCGGGGAAGCACCGCGCTGGACCACGTACGCACGCGAGCGGCTGGCCAACACCGGCTACCGCCGCGGCGGCGGGCGCAACGCGGTGATCGACCTGCTGGACGAGCAGGAATGCGCGCTGTCGGCGCAGGAGATCGAGGTCGCGCTGCGCGAGAGCGACCGCAAAGTCGGCCGCGCGACCGTGTATCGCGTGCTCGAGGAGCTGGACGGGCTCGGCCTCGTCTCGCGCGTGGAGATCGGCGACGGCGTCACGCGCTACGAGTCCGTGTTCCCCGATGGGATCGAGCATCACCACCATTTCGTCTGCGACACCTGCGGCCGGTTGATCCCGTTCGTGGATGACGACCTCGAGCGGGCGATCCGCCGGATCGCGCGCCGCGAGGGCTTCGACGTCGCCGACCACGACGTCACGCTGCACGGCTCGTGCGCCGAGTGCGCGTGACCTACGCGGTGTAGGAATCCCGTGGCATACTGGGCCGCATGAGCGAACCTGGCGCGATTCAGGGTGAGACGCAGGCTCAGCTGATGGCCGCGCTGTGGCGGCTCGGCGCCGGGACGGTCGAGCAGGTCCGCGAGGAGCTGCCGTCGCGCTACCAGGGCGCGTACACCACCGTGCAGACGCTGCTCAACCGGCTCACCGAGCGCGGCCTGCTCGAACGCACGCGCGAGGGCCGCGGCTACGTCTACCGCCCGAAGCTGACCGAGGCCGAGTACCTGTCGGGCAGCATCCGGCGCACGCTGGCCGGCGCCTCGAACAGCGCCCGACAAGCGGCGCTGGCCAACATCATCGGCGGCCTGCGCCCCGACGAATTGACCGAGCTCGAGGAGCTGGCGCGCGAGGCGCGCGAGGCGCGCCGGCCGTGATCGCGATCGTCGCCGCGGCGCTCGCCGCGGCCGCCATCGTGACCCCGCACCTGCTCCGGCTCGACCGCGCGCCCGCGGGCATCGCGAGCGCGATCTGGCTGAGCGCCCTGCTGCTGCGCGCGCTCGCCGCGCTGGCGACCGCGGTGGCCGTCGAGGTGTTCGTCCCGACCACCGGGCTGCTGGAGCCGCTCAGCGACTGGTGCCTGCGCGCCGAGGGGACGATCCTCAGCGGGCACGGCGCGATCGACGTCGTGCTGGCGCTGCCCGCGCTCGTCCTCGCCGGGTCGCTGGCGATCGTGATCGCCGGGCTGTACCGCGCGTCGCGCCGCGTCCAGGCACTGCTGCGCGATGCCGTGATCGGGGAGGGCCCGGCGGGCAGCCTGGTCGTCGCCGACGGCGCGCTGCTCGTCGCGGTCGCCGGCCTGCGCCGGCCGCGCGTCGTGGTGTCCGCGGGCGCGCTGCTCGCGCTCGACGACGCCGAGCTGCTCGCGGCCCTGGACCACGAGCGCGGCCACATCGCGCTGCGCCACCGCTACGTGCTGGTGGCCGGCGAGCTGGCGCGCGCTGTCGCGCGCTTCCTCCCGGGCACGGCCGCCGCGGCGCGCGAGCTGCTGTTCTCGCTCGAGCGCGACGCCGACCGCTACGCGCTCGACCGCCGGCACGACCCCGCGGTCCTCGCGAGCGCGATCTGCAAGTCCGCGACGCAGGCCGCGCCGCCGGCGCTGGCGCTCGGCGGCGGCGTCGTCGCGCGCCGCGCGCGGCTGCTGCTCGAGGGCGCCGCCCCCGGCGCGCACCTCGGCCTGATCGCGCTCGCCCCGGTGATGGTCGCGCTGGTGATCGCGAGCGCCATCGCGCTCCCGTTCGCCGCGCACGCGGGCTACCACGAGTCGCATCGCGGCCGCGTGCAGTGCACGCTGTAGCGCTCAGCCGTACGGGTTGCTCGGCTCACTGACCTTGTGCGCCTCGTCGGCCGCGACCGTGAGCGTGTACCCCGGCCGCCCCGCGAGCTTCCCGCGCACCTGGACCCACGTGTCGACCGGGAACGACGGCGCGCCCGTGACGGTCACGCTGTAGGCGGTCGCGTCCGCCGCGCAGCAGGTGACGAAGAACCGCGACAGTACGAGCTTGCCGTCCTTCGGCGCCTCCGACACGAACCCGGCGAAGTCCACCGGCAGGCCCGCCGTGATGTCGTTCGCGGCCGCGAACTTCGAG
>DATMGH010000039.1:0-3679 GCA_035555675.1 Solirubrobacter sp. | reverse complement strand
GCTCCGCGGCCGTCGCGACCTCGCGCTGGGCGGCCGTGAGGCGCCCTTCGAGCTCGACGACCTCCCGCGCCCGCTCCTCCGCGCTCGCCGAGTGGGCGGCCGACGCCGCGATCTGCTCGCGCGCGGCGGCGAGGTCCGCGGCGAGGTCCGCGGCGAGGCCTTCGCGCTCGGCGCGCTCCTCGGCGAGCCGCCGCTCCAGCGCCAGCACCTTCGCCTCGTACCGAGCGGCGATCGCCTCGGGAGAAGGCCCCGTGGGCTCAGGCGGCGACGCCGGCTGCTCGCGGCGCGCGGGCTTCGGCGGCGACTCGGCGGCGGCGGGCGGCGGCGAGTCGCGGCGCGCGGGCGTCGGCGAAGATTCGGCGGCGGCGGGCGGCGGCGAGTCGCGGCGGGCGGGCTGCGATTCGGCGGCGGCGCCCGGCGGTGAGTCGCGGCGCGCGGGCTTGGGCGGCGATTCCGCGGCCGGCGGCGACGAGTCCGGACGCGCGGGCTTCGGCGGCGATTCGGCCGCGGCGGACGGCGCCTCGCGGCCCAGCGGTGTCCGCGGCGGCTCGGCGGGCGCGGGTCGCTTGGGCGGCGCCTCGCCGCCCGCCGGCTTCGCCGGCGCGGCGCGCTTCGGCGGCGCGGGGCGCGGGCGCGGGGCGACGACGGCGCCCGCGGCCGCGGGACCCGGGGCCGGGAGGTCGACGGCGAGGTCCGGCGCGACCTCCAGCCGTGCGGAGCTCACGCCCGACCGCGGGCCGCGCCAGGCGAACGCCGCGATCCAGGCGCCGTCCGGCGCCCACGGCTTGTGCTCGAGCAGCGCGATCAGGCGCCGCCGCCGGCCGTCCACCCGCAGATGCAGCGTCGGGCGCACGAAGCGCCGTCCCGCCACGCCGAGCCAGTGGCCCGCGACTTCGAGCCGGTCATCGGCGGCCCAGTCGAAGCGCGAGATCTCGAAGCCGGCCGCGGGAGCGTCGATGCGCGTCATCACACCCACTGATACCCGTCCTGCGCAGGTGAAACGGTGAAGGCGCAAGCGTCGCGCTCGGCTGACACGGCGAACGCCCGCCCTCCTGCTTGACTGAAGCCGGTGAAGCGGCGCATCGCGGTGGATCTGAGTGTCCTGCGCGAGTCCCGCAACTTGCGCTTGCTGACCATCGGCGAGCTGATCTCCGGCTTCGGCTCGCAGGCGACGCTGGTCGCGATCCCGTTCCAGATCTACTCGCTCACGCACTCGGCGGCGCTCGTCGGCCTGCTCGGGATCGTGGAGCTCGTGCCGATCGTGATCGCGAGCCTGCTCGGCGGCGCGATCGCCGACCGCATCGAACGCCGCCGCCTGCTGCTCGCCGCCCAGGCCGCGATCGCGCTCTCCGCCGCCGCGCTGGCCGCGATCACGTTCGCCGAACGCCCGCCCGTCCCGCTGATCTTCTTCTTCGCCGCCCTGCTGGCCGGCGGCGCGACGGTCGACAACGTCACGCGCAGCGCGATCATCCCCGCCCTCGCCGGCGACCGGCTGAGGGCCGCCCTGAGCATCAACTTCGGCCTCTACCAGGTCGCCGCGGTCGTCGGCCCCGCGCTCGGCGGCCTGATGATCGCCGCGCTCGGCACCGGCGCCGCCTACGCGGGCCAGGCCGCCGGCTTCTGCGTGATGCTCGGCGTGACCGCGGCGCTGCCGCCCCTGCACCCGGCGCCCACGGACACCGAGCACCCGCCGCTCGCCCGCGCGATCAAGGAGGGCTTCACGTTCGTGCGCGGCAACAACGCGCTGATGGGGTCCTTCGCGATGGACCTGATGGCGATGACGTTCGGGATGCCGCGCGCGCTGTTCGCGGTCCTCGCGCTCTCCGTCTACGACGCGGGCGCGAGCGGCACCGGCCTGCTCTACGCGTCGGTCTCGGCCGGCGCGGTCGTCGCCGCCCTGACCACCGGCTGGATCGAGCACGCACGCTGGCTGGGCCGGATCGTGATCGGCGCCGTGCTCGCCTGGGGCGCCGCGATCGCGCTGGCCGGGCTGATGCCGTCGATCTGGCCGGCCGCGGCGATGCTGGCCATCGCCGGCGCCGCGGACTCGGTCAGCGCCGTCTGCCGCTCGATCATCAACCAGACCGTCACGCCGGAAGCGCTCCGGGGCCGCATGTCCGCGATCTTCACGCTCGTGGTGACCAGCGGGCCGCGGCTCGGCGACCTCGAGTCCGGCATCGCGGCGAGCCTCACCACGGCCGGGATCGCGGTCGTCAGCGGCGGCCTGGCCTGCATCGCCGGCGTCGTGCTGATCGCGACGCTGTTCCCCGCCCTGGCCCGCTACGACGGCCGGGTCCCGCTACGACAGGGCGGGTAGCCCGTCGATCGAGACCCGGTTGTGCTGCTCCTCGTAGCGCCGCATCGCACCCGGGCCCTCGACCCGCACCCGCTTGGCGCTCGACAGGTCCAGGTGCGGCCGCTCGCCCTCGTAGCTCATCAGCGGCACGCCGTACCCGCAGGAGTCCGAGATCCGGTCGACGTCGACGACGATCATCGCCCGCATCGACTCCGCGACCTCGGGCTCGGCGAAGCCCAGCGCGAGCACTTCCGAGAACCGCGGGTCGGAAGGCAGGATCACCGACCCCGTCCCGTGCAGCCGCAGGATCCGCGGCGGCCCCGCGAACGCGCAGAACATCACGCAGATGCGCCCGTTCTCGCGCAGATGGGCGATCGTCTCCGCCCCGCTGCCGACGATGTCCAGGTAGGCGACGCGGTGATCGCCGAGCACGCGCAGCGTGCCGATCGGCCCTTTCGGCGACACGTTGACGTGCCCGCCCGCCCCGGCCGGCGCCGTGCCCACGAAGAACATCGGCTGCCGGGCGATCCATTCCCGCTGACGCTCGTCGATGCGCTCATAGACACGGCCCATGCCGTCGCAGTCTAGATCGCGTGGTTCGCGTGGATCGCGCCGTCCGGGTCGAGCCGCCGCTTGACCGTGCGCAGCCGCGCCAATGTGTCCTCGCCGTGCGCGAGCGCCACGTCGACCTTGGACTCCGCGAAGTTCAGGTAGCTCCCGCGCCCCGTCCACGGCGCCAGCCCCGCCTTCAAGGCGCGCAGATGGCCGGCCATGAACCGCCCCATCTCCGCGTCCAGCGCCATCCCGAGCGCGAACAGCACGAACTGCCCGTCGATCCCCCCGACGGCCCCGTGCCCCGGCTCCCGGCGCGCGAGCGCGCCCCCGGCCTGGCGCAGCTCGACGACCAGCAGCGGCGAGCCGCTCTTCGGCCCCGTGAGCGCCAGCAGCCGGTCGATCGCCGCCTGCGGGAGCGACTCGATCAGCGCCGTCTCGCTCGCGTACGGCACCGGCTCCTCCGGGTCCTGGTGCAGACGCACCAGGGCGGGCGCGGGCATCGGCGCGAACGTGTCGATCTCCGGCGCGAGCGCGCGCAGCGGCTCGAGCACCGCCGGGTCGCCCTGCGCGGCGCCGTCGACGATCACGATCGAGCGCCCGCGGATCGGCTCCGGGACCTCCGGCAGCGGCGGGAGCCGCATCAGCCGCAGCGACGTGGTGACGTGCTCCGGCGCGTCGACCGCCCAGCGCGCGTAGACCGGCAGGACGCGCGCGGCCTCGGCCAGGTCCCAGACCATGAAGCCGGCGTGGACCTCGGTCACCTCGTAGAGCCGGAACTCGAGCGCGGTGACGATCCCGAAGTTCCCGCCGCCGCCGCGCAGCGCCCAC
>DATMGH010000038.1:0-3564 GCA_035555675.1 Solirubrobacter sp. | reverse complement strand
GCGGCGCAAGTACGCTGCGCCGATGCCTGACGCACCGAGCAACGACGCGCCCTACCGGCTGATCAACGACGTCGAGTTCGGCGACGAGGCCGTCGTCTACGCGTTCACGAACTTGTACGGGTGCGCGATCGGCGACCGCACGCGGGTCGGCACGTTCGTCGAGATCCAGCGCGGCGCTCGGATCGGCGCCGACTGCAAGATCCAGAGCCACACGTTCATCTGCGACGGCGTGACGATCGGCGATCGCGTGTTCGTCGGGCACGGCGTGATGTTCATCAACGACAAGGTGCCGCGCGCGACCGCCCAAGGCGGCGGGCTGCAGACCGAGGACGACTGGCAGCTGCTGTCGACGACGATCGAGGACGGCGCGAGCCTCGGCTCCGGCGTGGTGATCCTCGGCGGCGTGACCGTCGGGGCCGGCGCGGTCGTCGGGGCGGGGGCCGTGGTCACGCGTGACGTGGCGCCCGGTGGGGTCGTCGCGGGCGTGCCGGCCAAGTTCATCCGTTCCTCGTCCTCATGAGCCGAAAGCGCGGCGCTCGTGGTCGCGTTATTTGGCCAGCGTGCAGTTCCGCACGCACGGTCTGAAGGGCAGCGATCTACCCCACGCCAGGGGTACACCGCCTCCCCCGCAGGGGCACGCTCGTCCTCGTGCGCGGGTGAGGACATTCCGCATACCGCAGACAAGGTTCCCCTTCCAGAAGGGTCCTCCGAAAATCAAACTCCGTGGAGACGGATGAACGCTCTGGCACCCCCTGAGACCCAGCCACAGCGGACGCCGTTCACGACCACCCGCGTGCAGGTCGAGATCACTTGGGTCGCTCGACTTCGCTCGCTCGCCCGGCCCTGACCAAGCCGGGTGGCCAGACGCCGCCTGAGACGCCTCGACCGTGAGGCGATGGGCGCCGCATGGACGAACGGCAGGAGGACACGAATGTCATCAGCCCCGATCGCACTTCACCCCAAGGAATCCCGGCAGTCCGGCGTGCTCACCGGGCGCTTCCGCCGGACCGCCCGGCTCGTCGACGACACCGAGACCAACCGCGTCGTCGACCAGGCGGTGATCCGGGCCAAGCAGGGCGACCGTGAAGCCCTCCGTTACCTCTACATCCGCTACGCCGACCACGTCTACGGCTACGTCGCCAGCATCGTGCGCGACGACTACGAGGCCGAGGACGTCACCCAGCACGTGTTCGCGAAGCTGATTACTAAGCTCGAGAAGTACGAGCCTCGTTCGGTGCCGTTCTCGGCCTGGATCATCCGCGTCGCCCGCAACGTCGCGGTCGACCACATGCGCCAGCGCCGCGCGATCCCTTGCGAGGAGGTGCGTGAACTCGAGGTGCACCGCGGCGACGACGAGTCGTCCCGCCACCGCGCCCTCGACCTTCGCAACGCGCTCGCCAGCCTTCCGGAGGACCAGCGCCAGGTCGTCGTCATGCGTCACCTCGTCGGGCTCACCCCCGGCGAGATCGCCGGCAAGCTGGGCCGCACCGAGCCCTCGATCCACGGGCTCCATCACCGCGGCCGCGGCGCCCTGCGCGCCGTGCTGACCGAGATGGAGTGCGCCCCGACCATCAACCACAAGGTGGCCGCGTGACCCATTCGATCGCGTCGATCCCGACGACCAAGCTCGACCAGTCCGATCCAGCGCTGCTCGAAGAGCTGCTCGAGGTCGTCGAGCGCGTCGCCCGCGCCGGCGCCTTTACGATGGGCGCCGAGCTCGACGGCTTCGAGGAGGAGTTCGCGGCGTACTGCGGCTCCCGCCGGTCCGTGGGTGTGTCGTCCGGCACCGAGGCGCTCTCGCTCGCACTGCGCGCGCTGGAGATCGGGCCCGGCGACGAGGTGATCGTCCCCACCAACTCCTTCATCGCCACAGCCGAGGCCGTGAGCTGGGTCGGAGCGACACCGAAGCTCGTCGACGTCGACCCGCATTCGCACCTCGTGACCGCCGAGCACGTGGCGGCAGCGATCGGCCCGCGCACGCGAGCGGTCATCCCGGTGCACCTCATGGGATCCACGGTCGATCTCGAACCGATCATTGCGGTCGCCCACGAGCATGGGATCCGGGTGATCGAGGACACCGCGCAGGCCCACGGGGCCGACGTCCGCGGGCGCCGCGCCGGCTCGATCGGCGACATCGGCTGCTTCTCCTTCTACCCGACCAAGAACCTCGGTGGCTGGGGCGACGGCGGTGCGATCGTCACCAACGACGACGCGCTCGCCGACCGCGTGCGCCTGCTGCGCTCGCACGGCGAGCAGCCGCGCTACCACCACCAGATGGTGGGGACCACCGCGCGGCTGGACGCGCTCCAGGCCGCGATCCTGCGCGTCAAGCTCCGCCGACTGGACGAGCGCAACGCGGATCGGCGCCGGATCGGCGCGGCGCTGCGCGAGGGTCTGTCCAGCACGAGCGTTGAGCTGCCCGCGCCGGCGTACGCCGGGGCCGATCACGTCTACCACCTGTTCATCGTGCGGTCCAAGCAGCGTGACGCGCTGCGCGAGCACCTCGCGTCGCACGGTGTGGGCAACGCGGTCCATTACCCGTTCGCGATTCACCGCACGGACGCGTACGGGCCACAGCCGGAAGGCTCCCTGCCCGCCGCCGAGCGGCTGGCGCAGGAGATCTGCACGCTGCCGCTGTTCCCGACCATGACCGACGACGAGGTCGAGCGCGTGATCGCCGCCGTCGCGTCCTTCGAGACCGAGGAGTAGCCAGGATGGCCGCCAACCCTTCGCCCTTGCGTGTCGCCGTCGTCGGCTACGGCTACTGGGGACCGAACCTCGTCCGCAACGTGATCGAGCGGCCGGAGATGGTGTTCGCCGGCCTCTGCGACCGCGATGCGGAACGCCAGGCGGCGTTCCTGCAGCGCTACCCGGGGCAGCCGGTGTTCTCGGATCTGGACGAGCTGCTCGCCGATCCGTCGCTCGACGCCGTCCTGGTCGCCACGCCGCCGAACACGCATCACGCGCTCGTCCGCAAAGCCCTCTTGGCCGGCAAGCACGTGCTGGTCGAGAAGCCGCTGGCCAAGACCGCGGCCGAGGCGCGCGACCTGATCGAGGTCGCCGACGCGAACGGCCTGGTCCTGATGCCGGGCCACACGTTCCTCTACAGCCCTGCCGTGAACAAGGTCAAGGAGCTAGTCGACGCCGGCGCGCTCGGCGAGATCTACTTCATCACCTCCTCGCGCCTGAACCTCGGCAAGTACCAGACCGACGGCGTCGTCTGCGACCTCGCGCCGCACGACCTCTCGATCCTGCTCTACCTGCTCGACTCGCCGATCGTCTCGATCAGTGCGTCGGCGCGCAGTGTCTTCCAGGACGGCGTCCCGGAGGCCGCGTTCGTGACCGCGACGTTCGCGTCGGCCGCGATGGCGAACATCCAGCTCTCCTGGCTCTCGCCGCGCAAGGTGCGCGAGATGGTCGTCGTCGGCAGCCGCCAGATGGTGCAGTACGACGACACCGCCAACGACGAGGCAGTCCGCGTCTATGACCGCGGCATGGACTTCCAGACGCCGACCAACTTCGGTGAGCACCAGCTCTCCTACCGCAGCGGCGACATCCTGATCC
>DATMGH010000037.1:0-4866 GCA_035555675.1 Solirubrobacter sp. | reverse complement strand
GCCCGGTCGGCGTCGCCGCGGCCTGCACGTCGGCGGCGCCGAGCGCGCGCCCCATCCGCCGCAGCTCGGACTCGACCTCGTCGACGGGCCGCCCGCTCGCGAGCGCGGCGGTGCCGAAGAGCAGCAGGCAGCGGCGGATCGCGCTCGGTTGCGGCATCGGCGGGGAGTCTCGCGGACGCGGCGGCGGCGGGGTCGCACGGCCGGCGCGGCGGCCCGGCGGCGCGTCGGGTCACGCGAGTGGTCACTTTCCGGCGCTCTGCGCCGGAACCTCGCCCCTCGCCGCGCTACGGCGTCGCCGCGCTCGCCCCGCGCCGCCGGCGCACGAGGAGGAACGCCGCGCCGCCCGCGAGCACCAGGACGACGAGGCCCGCGATCAGGACCACCGGCGGCCCGCCCAGCTTCGCGCCGTGCACCTCCCCCAGCCGCCGCACCGCGACGTCCGCGGCCGCGGCGAAGTCCGTCCGCGACGCCTCCTGCGTCGGCAGCGCCCGCAGCGCCCGCTGGTCGGCGCCCATCGGCGCCGCCTTCTCGCACGGGTCGACGTAGCCGCCCTCCCGCCGCACGCCCACGCAGCGGTAGATCCCGTACCCGTTGGGCATCACGATCAGGACCCACTCGGTGTGGAACTGCGCCAGCTCCTGCGCCAGGAACTGCGCGTAGACCTGCGGCTTGCGGTACAGCATCCCGGCCGACCCGAGGTCGAAGTCGTTGGCGATCAGGGCCACCCGCACCGGGTAGCCCTTCTTCCGCAGCGACGCGATCGTCTGCTCCAGCTTCGCGCTGGACTCCCGCGGCAGCTTGACCTGGTACGGGTAGAAGACCTTCTCCTTGATCAGCACGTCGCTCGCCGGGTCGCCGTCCGCCCGCGCGACGCCGCCGGTGGCCGCCACGAGGAGCACGACGAGCAGACAGAGCGCGGCCGCGCCCCGCCGGCTCACCCCAGTGAGTCTGTCCGCAGCGACCGCTCCCAGGTGAACTCGCCGTCCTTGACCTTCAGGATCACGCGGTTGTCGTACAGGAGCAGGTGGTCATGCGCGAACCGCACGACCCCGAGCGAGTTGACGAAGTTCTGGTCGAGCGTCGTGATCTGCTTGATCACCTTCGGGCCGTCGGTCGACTTCGCCTTCTCGATCCCGTGCGCGAGCGTGCGCACGGAGTCGTAGCCCTGCTGGGCGTCGAAGCCCGGCTCGCGCGAGTAGCGCGCCGAGAACGCCGCCGCCCAGTTCTCCGCCATCGGCGTGTTGGTCCCCGTCGCGGTCGCCATCACGTACGCCCCCTCCCCCGCCGTTCCGGCGGCGGACAGGAACGCCGGGTCCTCGGACGCGGCCGTGGCCGTGAACGTGCCGTGGTAGCCGGCCGCGCGCAGCGCCTTCAGCAGCTTCCCGCCCTGCTCGGCCCCGCCCGTCCACAGGACGAAGTTCGGCTTGGCGGCGACCGCCGCCGCCGCGATCACCTTCAGCGACGGCCCGCCCGGCTCGGCCGTCTGCAGCGAGACGAGCTTCGGCGTGCCCTCGATCAGCCCGATCGCCTGCCGCGCGAGCGACTTAGAGTCCGCCGAGTCGTCCTGCACCACGGCCAGCCGCTCGGCCTCGCGGTAGTTCATCCAGAAGACGCTCGACAGCGCCTGCTGGTACAGGGTCCCGTTCATCATGAACGCGCCCTGCGAGTCCTCGCCGACGATGCCGTCCTTCGTCGCGGACGTGATCAGGAACGGCAGCCCGGTGGCGTCGATCACGCCCGCCTCGCGCTCGGCCACGTCGTCGCACACGCCGCCCAGCACGCCGGCGACCGACGCGTCGGTGTCGGAGACGAACGCCTTCGCCGCCTCGTAGCCGACCTGCGGGTCGCACGCGTCGTCGACGATCTTCAGCGCGACCTTGTGCCCGAGCACGCCGCCGTCGCGGTTGAGCTCGTCGACCGCGAGCCGCGCCCCGTCGAGCAGGTCCTTGCCGCGCGTGCCCAGCTCACCCTCGCGGGCCGTCGGCGCGAGCACGCCGAACTGCACGGTGCCCTCCAGCTTCGGCGCCTCGGGTTTGCCCTTGCCACCGCAACCGGCAACCACGGCGGCAGACACCAACACCAGCGCCAGGGCGCCTTTCCGTACCACGATCAAATCTCCCTTTACATCAAAAAACGGGGGCCGCTGCTGAACACAGCAGCGGCCCTCGCATGAGATTCCCTACGGATTGAGCGTCGACAGCGTGAACATCAGCGTCTTGCTGTACGTGCCCGTCCGCAGGGCGTCGTTCGCGCCGACGTGCTGCTTGAAGGACAGGCTAACGGCGTCGTTGCTCGTCGGGCCCGCGTACGTCAGCAGCGAGGTCGGAGCGGCCGCGCCGCCGACGTCGGCGAACGCACCGCCGGCACCCCCCGCGCTGGAGGCCTGGGCCTGCAGCGCCGACGGCAGCGAGAACGTGCCGTTGACCAGGTGGCCGGTCGCGGTCGAGGACGGGTCGGAGACCGTCAGCGCGCCATCGCCCGCCGTCGAGATCACGTTGGCCGTCGTGGACGCCGTGTAGTCGTTGGCCAGGCCCGGCGTGAAGCCGCCGAACGCAGCCGTCGCGCCCAGCGTCAGCGACATCGTCGCCGGGACGTCGCCGCCCGCGCTGCCGGTGGCCGACGTGGTCTTCAGCGCCGTCTGCGAGTCGTCGCAGGAGTTCCAGCAGACCTTGGGCTGCACGACGCCCTTGATCTTGTCCTTGTAGCGGAGGACGTCGACGCCGCGGCTGTAGTCGGCGACGTAGATGTAGCCGTTGTGCCAGTAGGCGGCCGACGCGTTGTTGGCCGGCTGCTGACCGGACACCGCGGGGATGCGGATGTAGCCGGCCTGCGCGATGTTGGTCGGGTCCGAGACGTCCAGGACGCGCGTGCCCTGGCCGTAGAACGCGATCGCGACCATGTCGCCGACCACCGTGAACCAGTGGGCGGAGCAGCCGGCGCCGTTGTTGGAGCCCGGCAGGTCCTTCGGCGAGTAGTCCCCGAGCTTCTCGAGGAAGTAGCGCTTGCTCGGATCGCTGGCGTCCCACTGGGACTCCCACGCCTTGCCGCCGTAGCTGTCGGCGAGGTTGGCGATCACGAAGCGGCCCGCGCCACCGCCGCTGGTCGACGTGCAGCTGACCGTGTTCTCCTGCGTGATGTACGCGAGATCGGACTTCTTGATCGTCCGGCCGTCAGCGGTCGTGACCGTCGGCGAGGACGTGTCCGACGCGGCCTGCGTGCGGTGGTACATGTTGTGCTCGATGCTGTACTGCGCGTACTGCGCCGAGGACTCCAGGGACGGGACGCTGCCGCCCGCGTACGGGACCGGGTCGGTCGCCGACGCCCAGCGCTGCTGACCCGTGGTCGGGTCGGTGTGCAGGCCGTTGGTGTAGTAGCCGCGGATGCCGCCGAAGCCCGACGTCCAGACGACGCCGTTCTCGTCCACGTCGACCGAGTGCGTGTAGGCCGTCGTGTTGTTGTTGCGCTTCATGTCGACCGGGTTGGCGTACGTGTACGGGTGCGCGGGGTCGCGCACGTCGGTCACGAACGACGGGACGCCCGTCCACTCCGGGTGCAGCACGCCGGCGCCGTCCTGCGGCTGGCCGGCGACCTTCGAGCCGTTGTTGGCCGGGCCGACGCTCCACAGGTAGCGGCAGTCGTTGATGCACGTCGCGGTGTGGCCGGCCGGGACCCAGTGGTAGGTGATGACCTCCGGGTTCCACGGGTCCTTGACGTCGACGATGTACAGACCGGTGCGGCCGCCCGTGACCCCGCCGGTGGTGCCGAACGAGCGCGGGTCGCGAGCCAGGAAGGCCAGCTTGCGGCGCGAGTCGACGGTGGGGTTCTCACCCTCGTAGAAGCGCGCGGCGGTGTCGGCCGCGCCGTGGGCGTCGGTCGGCTGCATCAGCTTGTCGGCGCCGACGCCGCCCACGAACTGCGGCTGCTCCGGATTCTTCAGCGACCAGATCGACAGACCGCCGGTACCGTCACCGAGCAGGAAGTCGTACCCGAGGTTCTCGAAGTGCATGAACGTCGCGCCGGCGTAGTTGCCGTTCATCGTCGTCGGGTTGGTCACCGAGTTCGGCAGACCACGCGAGTTCGAGAGCCACTCGATGTTGTCGCTCTTGACCGCGCCGGCGGCCGGGTTGTGGACGTCGGTCGGCAGCGTCGGGTTGGTCGGCTCAGCGGCGATCCCGCCGTTGACGCCGTCCAGCGACTTCTGCTCTGCGTCCGCGTTGGCCTGGGCGGACGCGCACTTCGCCGCGTCGGTCGCGGCCTGCGTCGCCTTGGCGACATTGTCGGGATCCGCGGCGGCCGCAGCCGCCGATGCGCTGGCCGTGTCGCACGCCTGCGTGGCGAGCGCCTTCGCGCGATCCACCGTCGCCTGCGTCGTCTTGGCCTGCGTTCCAGGACTGTCCGGACCTGCCGGATCCTGGGCGAGCGCCGACCCAGCGCCCACCGTTGACAACAATGCCGTCGCGCCAACGAGCACGCCGACGGCCCACCTCCGACCCTCCATGCAATTCCCCCTCTTACGACCCAGGAAAGAAGGGCGCGAGGTTATTGTGCGGACAAGCGGGAATCAATGGAGCGTGTCGTTGATGAGGCTCAACGCCACGACCACGGCGGCGATGCCCAGGGCGAGCGCGAGCAGCGCCAGCAGCAGGCGGCGACGGACGCTCACCCGCCCACCCGGTCCAGGACGGTGACGGTGAACGGGGCCGCTCCCGGCGGCTCGACGTCGAGCGTGAGGCCCCAGTGGCCGGCCATCACCAGCGCCGGCGCCTCGTGGCCGTAGACGCCCGGCTCGCTCTCCTGCAGCTCGTACGCCTGCCGCCCCATCTCCATGTCCAGCATGGCGAACCCGGCGGTCACGCCCGCACCCGC
>DATMGH010000036.1:0-52295 GCA_035555675.1 Solirubrobacter sp. | reverse complement strand
ACGACGCTGCAGACGCGGCTGTTCTTCCCGGTCCAGTCCCTGTTGAGCGTGGCGGTGGACATCCAGACGTCGGTGGCGCTGTTCGACCGGGTGTTCGAGTACCTGGACCTGCCGGTCGAGCTGTCGCCGGGGACACGGTCGCTGGACGACGTGCGCGGCGAGGTGCGCTTCGACGGCGTCTGGTTCCGGTACGGCGAGGAGTGGACGCTGCGCGACGTCGACCTGGTCGTGCCGCCGGGGTCGCGGGTCGCGCTGGTCGGTGAGACCGGTGCGGGCAAGACGTCGCTCGGGTACCTCGCGGCGCGGCTCTATGACCCGGAGCGGGGCTCGGTCTCGATCGACGGGGTCGACCTGCGGTCGTTGACGTTCGACGCGCTGGCGAGCGCGGTCGGCGTGGTCTCGCAGGAGACGTACCTGTTCCACGCGTCGGTGCGCGAGAACCTGCGGTTCGCGCGGTCCGACGCGTCGGACGCGGAGATCGAGGACGCGGCGCGGGCGGCGCAGATCCACGACACGATCGCGGCGCTGCCGGAGGGCTACGACACCGTGGTCGGCGAGCGCGGGTTCCGGTTCAGCGGGGGCGAGAAGCAGCGGATCGCGATCGCGCGGACGATCCTGCGCAACCCGCCGGTGCTGGTGCTCGACGAGGCGACGTCGGCGTTGGACGTGGCCACCGAGCGCGCGGTCGGCGAGGCCCTCGAGACGCTGGCCGAAGGGCGCACGACGCTGGTCATCGCGCACCGGTTGTCCACGGTCCGCGACGCCGACCAGATCGTCGTCCTGGACCACGGCGAGATCGTCGAGCGCGGCACGCACGAGGAGCTGCTCGCGCGCGGCGGCCGCTACGCGGCGCTGGTCGCGCGCGACGAGGGCTCGGCCATCACCGCGTAGCCGCAGCCCACGACCATTCGAGCGTCGGTGAGAACGTAGTATCGGTCGATGCGTCACGGTGCCCTCACCGGTATTCGGCTCCGTCCTGTGGTTGCGTGGCCGGGCGCGATGCTCGGCTTCGCCTCGGTGGTGGCGTATGCGCTGTGGTCGCCGCCCCAGGCACACGCCCGGGTTCGCTGGGACGCCCCGCTGCAGGTCGCGACGCCGACGTCCTCCTCGGGCCGCTACGAGGGGATCTCGTTCGGCGACATGACGAGTGCCTTTGGTCGTGATGGCGCGCTGCGAGCCATCTGGAGCGATGGCAAGGCGATTCGGTTCCGACGCCTCGATCGACGAGGCGCCGGAAGCAGCACCCGGACGGTCGCGCGCTACGCGGAGCGACCGTTCTCGGCCGTCGCGCTGCCGAATCGGCGCACCCTCTTGATACGGGAGGCCGGCAATCGAATCCACCTTGCCCGGCTGTCACCTTCGGGGCGCCCGTCGCACACGAGAGCGTTCCGCGGCTCCTTCCCTGAAGGCCCGAGGAAGATCGCGTCCACGGCTCGCGGCGAGGTCCTCGGGTGCTGGACCGAGACCTCCGGTTCGCGATCGAACGCCGTCAAGCTGGCGATCGTGTCCAGATCGGGGGATACCCAGCGGGTCCTGACGGTCGCGTCGTTCCACGAGGCGCACGAGTACCCGACCGACTGCATGGTGCGCACGAACGGCGATCAGGCCACGGTCGCCTGGACGGTTGCCGTGCAGCCCAAGGGCGAGGTTGGGTCCACACCGATCTTCGTCCGGCGCGTGCGCGAGCATGCTCTGGGGCCGACGACGCCCATCGTGCCGCTCGCCGACGCCCCGAGCGGGATCCGTGGGCTCACCGACATCGCGATCACAGAGAACGGATCGCTAGCCGTCAGTTGGTCAGGTGGCCAAGCCGACCGCGAGGGCGGTCCGGGAGGTACCCGGACCGAGCTCCGGTGGTTGACGCCCGCTGACGAGACCGGCCCGACGATTCCGCTGACCGACTTCAGTCGAACCGACCACCCGAGCGTCAGCTTGGAGCCCACGGGTCCGGATTCCGTCACCGTCGTGCTCGGCGAGCGACGCGCGTTGAGCACCGAGCAGGTCGACGTTCGAGGGATCGTCAGTGCGCGTCGCGCGCTGTTCAGCGGCCCGTTTCACGGCGTCGTCAGTGCGGTCGCTCAGCGCCGGCTCGCCATCGCTTGGTCGGCCGATGCGCCGACGAAACGGACAGAGATCCGGGTGGCGGTCCGAGAATCGGGGAGCTGGAGCAGCCAGGTGCTGGTTCGCAGTGCCCCACTCCCCGCGTCTGTGTATCTCCCTGACCCCATCATGAACGCGCGCGGAGACGTCGCCGTCTCGTACCACGCACGCGATCGATCACGACCCGCCGAGGAGCGGCTGCGCGTGGCCTTTGGTCGCTAGCAGGTGCAGGCTCACGAGCCGTCTGATGCGCGATCGTCGCGCTCCCGTGTTGGCCAGAGATCGAGGCACGCTCGTCATCACCGTGCACGGTCGCCGCGGTAGCGGCGCACCTTCGCGCCGCCCTGCTCGCGCTTCGCCCGGCGGGCCGGGGTGACCGTCGCGTTGATCGGCGTCGCCAGGTCGGCGGCGATCTGCGCGGCGGTCAGGGCGCGGTCGTAGACGCGGACCTCGTCGATGCGGCCGCGGAACCACTGCTTGGCGACCGCGTTGCCGCCGAAGCGCAGCGGGTAGCGGCTCCTCGCGAGCTGGCCGCGGTGCGGCTTCGCGCCCGCGAGGACGCCGTTGACGTAGCGGCGGACGGTGGTGCCGTCGTAGGTCAGCGCGAGGTGCGTCCAGCGGCGCAGCGGCAGCGCGCCGGGCACGCGGGTCGCGCCGACGCTGACCGCGTCGCCGGTCAGCGCCCAGGCGGAGCCGCGCGCGGTCTCGCGCAGGGCGATCGTGCCGCCGCGGCGCGTCGGGCGGACCCAGGCCTCGACGGTCAGCGCGCTCACGCGCGGCGCCTTGACCGTGACCCAGTCGTCGCGGCCGTCGAAGTCGAGCGCGTTGCCGTACCGGCCGGCGCGCACGCGCAGCGGACCGGCGAGCGTGCCGTGCGGGACGCGGCGCCCCGACGGCTCGTCGAAGCCCCACGCGGCGACGGGCCGCGGCGCCGGCGTCACGGTCGGCTGCGGCGCCGCGGTCGGGGACGGCAAGGCGGTCGGGGTCGCCGTCGCCGTCGCCGACACGGTGGCGGTCGGCGACGCGGTCGCGGTCGCGGACGGCCAGGCGGTCGCGGACGGCGACGCGGTCACGGACGGCGAGGCCGTCGCGGACGGCGAGGCCGTCACGGACGGCGACGCGGTCACGGACGGCGAGGCCGTCGGTGTCGCCTCCGCTTCCTCGAAGCGCGCGGTGTACGTCGCGCTCCCACCGTCCGGCGCGACGAGGTTGTGGGCCGCGGCGAGCCCGTCGCTCCACGCCGCCCACGTCCACTCGCCCTGCGGCGACGGGGCACCGATCGCGTCCACCGACCGCGCGATCACCGTGCGCGTGAACGGCGCCACCGCCTCCTCGGAGCCCAGCGTCAACCGCAGCCCGGCCGGGACGCTCGCGAGTGTCACCTCCGCGGTGCGCGGGTCCAGCCGCACGGTGCGGGTCGCGGTCAGACCGTCCTCGCCGGTCGCGACCGCGGTCAGCTCCAGGTGCGACGGGTACTCGTGGTCGGGCGCGGTGAAGTGCCCGCTCGGCCCCGCGAAGTCCTGCAGCGCGTGCGTATGGCAGGCGCCGGCGTCCACCCGCGAGCAGTGGCGCAGCACCAGCGACCACGCGACCGTCGCCCCCGCGGGGACCGAGGCCGAGAAGGCGACCTCATCCCCCACCGCCCACGTCGCCGCCGAGACGTCGACGCTCAGCGCCGGCGGCACACCGACCGTGATCGTCGTCGCCGCCCGCCCGCTGCGTCCCTGCGCGTCGGTCACGCGCAGCCGCACCGTGAACGTCCCCGCCTGCTCGAACCGGTGCGACGGCGCCGCGGCGGTCGAGTCGGTCCGCCCGTCCCCGTCGAAGTCCCACGCGTACGTCAGCCCGTCGCCCACGGACCCGGTGCCGTCGAACGCCACGTCCAGCGGCGCGCCGCCGGAGGGCGGCGTGGCGGCGATCCGCGCGGTCGGCTCCCCGTAGGCGATCCGCCGGATCGTCCCGCCCTCCAGATCCGCGTACCAGAGCGCCCCGTCCGGGCCCTCCGTCAGCCACACGGGCCCGGCGGCGCGGGCGAACAGGCGCGGCACCCCGTCCCGCAGCGTCCAGATGCAGCCGCGCGCGTAGTCCCCGAAGAACAGCGCGCCGCGATACTCGGCCGGGTAGGCGGTGCCGGAGTAGAAGGCGAGGGCCGAGACGGACGACTGGCCGAGCCCGCAGCCGTCCCCCGCGACGACCTCGGCCGCGTGGTCGTACGCGAACACCGGCGCCTCCGCCGACGTCAGCGTCGTGCACGCGTCCACGCCCAGCGCGTCGTAGCCGGGCTGGCGCGCCGGCCCCTCGAAGCACGGCCAGCCGTAGTTGCGAACCGTCCCCGGATCCGGGACGCGGTTGATCTCCTCCCAGTCGTTCCAGCCGACGTCGCCGACCCAGAGCTCGCTCGTCCCCGGCCGGAACGTGAACCGGAACGGGTTGCGGAACCCGAACGCCACGATCCGGTCGCGGTTGCTCGCGGGCTCCCCCGTGTCGGGGTCGATCCGCAGGATCGTCCCGTCGAGCGTGACCGGCTGGCCGGCCGGCCGCCGGTAGCTCTGCGCCCGCAGCGCGCCGCCCTGGCTGTCGGGCGGGCCGATCGCGCCGTCCGGGTCCGGCGGATCGCCGCACGCGTTGCCGATCTGCCCGAAGTCCGGGTAGTTGAAGTTCGCGCCCTCGCCGGCGCTCATGTAGAGCATCCCGTCCGGCCCGAACTCGAGCGAGCCGACGGAATGGCTCGGGA
Organism: Solirubrobacter sp.; assembly: GCA_035555675.1. GTDB lineage: Bacteria > Actinomycetota > Thermoleophilia > Solirubrobacterales > Solirubrobacteraceae > Solirubrobacter. The sequence goes on along the minus strand of DATMGH010000036.1, from coordinate 47,461 downwards.
ACTGCTGGCAGAAGTCCTCGATCAGCACGGTCTCGTGCCCGGAGGCGTCCAGGCGCGAGAGCCGCCCGCGGATCAGGCAGCCGTCGACCGTGCCGCTGTCCGGGCACGTGTCGCCCCACGGCTTGGCGTCGTAGGAGTAGGCGACGTAGACGTCGTCCCCGCGCAGCGCCATCCCGAGCAGGCCGCGGTCCCAGAAGTCCTGCACCTCGTCGCGCAGGTCGGCGAAGACGGTCGGGGTCGGATCGTCGACGCCGTCGAAGACGTCGATCACGCCGCCCTTGGTGGCGACGAAGACGCGCCCGTCGTCGGCGAACCGCACCACGGTCGGATTCTTGACACCGCTCCAGACGGTGGTCTCCTCGAACCCCGCGGGGAGCGCGGGAGCGAGCGACGGCAGCGCGAGCGCCGCCGCGGCGAGCAGGGTGGCGCCGAGCACGCCCCGACTGTAAGCGGCGCGGTCGCAAACCGGCATCGAACGTCCGCCGACCCCGGTTGTCAACGCCGCGTCGCCCCCTACGTTTGGACGGGTGCGCCGTCCCTCGCCCGCCATGCTCGTCGCGCTGCTCGCGCTCTTCGTCGCCCTCGGCGGGCCGGCGCAGGCCAAGCACCTGATCAACGGCAAGGACATCCGCAAGGGCACGGTGACGAGCCGCCAGATCAAGGACGGGACGATCGCCGTGCGCGACCTCAGCAAGAGCGCGAAGCGGTCGCTGACGGCGGTGGCGGACCGTTCGATCGGGCCGAGCAAGCTCGCGCCGGGCAGCGTCAGCGGGACCGCGATCGCGGACGGGACGGTGAGCGCGGTGGACATCGCGGACGGCGCGATCACCGCCGGCAAGCTCGCGCCGGGAGCGGTGACCGGCGCGACCGTGCTCGACGGCACGCTGACGACCGCGGACGTCGCGCGCTTCTCGGGCGCGTTCCGGGTCGTGGCCGAGGACTTCGGGACGATCAAGGCGCACGACTGCTGGTCGCGCGAGCCGCGCGGCCTGGCACCGGAGCTGGCCGGCGCGGACATCTCGCAGGACGCGCTGCTGGTGAACGCGCGCTCCTCCTTCGACGGGCGGCGGCTGAGCTTCAGCTACCGCACGTCGGCCGCGGTCGCCGGCGATCCGACCGCGGCGAGCCGCTTCGTGCTGACGCTCTGCAACCGCACCGACGAGGACTACGCGCCGCCCAGCATCGCGTTCTCCTACGTGGTCTTCGACCTGCCCTGAGGCCCCGCGGCGGGTACGTCTTCGTCGCGGCCAGTCAACAAGTGGACCCGTCCGGCGCGGATGGCCTCGCTCACCGCACCGTCGCCCTTGAGCACGAGGTAGCGATCGGCGCGGAACGTCGGAGGATTCACGAGGCGCAGGTTCTCAGCCGTCGCCGGGAGCACGTCCCAGCGGCGGTAGTCGGTGCGAAACACGACATCGCGGTGCTTGGAGCCGGCGTCGATCGCACCGTTCTCCTGTCGCAGGATGCGCGGCTGCCCTTCGGCGGCAAGCCACCACGTCTCGAACGTCGTCACCGCCTTCAAGCCGTCCGGCGGCGCGTCCGGCCAGCGGGGATCCGGGCCCGACGCCGGATCCGGGCACTCCACGTAGCCGAGGTCCGCGGATGCGAAGCAGCGCTCGGTTCGCTCGATCGCCAGCTCGTCGCCCGTGCGCGTGAGCGTGAGCTCACCGTCGCGGGCCAGCCGCAGCAGCTTCTCGACCTCCTCCTTCGGCGTCGCGGCGCTCGACGCGTTCTCGGCGTCGCCGTCGGTGTAGTTGACGACCGCGCGTCCATCGGCCGAGCGCCACGCACGATTGACGGTCCAGCGTTCGTGCGGCGACGGGTTCCAGAGCTCCAGATCGACGTCCTCGCCCTGCAGCCGCGTGTGACGGTCGCGCGTCGCGAGGTCGGTCCAGTCGGACTCGGTGGTGACGCTCGTCGCGCCGCGCTGCTCCCGGTTGACCGCGACGCGCACCAGCACGCCGTGCTCGAGCGAGTCGCGCAGCTCGCGGACGGCGGCGGTCGCGGCGCCGGCGCCGAGCCGGGGCGCGTCCTCGGAGCCGGTGACGGAGAGGCCGACGGCCGTGAACGCGGCCGCGGCCACGGCCACCGCGGGCACCGTCGTCGAAGCGCGCCGTCGCCACCGGCGGCCCGCTGCCTCGCGCCTGCGCACCGCACCGACGAGCTCAGCGCCGAACGCCTCGCGAAACGCCTCGTAGGCGACCTGGGTGGACTCTTCGTGCTGGGTCACGCGGACACCTCGGTCACGGCAGCGATGGGAAAGGCTCGACCGGTGGTGGTCGGATCGGACTCGCGCAGGTGCGCGGCAAGGGCCTTGAGCCCGCGCGAGACGCGGGCTCGCGCTGCCGGCTCTGCGATCGCGAGCGCGGCGGCGACGTCGGCGTAGGCGCGTCGCTCCACGATCCGCAGACGGACCGCGTCGCGCAGGGAGTCCGGTAGCTCGGCCAGCGCTGCGGCCACCGCCGCGCGCAGCTCGTCGAGCTCGGCGACCGCCTGTACGTGCGCGGCCGGATCGCCCGTGAGCTCCGGCCGCTCCAGGCCGAGCCGCTGCAGTGCCCGCTGCTCGGCGTAGCCGCGGCGGTAGTAGCGCGCGAGCTCGCGCCGGGCGATCGCGAACAGAAACGCGGCGTCGCGGTCGTCATCACCGCTGAGCGCGTTCCGTCGGCGGTGGCCGGCGACCGTCTGGGCGAACGTCTCGGCCCACAGGTCGGCCGCGATCTGCGGATCGACGGTGCGACGCACGAAGAACGCCAACAGGCGATCGGCCTGCCGCGCGTAGAGCCGCTCGAGGGTTGCGCTGGGAAGCATCGCCAAGGGAATTGCAGCAGCGAGCCCGCTGTGACATCGCGGCGGCCGTGCGCGTTCAGGCGTAGCGGCGAGCGACGCGCTCGGCGGACGCGCGGTAGCCGCCGCCGAACAGCGCGGCGTGCACGAGCAGCGGGAACAGCTGGTAGAGCTCGACGCGCTCCTCGTGGCCGGGCGCGAGCGGGTAGTGGTCGCCGTAGGCGACGTCGAAGCTCTTGCCGGGCGAGCCGAACAGCCTCAGCATCGCGAGGTCGACCTCGCGGTGGCCGCCGTACGCGGCGGGGTCGATCAGCCACGGCCGGCCGTCGCGGCCCCAGAGCACGTTGCCGGTCCAGAGGTCGCCGTGCAGGCGGGCGGGCGGCTCGGGCGGGCCGGTGAGCTCCGGGAGCCGCTCACAGACGCGCTCGACCGCGCGGTCGCCGAAGCGGGTCAGCCCGGCGTGGGGCAGGACGGCGAGCAGCCGCTGCTCGGCGTAGAACGCCGGCCAGTCCGGCGCGGGCCCGTTCGGGAGCGTGAGCGTGCCGAGGCGGAGCGTGGGCGCGGCGACGCCGACCGCCGCAGCCGCGCCGAACTCGTCCGCCCCCGCGGCGTGGATGGCCGCCAGGCCCGCGCCGAGCGCCGCCATGTCCCCGCGCGCACCCGCGTCGACCCAGTCCAGCACCAGCACGTCGTCGCCCACGCCCAGCACGTCCGGCACCCGCAGCGCGCCCGGCTCGGCGAGCCAGCGCAGCCCCGCCGCCTCGGCCGCGTACTCGCCGGGCGCGACGTCCGCCCGCGTCTTGACGAACCCGAACGACTCGTCGGCGAACTGCACCCGGTACGCGTCGTTGATGTCCCCGCCGCGCACGGGCTCCAGCCGCGCCACCGCGCGACCGGTCACCTCGCGCACCGTCTCCGCCAGGGTCACGGCAACGTGTCGAGCAGGCCGCGGCACGCCGCCTCGACCTGGTCGAGCACGGTCTCGAACCCGTCCGGCCCGCCGTAATACGGGTCGGGGACCTCGAGCCCCTCCGCGGCCGGGTCGAACTCGCGCAGCAGCCGCGCCTTGCCGGCCAGGTCGCCGTCGGGCGAGAACGTGCGCAGCTCGCGCAGGTTCTCGGCGTCCATCGCCAGCAGCAGGTCGAAGTGCTCGAAGTCGCGCGGGCGGACCTGGCGGGCGACGCCGTCCAGCGCCACCCCGCGCTGCGCGGCGGCCGCGGCCGCGCGCCGGTCGGGCGCGTCGCCGGCGTGCCAGGAGCCGGTGCCGGCGCTGTCGATCTCGAACTCGTGCTCGCGCCCCGCCTCGTGCACGAGCCGCCGCATCACGCCCTCGGCGGTCGGCGAGCGGCAGATGTTGCCCATGCACACGAAGAGGATCCGGTTCACGACGGCCCCAATGCTAGGAAGCGGGGCGCCCGCCCTCGCACCCGACCGCCTGCGCGGCGAGCCGCACGCCCGCTTGGTCGAGGTTCTCGGGGACAACGGAAGGAGCAGCATCGTGCGAGAGCCGCATCCCGCCACTCAGGCCGTCTAGCCGACCCACGTCGCCGGGTCGGCATCGGCACGATGGACGTCGAGAAGCCCCGCGGTCACGCGTCCTGTGCCGGCGTCAACCTAGACCAGCCCGCGAGCACAACCGAGTGTGCGCGCAGCGGTCACCAGTCAAGGCTCGGCCGGCGCTGGTTCGCGCGTGAACTATCGGTGGTCGAAGGTCACCTACCGCTGCACGCGCCATTCGCTTCGAGCAGCGAAGCGGTTGCGAACGCTCTTCGGCTTATCTCCGAGGACCAAGCCGTGTGATGGATCGTCAGGCAGCGGATCGTGTCGAACCTCTTGGCCCTCCCTCTCGACGAAAGCGACCGTGAGCGCTGCAAGGCTATGCACCGGGTACGCAGCGACAGCAGCTTCAGGCCCCAACCCGAGCTTTTCCAGCTCATCACGAAGATTCACTGACATTTCGGAATCGCGAAACGCTGCCGACGTTGGTCGATGACGTCCGAGATTGGCATCCCAAATCACCTGCTCGGGATGAACGCGGCGAAGAACCTCTTCTTCTCCGGACCGCCCCGACTCTTCGCTCACGCGGCGGCGGGGGTTCCAGCGACCAAGGCGCGGATCGCACGCTCCGCCTCGTTCAGAGGTGACTCCATCTCTTGATCGGCCGATGCGAAGTACACGCCCGGCTCTTCCTCGGAAAAGGCAATTTCAAGGTCGATCCCTGCAACGTGCCACTCGAGCTGGATACCGCCATCGCCCAGAGGAACAATCGAAGGCTCAGGGACCTCTTCAAACGCGACACGCATCAGGAAGGTCACCGCCTGAAGCGCAAGATCTGCTTCAACCGGTCGAGCGCCGTACGAGTCCCAATTCATCGCCAGGGCTGTTAGATCACTAATCCGGTCCATCGCGTCTCGAAGCCACGGCGCAGCAAGATCCTGCATCGCGAAGGTCATGACGTGAGTGGACTTGGCCACAGGCGTGGTAATGCTCTCCGGGTTGCGACGTGGCTGAACACGCACCGAGCGCTCGATCAGGTACTGCGGTGGAGTCGCATCTGCGATCGTCACTGGAGCCCCCATCGTTCGTGCATTTGATCTGTGGTGATGTCCCTAAAGTGCCGTACGATCAGCTCTCGACCGTGATCGAGGAAGAGTTGCGAGTCTGTTAGCTGTGGCGTGGAAGGCATACCACGCACTGTCAGGTCCAACACGTAGATCGGCCGGGACTCCGGGAGGCTAAACGCCGGGGCGGCGTTCACGTATAAACGGCCGTATGGGTTGCCCTCACGCTCCAGCAGAAACCGCTCCTGAAGCGTGGAATCCTCTGCGGAGAAGCCGGTCGTCGCTGCGTGCACCGGAACAACGCGCTTGAGAATCTCAGCCAGGTCGATGTGACGAGAACCCGGATCACCAGCGGGAACCGGGTTGATGTAGGTGACCTCGCACCAGGTCACGGCCGGTTCCTGCCCGGCCGCCTTGAGAGTCTCGCCGAAGTCATTCAGCACCTCGACCATCTCGGCACGAAGCGTGCGATACCGCGGGTAGGCATCTGTGCCCTGCCGCCGCCAGTTGAAGATCAGGCGATCGGCCTGTACTTGCACCAGCCGCGAGTCGTCGGCGCTTAGGAACCAGTATCGGGAAGGCAGCGCCGAGCCCATGAGCTGGAAGCTCATCGTCGGCTGCGGGCCGAATCTCTCCTCGATCGGGGGGAGGGGCGGCTGGACTTCAATCTTCGGGTAACGGTCTCGAAGCCGCGGCCAAAAGTCGCTGAGAATCAACGCGGCGTCCGCGATCGACCTCGAAAACTGCAAGCCCATAGCGACCTCATTGACGGGAGGATCGCGAAACGTGACGGGGTCAGCGAGATGCAGACCTGTCGCGTGCATTCATGGCTTGGGTTGCCGGTATGTGGATCACTCGATGTATTTCTAGCTGCCCAAAGTTAGGGCGCGCTCAACCCTATACCAGCGAAGGGCTGGCAACGGGAGCCCCTCGCCGTCGGGCCCTCGCTCTTCATCTCTGCGGACATCAGACGACGATGCAACCCAGTTCGAGCGGATCACATTGGACTCGATCGGGTAGCGAAGCGCGTCCTAAGCCAACTCGACGATCCGGTCGGGATCCCCATGCACACGAAAAGGATGCGGTTCACGACGGCCCCAATGCTAGGAAGCGGGGCGTCCGCCCTCGCACCCGACGGCCTGCGCGGCGAGCCGCACGCCCGCCTCGAGCGCCGCCTCCGGCCCGCCCTCGCGCCAGACGCTGAGGTAGCCCGCGGCGAACGCGTCGCCGGCACCGGTCGTGTCCACCACCAGCTCGACCGGCGCCGCGCGCACGTCGACCGAACGCACCCCGTCGGTCCAGCGCGCGCCGCGCGGCCCGCGCTTGACGACCGTCTCGCCTACGCCCCGCAGCCCGTCGCCGAGCACCCGCAGCTCGTCCTCGTTGGGCAGCAGCAGGTCGACCGGCCGGGCGCGGTCCAGGAACGCCGGGTCGGCGCGCAGCAGCGCCGCGCTCGCGGGGTCGAGGCTGATCGGCATGCCGGCGTCGCGCGCGCGGTCCAGCGCCTCCAGCGCGGCGGCCCGCGGGCCGTGGCGCAGCAGCGAGTAGCCGGACACGTGCAGGACGTTCCCGGGCGCGAACAGGTCGGCCGGGAGGTCTGCGGGGGCGAGCGCGACGTTCGCGCCCGGGTCGGGCAGCATCGTGCGCTCGCCGCCGGGCGCGACCAGCACGATGCACGTGCCGGTGCGGTGCTCGCGGTCGCGCGCGACGCGCAGGTCGACGCCGTCCATCCCGGCCAGCGCGAGCTCGCGCGCCGCGTCGTCCCCCGTACGGGCGATCAGCGCGACCGGCACGCCCGCGTGCGCGAGCCAGGCGGCCGTGTTCGCCCCGGCGCCGCCGGGGCGCAACGTGATCCGCGCGGGCGTGTCGCTGGCCGGCGCCTGCGGCCCGTCCTGGACGGCGACCACGTCCATCATCAACTCGCCGAGGACGACGATCACGACGCGGCGATCTCGGCCGCCAGCGCGGCGTTGCGCAGCACGAGCCGGATGTTCGCGCGCAGCGACTCGCCGCCCGTCTGCGAGTGAAAGCGGTCGAGCAGGAACGGCGTGACGTCGCGGCCGGTGATACCGGACACGGCGGCCTCGGCGAGCCCGTCGCGCAGGACGCGCTCGTGCAGCGCCGGGCGCATCTGCTCGTCCAGCGGGTTGGCCACCACGACCGCTCCGGGCGCGCCGACCGCGCGCCGCGCGCGCAGGACGGCGGCGGCCTCCGACGGCGTCTCCACGCGCCACGGCACCGGCAGCCCGGACGACGTCAGGTAGAACGCGGGGAACGTGTCGGTGCGGTAGCCGAGCACGGTCACGTTGAGCGTCTCCAGCCGCTCCAGCGTGGCCGGCACGTCGAGGATCGACTTCACGCCCGCGCACACGACGCAGATGCCGACGCGGGCGAGCGTCCCGAGGTCCGCGGACTCGTCGAACGTGTCCCGCGCGCCGCGGTGCACGCCGCCCAGGCCGCCGGTCGCGAACACGTGGATCCCGGCCCGCTCGGCCAGGTGCGAGGTCGCGGCGACGGTCGTCGCGCCGTCGCCGCCGCGGGCGGTGACGGGCGCGAGGTCGCGCACGCCGCACTTCACGATCCCGTCCGCGTTCGCGAGCCGCTCCAGCGCCGCGTCGTCGAGCCCGATGCGCACCTGCCCGTCGAGCACCGCGATCGTCGCCGGCACCGCGCCGTGCTCGCGCACCGCGGCCTCGATCTCGCGCGCGACGCGCAGGTTGTCCGGCCGCGGCAGCCCGTGGGCGACGATCGTGCTCTCGAGCGCGACCACCGGCCGCCCGTCGTCCAGCGCGGCCCGCACTTCTTCAGCCACCACCATCGCGCCCACGATAGATCGGCGCCGCCCACGATCGTGCAGAATCGATATCGTCAGTGGTCGGCTTATGGCAAGTGGGTGGCGACCGCGATCGTGCTTGGCCCTTGCTGTGGGCGTCTTCACCGTCTGGGGCGGCGGAGCCGTGGCCGACGCCGAGGTGCTGGCGGTGACAGGCGGTCCGACGATGGTCTCCGCCTTCGGCGGCGTGGCCGCCTGGAGCGAGCGCGATCCGGCCTCGGGGATGTACCGGCTGATCGCAGCGCAAGCCGGCCGGCAGCCCGAGCCGCTCCCGATCGCGCCACGCGCCGTGCCGTTCGACGTGGATGTCGGTCCCGGCGCGAACCGTGAACCCGTACTGGTGTACTCGAGATGTCGCGACGAGCCGGGCTACGGCGCGCTCGCGGGCCTGACCTTCGTTCCCGCCTGGGCGCGAGCCCGGGGATGCGACGTCTACGGCTACGACCTGCGCCGCCAGAAGGAAGCCAAGCTCCCCGGGGCGAGCGATCGCCGTGTCTCGGAGTACCTGCCGTCGCGCTGGCGTAACCGCCTGGTGTTCGCGGTGATCGATCCCCAGCGACCGGGGATGCGCGCGCTGCAGCCGCGGTTGGCCACGATCGACCTTCGCCGGCCTGCGGTCGTTCGGTACGTCCCCACCGGCCGGCACGGCTTCTACCCGCCGGGAAGCAGCGTCCGTGGAAATCGCACCGACGGCGGTCCCGGCGTCGTCGCCGTCGATCTCTACGGCACACGCGTCGCCTTCAGCTGGCAGCTCATCGGCGCGCGGTGCTCGCTGACGAACGGGGAGGACCGCAACGTCGCCGATCCCGCGACGACGGAGATCTGGCTCGCCTCGCTTCGCGGACGTGCCCGCTCTCGCCGGATCTCGCGCGCCTGCGAATGGGAGAAGACCGCGATCCTGCAGTCACCCGGACTCGCCGGCGGGCGGCTTTCCTTCATCGCCGGAGGGCCCGGCATCGCTCCCGACCTGCCGCGCCGGCTCATCACCCGGCCGCTCGATCGATCCGCATCGACCAGAACGCCGCTGCCCCCTTGCACCATCTCGGCGTCTCGGGACGGAGACGTCCTCTACATCAGCCGCAGGTCCACCTGCCCGCAGCCCACTCCGCTGCAGGCGGACGCGTATGAGGTGATCAGACAGCCGTTGACGCGGCCATCACCGTCGTAGGGAGCGTGCGGCGTGACCCGGGCCGGCCGCGCGGCCGCCGGCCCGCCCCGGGGAGGAGCGGCGGGCCGGCGGGGAGTGGCCGCGCGTCAGGCGGTGTCGCCCGGCTCGTCCTCCGCGAGGATGCGGTAGAGCGCGCGGCGCGTGTCGGCGAGGATCTTGCGGGCCTCGTCGGTGTGCCCCGCGGCGGCGACCTGCATCGCCGCGGCGCCGACCTGGAACATCAGGCCGCGGAGGTCGAAGACGCCCTCGTCGACGCCGCCGGTCGCGGCCTCGAACGGGTCGCCCAGCTCGTCGCGGTTGGCGTCCACGTGCTCGCGCCCCTCGGGCGTGAGCTCGTAGGCGCGCTTGCCCTCGGCGGACTCGACGGTCCGCACCAGGCCTTCGTCCTCGAGCTGCTGCAGCGCCGGGTACACCGAGCCGGGGCTCGGCTTCCAGACGCCTTCGGTCCGCCGCTCGATCTCCTGGATCAGCTGGTAGCCGTTCTGCGCCTGCTCGGTGAGCAGGAGCAGCAGCGCGGCGCGGACGTCGCCGCGGCGCGCGCGGCCTCCGCGACCGCCACGGCCGCGGTGACCGCCGGGCCCGCCCGGACCGCCCACGAACCACCTGAGGTTCCGCGGGTCGCCGAAGGGACCGCCGCCGCCGCCACGGCCACCGGTCATGAACGCGATCCAGTCCTCCAAGCCGCGCGGACCGCCGCGGTGGTGATGGCGGTGATGGGGTCCACCCCGACCGCCCCAATCGCATGTGGATGTCGCTGCGTACATGTGTACGTTCCTTTCTCGATCTATTCCGATGCGTCAAAGATATATCGTGATCTGTCGTCTGTCAAGGTACGAGATGACCGATGGCCGATTCGCCGCCCACTTCGCGCCTCGCCCGCACCCGCCGCTTCGGCGGACTGGTCGCCGGCCAGGGCCTCAAATGGGCGGGAACGCGAGCCGCCAACACGCTGCGCTCCGACGAGGCCGCCGACCAGGCGACCGGCGAGCGCGCCGCCGCCACCGCGCGCGAGCTGGTCAAGCAGCTCGGCCAGATGCGCGGCGCGGCGATGAAGGTCGGCCAGGTGCTGTCGACCGTCGACTTCACCGCGATCCCCGAGTCCGAGCGCGAGGAGTTCAAGGCCACGCTCGCCGCCCTGCGCGACGACGTCCCCCCGCTCCCCTTCAACAAGGTCGAGAAGCTGCTCAAGGAGGAGCTCGGCACCCCGATCGACCACGCGTTCAGCGACTTCGAGCACGAGGCATTCGCGGCCGCCTCGATCGGCCAGGTCCACCGCGCCACGACCACCGAAGGCCGGGCCGTGGCGGTGAAGATCCAGTACCCCGGCATCGCCGAGGCGGTCGAGACCGACCTGCGCAACCTGCAGCTGATCTTCCCGCTGCTCAAGCGCCTGGCGCCCGGCCTGGACGTCAAGGCGCTGGCCACCGAGCTGCGCGAGCGGATCGCCGACGAGCTCGACTACGAGGTCGAGGCCCAGAACCACCGCGCGATGGCCCGCGCCTGGCGCAATCACCCGTTCGTCTTCGTCCCGCCGGTCGACACGTCGCGCTCCCGCCGCCGCGTGCTCGTCACCGAGTACGTCGAGGGCCTGCGCTTCGAGGCGATCAAGCGCCTCGACGAGCCCCAGCGCGACCGCTTCGGCGAGATCCTGTTCCGCTTCTTCTTCGGCACGCTCAAGCACCTGCGCCGGGCCAGCGGCGACCCGCACCCCGGCAACTACCTGCTGCTCGACGACGGCCGCGTCGGCTTTCTCGACTTCGGACTGATGCGCGTCGTGGATCCCGACTACCTGGAGGGCGAGCGCGCCGTCGCCCGCGCGGTCTCCCACGACGACGCGGCCGCCGTGCACGCCGGGCTGACCACGCTCGGCTACCTGCCGCAGCCGGACACGTTCGACCCCGAGCGCCTGCTCGAGCAGATCCGCACGTCCGGCGAGTGGTACCTCGAGCCCGGCGTGCACCGCCTCAGCCCCGCGTACGTGACCGACCTGCTGGACCGCTCGTCGAGCCCCCGCTCACCGTTCTTCGAAGCGATGCGGCGGCAGACGATCCCGCCCCAGGCGCTGCTGATCCGCCGCATGGAGGGCCTGGTGCTCGCCGTGCTGGGCGACCTGCGCGCGGCGGCCGACTGGCACGCGCTCGGCACCGAGTTCTGGGAGGACGGACCGCCGTCATCCCCGCTAGGAGTCCAGGACGCCGCGTTCTGGCGCCGGTAGGCTCGGCGTCACATGCTCGCCATCGCCGCCGCGCTCGCCCTCGCGGCCACAGCCACGGTCAACCTCGACAAGGTCCTGGCCAAGCCGACCACCAAGGTCCGATCGCAGACGAAGCTGTCGATCCTGCTGCCCAAGTCGATGCCGCTCGCCGACGCGTCCACGAAGCTCTACGGCAGCGGCAGCGGGAGCCGCGACGGCTACACGTTCCGGCTCACCACGACCCGCACGTGCGAGGCGAACTACTGCTTCGCCGCGTCGTTCCGCGCCGAGCGCGGGACCCAGAAGCTGCCCGGAGGCACACGAATCCAGCTCGCCAAGGGCCGCAAGGGCACCTACTGGAAGCTGAGCTGCGGGGCGTCCTGCGCACCCGCGGTGCTCACCTGGACCGAGCGCGGCGCGACGTACACGATCGAGGCCATGGTGACCGAGCGCGCGGGGATGAAGGCGATGGCCGACGCCGCGATCAAGCGCGGGCCGCGCTAGCGGCGGCCTCGCGCTCGGCGGCGGTCAGCACCGCGCCGAGCAGCCCGGGGAAGCGCGCTTCGACGTCGTCCCGGCGTAGTGACACGTAGCGGTGCGTGCCGTCGACGCGCGTGTGCGTGAGCCCCGCCTCGCGCAGCACGCGCAGGTGGTGCGAACGCGTGGCCTTCGAGACGCCGAGCTCGAACGTCCCGCACGCGCACTCGCCGTCGAACCCCAGCGTGCGCACGATCGCCACTCGCGCGGGGTCGCTGAGGGCCGCCATCACGCCCGCCAGCGTCAGCTCATCGACAGCCGGTTCGTCCAGATGCATGTTCGACGTTCATCGTACAAGGTGGTACGCTCGGAACATGATGTTCGACAACAATCGAACTTATGCCTTCCTCCCCTCCCTGCTCGCCGCGCTCTGCTGGGGCGCGATGTTCCCGATCGCCGCGGCCGCGGTCGGGCACGTCGACGCGTTCCACCTGACCGCGGTCCGCTACGTCGTCGCGACGCTGATCTTCCTCGCGCTGCTGGCCGCCGTCGAAGGCCGCCGCGCGCTGCGCGCCGACGGCCGCGGGCTGGAGCTGTTCGCGCTCGGCACGCTCGGCTTCGCCGGCTTCAACCTCCTCACCTACGTCGCGCTCGAGCACACGCGCCCCCAGGACGCGGCGCTGATCGTGGCCACCGCCCCGCTGCTGACCGCGCTCGCGGTCTGGCTGACGGCGCGCCAGGCGCCCTCGAAGGCGACGCTCACGGCGATGGCCGTCGCGCTGCTGGGCGTGATGCTCGTGATCTCGCGCGGCGACCCGTCCACGCTGATCCACGGCCAGGGCCGCGCCAGCGACCTGCTGGTGCTCGCCGGCGTGCTGTCCTTCGTCGCCTACACCCTCGGCGCGCGCCGGTTCCCGCAGTTCTCCCCGCTGCGCTACACGGCGCTCAGCGCCGCCGGCGGCACGCTCACGATCCTGGCCGTGACCGTGCTGGTCACCCTCACCGGCGCGTACCCGCTCCCGAGCGCCGGCGACTGGGGCGCGGCGTGGCTCGAGGTCGCCTACATCATCGTGTTCGGCGCCCTGGTCGGCGTGCTGGCCTGGAACGCCGGCGTGCGCCGGATCGGCCCCGCCAACGGCGCGCTGTTCATGAACCTCGTCCCGATCGTGACGTTCGCGATCGAGATCGGCCGCGGGTACCGGCCCGGGACGGTCGAGCTGTCCGGCGCGCTGCTGACGATCGCCGCCCTGGTCGGCGCCAACGTCGCCGGCCGCGGCTACGCGATCCGGCGCCCGTCGAGGCTCGCGTGGGCGGCGACGCGCGCGGCGAAGGCGGCGAAGTCACTGCCGTAGAGCGCCTGTGGCCCGTCGCACAGCGCGACGGCCGGGTCCTCGTGGACCTCGACGATGATCCCGTCCGCGCCGACGGCGGCGGCGGCCCGCGCCAGCGGCTCGACCAGCCGGCGGTCGCCGGACGCGTGCGACGGGTCGACGATCACCGGCAGGTGCGTATGCAGCTTCAGCCACGGCACGGCCGAGAGGTCGAGCGTGAAGCGGGTCGCGGTCTCGTACGTGCGGATGCCGCGCTCGCACAGCAGCACGCGCTCGTTGCCCTCCTTGAGCACGTAGTCGGCGGCCATCAGCAGCTCGTCGAGCGACGACGAGAGCCCGCGCTTGAGCAGCACCGGCTTGCCGAGCTTGCCCGCGACCTCCAGCAGCGCGTAGTTCTGCATGTTGCGCGCGCCGATCTGCACCACGTCGGCGTACGTCGCGATCGCGTCGGCGTGCTGCGTGTCCAGGAACTCGGTGACGACCGGGAGCCCGGTCGCCTCGCGCGCCTCGGCCAGGATCTCCAGCGCGGGCACGCCCAGGCCCTTGAACGCGAACGGCGACGTGCGCGGCTTGAACGCGCCGCCGCGCAGCATCGACGCGCCCGCGGCCTTCACCGTCTGGGCCACCGAGAGCGTCTGCTCGCGCGACTCGACCGTGCACGGCCCGGCGATCAGGCAGAACGTCTCGTCGCCGCCGACCTGGCGGCCGTTGATCTCGAACACGCTCCGCTCGTGGTGCGCGAGCTCCAGCGACGCCAGCTTGTACGGGCGCGAGATCGGCACCACGCGGTCGACGCCCGGCATGCCCTCCAGGCCGAGCGTGCGGACGCCCTCCGGATCGCCGATCGCGCCGATCGCGGTCGTCAGCTCACCCGGCATGACGAGCACGTGGACGCCGGTCGTCTCCAGCTTCTCCCGGACCGCGGCGATGTCCTCCTCGCCCGCGTCCGGTGTCATCACGATCATCACAGGCCGAGCTCTCGCACACCGAGCTCGTCCGCGCCCAGATGGTGCGCGAGCTCGTGCCGCACGGTGCGCGTCACCTCGAAGCGCAGGCGGTCCGGATCGTGGCCGAAGTCCCGCAGCAGCGTGTCGCGGAAGATGATGATCCGGTCGTGGTAGTTGTCGCGCGCGACGGTGTCCCCCTGGTAGAGCCCGTACGCGCCGGCGCGGCGGCCCTTGTCGGAGATCACCACCGGGACGCGGTCGAGCGCCTTGATCAGGAGGTCCGGGAGGTCGTCGAGCGCCTCCTGGACGAGCGTCTCGAAGTCCTCGTCGAGGTACGGGTCGAGCTCCAGGAACTCGCCCTCGGTCGGCTCCGCCGCGAGGTTCTCGCGCGCGAGCCGCTCCGAGCGCACGACCAGCCGCTCGAAGTCGGCCTCGGACTCCGGGTCCTGGTAGTTGGCCAGGCGCCCGACGACGAGGCCGATCGCGAGCGCCGCGACGCCGCCGAACGTGACCACCATCGCCAGCACCTCGAGCGCGCGCAGCCAGCCGCGCGGCGAAAGGCCCTGCAGGAACGTCGCGGCCGTGAGCGCCACCGCCAGGCAGAGCAGCGTGGTGAAGACGATCCGGCGTCCGGCCGGCCAGCGCGCGAGCATCGTGCGAGTGAGGCTAGCGGAGCGTGCGGGCGATGACGAGGCGCTGGATCTCGTTCGTGCCCTCGTAGATCTGCGTGATCTTCGCGTCGCGCATGTAGCGCTCGACCGGGTACTCGCTGACGTAGCCGTAGCCGCCGAGCACCTGCACCGCCTCGACGGTCACCGCCATCGCCGTGTCGGACGCGAACAGCTTCGCCATCGCCGAGTACTTGCCGCGGTCGGGCTCGTGGCGGTCGATCTTCGCCGACGCGCGGTAGAGCAGCTCGCGCGCGGCCGCGGTGCGCGTCTCCATGTCGGCGAGCTTGAACTGGATGCCCTGGAAGTCCGCGATCGCCTGGCTGAACTGCCGGCGCTCGTTCGCGTAGGCGACGGCGTGGTCGGTCGCGCCCTGGGCGATGCCGACCGCCTGCGCGGCGACGCCGAGCCGCGAGTGGTCGAGCGTGCCGAGCGCGACGTTCATGCCCTTGCCCTCCTCGCCGATCAGGTTCGCGGCGGGGATGCGGACGTCGTCGAAGACGGGCTGGCCGGTCGGCGAGCCCTTGATGCCGAGCTTGTGCTCGAGCTTGCCGACGCTGAAGCCGGGCCGGTCGGCCTCGACCACGAATGCGCTGATGCCGCGCGAGCGCGGCGCGCTCGGGTCGGTCTTGGCGAAGACGATGTAGAAGTCGGCGATCCCGAGGTTCGAGATCCAGTTCTTGGTCCCGGTGACGACCCACTCGTCGCCGTCCTTGACGGCCTTCGTGATCATCCCGCCCGGGTCGCTGCCCGCCTCCGGCTCGGAGAGCGCGAACGCCGGCGACCACTCGCCGGACGCGCACCTGGGCAAGAAGCGCTCCTTGAGCTCGTCGGAGCCGAACAGCTTGATCGGCAGCGTGCCCAGGTCCTGCAGCATCAGGATCAGCGCGGTGGAGGCGCACGCGCGCGCGACCTCCTCGATCGCGACGCTCAGCATCAGCGCGCCGGTGCCCGTGCCGCCGTAGCGCTCCTCGAACGGCAGGCCGAGCAGGTCCTGCTCCGCGAACAGCTTGCGCAGGTCCCAGGGGTATTCGGCCTTGGCGTCGATCTCCGCCGCCCGCGGCGCGACACGCTCGCGCACGATCTGGCGGATGGTGTCGCGAAACTCGACCTGATCGGGCGTCAGCGCGTACGTGTCGTCGGACATGCCCGATGAGGGTAGTTCGTGCGCGAAACCTTCGGAGTCCCGCGCACCTCGCGACCGGCCGGGGGTGTGGCCGCCAGGTCGCCTGTCAGGCGACCTGGTTGACCCACCCCCCCGGTGGCGGGGCTAGAAGCCCGTCGGGTGACGCTGCACGTAGCCGTCGCTGGGGCGCATCTTGGCGCTCCACTTCGGCCCGCTGCTCGAGCTGTCGTTGTAGCCCGTGTCGAACCGCAGGCCGGCGACCACGAGGAATGAGTGACCGCTGTTCGCGTAGCTCGTGATCCACTCACCCGGACCGGCCTCGCCCCAGGACATGAACTCCGAGGAGTTCAGGGCGCGGCTGACCAGGCCGCCGCCATGGAGGGCGTAGGACTCAGAGCCCGAGCAGTCGTATCCCGAGTCTTCCCATTTCCCGTGGCCGCCGCCGTACCGATACGGCTTGCCCACGATCTGGTTCGCCGCGTTGATCACCGCGACGACCTCGGGCGGCGCGCCTTCAGGCGCGATCGCCAGCCCGTCTGGACCGAGCGTGGCTTGCGCCCCCGCGGGGGCGACCACGCCGGTGTTCTGAAGCGCCGTGCTGTCCTGGCCGACCTGAGCGCGAAGCAGTGCGGCGTCCTCGCGCGTGACGCGGCCGTCGACGCGCAGCGAGGCGCGGCGTTCCCAGACGCGCACGCGACGCGAGGTCTTCGGGCCGTACTGACCGTCGACGGAGGTCTTGACCCCCGCCTTCGTCAGGAAGTCCTGGAGGACGCGGACGTCGGTACCCCGCATCCCTTGGCGCAGATCCCGCTCGCCGAACACGATCCGGCGAGCGTCTGCCGTGGCAACCGGCAGCGCAAATACGAATAACAGGATGCCCGCAACGAGCGTGCGACAGCGTGACAAGACGATCTCCTCTTCCAACCGCCTACGGGGTTAGCTGTCGGGCTCGCGCGGAAAGCGTCGCGCTACACCGCATACGCGGCGATTCGCCCCCGGGGCAGTGACCTCCTGCCCCAAACCTTGGTTCCCCCGCCCGCATGTAGCCTCAGCGACACGCGGCTCGGCGTTATGTCCCGTGTTCCGCGCGGCACTCTAGCTCATCGTCAAGCGGATCGCGTCCCCGATTCGGGTGAACTTTCTCCAAGCCCCACTCCAAAGCCGGTTCGAAATCGCCACCCAGTCGCTCGATCCGCCGTTCGCGGTGATCGACCTCGACGCCTTCGACGCCAACGCGTCCGACCTGCTGCGGCGGGCCCACGGAGTGCCCCTGCGGCTGGCCTCGAAATCCGTGCGCGTACGCGCGTTGCGGGACCGCGCGCTCGCCGCCGGCTTCACCGGGACGCTGTGCTTCACGCTGCCCGAAGCCCTGTGGCTGGCGGGGTTCGGCGCCACCGACCTGGTGGTCGCGTACCCGTGCGTCGACCGGACCGCGTTGTGTCACCTCGCGCACACTCCGGCGCGCGAGCACGTCACGTTGACGGTCGACTGCCTCGAGCACCTCGACGCCATCGAGGCGGCCGGGGGCGGCCCGGTGAAGGTCTGCCTGGACGTCGACGCGGGCTGGCGCGTGGGACTTATGACGATCGGGGCCAAGCGCTCCCCGCTGCACGATCCGTTGCACGTGCAGGAACTGGCGCGCGCGGTGGTCGCTCGCCCGGGCCTGCGGCTGGACGGCCTGATGGCCTACGAGGCCCAGATCGCGGGCGTCGGGGACCGGCCGCCGGGCCGGCCGCTGCTCGGGCTCGCGCTGCGCGCGCTGCAGGCGCTGTCGGCGCGCGAGCTGGCCGCGCGGCGCGCGGCGGTCGTGGACGCGGTGCGGGCGGTCGCGCCGCTGCGGTTCGTCAACGGCGGCGGGACCGGGTCGATCGAGCGCACCGCGGCCGAGCCGGCGGTCACCGAGATCGCGGCCGGCTCAGGCCTGTTCGGGCCGGCGCTGTTCGACGCCTACCGCGCGTTCACGCCGCGGCCCGCGGCGCTGTTCGCGCTGCCGGTCGTGCGCCGCCCGTCGCCGCGGGTCGCGACCGCGCTCGGCGGCGGGTACGTCGCGTCCGGGCCGGCCGGGCGCGACCGGCTGCCGCGGCCGTTCCTGCCCGCCGGCCTGCGGCTGGACGCGCGCGAAGGCGCCGGCGAGGTGCAGACGCCGCTGCTGGGCCGGGCCGCGGCGGGCCTGCGGGTGGGCGACCGCGTGTGGTTCCGGCACGCCAAGGCGGGCGAGCTGTGCGAGCGCTTCGACGCCGTGCACCTGATCGCGGGCGACGCGATCGTCGCCACGGTGCCGACGTACCGCGGCGAGGGGAAGGCGTTCCTCTAGGCCGTCTCGCCGTCGTAGTACTCGAGCGACTCCCCCAGCCGGGCCAGCACGTGCTCGTCGTCGCGCCCGGTCCAGACGCCGATCTTGTTGGAGTCCGGGTAGACGGCGTAGGCCACCTGGTCGCGCGTGGAGAACATGACCAGGCGGACGGTCTCGGTGCCGTGGTTGGTGGTCTTGTGCGCGCCGTCGGGGCCGGACGGGAAGCAGGCGACGTCGCCGGGCCCGAGCACGTCCTCGCCGCCCGGATGGCGCACGGTCAGCGAGCCCTCCAGGACCAGCACCCACTCCTCGTCGGACTCGTAGTGGTACGGGCACAGCGCCTGGCCGGGCGGCAGCTCATAGACGGACGCGCCGAGCCGCGCCGCGCCGATCTTCGGCCCGAAGCGATCCATCCCCGCGCGGTAGCCGTCCGGGTCGCTCGCGTCGTACTCGAACGCCGGCCGGAAGAGGTTGTACGTCTGCATGCCGATCATCCCAGCACGTCGCGCACCCAGGCGTTGGCGAAGCGGCGGTCCGGGTCGAGGCGGTCGCGGACGGCCGCGAAGTCCGCCCAGCGCGGGTACCGGGGCGCCAGCTCGCGCGCGGTCAGGAACGACCGCTTGCCCCAGTGCGGGCGGCCGCCCAGCTCGCTCAGCGCGGCCTCGACCTCGCGGAACACCGGCTCGTACGGGATGCCCTGGAAGACGTGGACGGCGACGAACGCGCTGTCGCGTCCGTGGGACGGGCTCAGGAGCGCGGCGTCGGCCGCGGTGAAGCGCAGCTCGAGCGGGAAGCTGACCGGGTGGCGCTCGAGGATCGCGCGCGCGGCGCGCAGCGCGGGGACGGCCTGCTGCCGGGGCACGCTGTACTCCAGCTCCTCGAAGCGCACGAGCCGCGGCGAGGCGAAGATCCGGTAGGACCAGTCGACGCGCTCGCGCCGCGACGCCACGGCGGAGGCGAAGCGGTTCAGGCGCGGGATCGCCCGCGGCACGCGCCGGGCGAGCTCGTTGAGCGCGCGGAACGCGTGGTTGTCGAGCAGGACGTCGCTGACGTAGCGGGCGGTCCGGCTTGGGCGCAGCACGGGCGCGTCGGTGCGGTCGAACGTGCGCGTGAGCGCGAGGTCCGAGTGCGGGAACGTCCAGAACTCGAAGTGGTCGTGCACGGCGGCGCGCTCGTGCAGCGTGGCCAGCAGCGGCTCCAGCGGCTCCGGCTGGTCGACCTGGTGCAGCCGGAAGGCGGGGACGCAGCGGAGCGTGACGGCGGCGATCGCGCCCAGCGCGCCGAGCGAGACCCGGGCGGCGTTGAGCTCGTCACCGGCGTCGAGCGTGCGCTCGCTGCCGTCGGCCAGGACCAGCTCGACGCGCTCCACCTGGGCGGAGAGGTTGGGCAGCTTCGTGCCCGTGCCGTGCGTGCCGGTCGCCAGGGCGCCGGCGAGCGACTGCGCGTCGACGTCGCCGAGGTTCGGCATCGCCAGGCCGCGGGACTGCAGCTCGCGCGAGAGGGCCTTGAGACGGATGCCGGCTTCGACCCGGACCAGCGTGCGGTCGACGTCGAGCACGCGGTCGAGCGCGTCGAGGCCGATCAGCGTCCCGGGCGTGACCGCGCCCGCGCTGAACGAGTGGCCGGCGCCGGCGACCCGCACGGGCCCGGGACCGTCCACGACCGCCGCGGCGAGCTCGGCCCGCGAGCGCGGCGCCCGGTACGCGGCGGGGGCGGCGTGCTGCGAGCCGGACCAGTTGACCCACTCCACGCCCGTGGACGGTACCGTCCGGGCGATGGAGATCGATGCCCAGCGGGTCGCCGAGCTGCAGCGCGAAGGGTCGATCCAGCTGATCGACGTCCGCGAGCCGCACGAGTGGGAGGCGGGACACATCGACGGCGCGCGCTGGGTGCCGATGGGCGACCTCCCCACGCAGGCCGAGACGTTCGACGCCGCGCAGCCCGTGGTCTTCTACTGCCGCGTGGGCGGGCGGTCGGCGATGGCGGCGCAGGCGTTCCGGCGCGCGGGGTACGACGCGTACACGATGACCGGGGGCCTGATCGAGTGGGAAGCGCGCGGGCTCCCGCTCGACGGGCACGTCGCCGACCACTGACCCCTTAACGCGCAACGGCCGCGACATTGTCGCGGCCGTAACACGGCGAATCCTTCCGCGCCCCCTCCGTGAGATGAAATCCGTCCGAACGCCCTCCGTAAGCGTTGAGATCAGGATGCCATCGCACGGGAAGACGGCCAATCGGACATATGTCCGCTACGCGGTCGCCTCCTCGGTGGCGTGCAGCGGCTCCCGCTCGTACTGGGTCGAGGGAACGCGCTTGTAGGGCTGCTCGGGCTCCTGGTCCTCCTCGTGGTACGCCGACTCGGCGTTGACGGCCCAGAGGTCGTGATCGGTGCCCGCGACGATGTTCTCGACCGCGCGCATCGCGGTCAGCATCGAGTGATCGGAGTTGTTGTACCGGTGCAGGCCGTTGCGGCCGACCTGCTGGATGTTGGCGATCCCGGCCAGCCACTCCTTGATGACCGCGACGCGCTCGCTGTAGTCGGCGTCGTACATCGGGTACGCCTTCGGCACGCGCGTGACGAACCCGCGCTCGACCTTGTCCGCGCGCGCGAGCCCGAGCTGCTCGATCTCGCGCTTGCCGAGCTCGACCAGGTCCTCGTCGGAGGACTCCCAGAGCTCGTCGCCCTTGAAGCAGAAGTACTCCATGCCGATCGACGCCTTGGACTGGTCCGGGACCATCCAGGGCGACCAGGAGCGGAAGTTCTGGATCCGCCCGACCTGCACGCCCGGCTCGTGGATGTAGATCCAGTTGTCCGGGAACAGATCCTCGCCGTCGATCACGAGCGCGATCGTCAGGAAGTCGCGGTAGCGCAGGCCCTGCGCGGCGGCCTGGACGGCGCCGGGCGCAGCCGCGCCGCTGAGCCCCACCGTCGCCCGCAGCGGCAGCGACGAGATGACCTCGGAGGGCTCGACGCGCTCGCCGCCGGCCTCGAGCGCGACGATCTTGCCGTCGCGGACCTCGAGCTTGGTGACCGGCGCGTTGAGCCGCACCTCGCCGCCGTTGGCGATGATCTCGTCGGCCATCGTCTCCCACATCTGCCCCGGCCCGAAGCGCGGGTAGTGGAACTCGTTGATCAGCGACTTGATCTTGTTCCCCTTGTTGCCGAGGAACGCGGCCTTGGCGGCGGAGAAGAACGACAGGCCCTTGATCCGCTGGGCGGCCCACTCGGCGCGGACCTCGTTGGCGGGCACGCCCCACACCTTCTCGGTGTAGGACATGAAGAAGTGCTGGTAGAGCCGCTTGCCGAAGCGGTTGGACACCCACTGCTCGAGGTTGTCCTCACGCCCCTTGGGCTTGACCGCGGCCCACAGGTAGGAGCCGAGACAGCGCGCCAGCTCGACCGGGCCGAGCTTGCGGATCACGTCCTGGCCGTTGAGCGGGTAATCGAGGAACCGGCCGCGCCAGTAGATGCGCGACATGCGCGGCCGCAGCAGGAACTCCTCCTTCATCACCTCGTGCCAGAGGTCATCGACCTCTTTGGACTTGGTGAAGAAGCGGTGGCCGCCGAGGTCGAACCGGTACCCGTCGCGGACCTCGGTCTTGGCGATGCCGCCGACCTGGTCGGACGCCTCGAACACGATGACCGGACGCCCCTGCTTTGCGAGCAGGTATCCAGCCGTGAGGCCAGCGGGGCCGCCGCCGAGGACGGCGACCGGCTTCTCGGGCCGGAACCGGCGCTGACCGCCGGTCGGCGTGAAGTCAACCGTGGACATGCACCTCACCTTGCCCACATCGCCGCCGTTTCCCGCGGGTCGCTAAAGCCCGCTAACAGCCCTTAAGCGCAGTGTCTAACCTCTCCCGCCGTGCAGGCAAGCAGCGCATTGGACATCCTGCTGGTCGACGACGACCGCCCGTTGCGGGAGATGCTGACGCGCTCGTTCGAGCGCGAAGGCCACCACGTGACCGCCGTCCCGGACGGCGAGACCGCGCTCGACGCCGCGCAGGAACGCTCGTTCGACGTCGTGCTGCTCGACGTCGCACTCGGCGCCGGGCCGACCGGCTACGACGTCGCCCGCATGCTGCGCAGCCGGCGCGACGTGGTCCCGATCATCATGCTGACCGCGCTCGACTCCGAGGCCGACGCCGTCCAGGGCCTGGAGGCGGGCGCCGACGACTACGTGACCAAGCCGTTCGGCCTCGCCGAGCTGCGCAGCCGCATCCGGGCCGTGCTGCGCCGCGCGCAGGGCCGCGTGGTCGAGGGCAACCTGCGCGTCGGCCCGGTCACGCTCGACCGCGACCTGCGGCGCGTGACCGTCGAGGGCGTGCCGGTGCGGCTGACGTTCAGCGAGTTCGAGCTGCTCGGCTGCCTGATGTCGCGCCCCGGCTACGCGTTCAACCGCCAGGAGCTGCTGCGCGCGATCTGGGGCGACTCGGCCTACCGCGACCCGCGCGCGATCGACGTGCACATCCGGCACCTGCGCGAGAAGCTCGAGCCGCGCCCGGAGGAACCGAGCCTGATCCTCACCGTCCCCGGCCAGGGCTACCGCTTCCGAGAGGCATGATCCGCACCGCACTCCGAGGCCTCCGGGGGCGCCTGCTGCTCGCCCTGGTGGCCACGAGTGCGGTGACGCTGCTCGTCGCCGCCGCGATCACGCTCGGGCCGCTGCAGTCACGGCTGCACGACGAGTCCTCGGCGGCGCTGCGCGACGCCACGCAGAACGAGCGCGACGCCTTCAACAAGGCGATGAAGGAGACCAGCGAGAAGAACCTCACCAAGGACGAGAGGCAGGCGCTCGCCGACGGCCACTGGGCGGACGCCGAGCGGTTCCGGCGCGAGCGGCGGGCCGACGCGCTCTACCGGCCCGCGTCGGATCTGCGCGAGCGGGCCAGCGGCGCGCGCGTGCTGGTCACCGACACCAGCCTCATGAGCCGCGGCGGGCAGTCGCCGGGCTTCCTGGTCGACACCGACTTCGGCGCCTCCCAGGTCGATGCGCTGCTGATCGCCACGCGCGCGATGCGCGAGGGGATCGCCGAGACCGAGTTCAAGGACGACAACCTCTTCTACGCGCTGCCGCTCTACGACGACAGCGCGAAGCTCGCCGGCGTCGTCGTCACCCAGCGCAACCTGACCGACGTCGTCACGACCGTCGCGCTCGTGCGCAACGCGCTGCTGGGCGCGGCGGGCATCGGCCTGGCGGTGGCGATCGGGCTCGGGCTCGCGCTCTCCAGCACGCTCACGCGCCGCCTCGGCCGCCTGCAGCGCGCCGCCCTGCGGATCACCGCCGAGGGCCCGGAGGCGCCGTCGCCGACCGACCGCGGCCGCGACGAGGTCGGCGACCTGGCGCGCGCGCTCGGCCGCATGCAGGAGGAGCTGCGCCGCCAGGAGGCGGCGCGGCGCTCGTTCGTCGCCACCGCCTCGCACGAGCTGCGCACGCCGCTGACGATGCTGCAGGGCACGATGGAGCTGCTCGAGGAGGACCTGCGCGACGGGCGCGACCTCAGCGACGCGCAGGAGCAGGTCGAGAGCGCCCAGGTCGAGCTGCGCCGGCTCTCGACGCTGGCGAGCGAGCTGCTGGACCTCTCGCGCCTGGACGCCGCCGTCGTGCTGCGCTCGGAGCCGGTCGAGCTGGGCGAGATCGCGCGCGCGGTCGCGGCCGAGTTCTCGCTGCGCGCGAGCGACCGCGACGTCTCGCTGGACGTCGACTCCCCCGGCCCGTGCTGGGCGCGCGCGGACCCGGCGGCCTGCGCGCGCGTGGTCCGCATCCTGATCGACAACGCGCTCCGCTACGCGCCGCGCGGCGAACCGATCTCGGTCAGCGCCGAGCACGTCGGCGCGCGCGTCGCGGTGCGCGTCGCCGACCGCGGGCCGGGCGTGCCGGAGGACGAGCGCGAGCACGTCTTCGAGCGCTTCCACCGCGGGAAGGCGTCGAGCGCGGAGAGCGGCTTCGGCCTCGGCCTGGCGATCGGCCGCGAGCTGGCCGAGCGGATGGGCGGCACGTTGGACATCGCGAGCTCGTTCGAGCGCGGCGCCTGCTTCGTGCTGACCCTGCCGGCTAGCCCGTCTTCACCATCACCGTCGCCTGCACCGGATTCGGCCGCGGCGGCGTGAACGCGGTCGGCTGGATCGCGGTGACCTCCAGCTGGGCGTCGTTGGAGAGGTACTGCGACCACTCCTTCGAGCGGATCCGGATCAGCTTCGTCCACGGCGCGCGCCAGCGGTTGAGCGTCCACGTGATCGGCTCCACCAGCACGACCCGCGTGCCCGGGGCGAGCGCGTCGATCACCGGCTTGAGGTCCTTCTCGGGCGTGGTCGCGTCCAGCCGCTGCACGCCGTCGCGCCAGTCCCACACGCCGAGCTCGGTCTGCGGCCCGGTCAGCGTCGCGTAGCGCAGCCCCGCCGGCAGGTAGTAGTGCAGGACCGGGATCGTCTCCGGCTGCGTCGAGATGACCAGGTCGCCGGGGCGCAGGCTCGGCGCGATGTTGTGCGCGATCGCGCGCACGTTGCTCTTCTCGACCGGCGCCGCGTCCTGCGCCCACATGATCACCACCAGCACCAGGCCGACGTAGCCGAGCCGCCGCGCGTAGGTCAGGCCGCCGGCCGCGAGCAGCAGGAACGGCGGCAGCGCGACCGCCAGGTAGCGGTTCGCCCACGCGGGCGACGCCTGCGACATCAGCCAGGCGAGCGCCGGCGTCAGCACGGCGATGATCGCCAGGCAGACGACGGCCCGGCCGCGCTCGTTGAGCGGGCGCCGCAGCAGCACCAGCAGGCCCGCGCCGGCGCAGATCAGCAGCACGATCTGCGGCATCCGGCCGAGCAGCACGCCGGGGACGCCGAGCAGCGAGTCCAGCGACGGCGCGTCCGCCCACGGGGCGCCCGTGTGCTTGGCCTGGTAGAGCGTGGTCGGGATCCACGGCAGGTAGAGCAGGAGCACGCCGCCGAAGCCGAGCAGGCCGTCGCGCAGCAGCTCGCGCCGCCGCGGCCGGTCCGCGAGCCCCCACAGCACCGCCCAGGCGACCGCGGCCGACGCCGCGAAGAAGATCGGCCAGTTGTGCGTGTAGAGCGCGACCGCGACCGAGACCGCGAAGCCCGCGATCCACGGCCGCCTGCGCTCGGTGTCCAGCGCGTAGGCGCGCAGGAAGCACGCGGTGGCGGGGATCGCCAGCAGCGCGACCAGCGAGTACATCCGCGCCTCCTGCGCGTACTGCGCGAGGAACGGGTTGAACGCCATCAGCACCGCGCCGAACCAGGCCGCCTTGGCCGAGCCCCAGATCGCCCGGCAGGCCCAGAACGCGGCCGGGATCGCCAGCAGCGCGAACAGCAGGCTCAGCCCGCGCACGCCCGCCTCGCTGCGGCCGGCGATGTCGAGCCAGAAGTGCAGCAGCATGTAGTACAGCGGCGGCGAGCCGTCCTCGCGCAGCGCCAGCGGGATCTCGTGCAGCGGCCGATCCGCGATCCCGACCGACAGGCCCTCGTCGATCCAGAAGCCGATCCCGAGCTCGGTGGTGCGCAGCAGCAGCGAGATCGCCACCAGCGCGCCGAGCCCCGCGGGCACGGCGACGCGCGCGCTCGAGAGCGCGATGCTCCAGGCCGGTCGTCGGGAGGCGTAGGTCGAC
The DNA here is from genome assembly GCA_035555675.1 of Solirubrobacter sp. Classification (GTDB taxonomy): domain Bacteria; phylum Actinomycetota; class Thermoleophilia; order Solirubrobacterales; family Solirubrobacteraceae; genus Solirubrobacter. Next base: position 21,465 of record DATMGH010000036.1, on the reverse strand, counting down.
ATCACTTCGCGCAGGACGATCCGATGACCCACTTGCGGGTGCGCGCGATCTCCGGGAAGCGCGGGTCGCGGGACAGAGCGGAGTAGGTGGGAGCGATCGTAGTGCCCGGCGGGAAGGCGAAGATCTCGGCGTCCATCTCGTGCAGGTGCATGTACCAGGCGACGGCCTGCGTCTGGAACGCGCCCGTGTACACGGTGCCGCACGCCTTCAGCTTCGCCTCCCCGCCGCCGGCGGCGATCGCGTCCGGGACGCTGCCGTAGAGGTCGGCCTCGGCCTTGATGCGCTGGGCGTCTTCCTTGAGCTCGCCGATGTCCTCGATCACGAACGGCGCCGACGCGGCGAGCACGACCGCGGTCAGCGCGCCCGCGGCGAGGAGCCCGAAGCGCGCGCGGGTGGTGCGGACCAGCCACACCCAGCCGGCGCCGGACAGCACGCAGACCAGCGCGGCCGGCAGCGCGATGTAGCGCAGGTTGCCGGCGAACCCGGCCTGGGTCATCGCGGCGACCGCGATCATCAGCACGGTGCCGATCGCCGCCATCGCGAGCAGCAGGCCGTCCTGGCGGCGCCGGACGAACGCGACCGCCGCGGCCGCGGTGCCGATCACGCCGCCGACGTAGACCGGCGGGCTGAGCACGGACGCGCTGCGGTTGAACACCTCGATGAACGGGTGCGCGGCGAACGCGGCGCTGTCCGGGTTCGGCTTGCGGGCGCGCGACGCGGCGCGCAGGAAGTCACCGGAGCCCAGGTACTCGGGCACGAACCACAGCAGCACCAGCGCGAGCCCGCCGCCGCCGACCAGCGCGAGCGTCTTGAACGTCGGCGCGCTGGCCAGCAGGAAGAGGCCGTAGAGCGCGATGAACGGCCAGACCTCGGGGCGCAGCAGCGCGGCCGCCAGCCCGAGCAGGAACGCGTCGCGGCGGCGGCCGTCGAGGTGGCGCTCGATCGCCCACAGGCAGACCGCGACCAGGATCCCCTCGGAGTTGCCGCGGAAGAAGTTGCGGATGAACTCGTCGGCCAGGATCAGCGCGCCGGCCGCGATCAGGCCCGCCACCGGGCCGGCGAGCCGCTTGCCGAGCCGGTAGGCCATCGCGAACGCGAGGATCCCGCCGGCGCGCGCGACGACCAGCCACAGCAGCGGCGCGCCGTCGTCGCCGGCCAGGCTGAACGGCGTGGTGAAGATCACCGGCAGCGGCTTCCAGCTCGGACCGGTGCTGGTGACCAGGTCCAGGTGCGCGATCTCGCGGCCCCAGATGATCCAGGCCCACGGGTCGTACGTGGGGACCGACGGCAGCAGCAGGCTGAGCGCGGCGAGCGCGACGCAGCCGGCGAGGAGCAGCTTCCAGGGGCGCGCGGGCGCGAGCTTCGCGCCCTCCGGCTCCGGCGGCGGCGCGAGCCGTTCGAGCATCCGCGACGCCCCCGGGGCCAGCGCGGTCAACGGCGCGAACGCCACGGTGCGCTACCCCAGCCCGAGGGCGGCGGCGATCCCCGGGTCGGGCTCCGTGTCGTCGTCGATGGGCGCGGTCGGCGTGCCCCAGACCGCGAGGCCGCGGTCGAACGCCGCGATCGGCAGCTCGGACGCGTCCGCGAGGTCGCGCGCGCGGCGCTCGAGCAGCATGCGGTCACCCGACACGAGGGCGCGCTTGGCGGCGAGCGTCGTCGCGTCGTCCTCGACGAAGTGCAGGGCGTCGCCCGCCAGCGGGTAGATGTCGGCGGCGCCGAGCGTCGCCAGCAGGTCGTAGCGCATGGCGCGCGTGAAGCCGGGGAGCGCGAGCCGCTCGAAGACGCGGCCGAAGCGGCGCTCCGGCGTCCAGGACTCCTCGCCGGTGAACGCGGCCTCCTGGCCGCCCGCGCGGGCCGCCCAGGCGCGGTAGGCGGCGGCGGTCCGGGCCTTGGCGGCCGGGAGCTCGTCGAGGTCGGCGTCCGGCGCGGGGCGGGCGGCGTCGATCACGGCCTCGAGGTCCGGCGCCAGCGCGAGCAGGAACGCCAGCCAGGTGGCGTGCTCGACGTCGGCGGTCTCGTCGAGGGCGCGGTGCGGGCCGGGCGGCTCGAGGCGGGCGTGGGCCAGCGTGACCGCGCGCGCCAGGCGCTCGGCGTCCGCGGTGGCCTTCAGGCCGGGGACGAGCGGGTTGCGGTACCCGTCGTCCGCCGCGCGCTCGAGCTTGCGCGTCACGAGCCGGCCGCTGCCGGACCGCGTGGACGCCGGGCGCTTGGGCGTCGAGGACGCGCCGGGCCGGCGCACGGTGACGTGGCGCACGGGCGCTTGCTCGCGCAGCCGCTGATCGAGCTCACGCGAGCAGATCGAGCACTTGGAGATGAGCCGGTTGTGGCGGCAGAACATGCCTGGCATGGCGAGCAATCACGCTAGCGGGTCACGGGAACGATTCTTCCGCCGCGCGCGGGAGCCAGCGTAACGCCGCGGCGGCGCATGCGCTCGCCCTCGGGGCGGTCGGGCCGCAGCGTGAAGCGCGCGGCGATCGCGCGCAGCACCTCGCGCAGCTCCAAGGCGGCGAACGCGGCGCCGATGCAGCGGCGGTTGCCGCCGCCGAACGGCAGGTACGTGAAGGGTCCTTCGGCGCGGCGGTGGGCGAGGTAGATGCAGGCGGCGACGTAGACGCCCTCCGGCAGCGTGTAGCCCTGCAGCTCGTAGGGCCGCAGGGTGCGGCGGGCGGTGATCGTCAGGACGGGGCGGGTGCGCAGCGTGTGCTTGACGAAGGCGTCGATGCGCTCGTCGGTGTCGAGCGGGGTCGGATGGCGCGCGAGCCGCTCGCAGGCCCAGGCGAGCGCGGTCGCCGTGGTCTCGTGACCGGCGGCGAGCAGGGTCACGAGCTGGTCGCGCAGCTCCTCGCGCGTCGCGCCGCTCTGAGCCAGCAGGTCGAGGATCGAGCCGTCGGCGCCCGCCTGGTCGATCCGCGCGTAGATCAGCTCGTCGATCCGCCGCACGGCGCTCGCGAAGCGCCGGTGCGGGCCGAACAGCGACATCGCGACCAGGTCCGGGAACGAGGCGCTCATGTCGAGCGCCCGGCGCAGCGCGTCGCGCAGCTCCGGGTCGCGGCTGCCGAAGATCACGCGCTGGATCACCTCGAGCGTCAGCGCCTGCATGCGCGGGAGCACCCGCAGCTCGACGCCGGGCTCCCAGGTGGCGACCTCGGCGCGCGCGATCTCGGCGATCGTCGCTGTCCAGCGCGGCAGCGCCTCGCCGTGGAACGGCGGCATCATCAGCCGCCGCTGGCGCCGGTGCGGCTCGCCGTGCAGGATCAGCAGCGAGTGGGGACCGACGAACGGCTCCAGGAACGCCGAGCTGTCGCCGCCGCGCAGGACGTCCGGCGGCGCGGCGTAGATGCGCTTGATCTCCGCGGGGTCGCTGGTGAGGACGAGCGGCGCGTCCGACCAGGCGGTGCGGAGCGTGAACGGCTCGCCGTGGCGGGCCTGGGCGCGCCGCAGCAGCGCGGTCGGGCGCAGGACCCACTCGAGCGTCTGCAGCGCGGTCGGCTCGCGCGGTCCGGGCGGCAGCTCACGCATGCGGCAGTATGAGCACGAAGTGCGCGCCGCCGAGCGGCGCGTCCGGCTCCAGCCGCAGCTCCCCCGCCATCCGGCGCGCCAGCTCGGCGCCGATCGCGAGGCCGAGCCCGAAGCCCGGGACGCCCGGCTGCGCGCCGCGGTGGAAGCGCTCGAAGATCGCGGCCCGCTCGCTCTCCGGCACACCGTTGCCGCCGTCGAGCACGCGCACCTCGGCGTGGCCGTCGCAGGTGTCCGTGCGAACCTCGACCGGCGCGGGCGGCGGCGCGTAACGCAGCGCGTTGTCGATCAGCAGCCGGACGATGCGGGCGACGCCCTCGGGGTCCCCGCGCGCCCAGCACGCCGCGGCGGGCGCGACCCAGCGCGGGCGCCCGTCGTCCCCGAACTCCGCGGCGACCGCGCGCGAGAGCTCGCCGAGCTCGATCGGCTCGCTGCGCAGCGCCACGCCGGCGTCCAGGCGCGAGAGGTCCAGCAGGCCGGTGGAGAGCGCGGTCAGGCGCTCGGTCTGCGTGAGCGCCTCGGCGACGTCGGCGCGGACGAGCTCCGGGTCCGACTCGTCGACGGTCAGCTCGAGCAGCGAGTGCAGGATCGCCAGCGGCGTGCGCAGCTCGTGCGACGCGGTCGCGACGAACATGCGGCGCGCGTCCTCCTGCTGGGCGATCCGCTGCTGCAGGCCGGCGAACGCGCGCGCCAGCTCGCCGAGCTCGTCGCGCGCCGGGTCGACCTCGGAGGGCTCGAGCAGCGGGTCGGCGGCGCGCATCGCGTCGCTGAGCGCGCGCAGGCGGCGCAGCATCCGGCCGCTGAGCGCGATCCCGCCGACCAGTGCGAGGGCGAGCGCGGCGAGCGCGGCGCCGGCGAACGCGTTGACGACCACCGCGTACGTGCGGCCGACGTCCCCGAGCCGGCGGGTCAGCGCGAGCGCGGCCGGCTGATCGGCGATGTGCAGCGGGATCGCGGCCTGGGCGACGTCGCCGTCGACCGCGTTCTCGCCGCGGCGCGTGGCGAGGACGCGGCGGGCCAGCGCGGTGGGCGTCGCGTCGCCGGTGACCGCGCCGTCCGGGCCCAGCAGGACGACGCGGGCGTCGGCGGCGCGGGCGAGCTCGCGCAGCTCGTGCCTGGGCGACGCGCCCGGCGGGAGGCGCTCGAACCCGGGCCGGGCCGCCTCCGCGCGCAGGGTCAGCGCGCGGGCGGCGTCCGTGCTCAGGCGGTGCTCGAGCGGGGGCAGCAGTGCGAGGGCGGCGACGAGCAGCGTCGCGGCGGCCGTGCCGAACAGGGTCAGCACGAGCCGCGCCCGCAGCCCGGGCCGCCTCATGCCTCCAGCCGGTAGCCCGCGCCGCGGACGGTCAGGATCAGCTCCGGATGGTCCGGTGCGGCCTCCAGCTTCTCGCGCAGGTGGCGGACGTGCACGTCGATGCCGCGCGGGTCGCGGAACGCCGAGTCCCCCCAGATCGCGCGCATCAGCTCCTGGCGGTTGAACGCGTGGCCGGGGCGCGACATCAGGCACGTCAGCAGCTCGAACTCGCTGAACGTGAGGCTGATGGGCTCCCCGTCGCGGGTCAGCTCGCGGCGGCCGCGGTCCAGCCGCAGCGGGCCGGCCTGCAGGACGTCGTCGGTGCGCTGGGCGCCGCGGCGCAGCACGGCGCGGATGCGGCTGCGCAGCTCGGCCAGGCCGACCGGCTTGGTGACGTAGTCGTCGGCGCCCGCTTCCAGGCCGAGCACCGTGTCGGCCTCGGAGTCGAGCGCGGTCAGCATGATGATCGGCACCGTGTTGCGGCGCTCGCGCAGGACGCGGCAGACCTCGTACCCGTCCGGGCCGGGGCCGAGCGCGACGTCGAGCAGGACGATGTCGAAGCGGTCAGTGCTGGCGCGATCGATCGCGGCGCGGCCGTCGCCGACCGCGAACGTGGCGTGACCCTCGCGCCGGAACGACCGCGTGAGTGATTCGCGCAGCGCCGACTCGTCGTCGACGATGAGGATCGAGAGCGAGCCGTTGGGCATCCCGTCTGTGGGTATCGCCGCCGGCTGAGGCTGGGATGAGCGCGTACAGCGTGTGCGGGCGCAGATGAGCGGCGCGCGAGACGTCGCGGCCGTGGACCACGGCCCAGCGCGCGTCGAGCCCGCACCCGCCCGGTCGGGTCGCCCGGTGCGGCGTGCAGGGGCCGGCGATCAGGACGTAGCGGACGCGGCCGGTGGCGACGTCGCGCTTGAAGCGCGTCAGCGACGTGATCGGGCGGCCGGCCTGGGCGGCGAGCATGAGCACGGGGCGCGCGTCGCGTTCGATCAGCGGCGTGGCCTTGGCCGCGGTGGCGCTGGCGAGCTCGTAGCGGGTGTGCTGCGTGCGCGGGCGCAGATAGGCGGAGAGATCGGCGGCCTCGGTCGGCGTCAGCGCACCGAGATGCCCGGAGTCCGACTGCGCGTCGGCGGTGACCTGCACCGCGCGGACGGCCGGGATGACGAGCAGGATCGCGGCCAGCGCGGCGGCGGGGAGCGGGCGGCGGCGGGCGACGAACGCGACGCCCGCGCCGAGGGCCGCGGCGGTGGGCGGCACCAGGACGTCCACGTAGCGGACCTTGAGATCGGGCAGGAACGAGAGCAGCGCCGCGCCGGTGACGAGCCACGTGGCGACGAACAGCGCCCCGGCCCGCGGCAGCCGGTCGGCGGGCGACGGGTGCCCGGCGGGCGGCGACTGTGCGGCGTCGTCGGGGCGCGCGGCCGGCGGCGACTGCGCGGCGTCATGGGCGTGCGCGGCCGGCGGCGAGTGCGCGGCGTCGCCGGCGTGCATCGCTGGCGGCGACTGCGCGGCGTCGCCGGCGCGCGCGGCCGGCGGCGAGTGCGCGGCGTCGCCGGCGTGCATGGCCGGCGGCGACTGCGCGGCGTCCTGCGCGTGCGCGACGTCCGCCGGGTGCGCGGCGCGCCCCCGCGCGTACACCGCGAGCGCGAGCGCGGCCACGCCGAGCGCGATCACGAGCTCGACGCCGAACAGCGAACGCAGCCCGCCGGTACGCCCGAGCAGCCGTCCCGGCCCGGCCGCCCCGGCCGCGACCGTGTCGTTGCTCCCCGCGCGACTCGCCGCGCCGCCCACGTGACTCGCCGCGTCGCCCGTCACCCGGGCGAAGCCGTCGTAGCCGAACGCGGCACTCAGCGCCGAGCCGTTGCTGGAGCCGTAGGCCCACGGCTGCTCGCGGGCCGGCGCGGTGCTGACCACGACGAACCAGGCCAGCCCGACCGCGATCGCGACCCCGCACCAGAGCGTGAGGCGCGAGAGGCGCTCGCCGACGCCGAGCGGGCTCGCGGCGAAGTACAGGACGACGAGCGCGGGCGCCGGGATCAGCGCCTGGAAGAGCTTGACCGCGAACGCGGCGCCCACCGCCGCGCCCGCGCCCGCGAGCAGCCAGCGGCCGCGCGCCGCGTCCACCGTCTCGGCCCGTGCCGCCGCCACGACGAGCACCGCGCTCACCAGCGCCAGCGTCAGCGCGAGCGCGTCCATCGTGTCGCTGCGGTCCGTCAGCACCGCGAGCGGCGCGACCGCCAGCGCCGCCGCCGCGGCCAGCCCCGCCGTCCGCCCCCACAGCCACGCCACCAGGCGGTAGAGCAGCGCCACGCTCGCCAGCCCGGCGAGCGCCGACGGCAGCAGCAGCGTCACGGTCGAGAACCCGAGCAGCTTCGTCGACACCACCTGCGGCCACAGCGCGACCGCGGGCTTGTCGATCGCCACCGAGCCGCCCGGCTCGAGCGCGCCGAACAGGAAGTCGTGCCACGACGTGCCCATCGACCGCACCGCGGCGTCGTAGAACGGGTCCGGCGCCACCCGGCCGAGCCCGCTCAGCCGCAGCGCCAGCGCCGCCGCCGCGACCACCACCGCCGCGCCCGTCGCCGCCACCCCGGCGGGGATCGGGATGACGGCGGAACGGGCGCGGAGCGAGCGCTGACCCATCACGCGAGTGCGCGGCGCAAGCGCAGCAACTCAGCGGACGCCCGGACCACGACTGTCGGCCGCAGCCCGCTCTGGCGGCCCGCGCCGCGCGGGAAGTGGCGGACGGCGAGCTCCCCCACGCGCGCGCCCCGGGCGGCGGCGCCGGCGAGCAGCTCGGCGGAGATCGCCGCGCCGTCGGCGGTCAGCGTGAGCTGGTCCAGCAGGTCGCGGCGCACGAGCTTGAACGCGCAGTCGACGTCGCGCACGCGCAGGCCGAGCAGCACGTCCACCAGCCACGTCCACGCCGCGCCCGCGAGCCGGCGGCGCCACGGGTCGCTGCGCCGCTCGCGGTAGCCGGCGATCAGATCGTGGTCGTCGGCCAGCGCGGCGAACGCCTCGAGGTCCATGAAGTCGAACTGCAGGTCGGCGTCGGTCAGCAGCACCCACGGCTCGCGCGCGGCCGAGATCCCGCTGCGCAGCGCCGCGCCGTAGCCGCGGTTGTGATCGTGGGCGACGACGCGGACGTGCGGGTCTCCCGCCGCCAGCCGCGAGGCGACCGCGCGCGTTCCGTCGCGGCTCCCGTCGTCGACCACGATCACCTCCTAGGCGTGCGCGCAGAGCGCCGCGGCGTGGGTCGCCTGCGCGACGGCCGCGCCGACGTTGGCTTCCTCGTCGTGGCAGGGCAGGACGATCGACACCCCGGTGAGCATGGTCATGCTCTGAGCCTGCTCGACGCCCCATTGGAGCGGACTGACGGCCACGTTGGGATCCGGTTGGCTCATCGCAGCAGCCCCTGCATGAAGCGGGCGTTCGCCCGCCCGGTCGCGGTGGCGCCCGGGTACGCGCCGAGCCGGTGCAGCAGCGGCGGCGTGGCCGGCGCCCACACCGCGAGCAGGAACACGGTCAGCACGATCGCCGCGGCCCGCGGCGCCCCCCGGCGCGAGAGCGCCGCGAACGGCAGCACCCACAGCACGTACCACGGCATCGCCCAGCCGAGCGAGACGATCAGCGCCACCATCACCCACGCCACCGCGGTCTCCCAGCGCCGCGTGCGCCACGTCCACGCCGTCGCCCCGATCGTGACCAGCACGAGCGCGACCTCGAGCTCCTTGCGCAACTGCGCGTCGAGCCCGCCGTGGCCGAGCGCCAACCCGAGCAGGTTCGGCAGGCTGAGGCTCGCGACCAGCCGCGCCTGCGTCCCGTCGTTCGGCAGGTGCCCGCCGAACGCCAGCCACGTCCCGACCCCCGCCGCGACGGCGCCCAGCGCGACCCCGGCGATCGCCCGCGTCCGCCGCGGCGCGCCCGCGATCAGGACGGGGATCGCCAGCCCGGCGGTCAGCTTGATCGCGGCCGCCGCGGCCCAGGTCGCGCCCCCGAGCAGCTCGCGGCGCTCGAGCGCCAGCAGCGCGCCGCCCAGCAGCAGCGCCATGAAGAACACGTCGTTGTGCACGCCGCCGACGCCGTAGATCAGCACCAGCGGGTTGAGCGCCACGAACGCGACCGCGCGCGCCGGGTTGCGCCCGAGCCGGTGCGCGAGCTGCGCCGTCAGCAGCGCGACCGCGATCGCGGCCACGACCGTCGCGCCCTTGAGCGTCCAGTAGGCGGCGGGCAGCGAGAGCGGCGCGAGCAGCTCGGTCCCGAGCGTGAACAGCGGCCCGTACGGGCTCGTCAGGTGGTGCCACGTCGAGTAGCGGTACGCGGGGTCCGCCGCCGCCTGCAGCGGCAGCGAGCTGTACGGGTCGAGCCCGTACAGCGGCAGCATCCGCCCGTAGTGCAGGTAGTTGAACGTGTCCGTCAGCGAGAACGGCGGCGCGAGCGTCAGCAGCACGTCCGCCGCCACCGCGGCCAGCAGGACGGCCACGAGCCCCGCGCGCGGCGCCGCCGCCGTCGCCAGCAGCCAGCACGCGGTCAGCGCCAGCAGGATCAGGGTGATGTCCCAGCGCAGCGAGCCGATCGCCTGCGTCAGCGCCGGCCAGTGCGCGGCCAGCGGGCCGCTGAGCCAGCCCGCGTCCCCGTGCACCGTCGGCGGAGCCAGGAACGAGGGCCGCTCGGCGGCGGCCAGCGCGGTGAGGGTCGCGCCGGCCACAACGCCAAGCAGGGGGAGGGTGGCCGCGGCGCCTGTTATCGGTCCAGGGACGGAGGCGCCGCGGCCGGTGTCCACAGCCGCTGGTCGGGTCAGGGGGGCCGTCGACTGCGTGCCGCAAGTTCAGCGCCAGGCACGTTGGGATCGGGTTGGGAAGCGTTGAAGATCGGCTTGCGCGCGGGCGGTGTTGCGATCCCGTTGGGGCACCGTGAGGATCGGCTTGCGGCGGGGTCTCAACGCCGGTGCGCGGGGATATCACTGACCTCGTGCAGTTCGTCCGCTTCGCCCTCGTCGGCGTGACCAACACCGCGGTCACCCTGATCGCCTACGCGCTCGGCCTGCGGCTCGGCGTCGCGTACATACCGGCCGGTGCGTGCGCCTACGCACTCGGCGCGACCAACGGCTACGCCCTCAACCGGACGTGGACATTCCGCGCGCACGGCCGCGCAGCGCGCTATTTCGCGGTCGTCGCGGTCGGGCTGGCGGCCAACGCGCTGCTGCTGCGCGGGGTGGTCGCGGCGGGCGTTCCGCGGCTCGCCGCGCAGGCGCTGGCGACCGGGCCGGTTACCCTGCTCACCTTCGCCCTCTGTCGTACGTGGGCGTTCGCCGAGCAGGATGCCTCACCGCCGTACCCGTCTGTCCCTGGTCTTCGCCGCGCTGTGCGCCGTCTTCGTCGCCGCGCTGCTGGCCTACGACCCCGCCGATCCGCCGCAGCCCGCCTCCGCTGAGCTGGACTGCGTGCCCCAGGCGGGCGATCACCGCATCGACGGTGCGCTGCTGCACGTGCCGCGGCGCGCGCACGCCGGCCTGGTCCTTGCGTTCCACGGCGCGGGCGGCACCGGGGACGGGTTCGTGAGCGAGGCCAAGCTCACGGCGGCCGCGGACCGGCTCGGGTTCGCCGTCCTGTACCCGAGCGCGGCGTCCCGCAACTTCTGGAGCCTCAACCGGTCGATGGGCACGCGCGACCTCGACACCGTCCGCGCACTGCTGCCGCGCGCTCTGGCCGCCGCGTGCACGGACAAGGTGTTCGCCACCGGCGTGTCCAACGGCGGCGGCTTCACCGCGCGCGTCGGCTGCGAGCTCGAGAACGTGCGCGCGATCGCCCCGGTCGCCGGCGGCTACCGCGCGCTCGACGCCTGCCCGGGCAAGCGCCGGGTGTCCGTGCTCGAGATCCACGGCACGGGCGACACGGTCGTCCCGTACCAGGGCCGGGCGCCGGACTACAAGGGGTCCGTCCCCCGGTACCTGGCGGGCTGGGCGCGCCGCGACGGCTGCCGCGGCAAGCCGGTCGCGTCGGGGCGCGGCGGCACCACGCGGCTGACGTACCAGCACTGCGCGCGCGGCCTGCACGTCGAGCACCTGCGCCTCGCGGGCGTCCAGCACGGGTGGCCGGACGGCGCCGCGGACGCGGTGCTGCGGTTCTTCGCCCGCATCGGCTGAGGGGGGGTGCATCGAGTTTGTCACCTGTGAGGTGACAAACTCGACTCACCCCCCGCGCAGCGCTTCGGTCGGCGACAACCGCGCGGCCCGCAGCGCGGGGTAGAGCCCCGCGAAGCCGCCCGCGACCACGGCCACGAGCACGCCCCCGGCCAGCGCGACCGCCGGCACCGCGGGCGTCCAGCCCTCCGACAGCGCGTAGCCGACCGTCACCAGCGCCCCCAGCAGCGTCCCGAAGACGCCGCCCGCGCCCGCCAGCAGCAGCGACTCGGCGAGGAACTGCACGCCGACGTGCCGCCGGGTCGCCCCGAGCGCGCGCCGCAGCCCGATCTCCGACCGCCGCTCGAGCACCGAGATCACCATCACGTTGGCGATCCCGACTCCGCCGACCAGCAGCGCGACCGCCCCGAGCCCGAGGAACAGCGACGTGAACGCCGTCTTGGCCGCCGCGCGCGCCTCCAGCGCGTCGGACGGCCGCGACACCTCGACCTCCTCCGGATGCTCCGGGTTGGCCGTTCGCCCGATCGCGTCGCGCACGCGCTCCACTGCGTCCGGGTCGGCCCGCACGTAGACCGTGGACGCGTTGCGGTCGGCCCCGAACAGCGCCGCCGCCGCGTCGAACCCGATCAGCGCCGCGCTGTCGAGCCCCGGGTCCAGCGTGACCGGGTCGAGGATCCCGAGCACGCTGAACCAGCGGTCGTCGATCCAGACCCGCGCGCCCGCGTCGTCGATCCCGAGCGTCTCGGCCGCGTCGTGGCCGAGCACGACCGCCGGGTAGCGCCCGTTGGCGGCGTTCAGGAAGCGGCCGCGCGCGAGCGTCGCGCCGACCGCCGGCAGCAGCGAGTCCTCCGCCGCGACGACCGCGATGCCGCCCGTGTGCGCCTTCGGGATGTACGGGGAGCGGCGGACCGTCGGCCCGCTGAGCGACGCCACGGCGGCGACCTCCTCCACCCCCGCGGCGCGCCGCAGCATCGGCGCCGCGCGCTCCGGCAGCACCGCCGCGTCGCCGAAGAACGACTGCCCGGGCGAGACCCGCAGCAGGTTCGTCCCCAGCCGGTCCAGCTGCGCCAGCAGGTCCGCCTTCGAGGACGCGGAGATCCCCAGCACCGCGACCATCGACGCGACGCCGATCGCGATCCCGAGCGCGGACAGCAGCGCCCGCGCGCGCCGCACCCGCAGCCCCAGCGAGCCCGTCCGCAGCACGTCGGCCGGCGCCAGCCGGCTCGGAGCCAGCGCGCTCATGCGGCCGTGTCCAGCTCGACACGGCCGTCGCGCAGCTCCACGCGCCGCGGCAGCGACGCGGCGATCCCGTGGTCGTGCGTGATCAGCACGATCGTCGCGCCCTCGGCGTTGAGCTCGCGCAGCAGCGCCAGGATGCCCGCGCCCGCGCGGCTGTCGAGGTTGCCGGTCGGCTCGTCGGCGAACACGATCGCCGGGCGGCCGACCAGGGCGCGCGCGATCGCCACCCGCTGGCGCTCGCCGCCGGACAGCTTCGCCGCCGGATGCTTGAGCCGGTGCCCGAGCCCGACGCGCTCGAGCGCCTCCCGCGCCCGCGTGCGCCGCACCCGCGCCGCCGTGCCCGTGTACAGCAGCCCGGTGGCGACGTTCTCCAGCGCGCTCATCCCGTCGATCAGGCAGAACTGCTGGAAGACGAACCCGATCGCCCGCGCGCGGATCGCCGCCAGCGCCGCGTCGCGCACCGTCCCGGCGTCGTGCCCGTCGATGCGCACCGCGCCCTCGCTCGGCCGCTCCAGCGTGCCCATCACGTGCAGCAGCGTCGACTTGCCCGACCCGGACGGCCCGACGACGCCGACCAGCTCCCCGGCGCGCACGGCGAGCGTGACGCCCCGCAGCGCTTCGACGCCGCCCGCGTACGTCTTGCGGACGTCGCGCAGCTCCAGCACGGTCACGCCGCCGTCACCACCCGCAGGCCCTCGCGCAGCCCGGCGCCCGAGACCTCGACGTAGTCGTCCGCGTACAGGCCGGGCTCGACCGGGATGAACCGGTGATCGGACGTCTCGACCGCGTAGCCGGAGCCCTGCCGCGCGACGAGCGCCGTGACCGGCACCGCGAGCACGCCGCGCCGGCGCTCGACCTCGAAGCCGACGTCGACCGGCGCCTGGTCGAGCCGCGTCCCGCGCGCCGCCTTGCCGGACAGCGCCACGGTCACCGCGATCGTCGGCGTCGCGTCCCGGCCGGCCTTGGTCGCGACCGTCCCGACCTCGGTCACGCGCCCGCGGGCGACGTCGCCGCCCGGCAGCGTGACCGTCACGCGCTCGCCGCGGCGCGCGATGCTCTGGCGCGTCGCGTCGAGCGCGACCGTGACGATCCGGCGCGTGGAGGACAGCTGCGCGACCGGCCGGCCCGGCGCGACCGGGTCGCCGAGCGCCGCCTTGCGCGCACCGATCCGCGTCGGGCCGGAGCGGAAGACGACCGCCCCGCGGCTCAGCCGCCCGTCCTGCGTCAGCCCGCGGTCGCCCTGGAACGCCTTGACCGCGGCGGTCGTGTACCCGGTCCAGTGATCGTCGACCGTCCCCGGGTCGTAGCCGAGCGCGCGCAGGTTGCGCTCGAGCTGGCGGACGTCGTCGCCGTCGGCCATCCACGGCGTGAAGTCGCGCCACGCCGGCAGCGTCCCGTAGAGCAGGAACGCGGCCGGCCGGTTGTCGACGGCGTAGAAGGAGTGCCCGCGGGCGATCACGGCGCCCTCGTCCGGCAGCCGCGTGAGGACGCCGCTCGCGGCCGCGCCGAGCGTCGCCGCGTCCGTGTATCCGAGCGTCCCGGTGACGCTGTCGCGGTCGATCAGGTCGCGCCGCTCGACCGCGGCGGTCGGAGGCGAGGTCGCGGCCCGCGAGCGCGCGCCCACGAGCAGGACCCCGGCCGCGAGCGCGCCCGCGGCGACGACGGCGAGCTTCACTTGTCCTCGCCCACCGAGGTCAGGCTCGGGCCGCCGTTCGCCTCGCCGCACGCCTTCTGCGCCGCTTGGAACTTCGGGCTCTGCGGGTCGATGCCGCTGCCCTCGCCGAGCGTGATCCGCGCGGCGCCGCTCGCTTCGAACTGCGGGTCCGGGAAGTTCGCGATCCCGTGGTCGCGCATGCACTGCGCGTTCGCCAGCGCCCGCTTCTTGAAGTCCTCCTTCTCGCCGGCCGACGCCGCCGGCGACTTGACCTGCTCCTGGAACTTCTGGCAGGCCGACTGCGCCGCCTCGAGCTTCTCGCGCGAGGTGTCCTGCCCGCCCGTGCGCATGGTCACGCGGCCGCCGCTGAACTGCGGGTCGGGCATGTCGACGCCGTGGTCGCGCATGCACTGCGCGTACTGCAGCAGCGCTTTCTTGTTCGCGGCGTCGGCGCCGCCGCTCGCGGCGGGCTCCTCGCCGCCGCAGGCGACGAGCGAGGCGGTCGCCACCAGGGCGACGAGCACGTACTTGGTCATGCCCTCCATTCCCGCGCCGGGGAATGAGAGCGCCTTCACCCGAACCTAGGGATTTGCTGAGAGGCGCAGGCGCAGCAGCGCGCCGCCGCCGTCGGCGGCCTCGGCGACCACGCTGCCGCCGTGCGACTCCGCCACCTGGCGCACGATCGCCAGCCCGAGGCCGGAGCCGGGCCGGCCGCGCGCGGCGTCGGAGCGGTAGAAGCGGTCGAAGACGCGGGCGCGGTCGGCCTCCGGGATGCCCGGGCCGTGGTCGCGCACGGTCAGCTCCCCCGCGCGCAGGCGCACCTCGACCGCCGGGCTCCACTTGGCGGCGTTGTCGAGCAGGTTCGCGACCGCGCGATCCAGCCGGGCGGGGACGCCGCGCACGAGCGTCGGCTCGAGCTCGGCGCTGAACGCCACGTCCGGCGCGTGCCGGCGGGCGCGCTCGAGCGCGGCCGCGATCACCGCGTCCAGCCGCACGTCCTCGAACGCGGGCGCGTCCGGCTCGTCGTCGCGGGCCAGCTCGACCAGGTCGCCGACGAGCGTGGTCAGCTCCTCCAGCTGGGCGACGAGGTCGGCGCGCAGCCGATCGCGGTCGTCCGGGTCCGGCGGCCCGCCGCGGGCCAGCACTTCGAAGTTGGTGCGCAGCGAGGTCAGCGGCGTGCGCAGCTCGTGCGACGCGTCCGCGACCAGCGCCCGCTGCGCGCGCTGGGAGCGTTCGAGCGCCTCCAGCATCGTGTTGAAGCTCGTCGCCAGGCGGGACACCTCGTCCTCGCCCTGGGCCGCGATCCGGCGCGAGAGGTCACGCGTGGACGCGACGTGCTCGGCCGTCGCGGTGAGCTGCGCGACGGGGCGGATCGCGGTGCGCGTGGCGAGCCGGCTGAGGACGACCGCGAGCGCGATCCCGCCCAGCGCGAGCAGCCCGAGCGCCCAGCGCAGGGTGGCCAGCGCGCGGTCGACCTCGGTCAGCGAGCGGGCGCGGAAGATCGTCAGGCCCTCGCCGCCGTTGGTCACGTAGATGCGCAGGTGCGTGCCGTCGATCGTGCGGTCGGCGAAGAACGGCTCGCGCCGCCCGTCGGCGACCTCACGCAGGTCGACCGTGTCGGCCAGCGGCGGCGGATCGCCCGGCTCGCCGATCGACGTCGTCACCAGGCCCGCCGTGCCGGTCAGCACCTTGCGCTCCTCCGAGATGCCGCTCACGCTCAGCGGCTGCTCGCGCAGCGAGTGGTCGATCTGGTCGCGCAGCGTGTCGCGCACGATCCAGTACGCGAGCGCGGAGCCGAGCACGACCGCGACGGCGACCGCCGCGCCGCAGGAGAGCGCGAGCCGGCGGCGGAAGCTCATCGCTCGCGCAGCACGTAGCCGACGCCGCGGACGGTCTGGATCACGCGCGGCTCCCCGAGCTTGCGGCGCAGGTAGCCGACGTAGACCTCGAGCGAGTTCGAGCTCGGGCCGAAGTCGTAGCCCCACACGTGCTCGAAGATCTGCGTGCGCGTGAGCACCTGGCGCGGGTGGTTGAGGAACAGCTCGAGCAGCAGGAACTCGGTGCGGGTGAGCTGGAGCGGGCGGCCGTCGCGGGTGACGGTGTGGCCGGCGGGGTCGAGCTCGACCCCGGCGTGGCGCAGCGGCTGCTGCACCGGTCCGCCGCTGCGCCGGAGCAGCGCGCGCAGGCGGGCGGTCAGCTCCTCGAGCGCGAACGGCTTGACCAGGTAGTCGTCCGCGCCGGCGTCGAGGCCGCTCACGCGGTCGGGGACGGCGTCGCGGGCGGTCAGCATCAGGACGGGCGTGCGGTCGCCGGCCGCGCGCAGGCGGCGGCAGACCTCGAGGCCGTCCGGGCCGGGCATCAGCACGTCGAGCACGATCGCGTCCGGGGGCGTGTCGGCGAGCGCCTCCAGCGCCTCCGCGCCGTCCGCCGCCAGCTGCACGCGGTACCCGTCCATCCGCAGCGCCCGGTCGAGCGCGTCGCGGACCGAAGGCTCGTCGTCGACCACGAGGATGCGCACAGCGCCAATCGTGTTGGGATTGGCTGAGAACTTGGTAAGAGCGGGGCGCTACTGGAGCTCGAACTGCTCGTCGCCCGCCTGCAGCACGACCGGCTCGCCTTCGCGGGCGGCGAACGTGATCGGGAGGCCGTGCGTGGCGAACTCGGCCGTGGCGACGGTCAGGCCGCCGAACGTGGCCGCCAGCGCGCGGGTGATGTCGGCGAGGTGGTCGATCGTGCCGATCGGGGCGGAGAGCTGGCCGGTGGTGGTGTCGATGTGGATCGCGCTGGCCGGGACCTCGCGGATCTCGGGCAGGGGCCGCGGGGTCGCGGGGACGGGCGCGTCGTTGGGGATGAAGGCGACGTCGTCGCCCTCGGTCAGCTCGACGCCGTTGGGGTCGGCGTCGAGCATCGCGGTCAGGCCCGCGTCGGTGTGCAGCAGCAGGACGGCGCGGCGCGCGTTGGAGCGGCTGCGGAAGGCGCGCAGCGTGGCGATCGCTTCGGTGTGGCGGTCGATCAGGGTCATGCCGCTGCGGCCGCGCCGGCTCGGCGCGCTTCGTGCTCGTGCGGGTTGTTCGCGTAGCCGGTGGCGACGTAGCTCCACCACAGGCGCAGGCGGTGATCCTGGTCCTGCCAGACGTGGCAGAGCTCGTGGGCGATCAGGCTCGGGGACGTGTGGGCGATCGGGTGGCGCAGGAGGATCAGGGGACCCATCTCGTAACCGTCGAAGCGGCGGAACCAGGGGAGCTTGAAGAGGGCCGGGACGTGCAGGACGCGCACTCGGTCGATGTTGACCGGGGTGGGATAGAAGTCCAGCGTATCGAGGGTCGCCTTGGCGCTCTGGAGGGCGGCGCGCTCCGCGGCGGTCCGTCGGAGGGTCATGGAGCGGGGTAGGCGGTGCGCAGCTCGGCGGCGAGCGTCTCGGCGTCGGTCGGATGCGCCTGCTGGCGGGCGGCGCCGTGGCGGGCGGCGGCGAGCAGCGTGCCGGCGCCGAGGTCGCCCGGCAGGCTCTCGACGGCGCGGATGACGGTCGGGTCGCCGTCCGCGGCGTGGTGGATCAGCGCGGCGCGGTCCTCGGGGGTCGCCGTCAGGTGGATGATCGCGAAGCGGTTGCGGGGGACGGCGTCGGCGGTGGTGGCGGTGGCGATGATGCGCCAGCCCGTCGCGGGGGTGATCTCGGTGCCGTCGAGGTTCGTGGGGACGCCCGCGAGCAGCGTCGAGAGCGGGGCGAGCGCGTGGTGGGAGTCCGCGAGCTCGTCGGCGATCACCCAGCGCCCGCTGGTCGCGGCGTCGATCAGGAGCTGCTTGGGCGGCGCGGCGGTCGTGACCGTGGCGCCGCGGGCCTTCCCGGCCTGCGCGGCGGCGCGGGCGATCGCGAGCGCGAGCGTCGTCTTGCCCGAGCCGGGCGCGCCGGTCAGGAGCACGTGGCGGCCGGCGTGCAGGGCGCCGGCGACGTTCGCGTAGACGCCGGGCGCGAGCCGCAGCCCTTCCTGTTCCGCGGCGGCCCGGATCGCCCAGGGATCGATGAACGGCACCACCCGCTTCTTCGCGGGCGGCGGTGTCGAGGCCGCGCGCGCGACCTCCGCGCGCGGCGCCGCGGGCGCCTCCTCACCCGGCGACACCGCGTCGCGGACCGGCCCGCCGGGTGCCGCCACGTCGGGCGCGGGCGGCGCCACGTCGGACGCCGGGGCCGCCGGCGGCGCGACTTCGGGCGCCAACGGCATCGCCTCGCCCGGCGCCGCCACCTCGCCCGGCGCCGCGACCTCGCCCGGCCCCGCCGCCTCGTCCGGCCCCGCGACTTCACCCGGCGCCGCGACCTCGCCCGGCCGCGCCACCTCACCCGGCGCCGCGACCTCACCCGGCGCGGCGACCTCACCGCGCCTCGCCACCTCGTCCGGCGCCGCGACCTCGCCCGGCCGCGCCACCTCACCGGGCCCCACCACCTCGCCCGGCGGCGGCACGGACGCGGAGACGTCGCGGGGAGCCGGCGGCGGCACGGACTCCGCCGCCGGGGTGCTGGCGCGCGGGACGACCGGGGGGTGCGGGGGCTGGACGGCGCCGAACGCGCCGACGGTCTCGTAGCCGTTGCCGTCGTGCTCGTCCTCGGGCTCCGGCTCGGGCACCGGTGCGACGACGGCGGGCTCGGGCTCCGGCACGGCCTGCGCCCACTGCGCCTCGGCGGCCGCGCGGACCGCGTCCGCGCCGCCCGGGTTCAGCTGCGTCGCGATGTCGAGCAGCGACATGTGCACGGGCAGCGTCAGCTCGCCGCGCAGCTGGTCGCCGGTCGGGGTCAGGCGCTGGTCGGCGTCGATCAGCTCCATGTCGGTGAGCAGCACGAGGTGGCGCTCGCCCTGGATCTGGAGCGTGTTCTCGTTGTCCCACCCGGCGCGGCCGAGGTAGGCCATCGAGCGGCCGAAGTCGAGCGTCGCGACGTGCACCCCGGGCGGACACGACGCGAGCAGGCTCAGCCCGATCGCGAGCCCGTGGAAGATCGAGTCCGTCATGTGCTTCTCGCGCAGCTGCCGCCGCAGCCACTCCGCCTGCTGCGGTGAGACGTCGAACGGCGCGCCCGCATCACCCGCGCGGACGTAGCGGCGGCCGACGTCGGTCAGCTCG
Source organism: Solirubrobacter sp. (assembly GCA_035555675.1). Lineage (GTDB taxonomy): Bacteria > Actinomycetota > Thermoleophilia > Solirubrobacterales > Solirubrobacteraceae > Solirubrobacter. Next base: position 2,511 of record DATMGH010000036.1, on the reverse strand, counting down.
ACGACGCCCCGATCCTCCTTGACCAGCCCCGCCGCCCGCGCGTACGAGATGAAGTGCCGCATCCGCCCGAGCGCGTTCTCGAGGTCGGCGGGGAACAGCTCCTCGAGGGTGAACTCGGTCACGAACTCGTCCGCGCGCAGCCGCCCGCGCGAGTCGATCGCACGCAGGAGGCCGTGCGCGTCACCGAGGCGGGTCGCGGGGATCGGGCGCATGGCCCGTGACCCTAGTGCCTCGCGGGGCGCCGGGTCAGTCGCGGCGCGGCGGCGCGCCCTTCGCGCTGCCCGCGGGGGTCTTCGGCGTGACCTCGCCGGTGGGGATCGCCGCCTCGGTCGGGAGCGCCGCGGCCCCGTTCGCGGTCTCGCGCGGCTCCGCGGCGGCGCGCTTCGCCGCCCCCGGCTTCGCACCCGCGCGTTTCGCCCTCGCCGGCTTCGCGGCCGCCGAGGCCTTCGCCGCGACCGGCTTCGCCACCGCCGGTGACTTCGCCGCCGCGACCGGCTTCGCGACCGCCGGTGACTTCGCCGCCGCGACCGGCTTCGCAGCCGCCGGTGACTTCGCCGCCGCCGACCTCGCGGCCGCCGACTTGGCCGCCGCGGACTTGGCCGCCGGCTTCCGCTTCGCCGTCGCCCGCGGCTTCGGCTTGCGCGCCGCCGGCTTGCGCTTGCGCGTCGGCGCCGTGGCGGACTTCGGCGCGCCCGCGGCACCCGGCGCCGGCGCGCCGACGGCCGCGGGCGGCGGGCTCGGCTCAGCGGCGGGCGCCGGCGGCGGAACCGTGGCGTCGTCGTCCCGCTTCAGGTGACCGGTGAGCTCGGTGACCGCCTTGCGGGTGAGCCCGGCGGCGGTGTCGATCAGTCGTGTGAGCGAAGGCATCCCGCATAGCCTTCCCTCCGCGCCCCCGGGCTATGCGGCGAGCGCCAACGCGACGTCCCCGCACGCGAACGCGAGCGCCTCGCCGGGGCTGAGCCGCTCGACGGTCTCGCCGCCGAGCGTCCGCAGCGCTCCGCCCACACGCCCGTCCAGCAGCGTGAAGTGCAGCTCCAGCTCGCCCGCGAACAACTCCTGGGCCCGTTCCCACGCGGCGTCCACCTCGGCCAGCACGTGAGCGGGCGGGGCGAGAAGGGGGTCGTGGTCGTCGGTGAAGCGGAGCATCAGGTGGGTCCTTCCGGTGCGGCAGGTACGTCTCACCCGAAGTGATCGACCCGCGCGCCGCCCCACGCATGGGGTGGCCACCCCAAGCGCTACAGACCGGCCGGGTGCCGCGCGACGAAGCCCGCGGTCGAGCGGCCCTCGTTGATCCAGCGCGACCCGGTGACCCGCTGCGCGGACGTGTCGAACCGGATCCCGGCGACCTCGAGGAAGACGTGCCCCTCGTTCGCCCAGATCGTCACCCACTTGCCCTTGCCGGGCTCGCCCCACGACATCAGCGGCCCGGACGCGAGCGGCCCGTCCAGCAGCCCCGCCGCGGCCAGCGCGAACGACACCGAGCCCGAGCAGTCGTACCCGGTGTCCAGCCACTTGCCGTGCCCGCCGCCCCACTTGTAGGGCGTGCGCGCGATCCCGTTGCCGGCCTCGATGATCTGCTTGACCGCCTCCGGCGCCTCGAGCGGCGGCAGCGCCACGCCGTTGCCCAACGCGATCGCGTGATCGACGGCGTTCGAGCCCCCGCGCGCGGGATGCTGGCCGCGCACGGCCGCGGACGCCTCGCGCGTCGGCTTGGCGTCAGCGGCGCTGAGCCCCGGATCGGCCTCCACGGCCGTGCCGGCGCCACCGGCGACCGGCTCGACCGCCTTCGCCCGCGAGGCCTCCGGCAGCGGCGGCAGGGACACGGCCTCGTCGGCGCGCGGCGCCACCAGCGGCGCCGACGCCCGGCGCGGCGCGTCCTTCCCGACCGCGCCGATCGCCAGCCACCCGCCGCCGAGCGTCACGAGCCCGGCCAGAACCGCCATTACCGCAATCCGACGCATCAAACGCACTCAACACGCATCGGCGCCGAACGACCCGGTCTTAAGCCTCGATCGCCTGCGCGAGGTCCTCGATCAGGTCCTCCGCAGCCTCGATCCCGCACGACAACCGCACGAGATCGGCCGGCACCGCCGCGCCCGAGCCCTCGACGGACTGGTGCGTCATCGCCTGCGGGACCTCGATCAGCGACTCGACGCCTCCGAGCGACTCGGCGAGCGAGAACACCCGCGTCGCGGACACGATCCGCACCGCGTCCGGATGCCGGAACGACACCATGCCGGAGAACCCGGGCCAGCGGACGTCGTACACGCCCGCGACGCCGCCCAGCCAGTCCGTGACCGCCCGCGCGTTGGCCGTGTGCGCCGCCATCCGCAGCGCCAGCGTGCGCAGGCCGCGGTGGGTGAGGAACGCGTCCAGCGGCCCGGGCACCGCGCCGATCGAGTTCTGCACGAACCGCACGGCGGCGTGCCGCTCCGCGTCGCGCACGATCACCGCGCCGCCGACCGCGTCCGAGTGCCCGCCCAGGTACTTGGTGGTCGAGTGCACGGCGGC
>DATMGH010000035.1:0-7017 GCA_035555675.1 Solirubrobacter sp. | reverse complement strand
CCTCGAACGTCGCCCCGTGCGGCCCGATCTCGGTGTCGTCGCGGATCGCCGACAGGAAGTGGTGGATCTCGTGCACGAACGTGTGCTCCCACCCGATCATGTGCCCCTGCGGCCACCAGAACTGCCAGAACGGGTGGTCGGCCTCGGACACCAGCACGGTCCGGAACCCCTGCGAGAGCGCGCCCGGCGAGGACCCCGCGTAGTGCACCTGCAGCTCGTTCAGGCGCTCGATGTCGAACGACAGCGACCCCTTGGAGCCGTTGATTTCGAACTGCAGCGCGTTCTTGCGGCCCGACGCGAACCGGGTCGCCTCGATCGTCCCGACCGCGCCGCCCTCGAAGTCCACGATCGACTCGACCGCGTCGTCCACCGTCACGGCGCCGCCCTCGCGCTCCGGCACGAACGTGCGCGTGGAGGCCGACACGGACGCGATCTCGCCGACCAGGTAGCGCGCCAGGTCGATGACGTGCGCCCCGAGGTCGCCCAGCGCGCCCGACCCGGCGACGTCCTTGTCCAGCCGCCACACGAGCGGGAAGTCCGCGTCGATGATCCACTCCTGCAGGTAGCGCCCGCGGAAGTGGTAGATCTCGCCGAGCTCGCCGGACGCGATGATCTCGCGCGCGAGCCGGACCGCGGGGACGAACCGGTAGTTGAACGCGCACATCGCCTTCACGCCCGTGGCCGCGACGCGCTGCCACGTCTCGTACGCCTCGTCCGCGGTGCGCCCCAGCGGCTTCTCGCAGATCACGTGCTTGCCGGCCTCGGCGGCCGCGATCGTCGGCTCCGCGTGGAAGTTGTTCGGCCCTGAGTTGTCGAACACGCTGATCCGCGGGTCCTCCACCAGCTGCCGCCAGTCGGTCACGCTCTCGGTGAACCCGTAGCGGCGCGCCGCGCCCGCGACCGCCTCCTCGTTGCGCCCGGCGATCGCGACCAGCTGCGGCATCAGCGGCGGCGGCCAGGTCATGTAGGCGAGCGTCTTGTAGGCGTTCGAGTGGGCCTTGCCCATGAACCCGTAGCCGAGCATGCCGACCCCGACGGTGGGGATGTCGTCCCCGCCCTCGGACTGGCCCATCGTGACGAAACCAACCTTGCTCATCTACGCCTCCCGCGCGAACGCCGCGTCGAACGCCAGCGACGACGGCGCGAAGTCCGTCGCCCGCACGAACGCGAGCGCGTCCGGCGCGCCCCAATCCCGGTCCATCCCTGAGTCCTCCCATTCGATCGACAGCGGTCCCTGGTAGCCGATCCGGTTGAGCGCGCGCAGCAGCGCCTCGAAGTCGACGTCGCCATGGCCGGGGGAGACGAAGTCCCAGCCGCGGCCGACCTCGCCGAAGTTCAGGTGCCCGCCGAGGATCGACGAGCGGCCGTCCAGGCGCTTGATCGAGTCCTTGATGTGCACGTGGTAGATGCGGTCGGCGAACTCGGTCACGAAGGCCGCCGAGTCCAGGAACTGGTGCTCGAAGTGCGAGGGGTCGAAGTTGATCCCGAACCCCGAGCGGTCGTCGATCGCCGCCAGCGTCTTGCGCGTGGTGACGAAGTCGTAGGCGATCTCGGTCGGGTGGACCTCCAGGGCGAAGCGCACGCCCTCGGCGTCGAAGACGTCGATGATCGGCGACCAGCGCTCGGCGAAGTCCTCGTAGCCGCGCTCGACCTCGGCGAAGTCGTTGGGCGGGAACGAGTAGATCAGGTGCCAGATCGAGGAGCCCGAGAAGCCCGTGACCACCTCGACACCGAGCTGGGCGGCCGCGCGCGCGGTGTCCTTCATCCGCTCCGCGGCGCGCTGGCGCACACCCTCAGGATCCCCGTCGCCCCACACCTCCGGCGGCAGGACCGCTGCATGACGCTCGTCGATCTGATCGCACACCGCCTGCCCGACGAGGTGGTTGCCGATCGCCCAGCAGTTGAGCCCGTGGCGCTCGAGGATCTCGCGCCGCCCGGAGCAGTACGACGGGTCGGCGAGCGCCTCCGCCACGTCGAAGTGGTCGCCCCAGCAGGCGAGCTCCAGACCGTCGAACTCCCACTCGCCGCACTTGGCGGCCAGCTGTTCCAGCGACAGGTCGGCCCACTGGCCGGTGAACAACGTGACGGGTCGTGCCATCCGCTTCCTCTCCTCCTATGTCTTTGCGATCTCGAGCTGCACGCCGGCCGCCCGGAATTCCTCTGCCGTCAGCTCGTCGAGGCCGTCGTCGGTGACGATCGCGTCGAGCTCCTCCGCGCGCGCGATCGTCAGCAGCGACGCGCGGCCGAACTTGTTCGAGTCGATCAGCCCGATCGTGCGGGCCGCGTTGGCGCTGGCGACGTTGATCACGTCGGCGAGCGCGCGCCGGGACGTCGTCAGCCCCGCGTCGAGCGTGACGCCCGCCGCCGAGCAGAACGCCAGCTCGAAGTTCAGCCCGCCGAGGAAGTCCGTCGTCCAGCGCCCGGCCAGCAGCCGCATGTGCTGGTCGAGCTCGCCGGGCGTGACGATCACCAGGATGCGCTCGTCGACCAGCTCGTAGGCGATCGCGGGCGAGTTGGTGACCAGCGTGACCTCGGTGGCGGGCTCGGAGACGAGCTGGCGCGCCAGCGCCAGGCAGGACGAGGACGAGTCCAGGAAGATCGTCGACCCCGAACGGACCTCGCGGGCGGCGTGCTGGGCGATCGTGGCCTTCGCGCCGCGGTTGACCGCGGCGCGCTGCTCCCAGCCGGTCGGCGGGATCGCGGTCGGCGGCCCGGCGGCGGCCATCGCCCGCGCGCCGCCGTGCACGCGCTCGACCAGGCCGTCCTTGGACAGCGCCTCCAGGTCGCGGTGCACCGTGATCGAGGAGACGGTCAGCTCGCGCGCCAGGTCGGCGACCGAGACGCCGCCCTCGCGCTGGATGCGCTCGAGGATCTGCGCCCGGCGCATCGCTGGGGGAACGGAGCTCATACACGCTCCTCGAACTCGCGCCTTCGCACGGTCACCGACAACCCGCGGAACTCCTCGATCGCGCGCGCCAGGTGGTCCGAGAAGCGCTCGAGCGCCTCCTCGCCCTTCTCCGGCGTCGCCGTCAGCGGGTTGCCGATCACGCCCGTGCGCGAGAACTCGCCGTGGTCCATCGGGAACGTGAAGTACTGGTAGCCCTCGAACTGCACGTCGGGCGCGCCGTCGGACTTCAGGAACGTGCCCGGCAGCCAGGACGGCGCACGCGCGTAGTCGGCCGCCGCGCGGTCCATGTGGACCATGCGCGGGTCGTGCGCCATCACCTGCGAGGTCTCCAGCTCGGACGCGTGCCAGCCGGGCGTGTCCTCCGGCGGGTTCTCCAGCAGGCCCTCGAGGATGCCGATGTAGCGCTCCGCGTACGGCTTGTACAGAGCGACCAGCGCGCCGGTCTCGTACTTGATGCGGCGCAGCAGCGGATCCAGCACCTTGACGTTGGAGCCGTGCCCGTTGACCAGGATCAGCTTGTTCCACCCGTGGTGGATCAGCGAGCGCAGGATGTCGTAGAGGACCGCGTTCAGCGTCGAGGCGCGCAGCGTGATCGTGCCGACCGCGGACTCGGTCTCGCGCATGTGCTGCGGCGAGTAGCCGGCCCAGAACGGCGCCGTGTACGGGACGTCGGCCTTGGCCGCGGCGCGGCGGGACACTTCCAGCGCGGTGATCGTGTCGGTGCCGATCGGCAGGTGCGCGCCGTGCTGCTCGCAGGAGCCGATCGGGACGAGGATGATGTCCGAACGCTCCTGAAACCACGCGATGTCGGCGGGCGCGAGGTCGAGGATGCAGTTCGAGAAGGGGCGGGAGTCAGGCATCACAGGCTCAAAGTCGGATGATCGGGGCGGGGCAGGGCGGCATCGCCTTCGATGGCCAGATACCGATCGGCCACGAGGTCGGCGAACGCGGGATCGTCGACGTGGGCGTCGACGGCTTCGAAGGGGATGTCGGGGCGCAGCGCCGCGGCCAGCGCGTCCAGGAACGCGCCGTCGGCGACCGGGTCCCAGAGGTCGCCGCCCTCGGCGTCGGCGAGCGAGAACCCGCGCGTGGGGGCGACGACGCGCACCGGGCCGACGGCCTCGTTCAGCCGTTCCGCGACGTCGGCGCCGAGCCGCGCCTCCTCCTCGCGCGTGAGCCGCACCAGCGTGGCCACGGGGTTGTGGAAGTACGTCTTGCGCCCCCGGTAGCGCTCGGGCACGGTGTCGCGCGGGCCCTGGTTGAAGAAGTCCACGCAGCCCGGGACGACGATCTGGGGCAGGCCGAGCCGGCCCGCGACCCGCAGCCGGTCGGGACCGGTGGTGTGGAGGCCGTTGAGCAGCGAGTTCGCCAGCTCGGACAGCGTGTAGTCGACGACCCCGTGCAGCGCGCCCTGCTCGCACAGGTGCTCCATGGCCGGCCCGCCGACGCCGTTGGCGTGGAAGATCACCGGCTCGTGGCCGGCCTCGACCAGGCGCGCGCGCAGCCGCATCACGCCCGGCGTGGTGTGGCCGAGCATCGTGACCCCGACGGCGCGCTCGCCGAGGACGCCGGGCGCCGCGCCCGCGTCATTGACCATGCCCGCGAGCGCGGCGGCGGCGTTGTCGAAGATCGCGCGCGAGATCCCGTTGAGGCCGAGGATGTCGACGACCGAGTGCATGACGCACACGTCGCTCTCTCCGACGAAGTCCCCGAAGCGGCGGCGGCCGCTGACACACGGGGACACGAGCAGCTTGGGCACGCCGACCGGCAGCGCCTGCATCGCCGGCGCGCCGAGCAGCGCGCCCTCGGCGCCGCCCACGCACAGCACGCCGTGCACGCGCCCGGCCGCGAACTCGCGCACGACGACCTCGCGCACCGCCTCGCGCATCAGCGCCACCGCGGCGCCGCGCGAGCCGGCGGCGCGCACGGCGGCCAGCGACAGGCCGCCGGCGTCCGCCACCGCGTCGCGGGCGACGTCGGGCTCGATCGCCGGCTCGCCCAGGATCCCGGAGTCGATCAGCAGCGCGCCGACGCCGAGCGCCGCCAGCCGGTCGCGCACGTAGGCGAGCTCCTCACCCTTGGTGTCGAGCGTGCCGATCAGCGCGACCGTGGGCATCAGACCGTCGCGGCCTGCGCCGCGCGCAGGTGGTCGATCGATTCCTGGGCGTAGCGGTCGTAGTAGGACTCGGGGACCGCGCCGGTGGAGTGGTCGCGCAGGAACTTCTCCATCGCGGCACCGCCGCCGGCCTCCGACGCGTCGCCGATCTCGGCCCGCTCGGAGATCGCGCTGCGGTCCATCGACGCGACGAACTCGACCGTCATGTGGCCGTCGTAGGCGATCGCGTCCAGCGTGCGCGCGATCGCCCGCCAGTCGAGCGCGCCGTGGCCGGGCGGCATGCGGTTGTTGTCGGCGACGTGGAAGTCGACGAGCCGGTCGCCGGCGGCGCGGATCGCCGCCTCGAGGTCGGCCTCCTCGACGTTCATGTGGAAGGTGTCGAGCGCGACGCCGACGTCGCCGCCGACCGCGTCGGCCAGCGCCAGCGCCTGCTCGCAGCGGTTCAGGAAGTACGTCTCGAAGCGGTTCAGCGGCTCCAGGCCGATCCGCACGCCGACGCGCTCGGCGTGCGCCTGGCACTCCTGCAGCGCCTCGACGCACCACTGCCACTCCTCGGCGGCCGAGGCCAGCGGGATCGTCTTGCCGACCGTCGAGGGCACGACCGTGAGGATCCGGCCCTCCAGCTCGGATACGAACGTCAGGCAGTCCTTGACGTACTGGACTGATCCGAGGCGGACGTACGGATCCGGATCCAAGAGATCGCGGCCGGCGGTCATCAGCGTCACCGCGCCCCAGCATTCGAGCCCGTGCCGGCGCAGCAGGGCGCGCACTTCACCGACGTCGTAGCCCTGCGGCTCGCCCGAGATCTCGAGCCCGTCGTAGCCGAGCCGCGCGAGCCGCTTGACCGTGTGCTCGATCGGCTCCGGCCGCATCCAGTTGTGCATCGACACCTTGAGTGCCATCGCTCCTCCTCAGAAACCCAGCTTCCCTGGGTTCATGATGCCGAGCGGGTCCAGTGCCGCTTTGACGCGTCGCAGCGCGTCGAACGCCGCGCCGTGCTGGGCCGCCATGTAGGGGCCGAGCTTGAGCCCGACGCCGTGGTGGTCGTTCATCACGCCGCCGGCGGCCAGGACCGCGGTGACCGCGTCCTCCCAGATGCGGTCGTGCAGGCGCAGCGCGTCGTCGCCGCCGTCCGGGATCAGGAACCGGGCGTAGATCATCGTGCCCCAGCGGTACCAGTGCGAGAAGTGCATCCGCAGCTGCAGCCCGTGCTCGCGGTAGCGATCGCGCACGGCGGTCTTGAGCGCCGCGTGCACGCCGGTGACGTCGCGGTAGGTGGCGACGACGTCGATCGTGCCCCAGATCGCGGGCAGCTCCGGATGGTGCGGCGGCTTGTAGAACTCGTAGCGCCGGTCCCACCAGCGTTGCGCGAGCGCCGGATCGAGCTCGCGTGCGCCGGCGGCGCGCGCGAGCTCGACCGTGCGGGACCCCTCCACGGCCACGGCGTCCGGCTCGCCCTCGCAGCAGACGACGGCGCAGACGCCGTCGAGCGGCTCGCCGACGACCGGCGACAGCGTGCGCGCGGTCGCCTCCTCGTCGTACATGCGGATCACCGAGGGGCGGTGGCCGGCGGCGAGCACGGCCCGGAACGCGTCGATTCCGGCGTCGATGCTCGGGAAGCTGAGCGTGTGGAAGCGGCGCTCGGGCGGCAGCGGGACGACCTGCAGCGTCGCGCGCGTGATCACGCCCAGCGTGCCCTCGGAGCCGACGAACAGCTGCGTGAGGTCCGGGCCGACGGCGTGGCGGGGGACCGCGACCGTGTCGAGCAGCTCGCCGGTCGCGAGCGCGACCCGCAGCGAGAGGACCAGGTCTTCGATCTTGCCGTAGCGCGTCGAGAGCACGCCGGAGCCGCGGGCGGCCACGTACCCGCCGACCGTCGCCCACTCCGAGGAGGCGGGGTAGTGCGGGAGCATCAGCCCGCGCGCGTTGAGCGCGGCCTCGAGCGCGCGGCCGTTGACGCCGGCCTGGGCGGTCACGGTCAGCGAACGCTCGT
>DATMGH010000034.1:0-39355 GCA_035555675.1 Solirubrobacter sp. | reverse complement strand
GCGCACCGGCAGCCAGTCCGGCCCGGGGGCGCGCGGCGGGCGGACGTCGGTCAGCTCGAGCGCGCCCGCGCCCGGCAGGCCGGCGCGCGTGGCGACGTACTTGGCGACCGTGGGCGTGTAGGTGAGCGCTTTCACGCCGTCGTCCACGTCTCGATCGGCCAGCGCCGCCGGCGCGCCTCGCGGGTGAGCCGGAAGTCCGGGTTGATCGGGTGCGGGTGGCCGACCAGCTCGAGCAGCGGCAGGTCCGCCAGGCTGTCGCCGTACGCGTGGCAGTCGGCGAGGTCGACCTGGTGGTCGGCGGCCAGCCGCGCCGCCAGCGATGCGCGCCCGTCGGCGGTCAGCGGCGGCTCGGCCAGCTCGCCGGTGAAGCGGCCCGTGCGCTCCACCAGCCGCGCGGCGATCAGCTCGTCGCCGAGATGGCGCAGCGAGTCGACGAGGAAGTCAAGCGCGCCGGTGACCAGGACCACGCGGTCGCCGCGGCGGCGGTGCTCGCGGATCCGCCGCACGGCCTCGTGCTGGATGCGCGGCTGGATGAAGTCCGGCAGCGCCTCCTCGGCCTGGCGCTTGAGCTCGCGGCTCGGCAGATCCTTGTAGAGCCGGTAGAAGTTGCGGTTGAACGCGGTGCGGCTGCGCCGGTCCTCCATGATCCAGCCGGGCACGCGGGCGGCGATGCCGGCCGTCCACACCAGCTTGTCCAGCTCGGGCATGTCGCGCGTGCGCAGCCACGCGTAGAAGTGCGCGACGCTGCTGTCGAGCACGACGCCCTCGACGTCGAAGATCGCCAGCGCGGGCGGACCCTCCGGAGCGGGGCGGCGACCGGCGCTGCGGGTCTTCTTCGGGCCGGGCGCGGGCGGGACGGCGATCGCGCGCAGCGCCGGCAGGTGGATCTCGCCGAGGTAGACGTTCCAGTCGATCTCGTCGACGTCGAAGCCGAACCGCTCGCGGTCGTCGTCGTGGAGCCGGTTGAGCAGCTCGCGCGCGTTGCGGTCGTCGAACACGCAGTCCAGCGCGCCGTAGGGCGAGTAGATCTCGTTCAGGCGGCGCAGGCGGTCGACCTTGCGCTGGTCCTTGTGCAGGCGCAGCTCGACGTCGTCGCCGCGGGGGATCGGGACGCGGTCGATCAGCGCCCGGCCCTTGCGCAGGAGCGCGTCGGCGCGGTCGAGCGCGGTCATGATCTCCCCGCGCGGGACGAGCCGCCACTCCGGGACCTCGACCGGCAGGCCGTCCTCGTCGGGCAGCGGGCGCTCGCGGAAGTAGCGGGTGGTGATCTCCGCCATGTCGCCGATCGTGAACGGGTTGCGCATGCCCGTCGACACGTTGAGCGTGCGGACGCCGTCGTCGGGCGGCATCGCGGCGGCGGCCAGGCACGCGTTGGCGACGAAGTCGACCGGGATCAGGTCCATCCGGATCGAGCGGTTGGCGGCGAAGCGGCCCGGGATCAGCCCGGCGCCGTAGCCGAGCAGGATCGGGTCCGCGACCTTCAGCGACTCCATCCAGCCCGGGTAGGGCGTGTACAGGGCGGATTCGACGATCGCGGGGCGGACGATCGTCAGCTTGGCCGGGTTGGCGGCCAGCAGCGCGCGCTCGCCGAGCGCCTTCGAGAGGCCGTACGTGTCGCTCCAGCCGAGCGCGCGGGCGCGCTCGCGGCCGCGTTCGGTGAGCTGGTCGCGCACCCACTCGTAGCGCAGGATCTCGGCGCGCGTGCCGATCGCCGGGCCGCCGGCGGGGCCGACCGCGCGCTGGGCTTCCTTGACGAACCGGTGCTGGTGCTCGGGCAGGCGCGACTCGGCCTCGATGTCGCGGCGCCAGGCCTTGGCCGCGTCGAGCTCGGCGTCCATGTCCAGCCAGGGCTCGCTGGGCGCGCTGCCGGAGGGGCGCTCGAGCACCAGGCCGGTGCGCTGGCCCGCCGCGTACGCGGTCGAGACGTGGACGAAGTACGGGTCGCTGCCGGCGTCGCGCAGCGACTGCAGCAGGCGGGCGGGGCCCTTGCCGTTGAGCTCCAGCGCCTCGTCCATCGACTGCTCGAAGCTGACGCTGGCCGCGCAGTGGATGACGACGTCGACGCCGTGCGGGAGCTGCAGGCCGTCGTGGCCGAGATCGCCGCCGATCGCCTCGACCGCGCTGCCGTCGAGGCCCTCGAACGGTGCGCTGGTCAGCACCTCGTCCTTGAGGCGCTTGGCGGCGTCACCGCGCAGCAGGACGGTCACGCGCGTCTCCGGCAGCTCGCGGATGAACTGGGCCAGGACCGCCTTGCCGACGAACCCCGACGCACCGGTCAACAGCACCGCCTTGCCGGCGAGCCGCTCTCTGAGTGTCGCTTCCCCGGGCAGACGGCCACCGTACCAGGGTCTCTACTAACGTGTCAGTAGATGGCCTCGCAGGACCGGATCTTGGAGGCGGCCCGCGGCGAGTTCGCCCGTCACGGCTACGCCGCGCGACTGCAGGACATCGCCGAGGCGGCGGGGCTCACGCATCCCACGCTGCTCTACCACTTCGGGTCCAAGGAACGACTGTACGCGGCCGTGATCGAGCAGGCGATGCTCGACTGGGCGGCGATGACGTCGCGCGCGGTGGCGGCGGCGCCGGGCGGGTTCGAGCGGGTCGCGGCGCTGGTCGACGCCGGCATGGAGTTCTTCGCCACCCAGCACGACTTCGTGATCATCTGGCGGCGCGAGGCGATAGAGGGCGGCGGGCGGCTCGAGGACGCGATGGCCGAGCACATGCGGCCGTTCCTGGAGCGGGCGGACGCGTTCCTGCGGCGCGAGATCTCCGCTGGGCGGCTGCGCGATCACGACCCGGTCGAGCTGGTGCAGCTGATCTACGGGGCGGTCTCGACGTACTTCTCGGACGCCGGGTTCCGGGCGCGGCTGAGCGGGGTCGATCCGATGACGGCCGCCGCGCGCGGGCGCTTCCGCGACGCGCTCATCGCGATGCTGCGGGACGCGCTCGCACCGCGTTGAGGGGAGTGTGGCCGCTGGGTCGCCTGTCAGGCGAGTTTGCGGACACACCCCCTGTCTCAGGGCATCACGATCGTCGCGTTGAGGCGGCCGGAGGCGAACGGGGTGCGATCGATGACCGCGTGGCGGTAGCCGGCGCGCTTGATCGCGTCGACCAGCTGGGGCTCGGCCTCGAGGGCGCGGGGGAGGTCGGGCTCGGCGACTTCGAGACGGCCGAGGATGCCGTGGTGACGCACGCGGATCACGGGAAAGCCGAGCGCCTTGACGCCGCGCTCGGCATCGTCGATCTGGCGCAGCGTCGCCGGGTCGACGCGCGTGCCGTAGGGGATGCGGGACGCGAGGCACGGGCTCGCGGGCTTCTCGGCGCTCGGGAGCCGCAGCAGGTGGGCGAGCTCGCGGACCTGCGCCTTGGTGGTGTCCTGCAGCGGGTGGACGACGCCGTGCTCGGCGGCGGCTCTGAGGCCGGGGCGCCAGTCGCCCTGGTCGTCCTGGTTAGCGCCGCTCAGCAGGTGGGCGAAGCCGCGCTGGCGGGCGAGCTGTGCGAGCACCTCGTAGAGCTCGGACTTGCAGAAGTAGCAGCGGTCGCGGCCGTTGGCGCGGTAGCCGGGGCGGGCAAGCTCGTCGGTGCGGACGATCTCGTGCGCGATGCCGATGTGGCGGGCGACGGCGCGGGCGCCGTCGAGCTCGCCGGTGGCGACGGAGGGGGAGACCGCGGTGACCGCGAGCGCACGGCCGCCGAGGGCGCGGTGCGCGAGCGCGGCGACGACCGAGGAGTCGACGCCGCCGGAGAAGGCGACGATCACGCTGCCGAGCTCGGCGACACGCGCTTGCAGGGCCGCGAAGCGCGCGGGGGCGTCGGGCGGCGGCGCGGCGGCGTGCTCGCGCGCGGTCATCCCCGCGCCTCGTGGGCCGCGGCCAGCGCGCGGGCCCAGACGGTCTTGACCGGCTCGCCCAGCGCGCGGGCGGCGCGTTCGCAGTCCGCGTGCTCGGGCGCGAGGTTCACGACGCGGCCGTCGAGCCGGCCGGCCTTGACGCGCACCGGCTCGCCGCCGACCTCGACCGTGAAATGCTCGCGGGCCAGCTCGACGCGGTCCAGGTGCGCGAGGCGGACGCCCAGGGTGCTGGTGTCGCGCAGGATCGCCTCCGCGACCGCGGTCTCCGAGCCCGGGCGGGCCAGCGCGGAGAGCACGAAGCCCGGGCGGCCGTGCTTCATCACCACGGGCGTGGTCCAGACGTCGAGCGCGCCCGCGGCGAAGCAGGCGGCGGCGGCGTCCGGCACCAGCTCGGGCAGGAGATCGTCGAGGTTGGCCTCGATCAGGACGACGTCGCCCGCGCCGCCCGCCTCGGTGCCGATGATCGCCCGCACCACGTTCGGCCGCTCGGCGAGGTCCCGCGTGCCGGCGCCGTAGCCCGCGCGCTCGACGGTCATCGGCGGGATCGGCCCGAACGCCCCGGCCAGCGACGCGACCAGCGCGGCGCCGGTCGGCGTCACCAGCTCGGCCTCGATCTCGACGCCGTGCACGGGCGCCCCGCGCAGCAGCTCGAGCGTCGCCGGCGCCGGCAGCGGCAGCCGCCCGTGCGCGGCGTTCACGAAGCCGCGCCCGGCCGGCAGCGGCGAGCAGACCACGCGGTCGACGCCGAGCGACTCGAGCGCCAGCGCCACGCCGACCACTTCGCCGAGCGCGTCGACCGCACCGACCTCGTGGAAGTGCACCGTCTCCGGCTCCAGGCCGTGGATCCGCCCCTCGGCGCGCGCCAGCGCGGCGAACGCGGCCTGCGCCCGCTCGCGCGCCCGCTCGGGCAGCGGCGCGGCGTCGAGCTGGTCGCGGATCGACGCCCAGTGCCGGTGCGGCTGCGACGGCGCGCCCACGACCTGCACGGTCGTCGCCGCGATCCCGTGCCGCTCCGCGGTTCCGCGCTCGATCCGCAGCCCGTCCACGCCGAGCCCGGAGAGGTCGACCGAGGCGCCCGCGTCCAGCAGCGCGCCGAGGAGCATGTCGCCCGCGACGCCCGCGATGCAGTCGACGTAGAGGAGCCGCGTCACGCCGCCGCCCCGCCCGCCCGGCGCGCGATCCGGGCGGCGATCGTCCCCGCCCCGAACCCGTCGTCGATGTTCACGACCGCGACCCCCGCCGCACAGGACGTCAGCATCGCCAGCAGCGCGCTGACGCCCCCGAACGCCGCCCCGTACCCGGTGCTCGTCGGCACCCCGATCACGGGCGCCGCGACCAGGCCGCCGACGACCGACGCCAGCGCCGCGTCCCAGCCGGCGACGACGATCACGCAGTCCGCCCGTCGCAGGTCCTCCAGCGCGGGCTCGAGCCGGTGCAGCCCGGCCACGCCCGCGTCCACGTGCACCGCCACCGACGTGCCGAGCAGCTCCGCGCGCACGCGCGCCTCGGTCACCGCCGGAAGATCCGACGTCCCGCCCGACACGATCGTCACCAACCCGACCGCCGCGGGCACGGCGCGCGCCACCCAGGCCAGCCGCGCGCGCTCGTCCACCGCGGCGTCCGGCGCGACCGACCGCAGCGCGTCCCGCGCCGCCTCGTCGGCGCGCGTGACGAGCACGCTGGACGCGCCCCCGTCCAGCAGGGCGCGCGCGATCCCGGCGATCTCGTCGGGCGTCTTGCCCTCGGCGACGATCGCCTCGGGCGCGCCCTGGCGCGCCTCGCGGTCCGTGTCGACGCGGGCGAACCCCAGATCAACGAACGGACGGTCCACGCCGCGCAGGTTATCCGCGCGGCCATGACGAGCCGGGCGCCTGAATCGTGAGATGATGGGTCGGTCATGCCGACCGACGTCACGGTCGTGATGCAGGACCAGCCGGGTGAGCTCGCCCGCTTCGGCGAGGTCGCGGCGGCCGCCGGCGTGCACCTGCACGGCTTGGCGGCGTTCACCGGCGACGGCCGCGGGTTCGTCCACGTGCTGGTGGACGACGGCGACGTGGCGAAGGTCGAGCACGCGTGCAAGGGCGCGCGGATCGGCATCGCGGACACGCGCGAGGTGCTGGTGGCGGACCTCGGCTCGCGCGGCCTCGTCGACGTGATCAACGCGCTCGCCGACGCGCACGTGAACGTCGACCTCGCCTACACCGCCGGGGACAAGGTCGTGATCGCGACCGAGGACGTCTTCCAGGCCCGCGAAGCGCTCACCCCGTAGTGCGCTCGAGCCCGGCCCGCACCTCGCGCGCCAGCGCGGCGAACCCCTCCTTGACCGCGTAGACCAGCAGCACCGCGCCGAGGTTCCACGCGAGCACGCGCCCGCACAGCAGCTGCTCCTCGGTCACCGGCCCGTACGCCTCGCGGAACGCCGCCCGGCCGGCCTCGGAGAGCAGCGCCCAGTACAGGACGAGGTCGATGCACGGGTCTCCGTGGCAGGCGTCGCCCCAGTCGATCACGCCGCTGATGGCGCCGCCGTCGATCAGCAGGTGGCGCACGTGCAGGTCGCCGTGCACGACCACGCGCCCCGGCGGGGAGAGCTCGCGCGCGTCCTCCAGCGCGTCGTACACGCCCCGCGGCGCCTCCCAGTACGGCGCCACGTCGCGCAGCGACGCCAGCGTCCGGTCGACGCGGACCGGCATGTGCCCGCGTCCCATCGGGTCGCGCGGCAGCGACACGTCCACCCGGGCGGCGTGCAGCGCACTCAGGAACTCGCCCAGCGGCCGCCCGAGCGCGGCCCGGTCGACCTCCGCCTCCGGCGCCTCGCGCCCCGCCAGCACGGGCGCGCCGAAGAACGGCCACGGGAACGCGTCGCTGGGAGCGCCCACCCACACCGGCTGCGGGATCGGCAGCGGCAGGACGTCCGCGAGCGTCCCGAGCAGCGCGATCTCCCGCCGCACCCCCGGCACCGCGAGCTCCCGGCGCGGGAACCGGAACGCCCAGCGCTCGTCCACCAGCCAGACCGTGTTGTCCCAGCCTTCGCCGAGCGGCCGCAGCGTGCGCGGCTCGAAGCACTGCTCGGCGATGAGCCGTCGGGCCCGCGTCTCATCCACCAGCTGCTCGGGGCTCCACTCGTGCACGTCCTGATTGGTAGCGTCCGCCGCAGCGATGACGCGCTGCCGGATCTGCGCGGGTGAGCTTGGGCTCAAAGTGCCGGGCAGCGACGCCGCCCCGAGCGCCGACGCGCTCTCGCCGTCCGCGCACGCGGTCGGCGGGCACGCGGACCTGTTCGAGTGCCGCGAGTGCGGCACCGTGCAGCAGGACCCGGGCCGCGCGCCGCTGCGCGATCTGTACCGCGACATGCGCGACGACGCGTACCTGGACGAGGAGGCCGGCCGGCGCGCGACCGCGAACCGCCTGCTGGACCTGATCGGCGCCCACGTCCCCGACGGCCGCCTGCTCGACATCGGCTGCGGCTACGGGCTGCTGCTGGACGAGGCACGCACCCGCGGGTACGTGACACTCGGCCTCGAGCTGTCGCGCGCCGCCGCCGGCCACGCGCGCGACGCGCTCGGGCTCGACGTGCGCGAAGTGCCGCTGGAGACGTTCGCGGCGAGCCGCAACGGCGGCGCGCCCGGGACGTTCGACGCGATCGTGCTCGCCGACGTGCTCGAGCACCTCGACGACCCGGTCGCGGCGCTCGACGGCTGTGCCGCGCTGCTGACGCCCGGCGGCGTGCTGTGCGTCGTCACGCCCGACCCGTCGAGCGCGACCGCGCGGCTCGCCGGGGCGCGCTGGTGGGGCTACCTGCCGGGGCACACGGTGCTGCTGCCGCGCCGGACGCTGCGCGAGCTGATCGCCGCGCGCGGCCTCGTGATCTCCGCCGACGTGCCGTTCGTGCGCACGTTCGCGGCGCGCCGCTGGGTCGGCGGCCTGGCCGAGCGCAGCGGGCGCCTGCGCCGCCCGCTGGGCGGCGTCGCCGAGCACCTGCCGCCGGTCAACCTGAGCCTCAGCCTGGGCGACGAGCGCGTGATCCTCGCCCACCGCACGCCGGTCGATCACCCGGTCGAGCCGCTGTTGCACGGCGGCGACGGCGTCCACGTCGTCCTGCCCGCCTACAAGGCGGTGCGCACGATCCCGGACGTCGTGCGGGAGATGCCCGCGGACGCCGCCGGGCACGCGCTGCTGGTCGACGACGCGTCGCCGGACGCGACCGCGAACGTCGCGGTCCACCACGGGCTCGACGTCCTGCGCCACCCAGTCAACCGCGGCTACGGCGCAACCCAGAAGACCGGCTACGTGCGGGCGCTGCGCGACGGGGCGCAGGTGGTCGTGATGGTGCACGCCGACAACCAGTACGACCCGGGGCTGGTGGCCGAGATGGCGGCGCCGATCCTGGCCGGGGAGGCGGACCTGGTGATCGGCTCGCGGCTGCTCGACGACCACGCGATCGCGGGCGGGATGCCGCGCTGGAAGTGGTTCGGCAACCGGCTGCTGACCGGGATCGAGAACCGCGCGTTCGGCGTGCGCTTCTCCGAGTACCACACCGGCTACCGCGCGTTCAGCGCCGACCTGCTGCGCTCGATCCCGTTCCTGCGCAACTCCGACGACTTCGTGTTCGACCAGGAGATCTTCGCCCAGGTGCTGGCGCGAGGCGCGCGCGTGCGGGAGATCGCGATCCCGACGCGCTACTTCCACGAAGCGTCGAGCGTCGGCGTGCGCACGAGCCTGCGCTACGCGTTCAAGACGCTGTGGGTGCTGGCGCGGTTCCGGCTCGACCGCCGCTGGGCGCTGCTGCGCCGGCCCGCCGCATGGATCGGGTAGCGGCGGCGCTCGTCCTGGCGGCGCTGGCGCTGCGCGTCGCGTTCGTGCTGGCGACGCCCGGCTACGCGCTGGTGGACGACGCGCTCGACTACGACCGCCACGGCGTGTCGATCGCCACCGGGCACGGGTTCGCGCTGTCGTACGGGCGGCCGACCGCGTTCCGCCCGCCCGCGTACCCGCTGCTGGTCGCGGGCGTCTACGAGGTGGTCGGGACGGGGCCGTCGCGGATCGAGGCCGCGCGGCTGGCGAACGCGGTCGTCTCGACCGGGATCGTGGCGCTGATCGGGCTGATCGCGTTCCAGCTGTGGGGGCGGCGGGAGGCACGGGTCGCGCTGGCGCTCGGCGCCGTCTACGTCCCGCAGATCCTGATCGCGCAGGCGGTGATGTCCGAGCCGCTGTTCGTGCTCTGCCTGCTCGGCGCGGTCGCCTGTCTGTTGCGCTCGCGGGCGTGGCCGTGGGTGCTGGCCGCGGGGGTGCTGACCGGGTTGGCGATCCTGGGGCGCGCGAACGCCGTGCTGCTCCTGCTCCCGCTGGCGTTCGCGGCGCGCGGGTGGCGGCCGGCGCTCGTGCTGTGCGTGGCGGCCGGGTTGACCGTCGCGCCGTGGACGGTCCGCAACTACGAGACGTTGCACGCGTTCGTGCCGGTCTCGACGCAGCTCGGGTCCGCGCTCGCCGGGACCTACAACAGCGAGGCGCGGGCGGACAAGCGCAATCCGGCGTCCTGGCGGACGCTCAAGCGGGTGGACGACTACCGGCCGATCTTCAACCGCATCCGCTCGACGCCGGAGCCGGTGCTCGAGCGTGAGCTGCGCTCGGCGGCGCTGCACTTCATCCGCGAGCACCCGGCGTACGTGGGGACCGTCGCCTACTGGACGACGCGGCGGATGCTCGACCTCGCCGGCCTGGACTGGTCGATTCACACGGCGGCGACGATCTCGGTCACGCGCGGCTGGGCGATCGCGGGCGTGATCTGCTTCTGGGTCTTCGCGCTGCTGGCGGTGGTGGGCGCGTGCACGCGCCGGGCGCGGGCGGCGCCGCTGTGGCTGTGGGCGATCCCGGCGCTGATGTACCTGAGCGTGGTCTTCCTGGTGGTCGAGACGCCGCGCTACCGAGCGGCGATCGACCCGTTCATCGTGCTGCTGGCGGCGCTGGCGCTGACAGCACGTTCAGGAACGCGCGCGCGGTCGTCAGGTGCTCGCGCAACTCCGGCTCCGTGAGCCCGACCTCGTAGCGGCGGTGGTGGCAGGCGTCGCTGAGCGCGGTCCAGGCGAAGTCCGCGGCGCGCACGGCCGCCCTGTCGCCCGCGTAGGCCGGCAGGCACTGCCAGCGGTCGCGCCAGTTGACCTCGAGCAGCTGCGGTGCCTTGGCGTACCAGAAGCCGTTCAGCGTCGTCTCCAGCGCTTGCCGGATCAGGACCGCGGCGGCGTGCGGCCAGGCGCCGGACGTCTGCGGGTCGAACTCGTCGAGCTGGCGCTCGGCCTCGTCGAGCAGGTCCGCGATCCTCACGCCGCCACCAGGGGTCTGACCCCTGAAATGTTAGATATCAGGGTCAGACCCCCTTGGGGGTCGTGAGGGCGTGGATGAAGTCGCGCGTGCTGTCCGGGAGGCGCTTGAGCGTCGCGGCGTCCAGGCGGTTGCCGTGCGCGCCGCGGTTGAGCTCGGCGACCAGGACGGCCGCCGCGGGGCCGTAGCGCTGCTTGACCGCGGCGGCGACGTCGCCGTGGCGGCCGGCGTCGTCGAAGATCGCCAGCGCCAGGGTCTCGCGCAGCGTGCGCGCCTCCTGCAGCCGCTCGTCGGCCTCCGCCAGGTCGGTGCCGGCCTCCGCGGCGCGGCGGCGGACGATGCCGGCCGCCGCGGCCTCGACCGCGTTGCGGCAGAACATCGGCACGACGCGGGCCTGGACCTCCTCCGGCAGCCGCGCCGGCCGGGCGTAGCCGCGCGCGCCGTCGAGGTAGCGCTGGACCGGGGAGCGCGAGGCCTGGACGTCGACGGTGGAGCGCGCGCGGCGGTCGACGCGCAGCATCGTCGCGTCCAGCCGCAGCCGGCGGATCGCCTCCGGCAGCCGGTCGTCGTGGGTGAAGACAACGATCTGGCGCGTCTTGGCGGCGCGGTGCAGGACGCGCGCGAGCCCGTCCACCTTCGCCGGGTCCATCGCCTGCACCGGGTCATCGATCACGGCGAAGCGGAACGGGGACTCGTCGAGCGCGGCGCGCGGCAGGAACACGCTGACGCTGAGCGCGAGCAGCTCGCCCTGGGACATGACGCCGAGCGCGTTGGCGCCTTCGCCGTCGGCGCGCACGTCGAAGTCCGCGCGGCCGCCGCGGCCGGCCTTCTTGAGCGTGATCTCGTGCAGGTCGACGCTGGACCCCTGGCGCAGCTCGCGCCAGTTCGCGACGGCCTGCTCGGAAATGGGGGCGAAGCGCTCGCGGCGCAGGTCCTCGGCGACCGGCTTGAGCCACTTCTCGGCGTCCTTGAGCGCCTTGAGCATCGGCGCGCGCTCGGCGACCGCGCGGGCCTGCTCGAGCCACTCGCCGGCGCGGGCGGCGACCTGCTGCCAGGTCGTGTCGCGGCGGGCGAGCTCCTGCTGGGCAGCGGCGACGCGCTCGCGCAGCGCGGCCGCGGCGGCGCGGACGGTGTCACGCGTCGCGGCGGCCGGCTCGCGGCCGGCGTCCTCGGCGCCCGTTCCGCGGCCGGCAGCGCCCGCACCGGCCCCGCGCGCCGCCTCGCCGGCGCCCGCGGCCTCGGCCACGCGCTCCACTCCGCGCCGCGCCTCGGCGAGCGCGCGCTGCGCCGCGGTCAGCGCCTGCGCCTGCTCCTCGAGCGCCGCCGCCTCGCGCTCCGCCCGGTCGGCCCAGGACGCGTCGAGCACGTCGGGCGTGCCGCAGACCGGACAGTCGTCGGTCAACTTGCCGGGATCGCGCACCGCGAGCGCGCGACGCAGCAGCTCGGCCACCCGCGTCGCCCGCGCCGCGTCCGTCGCCGCCGCGTCCTTGTAGGCCCGCTCGGCGACGCGCAGAGCGGTGAACGCGGCGTCGACCTCGGCGTCGGCGGGCACGACGCGCGCCGCCAGCGCGCGCAACGCGGCGGTGTCGTCCGCGTACTCGGGTGCGGCGTCGAGCAGTTGCGCGATCGCGTCGAGGTCGAGCGCCTTGGCGGCGATCGCCGCGTGCAGCAGCGCGGCCTTCCCGTCCTCCGGGTCGAGCTGCCCGAGCAGCGCGTCGCGCGCCGCGTTCGCGGCCTTGCGCTGGTTGTCGTACTCCAGCCGGGCGGCGGCGAGCCCGGTCGCCAGCTCGTCGACGTCGCCGAGACCGAGCACGGGCGTCAGCGCGTCGTAGAGCGAGGACAGCGTGTCGAACATCGTCGCCAGCTCGGCGTACGCCAGGAAGGGCCGGAACGACGTCAGCGCGCCGGTCCAGGCGTGCGTGGGCGCCGGCGCGCTGTCGTAGGCGGCGCCGCGCGGCCAGGTCTGCGTGAGCGTCACCGCGTGGTCGGCGACGGCCAGCTCGGCGCTGAGCCGCGTCGGCGCGTCGTGGTGCAGGCACTGCCAGGTCTCCGTCCACGCCTTCGGCCGCTTCTCCCAGCGCTTCAGCCGCCCGGTCATCAGCAGCTCGAGGCCTTCCGCGAACGACGACTTCCCGCTGCCGTTGCGGCCGACGACGACGGTCAGGCCCGGACTCGGGTCGAGCGCCAGCGTCGCCGGCGCGCCGATCCCGCGGAATCCCTCGACCGTGACGCGCTTGAGCCAGACCGGCGGGGCGGCGTCGCTCGCGGGCGGTGGGGCCGAGGCGTCGCAGGCGACCTCGATCACGTTGCGGGCGGCCGCGTCGAGCTCGCTCGCCGCGAGCCGCTCGGCCAGGAGCGTGCGCAGGACGGGATCCATCTCGGTCGGCGATCGTAGAAGGACCGTGGTGAAATGCCGGGCGTGCGCACCACGATCCGCCTGAACGGCCTCGACGTCCCCGCCTTCCAGATCCAGGGCGCGCAGGACGGCCCGCGCGTGAGCCTGATCGCCGGCGTCCACGGCTGCGAGTACTCGTCGATCCAGGCCGTGATCGAGACGGTGCGCGCGCTCGGCGCCGACCAGCTTCGCGGCCGCTTGACCGCGGTGCCGGTGGTCAGCATGGACTCGTTCACGCTGCGCTCCCCGTTCGTCGTTCCCGCCGACGGCCAGAACCTCAACCGCGCGCTCCCGGGTGACGCCGGCGGCTCGTACACGGAGCGGCTGGCGCACGACATCCACACGACGCTGATCGAGCCCGCGGACGCGGTCATCGACCTCCACGGCGGCGACCTGGTCGAAGCGCTGGAGCCGTTCGCGCTGTACGCGAACGAGCGGTCACGCGGGCTGGCGTACGCGTTCGGGCTGCCGTACGTGGTCGACTCGACCGCCGGGACGCTCGGCGGCATGACCGCGAACGTCGCCGCGCACGGCGTGATCGCGGAAGCCGGCGGCGCCGGGCAGCTCGACCCGCACGCGGTCGCGCTGCTCAAGGACGGCACGCTCAACGCGCTGCGTCATCTGGGCGTCCTGGCCGGCGACCCGGACCCGCCGCGCTCCACGGAGATCCGCCGCTTCGAGTGGCTGCACAGCACGCCCGCCGGGTTCTGGGCGGCCGCGGCCGGCCCGGGCGACCGCGTGCGGGCCGGCGCCGTGCTGGGCGAGGTCCGCAACCTCTATGGGGACACGCTGCAGACCGTGACGGCGCCCGCCGACGGCGTCGTCCTGTTCCTCACCACCAGCGCCGCGGTCGCCGCAGACGGCCTCCTGCTCGGCCTAGGCTGCGAGCGGTAGCGCGGCCGTCTCGGCGTGCAGCCGCAGGCCGTCGCGCAGCGCGCGCCGGAACGCGCGCGCCCCCAGTGCCGCCTCGGCCTCGACCAGCCGCGCGTCGACCCACGGCCGGCCGAACGCCGGCACCGTGAACGCTTCGGCGGTCGTGATCCACACGCGCCCGCGCGGCTTGACCACGCGGAAGCTCTGTACCAGGGGCTCGCCGTCGAACGCAGGCGCCAGGGCAACGTCGGGAACTTCACGAATCAACTCGAACGTCACGAGCGCGACTCTCACGCTCGCGGCGCCGCCCGTCAACACCCGCGCGGGGAACACCCCCCGGACGGACTAATGCGCGCTATTCCGAATGTTGGAGCAGGTAGTCGATGTAGATCGGCCGCCGCGCTTCCAGGGCCGCGTCGTCGTGGCGCAGGATCTCCAGCACCTGGCGGCTCCAGTGCGCGGTCTGCTCCTCGCCGCGCTCCAGCTCGCCCTCGGCGGCGTCGGCGGCGGCGCCCTCCTGCAGCAGCCGCCAAAAGAACTTGACGTCGAGCCGGCGCTCCGCGCGTCTGACGGCGCGGTCGTGCAGCTCGCGGGTCGGGAGGGCGTCGAGCTCTTCGAACGTGGTCACGGGGCGGAGATTATCCGGGCGCCGGGGGCGCCGAACAGATAGCCCTGCGCGAGCGGGCAGCCGAGCGCGCGCAGCCGGGCCGCTTGGACCTCCGTCTCGACGCCCTCGGCGATCGCCTCGATCCCCAGCGCACGGGCCAGGGAGACGATCGCGGCCGTGATCGCCTCATCGCCCGCGCTCGTCCCGAGCTGGGCCACGAACGACCGGTCGATCTTCACGCACGCGACCGGCAGGTCGCGCAGCGACGAGTAGCCGGTGCCGAAGTTGTCCAGCGCCAGCCCGACCTCCTGCCGGCGCAGCTCGTCCAGGTTGCGGCGAGCGATCCGCGGCGCGCCCAGCAGCACCGCCTCCTTGACCTCGAGCCGCAGCCGGTGCCCCGGCAGCCCGCTCGAGCGCAGCGTCTCGGCGACCAGCGTGGGCAGGTTCGGCTGCGCGAGCTGGCGCCGCGTCACGTTGACGCTGATCCACGGCGCGTCCCCGGTCCCGAACGCGGCCGCGGTCTCGTGGCACGCCTGCATCAGCGTCCACGCGCCCAGCTCGACGATCACCGCGGACTCCTCGGCGATCGGGACGAACTCGGCGGGCGAGGAGAGGACGCCGCCCGGGGCGTCCCAGCGCAGCAGCGCCTCGTGGCCCACGACCGCGCCGTCGCCGAGCCGCACGATCGGCTGGAACGCGAGCCGCATCTGGCCCAGTGCGAGCGCCCGTTCGAGCGCCGCCGCCGTCCGCAGCCGCTCGCGCGCGTGGCGGCGCAGCCGCGTGTCGAACACCTCGACGCGCCCGCGCCCCTCGGCCTTCGCGCGGTACCCGGCGGCGTCGGCGTCGGCCAGCAGCGCGTCCGGGTCGCGGCGCCCGGCGGCGCCGAGCGCGATCCCGATCGACGCCGTCAGCCGGTGCTCGACGCCGTCGACGTCCAGCGGCTCGTGGATCGCCTCCGCGATCCGGTGCCCGAGCGCGATCGCGGTCGACGCGTCGATCTCCTCGCACACGACCACGAACTCGTCGCCGCCGAGGCGCGCGACCGTGTCCGCGGGGCGGACCGTCGCCACCAGCCGGCGAGCGAGCGCGATCAGCAGCACGTCGCCGGCGGCGTGCCCGTACAGGTCGTTGACCGTCTTAAAGCCGTCGAGGTCGATGAAGAGCACGCACGCGGCGCCCTCGCCGCGGTCGGTGCGGGCGAGCGCGTGGATCAGCCGCTCGCGGCAGAGCGCGCGGTTGGCGAGCCCGGTCAGCGGGTCGTGCAGCGCCTCGTGGCGCATGCGCTCCTCGCCGCGCAGTCGGCCCATGGCGGTCGCGAGCACGTTGGCCACGCCGCGCAGGAAGTTCTCCTGGTCGGCGTCCAGCGGGCGCTCGGCGACGACGCCGACCTCGCCGAAGACCTCGTCGCCGGTGCGGACCTCGAACCGCAGCCCGTCGCCGCCGCTCCCCCAGGACGCGAGCGGCTCGCCGTCGCCGACGACGGATGCGCCGGTCAGCGGCAGCGTCTCGCGCAGCCGCTCCACGGCCTCCTCCGCCAGGTCGGCGACGTCCGCGCCGGCCAGCGCGCGCTCGCCGAGGCCGGCGACCGCGGCCGCCTGCGCGGACTGGCGCTTGACGCGCCCGAGCGCCTCGCGGTGCGCGGTCATGTCGCGCCCGATCGCCAGCAGCAGCGGACCGGCCTCGGTCTCGACGATGCCCCAGCTCATCTCGCCGACGAACTCGCTCCCGTCGCGGCGCAGGCCGTCGGCGCGGAGCGTGAACCGCAGCGGATGGTCGGTCGCGAAGTACAGCTCCATGTTGCGCGTGTAGCGCTCGCGCAGGCGCTCCGGCCACAGCGCGCTGACGGGCCGGCCGAGCAGCTCGTCGTGGTCGTAGCCGAAGAGCTGCTCGGCGCGCACGTTGGCGAACACGATGCGGCCGTCGCGCCCGGCGGCGACGGTCGCGTCCGGAAGGCCTTCGAGCACGGCGCGCAGCGCGGTCTCGCGCCGGCGCAGGCGGTCCTGCACGCGCTGGAGGTCCGCGCCGTCCACGCCGACGGGCGCGAGGAGCAACGCCTCGAGCGCCTCCGGATCGTCTTTGCGCGCTGCCATCTTGTCCGACTCGCCGGCAAGCCTATGCCGACCGGTGAGCGGTCCGCAATGGGGTGGCCGCCCGATGGTGTGGACAGCCGCACTGACAGGTGCGCCGATTCGGCGGCAACGTCCTTCTATTCGTGCTCTGGTAGGTGGGGTCGGTGCTGGGTCCGGGGCCGTCTGGCCGCCGGTGTGCGCTCGGCTCGCCGACCGACAGCTACGGGCTGACACGGACACCCCCGGCCGGGTTGAGCTGCCGTGATCGGCGTACGCGAGCGATCGACCGTGCGCGGTGGGGGTGTGGCCGCTCGGTCGCCTGTCAGGCGAGTTTCCGGACACACCCCCACCAGCGCGCCAACTCGAACCTGATCGGTACGGGCCAGCCAGCACGACGGACGGCCGACACCGCTCACCCACCCTCTCCGGTGCCCGTACCTTGACGGTGTCTCGAGACCGGGCGGCGAGGGTGCACCACGGCTAGACACCACGGCGACGGCGGAGACCGACCAGGCCCAGGCGCCGCAACCGCCTCCTCCTCGGTGCTTGCCGTTCAGGGACCCATGGCCCGCACGTCGCCCGCCACCGGGCACGTCTTCCCGTCGGGCGGCGCGTGGCCGAAGCCGGCGTGGGCGTCCTGCTCAAGAAAAAGGACCTGAGCGCGGAGCGCGTCAGGTCCTCGGTACGGCGGGCGCTGACCATGCGCCCGGTGGCGACGCGGTCCGGCGGGCCGGACGCGTTCGCCGCAGCGGTCGAAGAACTAGAACTTGAAGCCCATGATCGCTCCTTGATCGAGTAGGTTTCAGCGCGTCCAGAGGACGCTGTTTGCAGGGATTAAGCGGGTGACCAACCGCTCCGCTGGTCCCTTGATCGGACGTTTAGGCCGGCGGCTGTAGAGGGATTCGCGCGATTACCCCGTTCGGGGGAGGGCGTGCGCGTGCACGCGGTGGCGGAATCCGAGCTCGGCTTCGAAGTCGGCGTCGTCCCCGTGGCGGAACGAGAGCTCGCCGGTGGTGAGCAGGCGGATGAAGACCTCGACCACGTTCGGGTCGAGCTGGTGGCCCGCGACGCGGCGCAGCTCCATCACGGCTGCTTCGACCGGGATCGGCTTGCGGTAGGAGTCGCGCGCGGTGATCACGTCGTAGGTGTCGGCGACGGCGATCAGCCGCGCGCCGGGCGGGATCGCTTCGCCGGCGAGGCCGTAGGGGTAGCCGGCGCCGTCCCAGCGCTCGTGGTGGGCGTGGATGATCTCGGCCACCGGCGCGTAGCCGTCGATGCGCCGGACGATCCGGGCGCCGTCCTCCGGGTGGTGCTTGACGAGCTCCCACTGCTCGTCGGTCAGGCGCACGTCGGCGAGCAGGATCGAGTCCGGGAACGCGAACTTGCCGATGTCGTGCAGCAGCGCGGCGGTGTGCACGAGGTCCTGGTCGGCCTTGCTCCAGCCCAGCTCGGACGCCATTGCGTGGGCGTAGCGGGCGACCGCGGCCGAGTGGCGGGCGGTCATCCGGTCGCGCAGCGCGAGCGTCTCGAGCATGCTGACCAGGACGCCGATCTGCAGGCCGGCCAGGCGCTCCGCCCGGTCGCGCGAGAGCAGCAGCTCGCGCAGCAGGTACTGGAACGTCAGCAGGACGAGCAGCATCAGCGCGATCGCGGCGACGCCCGTGCGGACGTAGAACGCGGCGACGAGCGCGCACAGGACGGCGCTCAGCACCTCGGACGGCAGGACGGGAACGAAGATCTTCCGGAAGCCGGACAGCAGCGGCGTGCGCGTGACGAACGCGTCGTGGCCGCCGATCATCACGAAGTTGAGGAGGTTCGTGACCAGGAACGTCGCGAACACGAGCACCGGGAAGGTGCCCGAGTCCTGGGGGATGTCGGCCGCTCCGATTAGGAGGCCGCCGACGAGCGGGAACGTCGCGAACGTGGCCAGGTTCGCCAGCAGCAGCGGCGGCGGGTTGCGCGCGCGCAGGTGGTCGCAGAGGACCGCGGTGATGCCGATCGCGGTCGCGGGCGCCGGGCCGAGCAGCGCCGCGGCCAGCACCAGCGCCAAGAACGAGCCGCTGATCCGCTGCCCGCCGTAGCTGACCGCGAACAGGTCGGTGATCAGCGCGAGCGCGAGCAGCACGAACAGCAGCGACACGGGCTCCCAGTCGCCGGCGGTCGACGACAGCGCCGCGACGGTGAGCGCAGCGACCAGCACGACCGCCTCGACTACGGCCAGCGCTGTTGTTCGAGTGAACACTCTGTGACTCAGTTTGGCCCCTGCTCGCGACGAGCGCGAGACAGGGTTCCAGAGGGAGCCGCGAGTTTCGCAACTTCGCGCCCGGCGCGGGCGCGTCAGGTGCGGACCGGCTGGTGCGCCACGACCGGCGCGGGCGCTCGCGGGCGGCGGGCGCCGAGCGCGACGCCGGTCGCGACGAGCGCGGTGCCGGCCAGGTCGGCCGGCGTGGGGGTGCGCCCGTTCAGGAGCGCGTCGGCGGCGACGGCGGCGACCGGCATCAGGCCGACGAGCAGGCCGGCCTTGCCGCTGCCGAGGCGCTGGACGGCGCCGAACCAGAGCACGAACGCGACGGCGGTGGTGAACAGCGCGAGGTAGGCGATCGCGGCCAGCTCGTCGGACGTGGGGGTGGGGATGTCCTGGCGGGTGAGGAGGGCGAGCTGGGCGGTGGCCAGCCACGCGGCCCAGGCGGCGACCCGCTTGGGCCCGAGCCGGGGGAGCAGGGGCGCGGCCAGCAGCGTAAAGCCGACCTCGCCCGCGAGGGCGGCCAGCGCCGCGAGCGTGCCGAGGGCGTCGACGTGGGCGTCGACGCCGTTGACGATGATCGCGCCGGCGACGACGGTGGCGGCGGCGGTGAGCAGGCGGGCGTCTCTGGTCGTGGCGGCCAGGGCGAGGAAGACGGGGGAGGTGCCGACGATCACGCCGGTGTTGGTGGCGCCGATGTGGTCGACGGCGGCCAGGACGGCGAGGTTGAAGCCGACGAGGCCGACGGCGGCGACGAGCGCGAGCCGGGCGAGCTCCCGTTTGGTGGGGCGGCCGAGCTTTCCCTTCAGGAGCGCGGTCAGGATGAGGGCGCCGGCGGCGTAGCGAAGCATCTGGCCGGTCGCGTACGGGTAGTCGACCAGCGCCTGGCTGACGGGGAACGAGGCGCCGACGATCGCCGCGGCGGCCGCTCCAGAACGATGGGCGTGGACCGGGCCAGCACGACGTCGCTGCTCGTGGTCGTGGTGCGCGGCGCGGGCGCGTTGCAGCGGCAGGTCGAGGATCAGCTGCGCGCGGCGATCCGCTCCGGCCGGCTGGTCGCGGGCGAGCGGCTCCCGGCCTCGCGCACGCTCGCCGCCGATCTGGGCGTCTCGCGCGGGGTGATCAGTGAGGCGTACATGCAGCTGGCCGCCGAGGGCTGGCTCGTGGTCGCGCCCCGCAGCGCGCCGCGAGTCGCGCCGGGCGGCGCGGTGGCGCCGGGCGGCGGCGCCTCGCCGGCCGCGCCCGGTGCGGCCACGCCCGGGCCGGGCCGCGCCGGCGACGCGCCTCCCGCTGCCGGTGCCTCCCGCCGTGCCGCGTCGCCGCCCGCCGCCGGCGCCCCACTCCGCGCCGCTGCCGGCGCCTCCCGCCGTGCCGCCTCGCCACCCGCGCCCGTCCGCTACGACCTGCGGCCGGGGCGCCCGGATCTCGCCGGCTTCCCGCGCGCGGAGTGGGGGCGGTCGGTCGCCGCGGCCATCCGCGGCGCCGCGGTCGCGGACCTGGACTACCCGCCGATCGCCGGCGCGGCGCGGCTGCGCGAGGTCCTGGCGGCGTACCGCGGACGCGTGCGGGGGACGCTCGCCGGGCCGGACGACGTGATCCTGACGGCGGGCGCGGGGCAGGCGTTCGTCGCGCTCGCCGAGGCGCTCGGGCCGGTCACGCTCGCGGTCGAGGACCCCGGGCACGAGCACATCCGCGCGCTGCTCGCGCAGCGTGGGCTGCGGCCGGTGCCGGTGCGGGTCGACGAGCAGGGCCTGGTCGTCGACGACCTGCCGCCCCGCGCGGGCGCGATCCTGCTCACGCCCGCGCACCAGTTCCCGACCGGCGTCGTGCTCAGCCCGGAGCGGCGCGCGGCGCTGCTCGACTGGGCCGAGCGCCGCGGCGCGCTGATCGTCGAGGACGACTACGACGCCGAGTACCGCTACGACCGCGCCCCGGTCGGCGCGCTGCAGGGGCTGCGGCCGGACCTCGTGGCCCACGTCGGCTCCGTCTCGAAGACGCTCGCGCCGGCGCTGCGGCTCGGGTGGCTGATCGCGCCGCCCGCGTGGCGCGAGCGCCTGCTCGACGCCCGCGGCCAGCTCGACCACGGCCTGCCCGCGCTCGAGCAGCTCGCGCTCGCGGACTTCATCGCCCGCGGCGCGTACGACCGCCACCTGCGCCGCTGCGCCCGCACGTACGGCCACCGCCGCGACGCGCTGCTCGCGGCGCTGCGGCGCGCGGTCCCCGGCGCGACCGTGACCGGCGCGGCCGCCGGCCTGCACATCGCGCTGCACGTGCCGGGGATCGACGAGCCGGCGCTGGTCGCCGCGTGCCGGGCGCGCGGCCTGGTGGTCGACGGCATCACCCCGCACCGCGTCGCGCCCGGCCCGCCGGGCCTGCTGATCAGCTTCGCCGCGGTGCCGGACGCGGCGGCCGCCCACGTCGCCGAGCTGATCGCCGCCGGGTGCCGCACGTGACTTGACTCAGGCGACAGTGGCGTGCGGCACCCCCTCCAGTTCACGGCGCGGGGAGCGCGAGGACGGAGCCGCCGATCGTCGCGGTCGCCAGCGGTGTCGCCTGCGTCCAGCGCACGCGCACGCTGACGCCGGCGACGCGCAGCGTCGCGTCGGCCGTGCCGGCGCGGTACGTCCCGCGCCCGCTCACGGCCGCGTCGCGCACGAAGCGCACGCCCTCCAGGCGGATCCGGTCTCCCGCGGCGACGAAGCGTCCCCCGCGCAGGCCCGGGCCGACACGCGCGCCCTCGCTGTAGACGAGCCGGATCGCCGCGTCCGCGAACGCCTGCGCCGCGACGGTCGCGGCGCGCCGGGCGCGTTCGCCCGGGTCGGGGCCCGAGACCAGCGTCGCGGGCGCGGCCGAGGACAGCGTCAGCGGGTAGTCCGGCACGTGCAGCGCCGGGATCGACGCCGTGCACGACGCGTCGAGCGCCCCGCGCAGGAACGAGCGGATCACCCAGCGCGCGCAGCGCATCCCGCCGGTCAGGTACGTGTCCCCCTCGCTGGTCACGTGGACCGTGTTCGGCAGCCGCACGAGCGTGACGTCGTCAGCCAGCCCGGGCGTGAACGCCGGGGCGTCGGACACCGGCGTCAGCGAGTCCAGGTCGCCGCCGACGACCAGGAGCGGCACGTGCACGCGCACCGCCGGCACGGGCGGCGGGCGCCGCGTGACCGGCCAGCGCGAGCAGACGTCGTACGGCTGCGTGAACCCGCTCACGCTCGTCCACTCCGCCGCCGTGAACGGCGCGAACGCGTCCGGCGCCGGGCCGGACACCCGCGGGTAGTCCAGGCAGGAGACCGCGAGGTAGGCGCCACGCGAGAAATACGACGCGGACGTCGGCGAGTGGTTCCAGGTGCCGGACTGCCCGGCGAGCCGCAGCAGCGGCACGTCGTCGCCCGCCAGCGCGGCGCGGACGGCCGCGTCGAGCTCGCGCAGCGTGACGGGGTCTGACCCCGCGTCCTGCACGAGGTCCGACAGCACGCGCGGCGTCACGCGCACGCCGGTCAGGCGCGAGGTGTCGGCGTCGCGCGTGGACCCGGACAGCGGCGCCGCCCGCACGCGCGCCAGCAGCGCGCCCAGCCGTTCCACGGACCCGGGCGACACCTTCTCCAGCGCAAACCGCGCGGCCGCCGCCGACGACGCGTACCACGGGTCGAGGTCACGCCGCGGGTACGCGGAGTCCAGGATCACGGAGTGCAGCCGCTGGGGGTGGCGCGCGATGAGCTCCTGCACGAAGAACGTGCCGTAGGAGTCGCCGTAGAGGTCGATCGAGCGCAGCCGCAGCGCGCGGATCACCGCGGCCAGGTCGTCGGCCGCGTAGGCGGTGGCGAACAGGGAGGACGCGCCGCGCCCGAACCGCGCGTCGATCTCCCGCGCGCAGCGCGCCGCCCGCCGCGCGAACGCCGGGCCGGACGTGCGCCCCGTGTACCCCTGCACGCTGCGGCACTCGATCAGCGCCGATCCGCCCGTCCCGCGGTTGTCGACCAGCAGCAGGCCGCGCGTGCGCACCAGCGAGCCGAAGATCCCGCGGTACTCCCAGCGCGAGCCGGTCGACGGATACCCGGGCCCGCCCTCGACCGCGACGATCGGCGGCCCCGCCGACCGGCCCGGATACCAGCGCAGCGCGATCCGGATCCGCCGCCCGGCCGGCCGCGCCGGGTCGAGCGGCCGCGAGATCGAGCCGCAGTACGCGCCGCCGCACGGTGTGAGGAGGAGCGCGCCGACGCGCAGGGGCGCGGCGGCCTCGGCGCGCGCCGCGGGCGCGAGCACCGCCAGCGCCGCGACGGCGAGCGCGCGCATCAGCCCAGCGTCATGTTCGGCTCGCCCCGCGCGCTCAACCCGGTCCCGCGGACGCACTTGCCGCCGTGCGCCGCGCCCCCGGCGAACGCCTGCCGCAGGCAGTTGCGCAGCGCCAGCTGCCCCCAGTAGTTCGGGTGCCCGTCCTCCTGGACCTGGTACGGCGGGAAGACCGCGGTGACGGTGCGGATCTGCTGCACCCACTCGGTCTTGTCGACCGCGCCCGCGCTCCGCCACGTCGCCACGCCCTTCTCCTCCAGCAGCCCGACCGTGCTCTCGCACAGCCTGCGCCCGTTGAGCGCGTCGACCATGTCGAGCACCTGCACGTTCGGCATCCCCGCGACCGCGTCCCGCACGGTCCGGTTCAAAACCTCGACCACCGTGTTGCGCGCCCAGTTGACGTCCTTGTTCCAGACGCCGCAGCCGCCGACCGCCTGGCGCGTCCAGCCGGTCTCCGGGTAGCGCATGCCCGCGGCGAGCGGCAGCGGCGCGGAGTAGGTCTGCGCCAGGATCTCGTAGTCGGCGTCCGTGTAGCCCGCCTGCGCCATCGCCGACCGCACGTTGTCGAACGCGCCCCGCACGGCCGCCGTCACTTTGGCGATGTTCGCGGCCGAGAACATCGTCACCAGGTTCGCGTCGTCCTGGCAGTAGTTCTTCCACCACGCCGGCGACGTCAGCCAGTCGAGCACGCACGTCTCGACGATGTCGGCGAACCCGTAGTCGTTGGCGCCGATCAGCACCACGACCGCCTTCACGTTCCCCGCGGCGGCGACGTCGCGCAGCATCGCCGCCTGCCCGGAGAAGTCGATCCCCGGCTTGTTCGGCCGCGTCGCCGTGCGCGCGCCCGAGCACGCCAGGTTCACCGAGGCCACGCCGTCCCCGATGTGCACCTCGGCCGACGCGGAGCGGTGGCAGCCCGCGATCGCCTCGCGCGTGCCGGCGTCGTCGTACGCGGTCGGGCCGAGCGCGTCCGTGCGCGCGGAGGAGCCGTTCGTGTTGCCCGCCCAGCGCCCGGCCTCGCCGGAGATCGCCGAGTCGCCGAGCGAGACCACCGCGGGCGGCGCGCTCGCCACCCGCGCCTGCGCCGCCGCCGGCGTGATCGCCAGCACCGCCACCGCCAGAACCAGTCCGCGCATCGGGCCTCTCCTCCCGGTCGTACGTGACCGGAATCAGATCAGAAACCGTGGCAGGATGCGCCAGGTGCTGACCGCAGAGATCGACCCCGCCCAGGCGGGCTTCGACGCCACTCGCCTGACCCGGATCGACCGGTACTACCAGCGCTACGTGGACGAGGGCCAGCTGCCCGGCTACCTGGTCGTCGTCGCGCGCGACGGCCGGATCGTACACGTCGCCAAGGGCGGCTACCGCGACGTCGGCGCGCGCGCCGCGCTGGAGACCGACACGCAGTTCCGGATCTACTCGATGACCAAGCCGATCACGTCGGTCGCGGCGATGCTGCTGTGGGAGGAGGGCGCGTTCGAGCTCAAGGACCCGATCGCGACGTTCCTCCCCGAGTTCGCCGACGCGCGCGTCTGGGCGGGCGGCAGCGCGCTGTACCCGCAGACCGTGCCGGCGCGCGAGCCCGTCCGCATGTGGCACCTGCTCACGCACACGTCCGGGCTCACGTACGGCTTCCACCACGTGCACCCGCTGGACGCCGTCTACCGCGACCACGGCTACGAGTTCGGCGCGCCGCGCGGCACCACGCTCGAGGCCGCGGTGCGCACCTGGGCGAGCCTTCCGCTGCTGTTCGAGCCCGGCACCGAGTTCAACTACTCGGTCTCCACCGACGTGCTCGGCCGCGTGCTCGAGGTGATCGACGGCCGGCCGCTGGACCAGCTCCTCCACGAGCGCATCTTCGCCCCGCTCGGCATGGTCGACACGCGTTTCGGCAACGCCGACCCGGACCGCCTGGCCGCGCTCTACGACCTCGGCCTGAAGCGCAACGACCGGATGGGCGACGTCGTCCGGACCATGCCCGCGTTCCTGTCGGGCGGCGGCGGGCTGATCTCCACCGCGGCCGACTACCACCGTTTCACGACCGCGCTGCTCGACGACGCGCTGCTGGCGCCGCGCACGTTCGCGCTGATGGGCCGCAACCACCTGCCGGGGGAGCTCAGGGCCGTCGCGCGCCCGACGATCGCCGACATCGCGCACGACGGCCTGGGCTTCGGCCTCGGCTTCAGGGTCGTGCTGGACCCGGCGCGGACCAAGCTGGCCGGCCCGGCGGGCGAGCTGGCGTGGAGCGGCCTGGCCGGCACCACGTTCTGGCTGGACCCGGCGGCGCGGATCGCGGTCAGCTTCTACACGCAGCTGCTGCGGTCGAGCGCGTACCCGCTGCGCACGCGCCTGCGCCAGCTCGTCTACCAGGCGCTCACCCGAACGTGAACGCGTAGCCCGCGACCCCCGGCTGGAAGCGCAGCCGGAGGTCGTGGGCCGCGACGCGCGGCCGCGAGAGCAGGTGGTAGAGCCGCTGCTCGGTCACGCGGATCGTCTTCTCGTGGTGGCCGTCCACGGTCACGTCGACCGTGCCCGGCCCGGACAGCACCAGGTAGACGTCCTTGCCGGTGACGTTGCCGCGCAGCGTCGCGCCGGGGCCGGCGACCGCCGCCTCGCCGGTGATCCTCCAGGTGCCGCCGAGCGTGAAATGGCTGGCCGGGAGCGCGCCGGCGTACGGCGTGTAGGTCGCGGTCCCGACCTGCTGCACCCCGGGCAGGAAGCGCTCGGCGCGCGCGGTGCCCAGGTAGGTCTCGGGCGTCGCCAGCGCGCTCGGGTCGTACCGGCGCGACGGCGGCCGCGCCCGCGCGCCCGGCTCGCGCAGCAGCGCGCGGATCGCGTCCTCGGTCGCCCCCGCGTCGCCTTCGCCGAAGTGCACGTAGCGGACGTGGCCGCGCGCGTCGATCAGGTACTCGGCCGGCCAGTACTGGTTGCTCCACGCGTTCCAGGTCGCGAGCGCGTTGTCCTGCGCGACCGGGTAGCGGATGCCGTTCTGGGCGAGCGCGCGCTCGACGTTCGCCGTGCGCTTCTCGAAGCCGAACTCGGGCGAGTGGACGCCGACGATCGTCAGCCCCTTGGCCCGGTAGGCCGCGTCCCAGGCGACCAGGTGCGGCAGCGTGCGGATGCAGTTGATGCACGTGTAGGTCCAGAAGTCGATCAGGACGACCCGACCGCGCAGCGCCGCCAGGCTGAGCGGCTTCGAGTTCAGCCAGCGGTCGATCCCCGTGAAGTCCGGCGCCGGGCCGTAGTCGTCGAGGCGCCCGCCGCCGCGGTAGGGCGACGGGGCGCGCAGCTGCGCCAGCCGCGCGTCGACCGCGTGCGAGGTCTCCAGCGCGTGCGTCGGGTTGACCACGGCCGCCGGCAGATGGTCGGCGATCGCCGTCTGGAAGCGCACGTCGAGCTGCAGCGCCATCGCCACCGCGGTCAGCACCATCACCGACCCGAGCGCGCGGTTGAGCACCGGCCCGCGCAGGCGCACCGTGACGCGGCGGCCGGCGAGCGCGAGCACGCCCAGCACGACCGCCGAGCCGAGCGCGTACGCCAGCGCCACCACGACCGTCCGCCCGGACGCGGCGCTGACCGACACGACCGCGGCCAGCACCGGGCCGGCGCACGGCGCGTAGAGGAAGCCGAGCGCGCCGCCGACCGCGAGGCCGGAGACGAAGCCGCGCCCGCCGGTCCTCGGGCCGAAGCGCGCGAGCCGGCTCAGCGGCGCCTCCAACCGGTCGCCCACCCGCGGGATCGCGACCGCGAGGCCGAACAGCAGCAGCGCGGCGATCGCGAGCGTCCGCGCCGCGCTCGAGCCGAGCCCGACGCCGTCGACCACGGTCGCCAGGCCCGCGATCGTGACCGTGAACGTGAGCGCCAGGCCGAGCACGATCCCGAGCGGCCGGCGGCGGCCGCCGGTCGCGCCCGCGCTCAGCAGCGCGGGGAGCACCGGCAGCACGCACGGGCTGAGCGCGGTGCCGGCGCCGGCGACGAACGCGAACACGACGAGCAGGAGCACGACCCAGGTCTAACGCGCCGATCGCGCACAGGGATGAACAGCCCCTTAACCTTCGACGGCATGAGCTATTCAGTGCTCGGTGCCAGCGAGGCGTTCTGGCGCCCGTCGAACCAGATGGGCGTCCTCAACACCGACCTCGCGAAGCAGCTGGGGGCGACCGAGCTCGGCGCGCGCTTCTGGCGCCTGCGGCCGGGCCAGGCGTCGACCCGGCACCGGCACCGGCGCACGACCGAGCTCTACGTGGTGATCGAGGGCCAAGGGCGCATCCGGGTCGACGGCGACCTGCTCGAGCTGCCGCGGCTGTCGGCGCTGCTGGTCACGCCGGACAGCGTCCGCCAGCTCTTCAACGACACCGACCAGGACGTCCTGTGGCTGGTGTTCGGCGCGCCCAACGAGGCGGCGAACACGCTCGAGCTGGACGAGGAGACGCTCGCGTTCCTCTATCCCGACGGCCCGAAGGCGCTGCCGCCGGAGCTGGCGTCATGACCGACCGCCTGCACTTCACCGGCGACGAGGCCGCCGACCGGCTGCTGGTGGCCGACCCGTTCGCGCTGCTGGTCGGCTTCGCGCTCGACCAGCAGGTGACGGTGCAGAAGGCGTTCATGGGGCCGTACGTGCTGCGCGAGCGGCTCGGGACGCTCGACGTGGCCGCGGTCGCCGCCGCCGACCTCGAGCCGATCTTCCGCGAGCGGCCCGCGATCCACCGCTTCCCGGGCGCGATGGCCGCGCGCGTGCACGAGCTGGCCGTGTCCGTGCTCGAGCACTACGACGGGGACGCGGCGCGGGTCTGGACGGGCGCGGCCGACGCCGAGGACCTGCGCGCGCGGATCGCCGGGCTGCCCGGGTTCGGGGACATGAAGATCAAGGCGCTCGGGTCGGTGCTGGCCAAGCGGTTCGGGATCGCGCTGGCCGAGCCGCTGATCCCGTGGCACCCGACGCTCGGCGACGTGGACTCGCCGGCGGCGCTGGCCGACTACCAGGCGGCCAAGAAGGCCAACAAGGCGTCCTGGCTGGTCTGACGGCTGAGCACGGCGAACGCGCTCTCGCCGGGCTTCTTGCAGTCCCCGTTCGGCTTGGAGCCGAACGCGCAGAAGTGACGCACGTGCTCGCAGTTGACGACCTTGTACGCGCTGCTCTGCCAGCGCGTCTGGGCGTAGTCCTTGTCGCCCGGGCCGCAGTCGATCAGGCCGTGGCCGTAGTAGGCGATGATGCGGTCGTTGCCCGGGCCGCCGTAGAGCAGGTTCTTGCCGTGGCTCGGGTACAGGAAGTCGTTCCCGGCGCCGCCGCGCAGCACGTCGGTCTGGCGCTCGTTGTTGTTGTTGGGGTCCCAGTCGCCCCACAGGACGTCGTGGCCGGGGCCGCCGATCACGGTGTCGTCGCCGTGGTGGCCGAGCAGCTCGTCGTTGTCCTCGGTGCCCTCGCGACGGTGCGTCGCGCGGCCCGTCTCGGTCACCTGCCACAGGATCCCGGTGACCTTCGGCCAGCCCTTGTGGGAGACCTTGCCGGTGCCGCCCCCGCCGGGCGTCTGGCGGCCGTTGCCCTCGCCGCACTGCTCGCCGCGCTTGGGCGGGCCGCAGCGGTCCTGGGCCAGCGCGGTCGGGGTGATCAGCAGCAGGCTCGCCGCGGCGAGCAGGACCGTGAAGCGCATGATGGGCGCGAGCCTATCCGCTCGCGCGCCAGTGCAGGATCCTGTGCGGCCGCAGGCTCAGGAGCGGGCCGGACGGGGCCTGGAGCCGGTACTGCGGGTAGCGGCGCTGGAGCGCGGCGAGCGCCTCGGCGTCGATCGGGTCGACGCTGACGTCCCCGAGGATCTGGACCCACGCCAGGCGGGTCCAGTCGGCGTCGTAGCGGTCGACGGTCAGCGCGGCGCGCGGGTGGCGCCGCAGGCGGGCGATGCGGGCGGGGGTCGCCCGCTTCGGCTTGTCGTCGATCGCGCTCACGATCCGGTCGGGCAGGCGCGCGAACGTGACCGGCTGCACGCGCGGCTCGCCGTCGTCGTCGAGCAGCCCGAGGTGGCCGACGGGCGTCTCGTCGAGCAGCGCCGCGGCCCAGGCCGGGAGGCCGTCCATCACACGAGGCCGGCGCAGACCCAGTTGGAGCGCCCCGCGCCGCCCGCCCACAGCTGCGCCGCGAGGCGGTCCTGCTCGGCCTTGGACGCCTGGTAGGCGTGCGGCGTGGAGCCGCCGAGGCCGCGCCAGGTGGAGTCGAGCATCTGGTAGTAGCCGGACGCGCCGGCGGAGTTCGGCGGCGTGTTCTGCCCGCCGGACTCGCACTGGACGATCGGCCACGGGATCGCCCACGGGCCGCCGGGGCCGGCGGCGCGGGCCGCGCGGGCGCGGGCGTCGAGCAGGCGGCGCAGCTCGCGCTCGGCGTCGCGGCGGCCGGCGCGGGTGCGGCCGAGCGCGGCGAGCCGGGCCGCGTGCGCGCGGGCCAGCAGGTCGCGGCGCTCGCGCAGGCCGGCGGTGATCCCCGCGAGCGCGTCGCGGCGCGCGCGCACGGCGCTCGCTTCCTGCTCGCGCTCCTTCGCCAGCGCGTCGAGCGTGCGCTGCTCGCGGCTCGCGTCCGAGCGCGCGCTGCGGACGATGCCCAGCAGGCGCGTGTCCGCGCGCTCGACGCGGCGGACGAACTGCAACGTCTCCAGCAGCTGCGGGAACCCGTCCGCGTGCAGGACGACGGTCGTGAAGTCCGGCGTCCCGCTCATGTAGCGCTCGCGCAGGAGGCCGCCGAGCTTGCTCCGCACCTGGGCGAGCCGGTCGCGCAGCCGGTGGACGCGCTTGCGGGCCTCGACCAGCTTGGCCTGGGTGGACGTCAGGCGGGCGTCGGCGGCGTCGAGGTCCCCCTGCGCGTCCGCCAGCCGCTGCTCGAGCACCGCGACCTCGCGCGTCGCCGCCCGCTCGAGCCGTCCGAGCCGCGTCGCGGCGCTCGCCAGCGTCCGTTCCTGGCGCTTGCCGGCGCCGATCCGGTCGCGCAGCGTGCCCTCGCTCTGGCCGCCCGCGGGCGCGGCGGCGACGAGCGCGGCGAGCAGCGTCACGGCAACGGCGCGAAGGAACACGCGCGAGCACGCTACCCCGGGGTGGCCGCGCATCCTGCAAGCGCGCGTGCGCGAGGTCTGCCCGATCGGCTATTCGTTCGATCCGCGAGGCTGATGTAGGTTCAAGGTCTGACGTGTCGGGGTGCAAAGTGGTGAGATGGGTCGTGGCCGTGGCCGCCGCGGTCGTGTGCTTCGCGGCGCCGGCGCACGCGGGCACGTACTCCGTGTGGTCCTGCCGAGGGCCCGCGGGCGAGCCGGTGAGCGCGGGGGCGTGGAGCTTCGGCGCGGTCGACGCGGGGGCGGGCGACGTGACGTTCGCCGATTCGTGCGCGTCGGGCGGCGCGGTGCGGGTGGAGCTGGCGGACGACCGCGGGTTCTCGCGGCCCGTGATCGGGATGGCGGGCTTCTCGGCGCCGGCGGGGACGCGGATCGCGAGCTACGAGCTGTGGCGGTCGCTCGCCGTGGCAGGTCCCGAGCTGCGGCTGTTCGACTTCGGCGCGGCGGTGGTGACGACCCGTGACGGTGCGACGGCGTCCTCGGGGTGCTCGACCTGGGGCGACGCGTGCCCGGCCGCGGGGGAGCCGCTCGCGGCCGCGAACCGGGTCGCCGGGTCCGGACCGGCGGACGCGATCCGGCTGCAGGTGTCCTGCCGGCAGTCGCTCTGCCAGGAGCCGCGCGGCGGTGTCGCGGCGCGGGCTTCGCTGTACCGCGCGCGGGTGGTCCTGTCCGACGACTCGGCGCCGGCGGCGCCGGACGTGGTGGCGTCGCCCGCGGCCGTGACCGTGTCCAGCACGGACGCGGGGGCCGGGATCGCGGCGTTCTCGCTCGCGGTCGACGGGGGCGAGGCGCAGGTGCGGACGGTCGGGGGCGCGGGCTGCCGCGAGCCGTACACGGCGGCGCAGCCGTGCCCGGGAAGCGCGGCGGAGAGCTTCGTCCTCGACGGGCTGGCGCCGGGGGAGCACACGGTCGCGGGGACCGTCGCGGACGCGGCGGGGAACGTGACCGCGTGGGGGCCGGTCGCGTTCACGGTCGCGGCGCCGCCGGTGCTCTCGGTGCCACCGTCCGTGCCTTCGGCGCCGCCGTGCGCCGGTGCGGCGTGCGCCGTCGTCCCGGCCGAGGCCGGCCCGGGGGTCCTGCGCGTGTCGGCGCCGCGGAGCGCACGGGCACCCGGCAAGGCGCTGCGGCTGAGCGGGACGCTGCGGACCGCCGCGGGCGCGCCGATCGCGGGCGCGGCGCTGACCGTCACCGGTCTGGATCTGGGGGTCAATCGCGCGCGGTCGCGCGTGCTGGCGCGGCCGCGGACGGACGCGCAGGGCCGGTTCACCGCGACGGTGCGGCGCGACGGGGCCGTGCGGTTGACCGTGGCGTACGGCGGCGCGAGCACGACGCTCACCACGCGCACGCGGGTCGCCCTCACGGCGCGCCCGGCGCGCGGGCGGCTGGTCAAGGGGCGCACGCTCACGCTCTCCGGCGTGCTGCGCGGGGCGGCCGCGGCCGCGAAGGGGGCGCCGGTGCGGATCGAGTCGATCGTCAACGGGCGCTGGACGACGGTCGGCGCGGTCAAGACCCGCGCCGGTGGGCGCTACCAGTGGCGCTACCGGTTCGTCCACCTGACGCGGAACACGACGTTCTCGTTCCGCGCCGTGGTCGACAGCGCGCCGGCGTGGCCGTGGGCGCGGGTGCGCAGCCGTGCCGTGCGCGTGGACGTGGACGTGACGTGACCGCCCCCGCGGAGCTCCTCGTCGAGCGCGACTACGAGCGCTTGAAGCCCGGCGTCCTGCGCAGCCTGCGGCGGCGGATGGCGGCGCGCGGGCTGCACGCCGACGAGACCGACCTGGACGCGTTCTACAACCAGGCGTGGCACGGGCTCTACGTGCGGCTGGTCGCGGGGGACGAGATCGCGAGCCCGCAGGGGCTGCTGGTCACGATCGCCGAGCGGCGGGCGATCGACGAGGCGCGCGCGTCGCGGCACGATCGCCGGGAAGCGCCGGAGCTGTTGGACGAGCGCGGGGACGACGTCGACCTCGAGGCGCGGCTCGACGACCACGTGCGCTTCCGCCAGTTCACCCAGGGGCTGCGCGAGCGGCTGACCGAGCGCGAGCGCCAGGCGGCGCTGCTCTGTTACGTGCACGAGTACACGCGCCCGGAGGCCGCGCAGGTGCTGGGCGTGAGCCCGCGGCGGATGGAGAAGATCATGGACCGCGTGTCGGTCCAGACCGGCGCGCTCGTCCGGGACATCGAAGCCGGCGCGTGGTGCGAGAGCCGCCGCTCGCTGATCAAGGCCTACGCGCTCGGCCTGCTCGACGTCGACGGCCCGCGTCACGCGCTGGCCGTCGCCCACCTGGAGGACTGCCCGGCGTGCCGCCGGCGCGTCCGCGGCATCCGCGGCCTCGCGTCCTTCGCCCCACCGGCCCCGTTGCTGCTGGCGGTGGTGGGCGGTGCCGCGGCGGCGGCCGGCCAGGGCGCGGCGGTGGGTGGCGCGGCGAGTGGGCACGGCGCGGGCTTCGACGCGGCGGGACATGGTGCGGCGAGTGGGCACGGCGCGGGGCACGGTGCGGCGGGCGGGCACGGCGCCTCGGCGGGGCACGGCGGGGTCGGCCACGCCGAGGCGGGGCACGGCGCGGCCGGGCACGGCGCCGAGGCGGGGCGCGGCGCGGCGGCCAAGGCGGCGGGTGGGCACGGCGCGGAGTCCGGGCGGTGGGCGGCGCTGAAGGGCGGCGCGAGCGGGCACGGTGTGCTCGCCGCGGGCGCCGCCGGCACGCTCGTGGTCGTGACGCTGGCCGCGGCGCGCATCTTCGCCGCGTCGCCGGAGCCGCCGGCCGCGAGCGCCTCGGCCACGCTGATCGCCCCGGCGGCGTCGGTAGCGGCCGCCGAGCCGCTCGCGCGCGACGTGATGCCGGCGCGGACGGCGCGCCCCGCCCCGACACCGCGCGCCCGCCGCCGCGCAACGGCGAAGAAGCCGCGTGCTCGCCGCGCGCCCAAGCCGGCTGCGTCCACGCGCACCGCGTCCGCCCCGGCGACGTCGCCGCCCACCACGTCCACGCCGCCCGCCTCACCGCCCCCAGCGAGGCCCGCGCCCACGTCCGCGCCGCCGCGCGACCACGACGGCGCCGGCGAGTTCGAGCTGCGCTGAAGCGACCCGCGGCGCGCTCCCGGGTCCGCGTGCACCGCGCCGCGCCCGGGGGGTGCGGCCGGGAGGTCGCCTGTCAGGCGAGTTTCCCGACCCACCCCCCACGGACGGGCACGCTCCCGACCGCGACCGGCTCGTGTCTGACGCGGGTCGCGGCCGGCGCTAGGCGCTCTCCCGGTCCGCGTGCACGACGCCGTGCAGGTACGCGGCCAGCTCGGTCCGCGAGCGCAGGCCGAGCTTGGAGAACACGCGCGTGAGGTGCGTCTTGACCGTGCCGACGCTCACGAACAGCGCGCGGCTGATCTCCGCGTTGGTGGCGCCGGCGGCCGCGAGGCGGGCGACCTCGAGCTCGCGCGCCGTCAACCCGCGCCCGCGCGCCGGCA
Organism: Solirubrobacter sp.; assembly: GCA_035555675.1. Taxonomy (GTDB): domain Bacteria; phylum Actinomycetota; class Thermoleophilia; order Solirubrobacterales; family Solirubrobacteraceae; genus Solirubrobacter. Next base: position 6,170 of record DATMGH010000034.1, on the reverse strand, counting down.
CATCCGCCGTTCCGGCGCTGAAGCGCGGGACGCTCGCCGCCGCCTCCTCCGCATCGGCGCCCCCGGCCGGCCCGACGTCGCCGACCGGGCGGGCCGCGCGCAGCGCCAGCCGCAGCGCGTGCTCCAGGAACGGCTGCGTGCGCCGCAGCAGCGAGAGCTCCGCGTTCGTGAGCTCCGGAGCGCCCGGCGCCCGCCACACCAGCGCCGCCGCGACGATCCGCCCCCGCTCGCGGAAGAAGACCGCCGCTCGCGGCGCGAGGCCGTAGCCCGCGAGCAGGCGCCCGAACGACGAACGCGCGAGCGCCGCCGCGCCGCCGACGTCCGCCGCGCTCACGATCGCGACCGGGTTGCGACTCCAGCGTGACGGCGCGAACGGGTCCAGCGCACGCCCCGACTCGAGGTACTCCCGCCGCAGCCGCTCGATGTCCAGGCCGGCACCGCGGCTGATCACGACCGGCGACGTGGCGAACAGGCTCAGCCCGCGGTCGATCGGCGCCACGACCACCGTGGCGTCCAGCGTCTCCGCGATCCAGTCCGCGGTGTGCGCGGCGAACCGGGTGAGCTCGCATTCGGGATTTCGGGCCTGAGCCATGCGCTGTCCTTGCGTCGAGAAGCCGGGGTTGCGCAGAGGAGTCGGTGGCGCGGCCCGCGTTCCCCCCTCCCGATGTCCCGCGTACGACTTTGGTCGTATTGGCGCCGCCGCGAGGTGCCATCGCCCCGTCCCGGGACTAACGTCCTCGGCGACCGTCAGCTGGACTTGACGGTCCCTGGGGCCAGGGCGGGGAAGACGAACGGACGGCTTGACGCGCAGATACGGCAACGACGGCGGCGACGATCGGCCGGCGGCGGTGCGCGCGCCGGCGCCGCCGCCGCCGCTGCTCGACCACGCCTGGGCGCTCACGTCCGGCGACCCGGTGCTGGCCCTGCAGGCGCACGCGCTCGACGCCGTCGCCGCGCTGATCCCCGCGACCGTCGCGATCTTCGCCGCGGTCAGCCGCCGCCACGCGATCGAGCGCGCGGTCGCGCTCGCGGACCCGCGCGCCGGCGTCGACCTGACCCGGCTCTGGAGCGCCTACGTCGCCGGCGCCGGCCGGACCGACCCGTTCGGCCCGCGCGTGCTCGACCCGCCCAACGCCACGGTGCTCGCGCTCGAGCACGTCGCGGCCCGCGCCCCCGAGCACGCGGCGGCCCTGCGCGCCGCCGGCTGGGGCGACCGGATCGCCATGTACCTGCGGCTGGCCGGCACGATCGTCGGCGTCGTGTCGCTGCTGCGCACGCCGGACCAGCCCGGCTTCTCCGCCGCCGACGCGGCGAAGCTGCGCCGGATCCAGCCGCTGCTCGAGCACGTCTACGGCGCCGCGCTGGCCCCCGGCCCCGACGCCCCGCGCGACGTCCTGCAGGGCAGCGGCCTGACACCGCGCGAGGCGGACGTGGCCGAGCTCGTGAGCCGCGGCGCGTCCAACGCCGAGATCGCCCGTTCGCTGCACGTCAGCGAGGCCACGGTCAAGACGCACCTGACGCGGATCTACACGAAGGTCGGCGTGCGCACGCGGACGCAGCTCGCACTGCTGGTCGGCGGGAGCGAGTGATGGCACCGAGACGGGCCGGCGCGGCGGTCGCCGCGGTCGCGGCGATCGCGTGGCCGCTCGTCACCGGCATCGAGGACGTGCCGTGGGACGCGCTCGCCGCGTGCGTCGCCGCGTACGCGTTCGCCGCCTCCGCGGTGCTCCACGCCGGCGCCCGCCCGACCCAGCTCGCGCTCGTGCCGATGCTGTGGCTGCTCCCGCCGGCGCTGGTCCCGCTGAGCGTGGCGGCGGCGGTCGCCGCCCGCGCGCTGGCGGACGTGATGTTCCGGTTCCACTCGCCGCGGCGGCTGCTCACGGTGACCACGGACGCCGCCGCCGCGTTCGCGCCCGCGGTCGTGTTCGCCGTCCTCGGGCCGAGCTGGCAGACCGCGCTGATCGCGCTCGCGGCCCAGTGCGTGTACACGGCGGCCACCTCGGCCCCGCCCGTGGTGATGGCGGTCGACGCGCTGCTGCTCCCGCTCGCCGTCGTGCTGGCGCAGGCCGGCCCGGCCGCGGTGCTGGCCGTCGTGCCGCTGAGCCTGCTGCTGACCGCGCTCGCCCGCGACCGCGCGCGCCAGCGCGCCGGGGCCGCGGCGATCGGCGGGGAGCTCGAACGCGCACGCCGCCGCGTCGCGCTCGCGAACCGGCGCGTCGGCCGCGCGCTGGACGCCGGCGACCGTCTCGCGGTGGTCGAGATCGCGCTGGCGACCGCCGCCGACGCGACGGACGCCGGCATGGGCCGGGGCCGGCTGACCGACGAGCCGCGCGCGCTGGTCGTGGAGACGGCGCCGCGCCAGCTCGGCGCGCCGCAGTCGGCGGCGCTGGAGCGCGCCGAGCGCAACGCGCTCGCCGGCACCGCCGCGGCCGTCTCGGAGGACGGGTGGCACGCGCTCGCGCGCCCGCTGACACTGTGGCGCGACGGTACGCGCAGCACGGTCGGCGCGCTCGCGGTCTGCCGCGCCGGCCGCGCGTTCGGCGAGGAGGACGAGGGCCGCTTCGCGGAGCTGACCGCGCAGACCGCGGCGGCGCTCCAGCGGCTGGAGCCGCACGCCCCCGCGCGCATGCGCCAGGTCAGCGCGCGTTAGCCTGCGCGGCGTGCCCACGGTGTGGACGATCGGCTACGAGCGGCTGCTACCGCCGGAGCTCGTCGCGGAGCTCGAGGCCGCCGGGGTCGAGCGCGTGCTCGACGTCCGCTTCCGGCCGCAGTCGCGCCGCCCCGGCATGTCGAAGACCCGGCTCGGCGAGCTGCTCGCCGAGCACGGCATCGCCTACGAGCACCGGCGCGAGCTCGGCACGCCCCCCGACCTGCGCCACCTCTTCCACACGAACCAGATCAAGCCGGCGGCGGCCGCGTTCCGCGCCCACGTCGAAGCGACCGCGCCGGACGCCCTCGACGCGCTCGCCGCCGAGCTCGACCACGGTCCGCGCACCGCGCTGCTGTGCCTGGAGGAGGACCCCGCGTCCTGCCACCGGCGCGTGCTCACCGAGGCGCTCGCCGAGCGCCGCCCCGGCCTGCGCGTCGTCGATCTCTAGCGCCGCCGCCGCTAGCGTCTAGGCCGAATGTCGGCGGCGAGGCGATCCCGGACCACGCCCGGTGGGCTCTCCACGTCCGCCCTGCGCGGGCTGCTCGACGCCACGCCCGCCGCGGTCGGCTGCTTCGACACCATGCTGCGCGTCCTGTACGCCAACACGGCGTTCACGATGGCGACGGGCGCCCAGGCCGGCCGCGTGCTCGACGCCGGCCCGCTCGCGGGCGAGCTGAAGGCGATGGTGACCAGCAGCGGCGCGCCGCGCCGCGTGCGGCTGGGCGGGGAGCGGCGGATGCCGGTCTCCGGCACGCTGTTCATGCTCGAGCCGGGCCTGATCGGCATGGTGCTCGACGCGGGCGGCCACGAGGCGCTGGCCGAGCTGGCCGCCGAGCAGTCCGCGCTGCGCCGCGTCGCCACGCTGGTCGCGTCCAGCCCCGAGCCCGAGGCGGTCTTCCAGGCCGTCGCCGAGGAGGCCGGCCGCCTGCTGCACGTGCGCTCCGCGGCCACGATCCGCTACGACGGCGGCCAGGCGTGGACGGTCGGACGCTGGGCGGACGAGGACGACCCCGGCGGCTTCGTGGTCGGCACGTCGGTCCCGCTGGCCGACAGCGACGGGCTGACCGCGATCGTCGCCCGCACCGGCCGCCCGTCCCGGATCGAGGACTACGCGGGCGTGCGCGGCCACGCCGCGGAGCTGATGCGCGCGAACGGGTTCCGCTCCGCGGTCGCGGCGCCGATCGTCGCCGGCGGGCGGACGTGGGGCCTCGTGCTGGTCGCGTCCGTGGGCGTGCTCGGGTCCGACGCCGAGCGCCGCCTGGCCGGGTTCGCGGAGCTGGTCGCGCTCGCGCTGGAGAGCGCGGAGGCGCGCGCGGAGCTCAACGCCTCGCGCGTGCGGATCCTGGAAGCCGGCGTGGCCGAGCGCCGGCGGCTCGAGCGCAACCTGCACGACGGGGCGCAGCAGCGGCTCGTCGCGCTCGCCGTGCAGCTGCGGATGCTCGAGAAGCGCCTCGGCGACCCGGACGCCGCCAGCCCGCTGCTCAAAGGCGCGACCACGGAGCTCGAGCAGGCGCTCGGCGAGCTGCGCGAGCTCGCCCGCGGCCTGCACCCGGCCGTGCTCTCGGACCGCGGGCTCGCACCCGCGCTGGAGACGCTCGCTACTCGCTCGCCGCTTCCGCTGACCGTCGAGGGCGTGCCGGAGGAGCGGCTCGCCGAGCCGGTCGAGGCCGCCGTCTACTTCGTCGTCGCCGAGAGCCTGACCAACGCCGTCAAGCACGCCGGCGCGTCCGAGCTGCGCGTGCGCATGCAGGCGGAGACGGAGGAGCTGCTGGTCGAGATCTCCGACGACGGGCGCGGCGGGGCGGACCTGCGGGCGGGGAACGGGACCGGCCTGCGCGGGCTCGCGGACCGGGTCGAGGCGCTCGGCGGCAGCCTCACGGTCATCTCGCCCGCGGGCGAGGGGACGATCGTCCGCGCGGTGCTCCCACTCTGACATTCGGGGTTGCGTGAGCGACACATGTGCGCGATGCTTTCCGGCATATACATGGTCGATCCGCCGGACCAGATAGACACATAGCGTTACCCGGCGGGAGGGCGAGAGCCCACCCAAACCCATGGCTTTGCAGCCTCGGAGGTCGCGGAAAAGCGGCCGCCAGACGTGATCGGTGGCAGCCCGGACAGGTGACAGGGTCCGGGCGCCCCGCGTTCACCCGCGCAGGCTGAAGTCGAACGCGGCGCCGACGTCCGGCCGCTTGGACACGAGCCCGACCCGCGCCTCGAAGTCCGCCCACTGCTCGAGCACGCCGCGGTCCAGCCGCAGGCCGTTCGCGAACACGGGCAGGACGGCGTCCAGCTGCGCGCGGACGAGCTTCGTGTCGTCGGTCTCCGCCTCGCGGGCGATCACGCGCACCGCGTCGTCCGGGTGCGCGCGCACCTCGTCGAGCCCGGCGGCGATCGCGTCCAGCGCGCGCTCGATGTCCGCGCGGCGCTGGCGCAGCGTCGCTCGTGACGTGACCAGCACGACCTCCGGGTACGGCGGCGCGCCGAAGTTCTCGACCCGGAACTCGCGCGCGTCGAGCCCGCGCTCGCGCAGCGCGACGCCCTCCGCGTTCCAGAACGCCGGCACGGCGTCGACCCGCTTGGTCAGCAGGCGCGAGACCGCGTTGAAGCCGATCGTCACCTGCTTGACCCGGCTGAAGTCGCCGCCGTCACCCTCCACGATCGCCTTCACGAACGCCGGGTCCGACGGCAGGCCGGACACGCCCACGGTCTTGCCCTCCAGCTCGCGCGGGCGCGCGATCGGCGGCTGCGCGATCAGCGCCGCCAGCGGCTTGCCGACCAGGGCGCCGACCGCGACCACGTCGCTGCCCTGCTCGCGCGCGATCGCGAGGTCGTGGATGTCGAGCACGCCGAGGTCGACCTTGCGGCTGGAGACGAGCTTGAGCGAGTCCGGGCCGGTCCCCGGCTTGCGGATCTCGATCCCCTTGGCCAGGTACAGCGGCGCGTGCACGGCGTTCGGCGTGAAGTCGAGCGCCACCGTCACGCGGTCCGTGGAGCCGCAGCCGGCGAGCAGCAGGAGCGCGAGCACGACGAGCCGTTTCATCGCGATGACCGTAGCCTGTCGGACGATGCTGACCGATCGCGTGCGCCGCCACTGCGCCCGCGTGGCCCACGCCGCGCGGCACGTCACGATCGACCTCGACGCGGACGTGCGGGCCGGCGGCGTGAGCGGCCTCGACGAGCAACTGCACTTCCTCGAGGGCGCGCCGGAGGACGTCACGCGCTACGTGCTGATCCTGGACGCGGTCAACTTCGGCTCCGGCTGGTTCGAGGAGCTGGGCGTGACCACGGACGCCCTGACGGAGCGGCTGACCGCGCACGCGCGGGCCGAGGGGCCGTGGAGCCCGCCGCAGCTGCGCGCGCTCGACGCGGCGGAGGTGGGCGCGACGCTGGCGCTGCCTGTCGAGCACGAGCTGACGCGGCTCTACACGAGCGCGCTGCAGCAGCTCGGTGCCTTCCTGCCCGTGCGGCTGGGCGACAGCGCGGACGCGTTCGCGCAGGCGCTGACCGCGATGCCGTT
>DATMGH010000033.1:0-35383 GCA_035555675.1 Solirubrobacter sp. | reverse complement strand
ACCACTCGCGCCGCGGACGAGCGGCAACGCGCCACGTTCGGCGTCGCCGGGCGGCGCACGGAGACCACGCACGCCCCGAACCCCCGTCTCCCCGCCCGGCCGCCGTTCGCCGGCGCCGCGACGCCGTCCGCGGCAGCCGAGCGCGGCGACGGGGTGTGGGGCGCGGGCGGCCGCGGCGATGCGAGCGGGTGCGGGCTCAGGCGTGGGCGCGGAGCGCCTTCGCGTACCACTCCCACGCGTCGATCAGCTCGTCCGGCCCCGGCGCCTGGGACGCCGGCCAGCCGTTGACGATCCCGACCAGGGTCCAGTAGCGCGCGACGCGCCGGTCGGTGAACGCCTCGATGCGCTCGGCCGCCGCCGCGCGGTCCGGCGCCGGCGGGCCCATGGCCTCGAGCCGCTCGACGACCGCCAGCGCTTCGGCCGAGCCGGGCGCGACCCCGGTGCGGGCGGCGGCGCCCGCGTGCTCGCCGACGGCCTTGCCGAGCTCGAACTGCCCGAGGTCCGGCGCCGGCCCCTCGGCCAGCGCCCGCTCGGCCATCCGGCGGCTCGCCGCCACGTAGTCGGGGTCGCGCAGCAGCGCGACGAGCTCGACCCACGCGGCCACCTGGTCGGCGGTCGGGTCCTCCGGCAGCTCGGGTGCGCCCATCCGCAGCCTGGCCGCGACCGGGTCGTCGTGGTCGCCGAAGACGGCCTCGAGGTACTCGTCGACGATGCGGCGGCGCTCGTTGGCGGTCAGGGTCATCAGGTCGGTCATGCGCTCCAGCTCCTCTGGATCGGTCGATCGGGCGACGGCCCGCAGCACCGCGCGCTGCAGCCGCAGCGCCGCGATCTGGGCGTCGATGGCGAGCGCGTGCGCCGCGGCGACGTCGGCCAGCGACGCCTCCGCCGCGACCACGCGCTTGACCTCGTCCAGCCCGACGCCGAGCTCCCGCAGCGTCCGGATCAACCGGGCCCGGGCGACGGCCTCCGGCCCGAACTGCCGGTAGCCGGCCTCGCTGCGCCCGGCCTCCGGCAGCACGCCGGCGTCCGCGTAGAACCGGAGCCGGCGCACCGTCAGGCCGGTGCGGGACGCGAGCTGTCCGATGGTCATGCCCGACACCCTCAGGCCTCCACCGGGTGGAGAGTCAAGCGGCGGGCTTGGCCACCGGCGCCAGCCGCGCGCCCGGCTTGAAGACCAGCCACGCGCCACCCGCGGCGATCATCGCCAGCGACACCAGCTGCGGCTGCGTCAGCCCGATCAGCGCGTCCGGATTGCGGCGGACGAACTCGACCAGGAACCGCTCGATCCCCGCGCCGATCAGGTACACCGCGGTCAGCGTGCCCGGCCGCCAGCGGTCGCGCCAGCGCCACAGCAGCACCGCGAACAGGCCCATCGCGAGCGTCTCGTAGACCGGCGTCGGATGGACGGGGACGTCGGTCGGCACCGTGCCGTGCGGGTACGCCATCGCCCACGGCCCGTTCCAGTCCTTGCCGTAGTCGCCGTCGCCGGCGAGCTGGCAGCCGATGCGCCCGATCGCGTACGCCGCGGCCAAGGACGGGACCACCGCGTCGGCGAGCTGCAGGTTCAGCTCGCCGCGGTACGCGGCCCAGCCGCAGACCGCGAGCGCGCCCCCGATCAGCCCGCCGTAGAACACCAGCCCGGTGCTGCTGAACAGCGGTCCGCCGGTCTCGGCGACGTACCAGAGCTTCGCGCCCACGATGCCGCCGAGCAGCGCCGCGAACACCATCTCGTACGCCAGGTCGACCCGCTGCCCCAGCTCCCGCAGCCGCACGCCGACCATCCACCCCGCGACCAGGAAGGCCGCGCCCAGGCAGAGCCCGAACGACTGGATCGTCAGGCCGAAGACGTGGAGCTCGGGCTGCAACTCACAGGTAGTTCATCGGGTTCACGACCGCGCCGTTGATCCGGGTCTCGAAGTGCAGATGATCCCCGTAACAGCGGCCGGTGCACCCAACGTAGCCGATCACCTGACCCTGGCTGACGTGGGCCCCGAGCGTGGTGCCGAAACGCGACTGGTGCGCGTAGCACGTGGACAGCGAGCCCGTGTGCTGGACGCAGGTGAAGTTGCCGTACCCGCCGGACACCGCGGCGGACTGCATCAGCACGACCTTGCCCGCGGCGGCGGCGCGGATCGGCGTGCCCGCGGGGACGCCGATGTCGAGGCCGGGGTGGCAGTTCTCCCACGCCCGCGACTCGCAGAACGGCGACGTGATCGGCCCGTTGACCGGCCAGATCAGCCCACCCGAGCCGGGCTTGATCGGGCCGGCGGCGATCGGCCCGGAGTAGCCCGCGAGCTTGGCCTGGATCTTCGCCTGCTGCTTGACCAGCGCGGCGACGTCCTCCTCGAGGTCGTGGCGGCGGTCGCGCGACTTCGCGAGCAGCCGGTTCTTGTCCGCCCGCGCGGTCCGGATCCGGTCACGCCGGTCGACGAGTCCGGAACGCACCGAGGAGACCTCGTCGCGCTGGGCCTCGATCTGCGCCGTCACCTTGGCCTGCCGGCGCTCGAGCGCGTCCAGCCGCGCCGCGGTCGCCGTCGCGTCCTGCTTGGCGTCGGCGACGATCTGCATGATCTTCGCGTCCTGGCGCGAGACGCGCTCCATGAACTCCGTCCGGGTCAGCAGGTCGGCGAAGCCGTCGGCCTCGAGCACGACCGTCATCATGTCCGGCGCGTCGGCCTTGTAGAGCTCGACGAGCCGCGCCGCGAGCAGCTTGCGCACCTCGAGCAGCCGTGCGCGCAGCCGCGTCAACCGCGCGCGCTCGTCGCGCAGCCGGCGTTGGACGCTCGCCAGCTCCGCGCGCTTGGCGTCGAGGCTGGACTGCAGCTTCTGCTGGCGCGCCGAGAGCCGCGTGATGTCGGACTCGAGCCCGTCGATGCGCCGCGTCTGCGCCGAGATGTCGGTGGTGAGCACGCGCTCGCGCGCCTTGTGACCCCCGATCAGCGAGTGGTTGCGGTCGATCTTGCGCTGGATCTGCCCGGGCGACTGGTCCGCCGACGAGCCCACCGGCAGCACGGACCAGAGCACGAACGGAAGGCCCGCCACCAGGGCGAGCAGGATCAGACGCAACCGCATCGGGCCGGGCATGCTAGGAAACCCAACCTCCGGGGCCTGCACGGATTGCTGCATGATGCAGGTCTTTCAGCAGGCTCTAAATGTTGATAAGCCCTTCCGCCGGTCCTGCCAGAATTCTCATCGAGATGCCAAGACCCACCTCTTTCGGCAAGGACACCGGGCTTCAGGTCCGGATGACGATCACGATGCTCCTCCTCGGAGCCGTCTATGTCGTGTTCGCTGGCGTGCTGTTCGCCGCGACCGGCAGCGCGGTCCTGGTGGTCGTCATCGCCGGCGGCCTTGCCGCCTTGAACCTGTTCACGTCCGACAAGCTCGCGCTGGCCGCGATGGGCGCGCGCGTCGTGACGCCGGAGGAAGCGCCCCAGCTGCACGCGATGATCGAGCGCCTGTGCGTGCAGGCCGATCTGCCCAAGCCGAAGGTCGCCGTCGCCAACACGTCGATGCCGAACGCGTTCGCGCTCGGCCGCTCGCCCAAGAACGCGACCGTGTGCGCGACCACCGGCATCATGGACCTGCTGACCCCCGGCGAGCTCGAGGGCGTGATGGCGCACGAGCTCACCCACGTCGCCAACCGCGACGTGATGGTGATGACGCTGGCGTCGTTCTTCGCCACGATCGCCGCCTACATCGTGCAGTTCGGCTTCCTGTTCGGCGGCGGCTCGTCCTACAGCGACGATGACGACGGCCCGAGCGCGATGGTCCTGGTGCTGGTCTCGCTGGTCGTCTACTTCGTCTCCTTCATGCTCATGCAGGCGCTGTCGCGCTACCGCGAGTACTCGGCCGACCGCGGCGCGGCGATCATCACCGGCCGGCCGAGCGCGCTCGCCAGCGCGCTGGTGAAGATCTCCAGCGGCATGGCGCGGATCCCGCAGAAGGACCTGCGCGCGGCCGGCGAGATGAACGCGTTCTTCATCTTCCCCGCCGGCGCCAAGAGCCTGTTCTCGACGCACCCGCCGATGGAGAAGCGCATCGCCGCGCTGGAGCGGCTCGAAGCACAGTTGCAGGGCACACTGAAGTAGCACCGCCCCTGCCCCCCGCTTACACTGTGGCGACGCATGGGCCTATTTGACATCCTGCGCGGCAAGCGCGAGCTCAAGATGCCCGCCGCGGACCGGCTGTTCGCGATGTCGACCGCGTACGTCAAGCTCGAGCTGGAGCTCGAGCTGACGACGACCGGCCAGGCCGCGATCGTCTTCCAGCCGCTCGCCACCGCCGACTTCGAAGGCATCGTGCGCGACATGGAGGAGGTCGTGAAGGGCACCGGCGAGGAGACCGGCACCACGGTCTCCTCCACCGACGACGAGTTCGGCTACCGCTGGATGGTGCTCAACGACCCGGACATGGAGGACCTGGTCGTCGGCGTCAACGCCGTCTCGACCGCGATCCAGGGCGGCGGCTACGGCGACCGCGTGCTGTGCGCCGTGTTCGCCCTGCGCGATAGCCGCGGCAAGCCCGTCTACTGGATCTACAACTACAAGCGCGGCGCGTTCTACCCGTTCGTGCCCGCCACGGGCGCCCAGCAGCGCGACTCCGAGCGCGAGCTGCGGCTGAAGGCCCAGATCGGCGCCGACCTGCCGGTCGAGGCCGAGCTCGAGCGCTGGTTCCCGCTCTGGGGCATCCCGATCTGACCTGAGGGCGCCAGGCCCCTTCAGGCCGCGGCGACGAGGACGAGCCGCGAGTCGGCGGGCCTAGTTGCGGTAGTCGATGCCGACGTTCCCGGAGCTGGTTCGCGCGCGCACGACGCGCGGCGAGTCCGGGTCGGTGCGGACGTCGGTGCGGCTGTCGCCGCTGCCGGTGTCGGCCACCACGCGGTAGCTGGCGCCGCGCGGGAGCGCGACCTGGACGTCGCCGGACGCGCTGGCGACGTCCACGTCGCGCGGCGCGCCCACGAAGTCGAGGTCGATGTCGCCGGAGGCCGTGACCGCCTCCACGCGCGCCGCCGCCAGCTGGTCGCCGCTGATGTCGCCGCTGTCGGTGCGCAGGCTCGTGCGCCCGCGCAGGTCGCGGACGTTGACGTTCCCGGAGCCGGTCGAGAGGTCGGCGTCGCCGCGCAGGCCGGTCGCGTTGACGTCGCCCGCGCCGGCGTGCAGCCGCACCGCACCCGTGAGGTCCTCAGCGGTCAGCTCGCCGTCACCGGCGCGCACGTCGACCGCGGTCGACGCCGGCACGTGGACGACGATCGACGCGCGGCACGGGCCGAACGAGACGCTCGGGCAGGCGGCGCGCATCCGCACCTGCGCCCCGTCCTTGACCGCGCGCAGCCGGGGCGTGTGCAGCGAGCCGGTCACGGTCGAGTCCACGCGCACCTCGTCGCTCGCGCCCGCGACCACGACCACTTCGCCGGAGCCCGCGTCGACCGTCACCCGCTCGACCGGACCGTGCAGGACCTGGCGGCTCGTCCGGGCGACCGCGCCGACCGTCCAGCCGGCGATCTGGAACGCGCCGACGACGGTGAACAGCAGCGCCAGCGCCCCGCCGAGCGCGAGCGCCAGGCCGCGCTGCGACCGCGCGGTCACGAGTGCTCCAGGTAGCGCAGCACCGCGAGCACGCGCCGGTGCGCCTGGTCGGCGGGCGGGAGCCCGAGCTTGCTGAAGATGCTCGTCACGTGCTTCTCGACCGCGCCCTCGGTCACCACCATCGCCTCGGCGATCAGGCTGTTGGTCCGCCCCTCGGCCATCAGCGCCAGCACCTCGCGCTCGCGCGGGGACAGCGGCTCGAGCGGGTCCTGCCGGCCCGAGCGCACCAGCAGCTGGGAGACCACGTCGGGATCGAGCGCGGCGCCGCCGGCGGCGACGCGCCGCAGCGCCTCCAGGAAGTCGGCGACGTCGGCCACCCGGTCCTTGAGCAGGTAGCCGATCCCGCGGCTGTCGCCGGACAGCAGGTCGACCGCGTAGCGCTCCTCGACGTACTGGGAGAGCATCAGCAGCGCCACCTCCGGCCACTGCTGGCGGATCACCAGCGCGGCGCGCACGCCCTCGTCGGAGAACGTCGGCGGCATCCGCACGTCCACGACGCAGACGTCGGGCTGGTGGCGCTCGACGGCGCGCAGCAGCGCCTCGCCGTCGGCGACCGCGTCGACGACCTCGAAGCCGCCCTCCTCCAGCAGCCGCGCCAGGCCTTCGCGCAGCAGCACGGCGTCCTCGGCGATCACGGCTCGCATGGCAGCTCCACTCGCAGGGTCGTCCCGCCGCCGGGCGGGCTGGACAGGTGCAGTTCGCCGTCGACCGCGCGCACGCGGTCGCGCAGGCCCGTGATGCCGACGCCGGTGGCCAGGGCGCCGCCGACGCCGTTGTCGAGCACTTCGACGACGAGCCGGTCCCCCAGGAACTCGACCGTCAGCCAGGCGCGCGTGGCCTGCGCGTGCTTGGCCACGTTCGTGAGCGCCTCGGCGACGACGAAGTAGGCGATCGCCTCGGTGGCCGGGCTCGCGCGGCGCGGGAGGTCGACGTCGACCGCGACCGGGATCGGGCAGCGCGCGGCGAGCGCCGAGACGGCGGCGTCGAGCCCGCGGTCGGTGAGCACGGCGGGATGGATGCCGCGCGCGAGGTTGCGCAGCTCGACGAGCGCCTCCTTGGCCTCGCCGTGCGCCTCGGACACGAGCGTGCGCGCCAGCGCCGGATCCTCGGTCGCCTTCGCGCGCCCGAGCGTCATCGCCAGCGCCACCAGGCGCTGCTGCGCGCCGTCGTGCAGGTCGCGCTCGATCCGCCGGCGCTCCGCGTCGGCGGCCGCGACCATGCCGGCGCGGGTGGCCTCCAGCGTGCCGACGCGCGCGGTCAGCCGCTCGCGCTCGCCCGGCTCCAGCAGCAGGCGCGCCATCGCGACCTGCACCGCCCCCACGCCGCGCGCCAGCCACGGCGCGGCGTACAGCGCGCCCAGGCCGAGCACGACGTGCGCGAACGCGGCCGGGACGTACCCGCCGAACCACACGTTCCCGTCCACCAGCAGGCCCCAGACGGGGAACGTCAGCGCTGCCAGCGCCGCGCCCCAGGCGAAGAACACGAACATCCCGCCGATCCAGCTCACCGCCGGCAGCGCGACCAGCGCGTAGCAGAGCTCCATCCAGGCGCCGCGCGAGCCGAGCCAGCGGAACCCGCGCGCGAACACGCTGCCGTCGCGCGGGAGCCGGCGGATCGGGAAGTCGAGCGCGTACAGCGCCTTGATGCGGTGGCGCTCGACGCGCGCCAGCCCGTGGCTGAAGACGAAGCCGAACAGCAGGATCGGCAGCCCGGCGAGCGCGAACACGAGCAGCGCGGCGCCGGTGATCAGCGTCGGCAGCAGGACCACGAACGCGATCGTCCCCAGCGCGGCGCTGAGCGCGACGTAGGCCGTCGCGTCCAGTGCCTCGACAGAGAACGTCGCTCGCAGCCGCATCGCGCCGAGAACGGTAGGCGCTGCGCGGGGCGCCATCCAGGCAGGCCACCCCGCGTCTTGCGATTCCGGCTAGCCGGAGGTCAGTCCGGGATCAGGCCCTCGCCCGTGAACTGCTCACCGGCCTCCTCGAACGTGAGGTCCGGCGGCGGCAGGATCACGTCGGACTCGGCGAGCACGTCGTCGGCCAGCAGCGTACCGTCGGAGCGGACCAGCTCGAGCAGGCTCTGGAACAGCTCCTGCCAGTGCTCCTCGTCGCCGCCCTCGACGGCTGCCACGAGCTCGTTGTCGAGCTCGTTGAGGCGGTCGACGTCGGTGTCCGGCAACTCGTACTGGCCCTCGGTCGCGATGCGGACGATCACGCCGGCTTCTCCTGCGTCTCGCCCGCGCCCAGCTCGCCCTGGGGTGCCGAGCCCTGACCGAGCTCGGCCTTCAGCCGGGCGAGGTCGTCGTCGACCGCGCTGGTCGAGGACAGCTCGTGCAACTGGCGGTCCAGGTCGTCCTGGCCGGCCGTGAGGCTCAGCTGGTCGTCGAACGCGCCGGCGGCCTCGAGCTCGTCCATCGCGTTCGCGCGAGCGCGCATGTTCTCGGTCTTGTCGACCGCGCGCTGCATCGCCATGCCGACGTCGGCCATCTCCTCGCCCACGCCGGACGCGGCCTCGGAGATGCGCACGGACGCCTCGGCGGCCGAGTACTGCGCCTTGATGACTTCCTTCTTGGTGCGGAACTGATCGATCTTGGAGCGCAGCTTCTGCTCCTTGTCGATCAGGGTCTGCTGCTGCGCCTCGAGCTCCTGCACCTGCGCGTCGAGCCCCTGCAGCTCGGTCTGCGCGAACTGCTTGCGCTCGAGCGCGACCCGGGCCAGATCCTCGCGGTTCTGGGCCAGCGCCTGCCGCGCCTGCGTGTCCAGCTTGACCACCTGTTGCTCGAGCTTCTGCTGCTGAAGCTGGAGGCGCTTCTTGGACGTGACGACGTCCGCGATGCCCTTCTTGACGTTCTGGAGCAGCTCCATCTGCTTCTGGTAGCTGTACTCCAGCGTCTCGCTTGGATCCTCGGCCTTGTCGAGCAGCCGATTGATCTTGGCTTTTATTACCGTGGAGAACCGCCCGGACATGCCGGCCACGGCACCTCCCTTCACTGTGGTCGGACTTAGTGGGGTCCGACCAAGCGTACTCGGCTTTAGAAGCCGAGCGGGTGGCGCGCCTTGAAGCCGCGCGGCGAGCGGTCGGTCGGCCGCCAGCGCGGGCCGCGCTCGAGCGCCTTCTTGAACTGGCGCTTGGTCGTGCGCTTGACCGAAGCGGTGCTGGTGTCCAGCCGCAGGCCGGCGATCACCGCGTAGGCGTGGCCCGGGTTCGTGTAGACGGTGATCCACTGGCCCTTGCCGCGCTCGCCCCACTTCAGGAAGCTGCTCGAGTCCAGCGGTGAGTCCAGCAGGCCGCCGCCGTGCAGCGCGTAGGACACGGTGCCGGAGCAGTCGTAGCCGTCGTCCTCGAAGTCCCCGTGGCCGCCGCCGTAGACGTACGGCTTGTCCTGGATCCGGTTCGCCGTCCAAATCGCCTGCTGGACCTCCGCGGGCGCGTCGGCCGGCGCGGCGGCGCTGCCGTCCGGCAGCAGCTTGGCGACGGCGCCGGGCACGGTCATGTCCGTCGGCTCAGGGGCCGGCGGCGGCGGCGCCTGGTAGGCCGCGCCGCCGGAAGCGTCGGGCGCGGGGCTCTGAGCCGCCGCGGCGGCGGGCAGAACCAGGACCAGGGATGTCGCAAGCGACAGGGCGAATGCCCGTGTGGAGAACAAAACCGATATTCCTCTTTCGTCGGCCTGCGGGGTTAGCTGACGGGCTGACGCTGAAAGAGCCTGCGTCTCGTGCACAGCACGACTCGCCCCAACTTCTTGGGTCCCCCGCTCTCCGGTGACCATCCGGAGACTCGGCTTGCGCGGCAACCTATAGGAAACCGCGGTCTTCTGTCCAGTGGCGCCTCAGCGGCGCTCACGTTCGTGATCGGCGAGGGTAGCGGGAACTTGAGCGGCTACGCTCGGCACGTGCGGATCCGGTGGGCGGTTGTGGCCCTGTGTGCGGTGGTGGCGGGATGCGGCGGCAAAGGCGGCGACGGCTCGGCCACGCCCTCGTCCACCGCGTCGTCCTCGGAGGTCTCCGCGGGCGCCCCGACGCTCGGGTTTCCGGTCGTGGCGACCAAGAACACGACGCGGGTGGCCGGCGGCGACGCGATCGCCGACGCGGCCGCGATCGCGCTGGCGACGTACCCCGCGCGTACGCCCGAGTCGCGTCCGGCCGCGGTGATCCTGGCCGAGGTTCGCGACTGGCGGACCGGGCTCGCCGCGTCGGTGCTGGTCGGGCGGCCGATCGGCGCGCCGGTGCTGTTCGCGGACGGCGACCGGCTGCCGGACGCCACCAAGGCGGCGCTCGACGCGCTGCAGCCGAAAGGCTCCAAGGAGGCCGGCGGGGCGCAGGTCATCCGCGTCGGGACGAAGGCGCCGGTCGAAGGGTTCAAGACGACCGACGTCACCGGGGCGTCGCCGGCCGCGCTGGCGGCGGCGGTCGACCGGGTGCGGACCTCGGCCGCGGGCACGTCCTCGCCGTCCGTGATGGTGGCGAACCTGGACCGGCCGGAGTACGCGCTGCCCGCCGCGGGCTACGCGGCCAAGACCGGCGTGCCGCTGCTGTGGGTGTCGGGGGACGGCGTGCCGGCGGAGACGGCGGCGGCGATCAAGACGCGCCGGCGCGCGCGAATCTACGTGCTCGGGCCCGCCGAATCCGTGTCGGACGCGGTCGTCGGCTCGCTGGAGAAGCTCGGGACGGTCAAGCGCGTGTCCGGGAACGACCCGGTCGGCAACGCGATCGCGTTCGCGCGCTACTCGGACGGGGACTTCGGGTGGTCGATCGTCGATCCGGGGCACGGGCTGGTGTTCGCCAACGCGCGCCGGCCGCAGGACGCGGCGGCGGCCGCACCGCTGTCGGCGAGCGGGACGTACGGGCCGCTGCTGCTGATCGCGGACGCGGGCGTGCTGCCCGAGCCGCTGCAGAACTTCCTGCTCGACATCCAGCCCGGCTACGACGCCGATCCGGTGCGCGGCGTGTACAACCACGGCTGGATCATCGGGGACGAGAGCGCGATCGCCGCGGCCGTCCAGGCGCGCATAGATACGCTCTTGGAGATCCAGCCCGTCGATACCGGAGCCTGAACCAGACCCATGGCCGAAGCCGAGCAGCCCGAACGCCTCCGCGGCGACCGCCCCGTCACCGTCGACGACATTCACCAGCTGGTGGCCTCGGCCACGCCGCACTTCGCGTACCAGATCCGCAACCGGATCCGGAAGCTGACGGCCGGGCTGCCGGAGGACTCGCAAGTCCGGGCGTACGCGGAGGCGGAGATCGCGAAGCTGGAGACGCTCGGGTTCACCGGCGAGATCCGCGGGACGCCGGCGGAGGACGGCATGGCCGCGCTGCCGAGCGTCAACGAGTCCGAGCACCCGCGGCGCGTCGCGAAGTGAGCGGGGCCGCGCCGGCTCGTCGCGCGACGCGTGCCGCTGCCGCGCCCGGTACGCCCAACGCCGCCGCGCCCGGTACGCCCCGCGCCGCCGCCGCGCGGCCGTCGCCGCCCGCCGACGCCACCGCCCTGCGCGCGCTCCTCGCGCTCGCCCTGCGCGCGAGCTCGGGTCGCCACGCGGACGCCGCGCGCAACGTCGTCCTCGCGATCCTGCTCGCGCAGCTGCTCGCCGGCGCCGCCCACGAGGGGCCGCCGCACGCCCCGCGCCGGCCCTCGCGCCGCCGCGCCGTCCCGCGGCCGCACCACGCGCACCGCTCGTCGCTGAGCGGCCGCCGCCCGCGCGGCTAGCGTGTGGCGCATGGACGCGCCCGACGGCATCCCCGGCTCGGTCCTGACCGGGCCGTACCCGGTCGGGACGTACGCGGCGGCGCTGCGCGACCGGCTGCGGGCGTTCACGCGCGTGCAGGTGTTCGGCGAGGTGTTCGGCTTCAAGGCGGGGCGCGCGAAGGTGTGGTTCGAGCTGCGCGACGCGGCCGGGGCGCTGCCGTGCTCGATGTGGCGCGAGGACTTCGAGAAGCTGCGCGTCGGCCCGCTGGTCGACGGGACGCAGGTGGTGGTCGCGGGCGGGTGCGACTACTACCCGGGCTCGCGCACCGCGTCCCCCGGGTTCTCGTTCGCGGTCGCGCGGCTGCGGGTCGCGGGCGAGGGCGACCTGCTCGCCCAGCTCGAGCAGCTGCGCCGGCGGCTGCACGGCGAAGGGCTGTTCGAGCCCCAGAAGGCGCTCCCCCGCCCCGTGCTGCCGCGCTGCATCGGCGTCGTCACGGGCGAGTCCGGCAAGGCGCGCGACGACGTGCTGGCCGGCCTGCACCGGCGCGGCTGGGCGGGACGGCTGGTGTGGGGCTTCGCGCCCGTGCAGGACCGCCACGCCGCGCCCGCGATCACGCGCGCCCTGCAGGATCTCGCCGCGGTGCCCGAGATCGAGGTGATCGTGGTCGCGCGCGGCGGCGGCTCGCTCGCCGACCTGTTCGCGTTCTGCGACGAGACGCTGTGCCGGACGGTCGCGCTGCTGCGCGTGCCGGTGATCTCGTCGGTGGGCCACCACACGGACCGCACGCTGCTCGACGACGTCGCGGCGATCGCGTGCTCGACGCCGACGCACGCCGCCGAGGCGGCCGTCCCGGTCGACTGCACGGCCGCCCGCACCGCGCTCGCGGGCGCCGCGCGCCGGCTGCACCGGCAGGGCCGGCGCGCGCTGGTCGAGCGCGCGCGGACGCTCGCGCGGCTCTCGCGCGCCCCGGGCCACCACGTCGCCCGCCACCGCACCCGCCTGCATCAGCTGCTGCGAGAGCTGCGGGCGGCGACGCGGCGCGCGGTCGTGGGCGGGGAGCGCGAGACGCGCACCCGCGGGCGTGCCCTGGAGCGCAAGGCGGCCGCGGCGGCGCTCGCCGGCGAACGCGCGAGCGCCCGGGCGCGGACCGACGCCGCCGCGCTGGACCGCGCCGCCGCCGCGACGCTCGAGCGCCGCCGCCGCGAGCTCGACCGCCTGCTCGCGACGCTCGCCGCGCACGACCCGCAGCGCACGCTGGAACGCGGCTACGCGCTGCTCGAGGACCCGGCCGGCGAGCCGGTCACGAGCGCCGCCGCGGCCCGCGCGCTGCCGGAGCTCACCGTCCGCCTGCACGACGGCCGCGTGACGCTGCGGCCTGACCCCCGCGGGGAAGCGGCCGGCGAGCCGCGCGAGGCGGGGCTCGGCGAGGGCGCGGCGGGCGGCGGGCGCGACGCCGCGCTCGAAGCTCCGCGCCTGTTCGGCGGGCCCTAGGCGACCGCGCGCTCGGCGCCGGTCGCCATGTCGACCGAGAACTCCTCGATCCCGCCGTCCGGCGTCGTCGCGCGCACCGTCGGCACGTCCGGGAACGCGGTGTCGACTGCCGAGACGACGCCGATGCGCCCATCCGGGAGCGCGATCTCGTGGCCGATCGGGTACGGCATCACCACCGCCCGGAAATGCTGCACGACGCCCGGGCAGAACTGGTGGCCCGCACCGTCGCGGATCACCCGCACGCCCACGTGCGGCGCCTCGGCCACCTTGTAGACGCGCTCGGACGTCACCGCGTCGTAGACGTCCGCCACGGCCGCGATCCGCGGGAACTCCTGGATCTCCCGCCCGAACAGCCCCTCGGGGTAGCCGGACCCGTCGAGCCGCTCGTGGTGGTCGCGCACGATCGAGATCGTCAACGGCGACAGGTCGGCGGTGCGCAGCAGCTCGACGCCGGCGTACGCGTGTCCCTTCATGATCTCCATCTCGGCGTCCGTCAGCCGCGCCGGCTTGTTGAGGATCTCCGGCGGCACGGCCAGCTTGCCGACGTCGTGCACCAGCAGGCCGAGGCCGAGCTTGCGCAACCGCTCGTCGACCCGGTCGAACCGCCGCCGCCCACGGTAGTCGAGCCAGCCCTCGGTCGTCCACGTCCGGCGCGCGATCAGCATCCCGAGCACCGTCACCTGCACGCTGTGCCGGTGCGTGTAGTCGTCGAACACGCTCAGGTCGTCGAGCACGAGTGCCGCGTCCGGGCAGTCGAGCAGGTCGTCGACCATCGCGTTCGCGACCACGTCCAGCGACGAGACCACCTTCGGCGGCATCCCCGTCCCGGTGCGCAGCGCGTTGCGCGCGGCCGAGATCGCGTCGCCCGTGGTCTTGAACACCTTCGCGCGCGTCTCGGGCGACAGCGGCTCCGCGATCTCGATCGCCTCGCCCAGATCGTCCGCGATCCAGACGGAGCCGATGCCCGCCTTCGGCAGCAGCTCGGCGTAGCGATCCGACAGCTTGACGCCCGCGCGCAGGAGCGGCGCGGTCCCCGGCGGACCCGCGATGACGTCGCGGGCCAGCTCGACACCGTCACGGATCTTACGGGCAGGGATCAAACGCACTGCCCGAATCATCGGCCGCGCGCAACCAGGCTTGATCCGTCCGGACGAGCAATACCCTTGCCTGCTGATGTCCGAAGTCACCTACGAGGCGGCCAGCGCCCGGCTCGAGGCGATCATCGCCCGGCTGGACTCCGGGGAGGCGGGCCTGCGCGAGACGCTCGACCTCTGCCGCGAGGGCCGCACGCTGGTCGAGTTCTGCGCCGCCGAGCTCGAAGCCGTCGGCCAGGGCCTCGAAGAGCTGCGCCTGGACGAGCTGGTCGCCCGCCTCGAAGCGCCTTAGGGCGCCTGCGTCCCGCCCTCGTCCGCGCTGACCAGCCCGGACCGGACGGCCAGCAGCGCGACCTCGGCCCGCCGCTCGGGCCGCGGCATGTCCTCGAGCCCGAACAGCCGCGCCAGCAGGTCCAGCTCCTGCGAGACGACGTCGACGTCGATCCCGGTCGCGTCCGCCACCTCCAGGTCGGACGACGGGTTGAACCCGTCGCCGTCGGCGAACAGCGGCCGGCACAGCGCCTGGAGGATCCGCTGCTGCTGCTCGGAGAAGCGCGGCGTCGCGCTCAGCTCGCCCTGCACCATCGTCGGCCCGGGCCCGTCGGTCGTGGGCTGGTGGAACGCCAGGATCGTGCGCCCGATCTTGACCAGGTCGCCGTCCGCCAGCCGCCGCCGGCCCGCGAGCCGCAGCCCGTTGACCCACGTGCCGTTCTGCGACCAGCCGTCGTCGGCGATCGTCCACTCGCCGGCCCGCAGCGCCAGCTCGGCGTGCAGGCGCGACGCCTCCGGGTCCCACGGCAGCGAGATGTCGGCTTCGACGCGCCGCCCGATCGTCACCGCCTCCGCGTCCTCGTCGAGGGACACGATGCGCTGGTTGCCCTCACCGTCGCGGAACAGCAGGAACGGCTCCCCGCGGTCGAGTGCCACGTTGCGCTGCTCGAGCTCCTCGGGCGTGCGGCTGCCAAACGTTGCTGGTTGCTCCATAAGCCGCCCGCACCCTACGCCGCCCGCAACCCGCGTGCAACCTGCGCCAGTGTGCAATCCGGCGAACTAGAGTTCGCGTTGACTGGCGAGTCAATCAACAGGAGAGAGCGTCGTGTCGGAGCGTCTGGCAATCGCGGGATCCGGGGCCATCGCGTGCGGCCTGGCGGCCGTCGCCGCCACCCGGGGTCACGTGACCGTATTCGCGCGCTCCGACGAAGCCGAGGCGAAGGTCCGCGCCCAGTGCGCGAAGCTGGGCGCCAACGGCAACGTGGTCGTCAGCCGCGATCCCGCGGCGCTCGCCGAGGCGACGTTCGTGGTCGAGGCGATCGTCGAGGACCGCACGGCCAAGGCCGACGTCTGGCGCCGCCTCGGAGGTCACATCGCGGACGACGCGGTGCTGGCGACGACCACGTCCTCGCTGCCGATCGAGGAGCTCGCCGTGGCCAGCGGCCACCCGGAGCGGTTCGCCGGCCTGCACGTCTTCAACCCGGTGCCGAAGATGGACCTCGTCGAGCTGGCGTTCCCGGCCGCGGCGACGGCCGCGACCCGCGAGCGCGCCCGCGCGCTGTGCGCGGCGCTCGGCAAGACCGCGGTCGAGGTGCCGGACACGCCCGGGTTCGTCGTCAACCGCCTGCTGTTCCCGTTCCTGTTCGACGCCGTCCGCCTGCTGGACGAGACCGGCCTCGCGCCGGAAGCGATCGACACGTGCATGCGGCTGGGCGCCGGCCACCCGCTGGGTCCGCTGGCGCTGCTGGACCTGGTCGGGCTCGACGTCAGCGTCGCGATCGCCGGCACGCTGGGCATCGAGGTCCCGCCGCGCGTTCAGGCCCTGATCGCCGAGGGCGCATTGGGCCGGAAAACGGGTCGTGGCTTCCACGCATATTGAGTTGCATCGGGGAAATGTTTAGCTAAGATTGAGACCGCGTTGGGACCATCCGCTTCGCGCCGAGATCTTCTCATCGCACCCCTCCTCCAGAACCACTCGCGCCCGTCTCGCTCCCCTGAGACGGGCGCGAGGTGTTTAAGGGGTCCGGCGAGCGAACGCAGCCCTTAAACACGTCGCGCCCGGCCTCGCTCCCCTGAGCCCGGGCGCTTCGTGTTTACTCGGTCGATCCTCCCCAGGATCTCCCTCTCTCTCCTCCTCAACCGCCGGAGCGGCAAGTTGGCTGGCGGGGAAGGTAGCGCGTCGGGCGCCAATGTGCAATTCGACACGTAGTTTCGTTTTAGGACTGAACCTTCGGTTCCAAGCGCGGAATGTGGCGGTCGCGGATGCGCACGGCCTCGATCCGGTTCTCCCGAACGGACTCGACGCGGATCGAGTAGCCGTTGTGCGTGACGGTGTCGCCGCGCTTGGGCAACCGCCCCAGCTCGCCGAACACGAAGCCGCCGACGGAGTTGTACGCGTCGGTGTCCACGGGCAGCTCGAGCCCGTAGTCGTGCAGGTCGGTGATCGCCACGTGCCCGCGCACGAACCAGTCGCCGTTGGCCAGCCGCCGGATCTCGCCGCCCTGCGGGTCCGTCTCGTCGTCGATCTCGCCGACGACCTCCTCGATGATGTCCTCCACGGCCACGATCCCCGCGGTGCGCCCGTACTCGTCGATCACGACCGCCAGCGAGGAGCGCTGGCGCTGCAGGTCGGCCAGCAGGTCGTCGAGCGGCTTGGTCTCCGGCACGATCGGCACTTCGCGCACCAGCCCCTCCAGCGACGCCTTCGGGCCTTCGGCCAGCAGCAGCTGCGCGAGCTGATTGGAGTGCACGATCCCCTTGACCCGGTCGCGGTTGTCGTCCTCGGTCACGACCAGCCGGGTGTGCCCGGAGGACACGCAGCGGCGCAGCGCGGTCTCGACGTCCTCGGACGTGTCCACGGTCACGACGGCCGGCGCGGGCGTCATCACCTGGCGCGCCTGCTGCTCGTGCAGGTGAAAGACGCCGGTCAGCATCCCGGCCTCCCCCGGATCGAGCTTGCCGCCGACGACCGACTCCTGGATCAGCACGCGCAGCTCCTCCGGCGACTCGCCCTCGTCGAGCTGCCCGGACGTGCGCACGCCGATCAGCTTCAGGATCGCGTTGGACGCGCCGTTGAGGATCGCGATGAACGGGCTGAAGATCTTCGAGAAGATCAGCAGCGGCCGCGCCACCCAGCGCGCGACGCCCTCGGACTTCTGGATCGAGTAGATCTTCGGCACCTGCTCGCCGAACGTGATGTGGATCGCGGTCGTGATCAGGTACGCGAGCGTCACCGACACGGTCGTGGAGACCCAGTTCGGGACGTCCTCGCCGAACAGGTTCTCGAACAGCGACCCGATCGCCGGCTCGCCCAGGAAGCCGAGGCCGAGCGACGTGAGCGTGATGCCGACCTGCGCCGCCGACAGGTAGCGCGACAGGTCGTCCATCATCGACACCGCCGTGGCCGCACCGCGCCGGCCTTCGTCCGCGTCGGTCTGCAGGTGCGCCTTGCGCGAGCGGACGAGCGCGAACTCAGCCGCCACGAAGAACGCGTTGATGAGCACGAGGACCACGACCGCCAGCAGGAGCAAAGCGATCATCGGGTCCCCCTGCTACTTCGGGGGGTGTCGTCGTCGTTCATCAGGGCGACGAGGCGAGGATAGCGTCGATTCGCTGCGCCAGCGCGCGATCGGCGTCGGTCAGCTTCCCCGCGGAATGCGTGGTGAGCGTGAGCCGCACCTTGTTCCAGCCGTGGACGAGGATGTCCGGGTGATGGTTGCGCTCCTCCGCGACCTCCGCGACGCGGTTGACGAACGCCATCGCCGCCGCGAAGTCCTTGAATTCGTCGTCCCGGACGAGCGACTCGCCCTCCTGCCGCCATACTGACTCCGAGGCCATGCGCATCGTCTCCCTGGTCCCATCCGCCACCGAGACCTTGTTCGCCCTGGGCTTGGGCGAGCAGGTCGCCGCCGTCACGCACGAGTGCGACTACCCGGCGGATGCCCGGAATCTACCCAAGGTCACCCGCGATGTGATCGGGCCGGGCCTGGCGGCCGGCGAGATCGACCGCGCGGTTCGCGAGCTGACCGCGCAGGGCCGCTCGATCTATGAGCTCGACGGGCACGGCCTGCTCGCGCTCAAGCCCGACCTGATCGTGACCCAGGCGCTGTGCAGCGTGTGCGCCGTCTCGGTCGACGACGTGCGCGCGATCGCCTCCGAGCTGGACCCGGTGCCCGAGATCGTCTCGCTGGACCCGCACACGCTCGGCGAGGTGCTCGGCGACATCCACACGCTGGCGACCGCGACGCACGCGTCCGCCGCGAACCTGATGGCCGAGGCCGCCGCCCGCATCGACCGCGTGCGGGTCGCCACCGCCGACGCCGCGCGCCGCCGCGTGGTCATGCTCGAGTGGCTGGACCCCGTGTTCGCGGGCGGCCACTGGGTCCCGCAGCTGATCGAGTACGCGGGCGGGTCCGACCTGCTCGGCCTCGCCGGCGAGCCGTCCGCGCAGCGCTCGTGGGAGGAGGCCGCCGCCGTGCGCCCCGAGGTCGTGGTCGTCGCACCCTGCGGCTACGACGTCGAGCGCGGGCTGGCCGAGGCGCGCGAGCACGAGGGCCGGCTGCGCGCGCTCGGCGCGGCGACGATCGCGATCGCGGACGCGTCCGCGTGGTTCTCGCGCCCCGGCCCGCGGCTGGTCGAGGGCCTGGAGTGGCTGGGCCACGTCCTGCACCCGGACCGCGTGCCGGAGCCGCCCGGCGGCGTCGCCTACCTCAGCTGACGGCGACGACCGAGCCGATGATCGCCGCCACGCCGATCACGGCGCAGAACGCCACGGCCGGGACGACCGAGTTGCGCCGCCGGCGCGCCAGCTCCTCGACCACGTAGGTGACCACGAACCCGCCGATCAGCCCGCCGAAGTGGCCGGCGACCGAGATGTCCGACCACACCAGCGTGAGCACGACGTTGAGCACCAGGATCGGGATCAGGCCCGACTGCATCAGGTCGACCTGGCGGTTGCGCGCCATCACGACCGCGGCGCCGAGCAGGCCGTAGATCGCGCCCGACGCGCCGAGCGTCGCCGCGTCGGGCGAGAACAGCATCACGGCCAGCGAGCCGGTCAGCAGCGACGCCATGTAGACCCCGACGAACCGCGCGTGGCCCAGCGCCGGCTCGATCATCCGGCCGAGCCAGAACAGCGCCAGCATGTTCATGCCGATGTGCCAGAACTCCGTGTGCAGGAACCCGGCCGTGATCAGCCGGTACCAGTCGCCGTTGCCGACCGCCGGGCCGAACAGGACCAGGTCCACGTACGCGCGCGGGCTGCTGCGCACGCCGATGAAGACCGCGACGTTGATCGCGATCAGTACGTAGGTGGCGATCGGGTCGACGGCGAGTGAGCTCAGCGAGCGCGTCTCGGTCCGCTGCTTGGAGCAGTCCGGGCAGCGCATCCCGACCGGCGTCGGCGTCATGCAGTCCGGGCAGATCGGCTTGCCGCAGTTCGAGCAGGACACGCCCGTCTCGCGGTTCGGGTGGCGATAGCAGGTGGCCATTCGAGCGGCGACGGTAGCAACGGTTCCTTTAGGTCATGTATTCACAGTGACCGCTGGTAGGACCCGAACGCGCGCGTGGCGAACCAGGCCGCCAGCACCAGCAGCGCGGCCAGCAGGCCGACGCGGGGCGCGACCACGCCCCAATTGAACGCGTCCGTGGTGGCGCTGCGCGCCGCGGTCGCCGCCCAGTTGACCGGGTTGACCTTCGCCACCGTGCCGATCCAGTCGGGTGCCAGGCTCGGCTGCATCAACGCGCTCGACAGGAACGTCAGCGGCAGCAGCAGGAGGCTGACGGCGCCGATCAGCGTCTCGCGCTGGCCGGTCAGGATCGCGATCCCGTTCGAGAGCGAGGCGAAGATCGCGGCCAGCAGCGCGGCCACCAGCAGCAGCACGAGCACGCCACCGACGCCGTTGACGTAGTGCGCGCCGAGCACCAGCGCCAGCAGCACGATCAGCACCGTCTGGATGACCACGGTGATCATCGCCTGGGCGACGCTGCCGAGGTTGAACGCGCCGCGCCAGGCGGGCGTGACCAGCATGCGGTCCATCACGCCGCTGTTCATGTCCTCGACGAAGCCCATGCCGGTCCAGCCGGCGCTCGAGACGGCCAGCATCACGACCACGCCGGGCGTCAGGAAGTCGATGTAGGAGGTGGCGGTGAAGCCCGGGATCTCGGTCACGGCCTTGAACAGCGCGCCGAACAGGAGCAGCCAGATCAGCGGCTGCAGCAGCGTGATCACCAGGAACGCGGGCTGGCGCAGCAGCCCGGAGCGCAGGTAGCGCAGGCACACCTGGAACGTCTGGCGGAGCGCGGTCATGATCCGTACGCCCTTCCCGCGTGGCGGAGGTACACGTCGTCCAGCGACGGCCGCGCGAGCGTCACCGACGCGGCCCGCACGCCGTGCGCTTCCAGCGCGGCCAGCACGGCCGGGATCGCCGCGGCGCCGTTCGCGGCGCGGGCGCGCAGCGTGCGGCCGTCCACCAGCACCTCGGCCAGCCCGCCGACGCGCTCCAGCGCGGTCCGCGCGGCGGCGCCGTCGGTGCTCTCGAGCTCGACCTGCACGGCGTCGCCCTGCAGCTCGGCCTTCAGCTCGTCCGGCGTGCCGCCGGCGACGATCCGGCCGCGGTCGACGATCGCCAGCCGCGCGGCCAGCTTGTCGGCCTCCTCGAGGTAGTGCGTGGTCAGCAGGATCGTCATCCGCTCCTCGCGCGCCAGCCGCTCGATCTCCGTCCACATCAGCGCGCGCGCCTCCGGGTCCAGGCCGGTGGTCGGCTCGTCCAGGAACAGGACCTGGGGCCGGTGGATCAGCCCGAGCGCGACGTCGAGCCGGCGCTGCATGCCGCCCGAGTACGTCTTGACCCGGCGGTCGCCGGCGTCGGCGAGGTCGAACCGGTCGAGCATCTCGGCGGCGCGGGCGCGCGTGCCGGACAGCCCGTACAGCTCGGCCTGGAGCACCAGGTTCTCGCGGCCGGTCGCTTCGACGTCGCAGCCGTGCTTCTGGCCGACGACGCCGATCGCCCGCCGCACGCCGAGCGGGTCGCGCAGCACGTCGCGGCCGGCGACGCGCGCGGCGCCCGCGTCGGGCCGGCTGAGCGTGGTGAGGATGCGGACGGTGGTGGACTTGCCGGCGCCGTTCGGGCCCAATAGGCCGAACACCGTGCCGGTCTCGACGTGCAGGTCGAGACCGTCCAAGGCCCGCACGTCGCCGTAGCGCTTCTCGAGGCCGGTCGCCTCGATCGCTGGCTCGAACACTGTTTGAGTCATCTCGAACACTGTTCTAGCGCGGTACGCTGTTCGTGTCAATGACGGCCGTTCCCGACCCCCCGTGGTGGCGAACGCGCGAGGAGCCGGCACGCGAGAAGCGGCCGCTGACGCGCGAGAAGATCGTCGACGCCGCGCTGGCGCTGCTCGAGCGCGACGGGCTGCAGGCCCTGTCGATGCGGCGGCTCGCGCAGGAGCTGGGGACCGGCGCCGCGTCGCTGTACTGGCACGTCGGCGACAAGGAGGAGCTGCTGAACCTGCTGCTGGACCGGATCGTCGGCGAGACGCAGGTGCCCGACCCGGACCCGGACGACTGGCAGGGCGCGGTCAAGCGGCTGGCGCGCGGGATCCGGCGCCACTTCGCCGAGCGGCGCGACGCCGCGCAGCTCTCGCTCGGCCGGATCCCCGCCGGGCCGCACTCGCTGCCCGTGCTCGAGCGCAACCTGGCGGTGCTGGCCGCGTCGGCGCTGCCGGCGCACGTCGTCGCCTACGCCGCCGACCTGCTCGCGCTCTACGTCGGCGCGTTCGCCTACGAGGAGAGCGTCCAGACCGAGACGCCCGCGTCAGACGAGCAGCTGCGCGACTACTTCGCCGCGCTGCCGCCGGACCGGTTCCCGATCCTCAGCGGGCTGGCGGCCGAGCTGACCGCCGGCAGCGTGGACGACCGGTTCGAGTTCGCGCTCGACGTCCTGATCAGCGGGCTGGAGGCCGTCGCCGCGCGCCGCGGTCAGTGATCGGGCGCGAGGTCGTCGAAGACCTTCTTGGCCTCGCGCGCGGCGTCGCGCACCGTGCGCTGGGCGAGGTCACGCACCCCGCGGGCCTGGGCGCGGCGCTTGTGGCGCTTGCGCTGCGTGCGCAGGAGCACGAGGCCGACCGCGGCGCCGGAGCCGACCACGACCGCGGCGGCCGGGCCGAGCGCGGCTCGCGGCCAGTTGCGCGGGTCCTTGATCGCGTCCAGCTCCCACGCCTCCAGCTCGTCGGCGGCCAGCTCGACGATCGTGCCGAGCGTCGTCTCGACGCGCTGCTCCAGGTGCTCGGGGGGCTCGATCGGCGCCAGCGCCTCGCGCAGCCGGCGCTCCATGTCCTCGAACGTCGGCTCAGGCACTGTTGCCGTTCAAGTCGGCCTGGACGATGTCCTCGAGCTGGCGGATCGCCCGGTGCAGCAGGACCTTGGTCGCGCCGTCGGTGCGGTCGAGCGCGCGCGCGATCTCGCGGTTGTCCATCCCGAGCGCGAAGCGCATGATCAGCGCCTCCCGGCGGTCGTCCGGCAGCTGCTGCACGCCGCGCAGGATCCGCGCGAGGTCGTCACGATCCTCGACCAGCCCCTCGGTCGTGTGCGGCGTCGAGAGCGCACCGGCGTCGTCGATGTTGGTCTGCGGGCGGCGTGAGCGGTCGCGGTAGTAGTTGGCGGCGAGGTTGTGCGCGATGCGGATCAACCACGGTCTTAGCGGGCGGCCCTTGGATTCCTGTTGCGCTCGTGCGAAGTGGCGGTACGCCTGCAAGAACGTCTGCTCGGTCAGGTCCTCCGCGTCGTGGTGGTTGCCGACGCGGTAGTACGCGTACGAGTACACGTCCTTGAGGTGCGCCTTGTAGAGCTCGGAGAAGTCGCGGTCGAGCTTGGCCTTGTCCGCTGCTGTGGCCATGCGGCACGGACACTACCTCCGCTACGCGGCCTCTGCCTGGGGCGCGGCCAGGACCTCCGCCCAGCGCGCCGGCTCGACCGTGCCGTCGAGGACCTCGGCGAGGCCCCTGAGCGCCGGCGCGGCGACGCCCGCGCGGTCGAGCTGGGCCAGCAGCAGCGGGAGGTCCGCGCCGTCGAGCGCGCCCAGCGCGCCGGCCGGGTCGAACGTCCCGGGCTTGGCGCCGCGCTTGCGCGCGAAGGCGCCGACTTCGGCGTACACCCGGTCGGCGGCCGCTCCGGCCGCGTCGGGGCCCGCGATCGCGGCGGCCAGCGCCGCGGCGCCGGTGGCGCAACTCGCGAGCTCGACGCCGATCACGTCCGTGCTGCGGGAGAACTTGACCTTGGCGGCGCGCAGCGCGTCGCCCACCTGGCGCGCGAACGCCGCGTCGGCGGTCGCGAGCACGTTCGGCTCGCCGCCGCCGAGCACGCCCGTCGCCCACGCGCGCGTGCGCTCGGCGACGTAGCCGCACGGAAGCGTGCCGAGCGGCGGCACGAGACCCTTGGAGAGCACGAGCACGCCGGCGCGGGGCGTGATGTGCGCGCCGTGCTCGGCGACCGCGGCGGGCAGCTGCGCGGCGGGGGTCGCGAACACGACGAGGTCGTGGCGGCCGAGCTCGAGCTCGCGCGGGAACGTGACGCGGCTCGGCAGGTCGGGCGCGGGCGTCGTGCACTCGACGTCGATGCCGGCGCGGGCGAGCGCGGCGGCCACGACGGCGCCCTCCGGCGTGTCGCCGATCACGGCGGCGCGGCGCAGCGGCGGCAGGCCGCCGAGCCACTCCCACTGCAGCATCACGTTCGGCCAGATGCGGTCGGTGACGGCGGCGGCGAGCTGCGCCGTCGCGGTCTCGACGCGCGGGAACGTCAGCGGCGCGCCGATCCGCACGCGGATCTTGTGCGGGCGGATGCGCCAGCCCTTGCGGATCGCCTCGGTCCCGATCATCGCCACCGGCACGACGGTCGCGCCCGTCTCCAGCGCGAGCCGGCCGACGCCGCGCTTGGGCTTGCCCAGCGCGCCCGGGCGCGTGCGCGTGCCCTCGGGGAAGATCAGCACCGGGTCGCCGCGCTGGAGGATCGCCTTGGCGGTCTCGATCATGTCCGCGTCGGCGGCGCCGCGCTTGACCGGGAACGCGCCCAGCGAGCTGACGAACCAGCCCAGCAGCCTGTTGTTGAAGATCTCCGACTTGGCGACGTAGTACACCGGCCGCCGGCTGCAGAGGCCGACGATGAACGGGTCGATGAACGACCGGTGGTTGCAGACGAAGATCACCGGCCCGTCGGTCGGGACGTGCTCGCGACCGATGCGGCTCAGCCGCCAATACAGGTGCGCGAACGGCTGCAGCCAGGCGCGCATGAGCCAGTAGACGATCGGGTTGACGCCTTTCGTACGGGCGCGAGCGTGGGCGTTCATGTGTGCCGTCCTACACCGGCGTGCGCCCGCGCGTTACAGTCGCCTTTATGGCGCTCGACCGCTCCCGAACCCTCCGAGGCGCCCTGGCCGGCGCCGCCGCCGCGGCCGTCTGGGCCGTGCAGCAGCCGCTCGACCAGCGCGTCTTCGGCGTCGACTACGACGACGCCGAGCTGCTCGGACGGCTCGTGACCGACGGGCGCGCCGCCTACCCGGTCGGGCTGGCGCTGCACGTCGCCAACGGCGCGCTGTTCGGGGCGGCGTTCGCGAACGCGGGGCGCGCGCTGCCGGTGCCCGCGGTCCTGCGCGGGCCGGTCGCCGGGCTCGTCGAGCACCTCGCGACGTGGCCGGGGACGGCCGCGCTGGCGCGTCTGTACCCGGACGGGTCGCCGCCGCTGTGGGGCTCGGGCCGCGCGTTCGCGCAAGCGACCTGGCGGCACCTGCTGTTCGGGACCGTGCTCGGGGAGCTCGAGCGGCGGCTGAACCCGCCGGACGTCGAGCCGAGCCCGATCGATCCCGCGGCCGCCGCCTCCAACGGGCACGGGTCGGCGTCGTACGTCGTGTCGCTCAACTAGGCGTGGCACGTGTCCTGATCACCGGCGCCACCGGGTTCGCCGGGCGCCACCTGGTCGCGGCCTGCGAGGCCGGCGGCGACGAGGTCGTGGCGGCGCCGCCCGGGTCGTCCGCCGACCTGCGCGATCCCGCGGTCGCGCGCGGTCTGGTCGCCTCCGCGCGGCCCGACGTCGTCTACCACCTGGCCGCGCGCGCCCACGTGGGCCAGTCGTGGGAGGACCCGATCGGGACGCTCAACGACAACCTGGCGATGACCGCGGCGGTGCTGGAGGCGGTGCGCTCCGACGCGCCGGACGCGGTCGTGATCTCGGTCGGGTCCGGCGAGGAGTACGGGCCGCCGGAGACCGTCCCGACGACCGAGGCGCACCCGCTGCGCCCGCAGAACCCGTACGCGGTCTCGAAAGCGTCCGCCGGGCTGCTCGCGCGCTTCTACGCCGACGGGCATGGGCTGCGCGTCGTGCACGCCCGCGCGTTCAACCACGCCGGGCCCGGCCAGGAGCCGATCTACGCGATCGCGAGCTTCGCGCGCCAGTTCGCTGCGGCGCTGGACGCGGGCGACGACCCGGTCGTGATCGTCACCGGCAGCCCGGACACGCGGCGCGACTTCACGGACGTGCGCGACGTCGTGCAGGCCTACCGGGCGCTGGCGGCGCGCGGCGAGCCGGGGGTCTTCAACGTGTGCTCGGGCGTGACGCGCTCGGCGCGCGAGCTGCTGGCGGCGCTGGCGGAGGTCGCGGGCGTGGCCGTCGAGCACCGGGTCGACCCGGCGAAGGTGCGAGCGCACGAGGTGTTCGAGATCCGCGGCGCCAACGACGCGCTGCAGGCCGCGACCGGCTGGGCGCCCGTGATCCCGCTGGAGACCACGCTGCGTGACACGCTGGCGTGGTGGCGGGCTACGTGAGGCGGTCCAGCGCGGCGCCGAACTGCTGCGCGAGCACGCGGGCGCGGTCGATCTCACGCGCGGTGAACGCCTGCGGCAGCCGGCGGTAGACCTCGAGCACGGCCAGCTCGCGGCCGCCGTAGACGATCGGCACGATCAGCAGCGTGGCCATGCCGAGCGCTTCCAGCTCGGTCAGCTCCGCGGGGTCGCACGCCGTGTCGCCGGCGACGACCTGGCCGGGGAAGCGGCGCTTGAGGACCTGGCGGGTCGCGGGATAGTCGCTCAGCGGCCAGTGCGAGCCGACCATCTGCGCGTTGGTCTCCGACAGCAGCACCAGCTCGTCGGTGTCGGCGTTGACCAGCATCAGCGAGATGTCGTCCGCGCGCAGGGTGTCGGCGGCGTGCTCGACGGACGCGCCGACGTCGCACAGCGACGTCGCCGCCGCGAGCTGGTCGGCGAGGTCCGCGATGCCGCTCGTGAACGCGCCCGCCGGACCGCGCGGGCGGAGCGTCACGCGCAGGCCGCCGTGGATCTCCGCCGCGCCGGCCGCGGTCACCTCGGCCGCGGGCGTGACCCACGGCGGGCCGGGGCGGGCGAGGCTGTAGCCCTGGGCGAACGTGACGTCGAGCTCGACCAGCGCGCGCAGGTCCGCGAGGTCCTCGACGCCCTCGGCGCAGACGACCGCGCCGGTCGTGCCCGCGAACGAGATCAGCGCGTCCAGCAGCGCCTGGCGCGAGCCGTCCGCGTGCGCGCCGTGCACCAGCGCGCGGTCGAGCTTGAGGATGTCCGGCGCCACGCGGATGATCTGCTGCAGGCCGGCGTAGCCGGCGCCCGCGTCGTCCAGTGCGATCTGCGCGCCGCGCGCCCGCAGGGCGGCCAGCTCGGCCTCCAGCTCGCCGTCCGCCCCGAACAGCTCGTGCTCAGTCAGCTCGACGACGATCTCGGCCAGGCTGTGCGGTAACGCCGTCCTGACCGCGGTGGAGAGCAGCGCGCGCGGGGACACGTTGATGGCCAGGAACGTCCCGCTCGGGCGGCCGGGGACCGCGAGCGCGGCGCGGATCGCCAGCGCTTCGAGCTCCGCCCCGAGCCCGACGCGGTGCGCCTGCGCGAACCACTCGTCCGGCCCGCGCGGCTCGTCGGACTCGAACCGCGACAGCGCCTCGTAGCCCGCCGCGCGGCCCGTCGCGAGCTCGATGATCGGCTGGAAGACGGTGGTGATCGCGCTCGAGCCGCGCTTGAGCAGCGCCGCGATCTCGTCGCGCTGGCGCGCTTCCGGGCGCACCGCGCCGGGGACGTGGCGCAGCGTCCGGCCGCGGCCCTCGCGCTTGGCGCGGTACAGCGCGGCGTCCGCGTTCTCGAGCAGCTCGCGCGCCTCGCGGCCGTCCCCCGGGGCCGCGGCGACGCCCGCCGAGGCCGCCAGCGGTCGCCCGCGCACGGTCAGCTCGCCCAGCGCGGCACGGGCGCGCTCGGCGCAATCCTCGGCGCTCTCGGCGTCGACGCCCGGCAGGATCAGCACGAACTCCTCGCCGCCGAGCCGGCCGACGATGTCGGAGGCGCGCACGACCGAGCGCAGCCGCTGGGCCGCGGCGGCCAGGATCCGGTCGCCCTCGGCGTGCCCGTGGGCGTCGTTGATGACCTTGAAGTGGTCGAGGTCGATCAGGACGACGGCCAGCTCGCCGCCCGCCGCGAGCTCCTCGCGCAGCCGCTCGTGGCACGCGCGGTGGTTGAGCAGGCCGGTCAAGCCGTCGCGCTTGACCTGCTCGCGCAGCGTCTCGCGCTGGCGCGCCGAGTCGTAGGCGAGCGCCGCCATCGTCGCGAAGCGCTCGACCAGCTCGACCTCCTGGTCGCTGAACGTCGCGTCGAGGCCGCGGCGGTAGACGTTCAGCGCGCCGAGGACGTGGGCGCGCGCGAGCAGCGGGACGCACACGAACGCCTCCGGCTCGTCCGGCGTACCGGTGACGACGTTCGACAGCGGCTCCTCGGTCACGTTCGGCACGTTGCGCGTCACCCGGTGCTCCACCACCCAGCCCGTGATCCCCGTCCCGAGCGGGATCGGGTTCGCCAGCACCTCGTCGACCCAGTCGCCGATCGCGAACACGGGGCGCAGCATGCGCGCGGCGTCGTCGATCTCGTAGACCGTGAGGTCGTCGTAGTCGAGCAGCGCGTTGAGATGGTGCGCGATCCGCCCGAGCGTGCCCTCGAGCGAATCGGCCGCGAGGATGCCCGCAGCGGCTTCGACCAGGGCTTCCAGCGCGGAGTCTCGAGCCGCGTCGGACGTCGTGGGAGCGGTCACGCTCCCGTTAATCGGTCGGCGGCGGGTGGACCTTGACGCCTACACTGCCCGTTCCTCGCCGGAGTAGCTCAGCTGGCCAGAGCAACCGCCTTGTAAGCGGTAGGTCACGGGTTCGAATCCCGTCTCCGGCTTTGATACATTTGGCTCTATAGCGTGGATCTTGCGGCCCTCGCTCCCAGCCACCGGGGCGACACTCGGCCGGAAATCGGCTCCTGGTGACAATTGGGTGACAATACGGTCCCGGAAATGGGGTCCGGTGCCACAACATCGGCGTCGCCCAGCCGCGCGCCTGCCGTCACGCCGCCCTGCACAAGATCGGTCAAAATGTCCTATCTTGTGCAGGGCGCCTGGAGCCGGATACAACGCGCTCGTGGATGTGGCGGTGGGCCAATACGGCTACGTCACGACCGAGGACGCCGCCGCGGTGGACGTGGTCGCAGACCGCCTGCGCAAGATGGCCGAACGAGGCACGCTCGAGCGCGTCGCGTACGGCCTGTACCGCGTTCCGGCGATCCCGGCCACCGGGCTCGATCAGTACATGGAGGCCACGCTGTGGCCACGCGGAGGCGGAGTCCTCAGCCACGACACGGCGCTGGACCTGCACGAGTTGTGCGACGTCAACCCCGCCAAGGTCCACGTGACGGTCCACAAGGACCTGCGGATCCGGCGCGAGATCCCAGCCGCCTACCGGCTCCACCACCGCGACCTCGCCGAGAGCGACGTCACCCGCCATGAGGGGATCCCGATCGTCACGCCGGCGCGCGCGATCCGCGACGGCATCGAGGCCCACCTGGGCGCGCACCTGATCGAGGAGGCGATCGTCACCGCGCGCCAGCGCGGCGCGATCCGTAAGGCGGAGGAGGCCGAACTCAGCCGCCTTGCCCGTCCCGACGGCCAGGGGACCTGATGCCCGTCGAACGCGGCAAGCCACCACACAACGTACAGGTCCTGCAACGCTGGGTCGGCGAGCACGCCAAGGCGACCGGCGTCGCCCAGCAACGACTGCAGCGCTGGGTCTCGTTCATGGTCGTCGCGGCCGCCCTCGAGCGAGTCCGCGACGAGGAGGACGAACCCGTATTCGCGCTCAAGGGCGGCGTGGCGATGGAGCTCCGACTCGGACTCGGAGCCCGCGCGACCAAGGACTACGACGCCGCGTTTCGCGAGCGCCACGGCGACGTGCTCGATCGCTTGGACCAGGCGATCGCCGACACCTACGACGACTTCACGATCACTCGCACCCCGCCACGCGCGATCCGCAACACCGACGCCATCCAGCTCGACCTCAAGCTCGCCTACCGTGGCCGCTCCTGGAGCACCGTGAAGCTCGAAGTCGCGCCGACCGAGGGAGACGCCGGACAGGAGATCGACCGCGTGTCCGCTATTCCGCTCGGCCCCTTCGGCCTTTGTCAAGGATCACGCGATTTCCTCAGGTGTGATCACGAGAATTCCCCACCCGTGATCGCGGGTCGTAGCGACGCGATGGCGGCTTGGTGGGCGCGCATTCGGTAGCTGTCGCCGTTGATCGAGAGCACTGTCGCGTGGTGCAGGAGGCGGTCGAGGATGGCGGCGGCGACGGTGGTGTCGTGGAAGACGTGGCCCCAGTCGACGATGTGGCGGTTGGTGGTCAAGACGATTGATCCGTGTTCGTAGCGGCGGCTGACGACTTGGAAGAAGTGCGAGGCTGCCTCGTCGGCCAGCGGCAGGTAGCCGAGCTCGTCGACGATCAGCAGCTGCGGGCCGTTCCAGAAGCGCATAGTGTTCGCCCAGCGGCCCTCGATGGCGGATTTGGCGGTGCGGGCGACCAGCTCGGCAGCGGTGGTGTAGTAGACGCGGTAACCGGCCTCGACTGCGCGGTGGCCGAGGATCGTGGCCAGCAACGTCTTGCCAACGCCCGGCGGCCCGATCAGCAGCACGTTGGCCTTGTTCTCGATGAAGCGCAGCGTGGCGAGGTCCTCGACCAGGCGCCGGTCCAGCGACGGCTGCGCGGAGAAGTCGAACTGCTCGAGCGTGCGCCGGGCGGGCAGCTTGGCAAAGCGCAGCCGACCTTGCAGGCGCCGTTGCTCGACCGCGGTGACTTCGTAGGCGAGCAGATCGGCGAGGAACTGCGTGTAAGACGGTTTCTCGCGCTCGGCGGCCTCCAGCGCGGGCGCGAGTTGGTCGGCGATCGCGGTCAGGCGCAAGTCGTGGACGTGTGCGCGCAGCTGCTGGTAGACGGTCTCGGCCATCAGCACGCGACCTCGAACGCGGCGTAGCGGCCGAGATCGATCACCGGTGGCGGCTCGGGGTTCAGCCCCTTCAGGCGTGCGAGTTCGGCGAGCGCGTCAGTGCCGGGCGGCCGGTTGACCTTGCGCCGGCAGGCGTGCTCGGTGGTGAAGGCCGCCAGGACTGCTTGTTCGAGCAGCGCGGCGTGTTCAGGGCTGCGGATCAGCTGGCCGGCGCCCGCCTGAGCGCGGCGGTGCGTGGCGACCAGTTCGCCCGCTGCTGACAGGATCAGCAGGGCCGGTTCGCCGACGCGAGCGCGGACCGTGAGCGTGCGGCCGGCGTGGCCGGGCGCGACGCTGTAGCGGTTGCCCTCGAACGCGACCAACGCCGACCGCGAGACCTTGCGCTCGACCTCGATCAGCGCCGGATAGGCCGCGAGCGGCAACGCGCGCAGCGGCTCGGCTGCGCCGAGCTGGCCGACCGTGCCGCCGCGCTCTCGCCGCTGATCGGCGACCTCGACGCTCCAGCGGTCCAGCGAGCGCTGCGCCTCGCCCATCGTCTGAACGGCGGCGCTGCGCCACCAAGAACGGGTCAGATACTTGATGGCCGCCTCGACGACGCCCTTGCGCTGCGCCCGCCGGGGCGGGCAGACCGTGATCTCGGTCCCGTAGTGCTTGGCCGCCTCGGCGGCGTCGACCGTGAGCCGGTCGGTGCCGGGGATCACGATCGTGGCCATCCGGTCGGTCCGCCAGACCCTGGGCGTCCCGCCCAGAGCGACCAGGACCCGGTGCATCGCTTCGGCCAGGCGCCCGAAGGTCATCTGCTCGCAGAACACGCCCCGAAAACGGCCCGAGTGCGACAACGCGCCGACCAAGACCGCCGCCGGCTCGCCCCAGGGCGTGTCATCGAGCTCCAGCCAGTCCCACTGGATCTCCTCGCCCGCAGGGTGCTCGATCTCGACCGTCACCGCGCGCCCGCGGCGGTGCTGGCAGACCAAGCAGACCGGCCGCAGCTCCAGCCGTCGAAGCTCGCGCACCAGCGTCGGGTAGGAGCGATCGAACCCCGCGTCGACCAGCTCCCGGTGCAACACCGTCGCGTCCATGTGCGGATCGTCCGCGAACCGCGCCTGGATGTAGGCGCGAAACGGCTCCAAACAGCTCGGGGCTCGCTCGCGCCGTTGCCCGGCGCCCTGGCCGGCCAGATAGCGGCGGATGGTCTTGCGGTCCCGGCCGGTGTGACGGCTGATCGCCGACACCGACCACCCGCGCGCAGCGAGCGCGTGGATCTCCACGTCGTCCTCCTGTGTGAGCATCCCCCAGGGGCCCTTCTCGATGAGGTTGCAGGCTTGAGCACCCGCGACCTTCCGGGAGGGCCCCGACAGAACCGCGCCCGCGTGCGTGTGGATCGACTCGGCTCGCTCCTACGGAGCTCGCCTTCGCCGACCCACACGCACGCCGCTACGCCCTACCGGCCTGGGGAATTTCTGTGATCAGAGGTGAGGAGAAAACCGTGATCCGGGCCAGCCTTAGCGGTCCGGACGACGTCGCGTGCGTCGCCGTCCGCTACCAGATCGCCCAGAAGCTGCACGCGTGCACCGAGGTGTTCACCGAGCCGCCACCAAACGACCGCTTCCGTGACCTCAGCGACCTGCTCATGCTCGAAGCCCTGATCGACGACTTGGCCAGCGTGCGCAGCGCCTGCGTTGAGATCTTCGAGCTGCGCGGCAAGCACTCCTGGCCACCGACCGTCACAGTCTTCGAAGGCTGGCCCGAGCAATACGCCGCCCTCGCCGCAGAACTCGACTTCGAACCCTCCGAGGTTCATGCCGCAGCCTCGAACGTCCAGGGGCTGATCGAGGCGATCGACCGCGCTATCGACGCATAGGACGCCCGCGCCAG
This sequence comes from Solirubrobacter sp., assembly GCA_035555675.1. GTDB lineage: Bacteria > Actinomycetota > Thermoleophilia > Solirubrobacterales > Solirubrobacteraceae > Solirubrobacter. The sequence goes on along the minus strand of DATMGH010000033.1, from coordinate 3,353 downwards.
GCTCGGCCTTCCTGGCCAAGGCGGAACCTCAGGTCAGCAGACGGGTCGCCGGCGGACGCTCATCGCTCGCCGTCCATGAGGTCATGGAAGGCGCCGTCGGCCGCGTCAGGCTGCCCGACCGTCCGCCGCCGGCGACGGGTGCGGCCGTTGAGCAGTTCCCCGATGTCATCGAGGTCCCCGCCGAGCACCTGCTCGAGCGTCTCGACGGCGTCACCGCTCATGTCCAGGACCTGCTGATAGACGCTGAGGGTGAGCTTGGCGTCGGAGTGACCGAGCAGGTACATCGCGCGACGCGGGGCGACGCCGCACTCGGCGAGGATCGACGCGAACGTACGCCGCAGCGTGTGCGGTGTGACCTTGGGCATCGGCGTCTGCCGGCGCGCACGCAGCAACTCCGCCGCGAGCGCGACCGTGGGCGCGAGCACGTGATGGGCGACGTTTCCCGGCGTCTGCGGCGTGCCCTTGCGGGTCGAGAAGGCGGCCGGGCCCGGCCCGGACCCTTGCGCCTGGCGCGCGCCCGCGCTCGCGCTCGCGCGAGAGTCGAGGAGGATGTCGCGCAGCGAGGGGACCATCGGGATGATCCGCTCGCCCGCGTACGTCTTCGTCTGCGGGCCGATCTCATCCTCATCTCGCGGCGGAATCAGAATCCGCCCTCCCGCGAGATCGAGCCGGTCCTCAGGCAGCCCGCACAACTCGGAGATCCGCGGGCCGGCGAGCACGAGCGCCCCGACGATCGCCCGCCGCTGACGACGATGACCCGTGCGCGGGTCGTTCCACACCTGTCCACGACGGACCTTGCCGATCAGCACGTCAGAGACCCCGAGCTCGCGTGCGAGCTTGACGGCGCTCTTGTCGGACTGGCGGATGTAGTCGACCTTGTCCCAGTCGAGCACACCGCCGCGGCCGTCAAGCTGGTGGGCCGCTTCCAGCAGCGCGGCGATGTGATGCGGCTCGAGGAACGACCGCGCGGCCGGCGGGGCCTTCAAGTAGACGTCGCGTTCGGCGGCGGGGTTGCGAAGCACGTGCTTGGGATAGCGCCGACGAGCGTCCTTGAGCACCATCCGCACCGCCGCGATCGCCTTGTTGATCGACCCGTTCGACAGCGGCCGCCGTCGGCGCTCGTAGGTTCGCCCGTCGGGCATCGTGACCGACTGCATCAACGGGTGCCCGGCGGCCGCCGCATCGCGTATCGCATCGCGTTCGGCGAGCATGGCCTGCACGAAGTCCTCGATCACGACCTCGTCGATCCGGTCCACGCGGCGCGGACCGAAGTGATCCATGCCCGTGCTCAGCCGCCACAGCAGGTCGCTGTGGGTCTTGATGCCGACGCGGCGGCGCTTTCGCTCCAGCCACTCGGACGCGAACACCTGGAAGTTCGGCGGCTCGCCGGGAGTGGCGGCCTCTGGCTCGTTGTCGGGCGGTGACCACTCGCCGCGGTCGATCATCCGCGCGATGTGCTCGCGCTCGGCCTGAACACGATCCTCCGTCCAGCCCTCCCACGCTCCGCCGAGCGGGACGAACACGCGCTCGCCCTGGAAGGTCACGCGCAGCGCGAAGCTCGTTCCGCGGCCCGTGGGCTTGCGGATGACGGTGCCGACGGCGGGCCTGGCCACGTTATGGAGACTAGCTCCGGGCGTGATCGCGGTCACCGGCAACCGACCCGTTGGTGGAACGAGCTCTCGGAAACAGCGCGAGGAACCAGCCTGGGTCGAATGCCGATGCCGTGCAGGTTCGTCGGCCAGGCACAGCGACGCTGGCGGGCGAGCGCCGACGGCCGCTCTCACCGACCCGACCTTCCCCGGATCAGGGGCACATTCGCCGGGCCGGGGGCGCGGCGCGGGCGTCCGCGTCGAATGTGATGCGGCGGCTCCCTGTCCGGCTGCGTGGCTGGCCCGGAGCCCGCTAGCGTCGCGCGGACCTGTTCAAGGTCGAACCGAAGCCGCGCTTTCGGGCCGTCCCCGAGCCGTACGGCGCCGAGCTGGGCGGCGCGCGCGTAGACCCAGTCGCGTTCGACACCGAGCGTGGATGCCAGCGTGGCGGCATCTACGTAGCGCCCGGGAGCGGCGCTCTCCTGGAGCAGGAGCTCAACCACACGCGCAGCGACCGCTTCGATGTCGTCGGCGTCGAGACTCATCACCGGTCAGCGCTTCGAGCGCCTCACCCTTCCGCCGATGAGCGCCCGAGGCCGGCGCCTGTGTGCCTGGAGAGCCAGTGTGCGGGGCTTAGACGGTGTGTGTCGGTCGCGTTCCCAGCTCCACTGGTTCAGGCCGACGGGCCGTGACCGTTCTCCATGCCCAATGCTGGCCGTCCACATGCCCGCAAATTCCGGCTTCGCCTGGGCCTGCCTGCCAACGCGACACCCGAACGCGGTGATCTCGTCGGCGCGTCGGCGTGCCAAGGACTCGAGATCTACATGAGCTCGTAGAGGGAGCCATGTTTGCTCGTCATGGTGGCCTCGACTGATTCCGCCAGCGCGGAGTCGCGCACAAGAAGACCGAACTCGACGTTCCGATTCTCGGCCGAATAGCTGAAGTTTGCGCTGGTGAGCAGAAGTACCTCGTGATCGATCACGACGAACTTCGCGTGGCTCCGCAGACGCTGGCCGTCCGCCAGAGTGGCGGAGCGATAGACGATCGCCCGCGAGAGCTGCTTCTTGACTGCCGTGGCGTCGGCGACGGTGCCGTCGACGTACACAGTGACCACGACGCCGACTTGCTCCGAAGCTTCCTCGAGCACCGTCCACATCTGCGAGGAACCTTCGAAGTTGTAGGTCGCCGCCGTGACCGACTGCCGGGCACCCCGAGCGATGCGGTGGAACTCACCTGTGAGATGGCCGACCTTCGCTTCGTTGCCGGGCATCGTCCAGACTGGCGTGAGTTGACGCATCTCCCTCTTGGCGCCGGAGATCGCGCGCAGCACGCTGACGGTGCGCTCGCGGTCGTCGCTCCCGAGCTGAGCGGCTTCCAGCAGTTGCCTGGCCGACTCGCGGCGCGCGGCGCCGATCTCGTCGAGGGCCGCTGCGGTGTATAGCCCAGCGTGGATTTGGGCGGCAAGACGCGCCGCCTCGGTCGCTGTGAGAAAGCCGCCGAGTTCAGCGAGCGGATCAATGGACATGGATGCTGCCGAAGAAACCCGGTACCGACGGCCCGTTCGGAGTTGGCAGGTCCACCAAGAACCGGCGATCGAGGAAGCGATTGGCCCGCTCGCACGACGTCTCGGAGACGAACGAACACGTGTGGCACGCCGCCCCGTGCAGAAAGTCCTCGGGATCCGACGGCGTGCGCATGGCGCAGACCGGATCAGAGGAGCACCGCGTCGCGCGACGCAACGCGGAACGCACGATGGTCTGGAGC
>DATMGH010000032.1:0-30401 GCA_035555675.1 Solirubrobacter sp. | reverse complement strand
AGCCGCGCGCGCTGCTGCTCGGCAACCTGTTCCGCGATCAGCTCGACCGCTACGGCGAGCTAGAGACGATCGCCGACCGCTGGGCGGCGGTCGTCGCCGGGCGCTCCGGCCTGGTCCTGAACGCCGACGACCCGCTTATCGCCGATCTCGGCCGCCACGCGCCCGCCCCCGTGTATTTCGGGGTCGACGACGACGCGCTGGCGCTGCCGGTGCTCCAGCACGCGTCGGACTCCAAGCACTGCCGCCGCTGCGGCCACGCGTACGTCTACAGCGCGATCTACCTCGCGCACCTCGGCCACTACCGCTGCCCCAGCTGCGGCCAGCAGCGGCCGGAGCCGGACGTGGTCGCCACCGCCGTCGAGCTGCGCGGCATCCGGTCGGCGGCGTTCACCCTGCGCGGCCGGCGCGTCGAGCTGCCGCTCCCCGGCCTCTACAACGTCTACAACGCGCTCGGCGCGGCGGCGCTGACGCTGGCGCTCGGCGTCGCGCTCGACGACGTGGTCGCCGGGCTGGAGGCGGTCGCGCCGGCGTTCGGGCGGGCGGAGACGCTCGACCTCGACGGGCGGCCGGCGTCGCTGCTGCTGATCAAGAACCCGGCGGGCGCGAACGAGGTACTGCGGACGCTCGCGCTCGAGGACGGCGAGCTGGACCTGTTCGGCGTCCTCAACGACCGGATCGCGGACGGGCGCGACGTGAGCTGGGTCTGGGACGCCGACTGGGAGCTGCTGGCCGGCCGCGTCCGGCGCTTCACCTGCTCGGGCACCCGCGCCGCGGAGCTGGCGCTGCGGATGAAGTACGCCGGGCTGCCGCCGGAGCGGATCGTCGTGGTCGACGGGCTCGAGCGCGGGCTGGACGCCGCGCTGCGCGACGGCGCCGGCCCGCTGTACGTCGTCCCCACCTACACGGCGCTGCTGGAGCTGCGCGAGCTGCTCACCCGCCGCGGCGTCGCGCAGGCGTACTGGCGATGAATGTCGTGATCTGGCACGACATCGAGTGCGGCCGCTACACGGCCGACCTCGCGCTCTGGCTGGAGCTGGCCGAGGACGTCGAGCACGTGCTCGACGTCGGCGCCGGCACGGGCCGCGTCGCGCTGCCGCTGGCGCGCGCCGGGCACCGCGTCACCGCGCTCGACGTCGACCCGGAGCTGCTGGCCGAGCTCGAACGCCGCGCCGCCGGCCTGCCCGTCGCCACGCTGGTCGCGGACGCGGGCGCGTTCGTCCTGCCGGAGCCGGTGGACCTGATCGCGGTCCCGATGCAGACGATCCAGCTGCTCGACGACCGGGACGGGTTCTTCGCGTCCGCTCGCCGCGCGCTCGTGCCCGGCGGGCGCGTGGCGGTCGCGATCGCCACCGACCTCGAGCCCTACGACGGCACGCCGCCGCTCCCCCCGCCGGACCGCGGCGAGGCGGACGGCTGGACGTACCTGTCGCAGCCGACCGCGATCCGCGTCGACGCCGACGGCGCCCGCATCGAGCGCGTGCGCGCCAAGCTCGGCCCGCGCGGCGAGCGCGAGGAGGCCGGCGACGTGATCCGGCTGCGGCGCGTCACGCCCGGCGAGCTGGCCGAGGAGGCCGCCGCGCACGGGCTCGACGCGGAGGACCTGCTGCACATTCCCGAGACGCTCGAGCACGTGGCCAGCGAGGTGGTGGTGTTCCGTGGCTGACGTCCTGCGCGTCTGCGCGCTCTACCCGGACCTGATGAACATCTACGCCGACCGCGGCAACCTGCAGCTGCTGCAGCGGCGCTGCGAGTGGCGCGGCCTCGGCTTCGAGCTGGCGGGCGCCGGCCTCGACGCGCCGCTGGACCCGGACGCGCACGACCTCTTCTACATCGGCGGCGGCCAGGACCGCGACCAGGCGCTGTGCGCGGAGGACCTGGCGAGCGTCAAGCGCGACGCGCTGCACGCCGCCGCCGGCGCCGGCAAGGTCATCTTCGCCGTCTGCGGCGGCTACCAGCTGCTCGGCCACGCTTACGAGCTCGACGGCGAGCGGCTGCCGGGCGTCGGCCTGGTCGACCTGGAGACCGTGCGCGAGGCCGGGCCGCGCTTGATCGGCAACGTCGCGATCGAGGTCACGCTCGACGGGCGCCCGCGCGTCCTGGCCGGGTTCGAGAACCACGGCGGGCGGACGCGCCTGGGCGCCGGCGAGCAGCCGCTCGGCCGCGTCCTGCGCGGCCACGGCAACGACGGCCGGTCGGGGTTCGAGGGCGTCCGCGGCGGCCCGCGCGGCACGGTCCTCGGCACGTACCTGCACGGCCCGCTGCTGCCCAAGAACAGCTGGTTCGCGGACTGGCTCACCGCCACCGCGCTGGGCCGCGCGCCGGAGGAGCTGGCGCCGCTGGACGACGCGCTCGAGGACGCCGCGCACGCGGCCGCGCGGCGCGCCGCCGGGCTCTGAGCTCAAGCGCGAGCGCCGATCGCCGATACTTGCGACGTATGACATGTCGGCAAACGGACATTCTGGGATGAATGTCGTCGTGCGCTCAGGGGTCGCGGCCGGTGCCGACACCCGCGCTGTGCTCGAGGAGATCGACGCCCGCGTCGGGGACGTCGCCCCCGACTTCGTCTTCGCGTTCTACGGGCAGGATCACGACGACCAGGCGATCAGCGACCACCTCGATCGCCGCTTCCCAGGCGCCGCGCGCGTCGGCGGGACGTCCTGTCGCGGCGTGATGAGCGAGCGCGGGCTCGGCGGCCGGAGCTCGATCGGGCTGCTGCTGGTCGAGGACCCGGACGGCGCGTACGGCGCGGCGTCCGTCCCGCTCGGCGACGATCCCGCGGCGGCCGCGGAAGCGGCCCTGATGGCCGCGCTGGAGGCCGCGGACTCGGCCGGCGAGCTGCCCGAGCTGATCTGGATCTACCAGAGCCCCGGCCGCGAGGAGGCCGTCGTGACGGGCCTGCGCCGCGTGGTCGGCGACCGCTGCCCGATCGTCGGCGGCAGCTCCGCCGACGACGACGTCGCCGGGAGCTGGCGGCAGCTCGGCCCCGACGGCCCGCTCACCGACGGCCTGGTCGTCGGCGTGCTGTTCTCCAGCGGCGGCATCGGCTTCTCGTTCCAGGGCGGCTACGAGCCGACCGGCACCACCGGGATCGTCACCGAGCTCGGCTACACCGCGGGCGAGAGCGGTGTCGTGACCGGCGGCAGCGGCCGTCACATCCTCGAGATCGACGGCGAGCACGCCGCCGACGTCTACAACCGCTGGATCGACGGCGCCCTGCCGGACGGCGCGCTGGCCGACGGCGGGACGATCCTGGCCGACACGACGATGTCCCCGCTCGCGGTCAGCGCCGGACGCGTCGGGCAGGTCACGCACTTCCGGCTCGTCCACCCCGAGAGCGTGAGCGCCGCGCGCGGCCTGACGACGTTCGCGAACGTCGACGCCGGCGCCCGCGTCTACGGGATGCGCGGCGACCGCGAGCGGCTCGTGCAGCGCGTCGGGCGCGTCGTCTCCGCGGCGGTCACGACGCTGGCCGGCGCGGACGTCGCCGGCGCGCTGATCGTCTACTGCGGCGGCTGCCTGCTGGCGGTCGGCGACGAGGCCGAGCGCGTGTCCGCGACCGCCGCCCGCGACCTCGGCGGGGTGCCGTACCTGGGCTGCTTCACGTTCGGCGAGCAGGGCATGATCCTCGATCGCAACGTCCACGCGAACCTCATGATCTCCGCCATCTGCTTTGCCCGCTGAGGGGATGCTGGCCACGGCCGAGGAGCTGCGCGAGGTGCTGGTCGCCCAGCAGCGCGAGCTCGACCGCCTGCGGCGCGAGGCCGATCACGCCGAGCTGCTGATCGAGGCGCTCGACGCGCTGCTGGACGTCGACGGCGACGCCGATCCGTTCGCGGGCGTGTTCGCCGTGCTGCAGCCGCTGTTCGGGTTCGCGCGCGCCCTCGTGCTGGCCGAGACCGACCGCGACGGGACGCTGCGCTGCATCGCGGCCAGCACGGACGAGCTCGTCGGCCGCGAGTACGAGGCGACGCGGATCTTCGAGAAGGTGCTGTCCGGGCGCGTCACCGCGACGCTGTCCGCCGACGCCGAGCCCGCGCTGTACCTGCCGCTGGGCTTCCGCGAGCGGCGCGGGCTGATGGCGCTGCTGCGGCCCGAGGGCGTCGGCGGCTTCGACCGCCGCGACATCGTGCTCGCCCGCAAGCTGGCGCTGCTGGCGTCGCACGCGTTCGCCGCGCGCCTGGCGAACCGCTCCGAGCGCGAGCGCCGGCGCCTGCACGGGCTCGCCGAGGAGCTCAAGGCGGCGCAGGCGATGCTGGCGCACCGTGCGAACCACGACGCGCTCACCGGGCTGCCCAACCGCGCCTACATCGAGGAGCACGTGCAGCGGCGGCTGCGGCAGGCCGCCGAGGACGAGCGGTTCGCGCTCGCGTTCATCGACCTCGACGGCTTCAAGCAGGTCAATGACCTCTATGGCCACAGCGTCGGCGACGGGCTGCTGACCGCGGTCGCCGAGCGGATCCGCCGGCAGATCCGCGACAGCGACGTGCTCGCGCGGGTCAGCGGGGACGAGTTCGTGCTGGCGCTGGACCCGATCGACGACCTCGAGGCGCTCGACCGGATCGTCGCGCGCATCCTGGTCTGCCTGAAGGAGACGTTCAACATCGACGGGGCGAGCATCATGCTCTCCGCGTCGATCGGCCTGGCCGTCCACCCGGACCACGGCACCGACTACGAGCAGCTGCGCCGCAACGCCGACGTCGCGATGTACAGCGCCAAGGCCGCCACGCGCGGCAGCGCCGCGTACTTCGACGCCGAGATCGGCCGCGCCGCCGCGCGCCGCACCACGTTCGAGCAGGTCCTGCGCCGCGCGGTCAGCGAGCGGCGCTTCGCCAGCGTCCTGCAGCCGAAGGTGAGCCTGGAGACGTTCGAGGTCACCGGCTTCGAGGCGCTCGCGCGCCGCGTCGGCGGCGACGGCGCGCTGCACACGCCGGCGGAGTTCATCGAGCCGGCCACGCAGCTCGGGCTGCTGGACCCGATCACCGAGATCGTCCTCGACGAGGTCGTGGCCGTCGCGCCGGCGCTGGGCGACGTGTTCGGCGAGGCCACGACGATCAGCGTCAACGTGTCCGCCCACCAGGCCACCGACCCGGCGACGATGCGTCGCTTCCTGCAGCGGCTGGCCAGCTCCGGGCGGCCGGAGCGGTTCATCGTCGAGCTCACCGAGGACGCGCTGCTGCAGAGCGAGCGCTTCCAGCGCGACGTGATCCCGCTGTTCCGGGAGTCCGGCGTGCGCGTGTCGATCGACGACTTCGGCACCGGCTACGCGTCGCTGGCGACGCTGATCGACATCACCGCGCACGAGCTGAAGATCGACCGCGTGTTCATCTCGCGCATCCACGAGCGGCCGCGGACGCAGGTGCTGATGCGCGGCCTGGCGGCGGTCAGCCGCGAGCTCGGCGTCAAGGTCGTGGCCGAGGGCGTCGAGACGGTCGACGAGCTGGCCTACCTGCAGTCGCTGGAGGCGTTCGAGACCGCGCAGGGCTACCTGTTCGCGCGGCCGCAGGCCCCGGCGGAGCTGATCGCGGGGCACGGCGAGCTGACCGCACGCCTGCGCCAGCTTGCGGTCCTGACCGGCTGAGTCCGTCAAAGCGGTCGGGTAGGATCCCCGGTTCCCTCCCCGGGATCTCCGCTTGACGACTTCCGACACCGCCCAGCCTGAGGGGCAGTCCGGCTACCGCGAAGCGGTCGAGCTGGAGTTCGCCGCGGCCACCAAGCGTTACCCCGGCACCGACGCGCCTGCCGTCGACGCCCTCTCCCTCACCGTCCCGGCCGGGGAGATCTGCGTGCTCGTCGGCCCGTCCGGGTGCGGCAAGACGACCGCGATGCGGATGGTCAACCGCATGATCGACATCACCGACGGCGACATCCTGGTCGGCGGGCGCAGCGTGCGCGGGCGCGAGCCGGACGCGCTGCGGCGCGAGATCGGCTACGTGATCCAGCAGGTCGGGCTGTTCCCGCACCGCACGATCGCCGACAACATCGCCACCGTCCCGCGCCTGCTGGGCTGGGACAAGCGGCGCACGCGGGCGCGGACCGTGGAGCTGCTGGACCTGATCGGGCTGCCGCAGGAGATGGCGCGCCGCTACCCGGCGCAGCTGTCCGGCGGGCAGCGCCAGCGCGTCGGCGTCGCCCGCGCGCTCGCCGCCGATCCGCCGCTGATGCTGATGGACGAGCCGTTCGGCGCGATCGACCCGATCAACCGCGACCGGCTGCAGAACGAGTTCCTGCGCCTGCAGGCGGAGATCCGCAAGACGATCGTGTTCGTCACCCACGACATCGACGAGGCGATCAAGATGGGCGACCGGATCGCGGTGCTGCAGGCGGGCGGCGTGCTCGCGCAGTACGCGACGCCGGCGGAGCTGCTGCTGCACCCCGCGAACCCGTTCGTGGAGGACTTCGTAGGCGCCGACCGGGCGCTGAAGCGGCTCGCGCTGCTGCGCGTGGCCGACGTTCCGCGGGCGGCGCTCGGGAGCCCGAACGGCGGACCGGCGCTGGCGCTCGGGACGCCGCTGCGCGACGCGCTCTCAGAGCTGCTGGGCGCGGGCGCGCTGCACGGCAACGTCATCGACGGCGACGGACGCTCGATCGGGGCGCTGACGGTCGAGACGCTCGCGCGTATGGCGGCGGAATGACTCGCGCTGCGCGCTCACATTCCGTGGCGGATCCTCGCCTGGCGGCTCGCATCCGCCGCCCACTGTCGTCCGTCGAGCCCGCGTCATGATCTTCGCCCAGCTGCAGATCCATAAGCGCGCCACGGACTCCTGCGTCGAGTCCAACGGGTTCTGCCCGCGCTGGATCATGGACAACCTGGACCGCTACAAGCAGCCGCTGATCCAGCACATCGAGCTGACGCTGATCGCGGTCGCGATCGGGTTCGCGATCGCGTTCGGGCTGGCGCTGCTGGCCTACCGGCGGCGCTGGCTGGTCCCGCCGATCACGCAGATCACGGGCGTCCTGTACACGATCCCGAGCGTCGCGCTGTTCTTCCTGCTGCTGCCGCTGACCGGGCGCGGCAGGCTGACGGCGCTGATCGCGCTGGTGTCCTACACGCTGCTGATCATCTTCCGCAACGTGATCACGGGGCTCGAGGGCGTGCCCGCGGAAGCGCGCGACGCCGGCCGCGGCATGGGGCTCACGCCGCGGCAGCTGCTGTGGCGCGTCGAGCTGCCGCTGGCCGTGCCGGAGATCATGGCGGGGCTGCGGATCGCGGTCACGACGACGGTCGGGCTGACCGCGCTGGTGTTCCTGGCCGGCGCGGGCGGGCTCGGCGAGGCGATCTTCGCGGACACGCAGTTCCGCTCCAACGTGGTCGTCGCCGGCGGCCTGTGCGTGCTGCTGGCGATCGTGCTCGACCTGCTCGTCCTGGCGGTGCAGCGCGCGCTCACGCCCTGGACGCGGGCGGTGGCGTCGTGACGCTGGTGGCCGCGTGGGGCGAGTTCGGGGACGCGATCTCGTTCATCTTCACGTCGCGCGAGCACCAGCGCGGCGCGCCGGTCGGCGGCAGCCACAACCTGCCGCTGATCTGGGAGCACCTGAAGCTGTGCGGGGCGGCGATGGCGATCGCGCTGGTGGTCGCGCTGCCGCTCGGGCTCGTGCTCGGGCACACCGGCAAGGGGTCGTTCCTGGCGATCTCGACGTCGAACGTCGGCCGCGCCGTGCCGAGCGTCGCGCTGATCGCGCTGTTCATCGCGTTCTTCCCGGGCAGCCCCGAGTTCCTGAACGTGACGCTGGCGCTCGCGCTGCTCGCGATCCCGCCGATCCTCACCAATGCTTACGTGGGGGTGCGCCAGGCGGATCGCGACGCGGTCGACGCCGCGCGGGGCATGGGGATGTCCGGCGCACGGCTGATCCGCGCGGTCGAGCTGCCCCTGGCGCTGCCGCTGATCTTCGGGGGGATCAAGACGTCCACCGTTAACGTGATCGCCACCGCCACGATCGCGCCGCTGGTCGGCGTGGTCACGCTCGGGGATCCGCTGGTCGCCTACTCCGTCTACGGACGTGAGGGGCAGATCGGCGCGTCGATCATCGTCGCCGTCCTGGCGATCGCCGCGGAGGTCGGCCTGTCGGCCGTCCAGCGCGCCGTGACCCCGGAGGGCATCAAGCTCGAGCGCGGTGGGCAGGACCGCACTCGCACTCGTTTCGGCCTGACCAAGAGGAGGATCCAGACCGCCCCATGACCAGAGCCACCACCGTATTCGCCGCCGCCATAGCGGCGCTCTCCCTCGGCGTCGCCGCGTGCGGATCGTCGGACGACTCCCCCTCGGAGTCCGCGGCCACGCCGACCGCGTCGGCCACCGAGACCGCGTCCGGGCAGATCCAGCGCAACACCGCCAACGGCGCCGTCTCGCTGAAGATCGGCTCGAAGAACTTCACCGAGCAGAAGGTGCTGGGCGAGATCTACGCCCAGGGCCTGGCCGCCGCCGGGTACACGACCTCGACCGACCTCAACCTGGGCGACCAGGACACGGCGCTGGCGGCGCTCAAGGGCGGGCAGATCGACGCGTACCCGGAGTACACCGGCACGGCGCTGACCGCGTTCTTCAACAAGGACGCGGCCGACCTGCCGAAGGACCCGCAGGCCGCCTACGAGGAAGTCAAGAAGCTGTTCGCCGACGAGGGCCTGACCGCCTTCCCGCCGACGCCGTTCACCAGCTCCAACGAGGTCGCGGTGACCGCCGAGACCGCGCAGAAGTACGACCTCAAGAACATCTCCGACCTGAGCAAGGTCGCCGGCCAGCTGACGCTGTACGGGACGCCCGAGTGCCGCAAGCGGATGGACTGCCTGCTCGGGCTGGAGAAGATCTACGGGCTGAAGTTCAAGAAGTTCGTGCCGGTGGCGCCCGATCAGCGCCACGAGGTGCTGACCTCGGGCCGCGCCGACGTCTCGATCGTCTTCACGACCGATCCGCAGATCACGCGCAACAAGGAAGTCCTGCTCTCCGACGACAAGGGCATGTTCCCGCCCTACAACCCGACGCTCGTGATGAAGACCGCGACGGCGGAGAAGGCCGGGCCGGACCTGGCCAAGACGATCGACATGATCCAGAAGCCGCTGACCGACGACGCGATGCAGGAGCTGGACGCGCGCGTCGACCTCGACAAGAAGGAGCCGGCCGAGGTCGCCAAGGAGTACCTGCAGGAGACGGGCCTCGTCCCGTAGCCGGCGCGACGAGTGGTCACTTTCCGGCGCATCGGGCCGGAAGGTGACCGCTCGCGGGTGACTCGGACACTCGTCCGCCCCCGACGCACCCGGCGCGCGAGGGGCGATAATCGAGACATGGACATTCCCCGCCTGCGCGGAGTCAGCCACGCGTACGCGTTCTGGTGCGCGCTGGGCGCGGCCGCCGTGCTGGTGGCGCTGTCGCCGGGCGGGGCGCCGCGCGGCGCCGCGGCGGTCTACGGCGCGGGGCTGTGCGCGCTGTTCGGGGGCTCCGCGATCTACCACCGCTGGCCGTGGCACCCGCGCTGGCGGCCGCTGCTGCGGCGGATCGACCACTCGACGATCTACCTGTTCATCGCGGCGAGCTACACGCCGGTGGCGCTGCTGATCCTCGACGGCACGATCCGCTGGGTGGTGCTGGGCACCGTCTGGGGCGGAGCGCTCGTCGGGGTCGTGTTCAGCGTCGCCTGGATCGGCGCGCCGCGCGGGCTGTGCGCGGCCACCTACGTGCTCCTGGGCTGGGTCGCGATCATCTGCCTGCCGGACCTGGCGGCGGCGCTGCCGGTCACGCCGCTGGTGCTGATCGCCGGCGGCGGGCTGCTGTACACGGCCGGCGCGGTGATCTTCGCGCTCGGGCGGCCGAACCCGTGGCCGCGCACGTTCGGCTTCCACGAGATCTTCCACGTCTGCGTGATCCTCGCCGCGGCCGCGCACTTCGTCGCGATGGCCGGCTGGATCGTGACGTCCGGCGCGTCCGGTTGACTGCACGGCCATGGCCGTGATCACCGACGAGCTCGCCGTCCAGCTCCTGCACCCCGCCGCCCGGGCGCCCGCGCGCACCCGCGCCGGCGACGCGGGGTACGACCTGGCGTGCGTGGAGCCGTTCACGCTCGCGCCCGGTGAGCGCCGGCTGGTGCCGACGGGCGTGGCGATCGCGCTGCCGCCCGGGCTCGCGGGCCTCGTCCTCCCCCGCTCCGGGCTGGCGTTGAAGCACGGGATCTCGTGCGTGAACGCGCCCGGGCTGGTGGACCCGAACTACCGCGGCGAGCTGCGCGTGATCCTGATCAATCAGGGCGACGAGCCGTTCACGGCCGCGGCCGGCGATCGCATCGCGCAGCTGCTGATCGTGCCGTTCGCGACCCCTACGCTGACCGTGGTGGACGAGCTGCCCGACGGCGGCGACGACCGTGGCGCCGACGGGTTCGGCTCCAGCGGCGTGGCGTAGCGCTACTCGTCGGCCGGCAGCGCCGCGCGCAGCGCGGCCTCGTCCAGCCCGTGCGCGCGCAGCACGTCCGCGCCTCGCCGGCCCGCGGCCAGGATCGCCAGGAGTACGCGCGCGTCGGTGCGCGGGTGGCCGAGATCACCGATCGGTAGGTCACCGCCGAGGTACACCGGCACCGGCCAGCCGCCGCGGATCCGCGCGTCCAGGTCGCTCGGCTCGTCCGGCCGCTGCGCCAGCGTCACCGCCTGCGCGCGCGCCGGCTCCAGCTCCTCCCCCAGCAGCTCTCCGGCGACGCCGGTCTCCAGCACGCCGAGCAGCAGGTCGACCGGTCGCGGCCCGCGCAGCAGCGCGACGGCCGCGGGCGCGTAGGGCATCCACGCGGCCGGGGCCGCCGAGCCGACGCCGCGCCGCGAGATCACCCGGCCCTGCAAGCGCGCGTGGTCGGCCGCCAGGACCGACGCTCGCGCCAGCGCCAGCAGCAGGTGCTCGACGTCGACCGCCGGGTGGCGCAGCACGCGCGCCTCCTCGACCGCGCCCGGTCCCGCGATGTCGCGAGCGTGGCGGTCGAGGCCGGCGAACATCAGCGGCCGTCGACGGCGTAGCGCTCGTAGCGCTCGGCCACGACCGCGGGCAGGCGGGCGGAGAGGCGCACGCCCTCCGGCGTGTCCTCGCGCTCCATCGTCTCCCCCGCGACGTCGTGCAGCTCCGACAGCAGCCCGCCCTCGGAGAACGGGACGAGCAGCTCGACGTCCTGCAGCGTGCGCTCGAACTCGGCCACGATCCGCTCGCGCAGATCGTCGAGCCCTTCGCCGGTGACCGCGGACACCAGCGCGGCGTCCGGGTGGCGGAAGCTCAGCTCGCGCCGGCGCTCGTCGTCGAGCTGGTCGGCCTTGTTGAGCACGAGCATCCGCGGCGTCGAGCCCGCGCCGATCTCCTCCAGCACGTCCTCGACCGCGCGCGCCATCGCCTCCAGCTCCTCCTCGGGCGCGGACGCGTCGACCACGTGCAGGATCAGGTCGGCGAGCTTGGTCTCCTCCAGCGTCGCCGCGAACGCGTCCACCAGCTGATGCGGCAGCTTGCGGATGAAGCCGACCGTGTCGGTCATCAGGAACGCGCGCCCGTCGAGCCGCAGCGCGCGGGTCGTCGGGTCCAGCGTGTGGAAGAGCCGGTCGCGGACGCCGACCTCCGAGCCGGTCAGCGCGTTCAGCAGCGTCGACTTGCCGGCGTTCGTGTACCCGGCCAGCGCCACGGTCGGCAGGTGCGCGCGCTCGCGCTCGGCGCGCTGCGTCGCACGGGTGGACTTGACGTGGTCGAGCCGGCGGCGCAGGACCGTGATCCGGTCGCGCGCCAGGCGACGGTCGGTCTCGATCTGCGACTCGCCCGGACCGCGCGTGCCGATGCCGCCGACGCCGCGCCCGGCGCCGAGGCGCTCGAGGTGCGTCCACAGGCCGCGCATGCGGGCCATGTTGTATTCGAGCTGGGCCAGCTCGACCTGCATCTTGCCCTCGGCCGTGTGGGCGTGGCCGGCGAAGATGTCGAGGATCACCGCGGTGCGGTCGAGCACGGGCACGTCGAGCTCCGCCTCGAGGTTGCGCTGCTGGCGCGGCGTGAGCTCGTCGTCGGAAACGACCACGTTCGCGTCCGCCGCCTTCAACAGCGGCTTGAGCTCCTCGACCTTGCCCGGGCCGAGATACAGGTTGGGGTGCGGCTGCTCGCGCTTCTGGACCAGTGCCCCGACCGTCGCCACCCCGGCGGTCCGCAGGAGCTCCTGGAGCTCCGACAGATCCTCGTTGTCGGGCGTGGCGGCGATGCAGTAGGCGCGCTGCCGGGCCCGGCCGGTGGCCGGCGGCGGGGTGTAGCGGGACTGGGTGGCGCGACCGTTGCGAGTGCGTTCCAAGACCGCACATTCTAGAGTCCTGGCGCATGCTCGCGGAGCGCCTGGCGGCGCGCACTCTCGAACTCATCGACGTCCCGTCGGAGTCCCGCGCCGAAGCCGCCCTCGCCGAGCACGTCGCCCGGGTGTTGACCGGCGGCGGCGCCGAGGTGCGCGACCTGGGCGATTCCTGCGTGCTGGCGCGGCCCGCGGGCACGTCGCCGCGCGTGCTGCTGGCCGGCCACCTGGACACGGTGCCGGCCCAGGACAACGTCCCGGGGCACCGGGATTCGAACCGCGTGACCGGGCTCGGCGCCAGCGACATGAAGGGCGCGCTGGCGGTGATGATCGAGCTGGTGCTCGCGCGCGTCCCGTTCGCGGCGCTGTTCTTCCCCCGCGAGGAGCTGCCGTCGGTGGAGAGCTCGCTGACGCCGCTGCTGGCGCGCGAGCGGCTGGACGCGGACTTCGTGGTCGTGATGGAGCCGACCGACAACCAGATCCACGCCGGCTGCGCGGGCAACATCAACGCCGACTGGGTGTTCCGCGGGCGCTCCGGGCACTCCGCCCGCCCCTGGCAGGCCGACAACGCGATCCACCGCGCCGCGATCGGCGTGGCCGCGCTGGCGTCCGCCCCGATCAACCCGGTCACGTTCGCCGGGCTGACGTTCCACGAGGTCGCCTCGGTGACGCGGATCTCCGGCGGGATCGCGCTCAACGTGATCCCGGAGACGTGCACGGCGCACGTGAACTTCCGCTACGCGCCCGGCCGCACCCCGCAGGAGGCCGAGGCGCGGCTGCACGAGCTGACGTCCGGCCTCGGCGAGCTGACGATCACGGGGAACTCGGCGTCCGGCGCGGTCGCGGTCGACCATCCGGTGGCGCAGGCGCTGATCGCCGCCGGCGACCTGGCCGTCGCCCCCAAGCAGGCGTGGACGCCGGTGGCCGAGTTCAGCGCCGCCGGCTACCCGGCCGTCAACTTCGGCCCGGGCGCGCCCGCGCAGGCGCACCGGCGCGACGAGTCGATCGACGTGGCCGCGCTGGCGCGGTCGTACGAAGTCCTGGAGGCGCTGTGCGGCTGAACCCGGTTCTCGCCAACCTCGGCACGTACCCGTTCGTGCGGCTCGAGCACGAGCGCGCCCGCTTGCGGGCCGCGGGCGTGAAGATCATCGACTTCGGCGTCGGCGAGCCGCGCGAGGAGACGCCCGCCTTCATCCGCGACGCGCTGGCGGCCGCGATCACGCCGATGGCGCCGTACCCGAGCGCCGCGGGGCTGCCCGAGCTGCGCGCCGCGATCGCCGGCTGGGCCGCCCGCCGCTTCCAGGTGACGCTCGATCCGGACACCGAGATCGTGCCGACGCTCGGGTCCAAGGAGGCCGTCTTCTCGCTGGCGAACGTGTTCGGCGGCGACCTCGTGGCCGTGCCGACGCCGTCCTACCCGGTCTATGAGCGCGGCGCCGTGTTCGCGGACAAGCAGGTGGTCGAGCTGCCGCTCGACGAGTCCACGTGGCTGCCGCGCCTGGACGGCGTCGACTGGGACCGCGTCGCCGTGCTCTGGCTCAACTACCCGAACAACCCGACCGGCGCGCGGGCGCCGCTCGCGTTCTACGAGCAGGCCGCCGCGCTGGCGCGCGAGCACGACTTCGTGCTCGCCTCCGACGAGGCCTACTCCGAGCTGTACTTCGCGGGCGACCCGCCCGGCAGCGCGCTGCAGCTGTCTGACCGTACGAACGTCGCCGTCTTCAACACGCTTTCCAAGCGCTCGTCGATGCCCGGCTACCGCTCGGGGTTCGTGGCGGGTGACCCGGACATCGTCGCGGCGCTGAAGCAGTACCGGCCGAACGTCGGCGTCGCGCCGCTCGAGTTCGTCCAGCGGGCGGCGGTCGCCGCCTGGGGCAACGAGACCCACGTCGAGGCGGTCCGGGAGCGCTACCGGGCCAAGCGCGACGCGCTCCTGCCCGCCCTGGAGTCGCTCGGCCTGCGCGACGCGGGCGGCGACGCGACGTTCTTCCTGTGGATGGACGCCGGCCAGGATGCCGACGCGCTGGCCGCGCGCTGGCTCGACGCCGGCGTCGTCGTCGCCCCCGGCTCGTTCTTCGGCGCGCCGCGCTACCTGCGGATCGCGCTCGTCCCGACGCCCGAGGACTGCGCGCGGGCGGCCGAGATCGTCACCGGCCTTGCCTGACCTCCATCAGGACCGCGCCCGCGCACAATCCTTCGGCGAGCTGGCCGCCCGCTACGACCGCTACCGCCCGTCCGTCGCACCGGCGCTGGTCGACGAGCTGGTCGCGCTGGCGCCGCGCCGCGTGCTCGACGTCGGCTGCGGGACCGGCAAGGTCGCGGCCGCGCTGGCCGCGCGCGGGCTGGACGTGCTCGGCATCGAGATCGACCCGCGGATGGCGGCGCTCGCGCCCGTCCCGGTCGAGATCGCCGCGTTCGAGGACTGGGACGACCGCGGGCGGACGTTCGACCTCGTCACGTTCGGCGACTCCTGGCACTGGATCGACCCCGAGCGCGGCGAGGCCAAGCTCGCGCGCGTGCTCGCGCCCGGCGGTGTCGCCGTGTGCTTCTGGAACCGCCACGACGTCGCCGAGCCGCTGCACTCGGCCTTCGAGGCCGTCTACCGCCGGGTCGCGCCGGACGTCCCGTACATCGCGCCCGGCGTGGAGGAGGACGCGTACGAGTGGGACGTGACGCTCGACGCCGACGCGTACGTCGGGCTGATCGGCACCTACAGCGCCCACCGGACGCTCGCCCCGCGGCAGCGGGACGAGCTCGAGCGGGCGCTGCGCGACGCGATCGTGGCCCACGGCGGCACGATCACGCTCCGCTACCGGACCGTGGTCAGTCGTTCGCGTGCAGCGCCGCGTTGAGCCCTGACCACGTGCCGGAGCGCGGCAGCGCCTCGACCGTGCCGGTGCGCGAGTTGCGCCGGAACAGCAGCCCGCTCGCGCCGCTCAGCTCGCGGCCCTTGACGACCTCGCCGTCCGGCAGCGTGATCAGCGTCCCGGCGGTGATGTAGAGCCCGGCCTCGACCGTGCACTCGTCGCCGAGCGAGATGCCGATGCCGGCGTTGGCGCCGAGCAGGCAGCGCTCGCCGATCGAGATCACTTCGCTGCCGCCCCCGGAGAGCGTGCCCATGATGCTCGAGCCGCCGCCGACGTCGGACCCGTTGCCGACGACGACGCCCGCGGAGATCCGGCCCTCGACCATCGAGTGCCCGAGCGTGCCCGCGTTGAAGTTCACGAACCCCTCGTGCATGACCGTCGTGCCCTCGGCCAGGTGCGCGCCGAGCCGGACGCGGTCGGCGTCGGCGACGCGCACGCCGGTCGGCGTCACGTAGTCGGTCATGCGCGGGAACTTGTCCAGGCTGAAGACCTGCAGCGGCCGCCCCGCGCGGCGCGCGCGCAGCTGCACCTCCGTGAGCTGGGCGGGATCGACCGGGCCGGCGCTCGTCCAGGCGACGTTCGGCAGCACGCCGAAGACGCCGTCGAGGTTGAGGCCGTGCGGCTGCACCAGCCGGTGGCTGAGCAGGTGCAGGCGCAGGTAGGCGTCGGCGGTGTCCGCCGGCGGCGCGTCCAGGTCGGAGAGCACGGTCAGGACCGGCGCCTGGCGCGTCCCGCGCAGCTCGTCGGTCGTCTCCGGGAGATCCAGCGGCGCGCCCGGCGGCTCGTCCAGCCGCGGGTCGGGATAGAAGACTTCGAGGATCTTGTCGCCGGCGTACGTCGCCAGCCCGGCGCCCCAGGCGTTCATGACCGCTCCTTGAATGCGTCGACGTTGTCGGCCGCGAACGCGTCGATGGTGCGGGGCTCGCGACCCAGCACGTCCTTGACGCCCGACGTGACCATCTGCATCCCGCCGCCGGAGTAGACCTCGAACTGCTCGCACAGGCCCTCGGCGTTCCACGGCGGGACGCCGGCGCGGACCAGCTCGCGCTTGAGCGCCTCGAGCGGGATCTCGGCGACCGCGACCTTGCGCCCGGCGACCTTGAACACGCGCTCGGCCTGCTCGCGCAGCGACACGACCTCCGGGCCGCTGAGCCCGTACGCGCGCCCCTCGTGGCCTTCGGCGGTCAGCGCGACCGCGGCCACTTCGGCGACGTCGCGCGCGTCCACCACGCTGAAGGCCGCGTCCGGCACGGGCGAGTAGAACGTGCCGTCGAGCACGCGGCGCCCCCACGCGAGCGTGTTCTGCATGAACCCGGTCGGGCGCAGCAGCGTCCACGCCATCCCGGAGTCGCGCAGCGCCTGCTCGACCTGGGCGTGCGTGCGGGCGAACCGCGTCGGCGCCTCCGGGTTCGCGCCCAGCACGCTGAGCTTGACGACGTGCTTGACGCCGGACTGGCCGGCGGTCTCCAGGAACGCCTGCTCGAGCTCGGACTGCATCGGGCTGAGCGGGCTCACCAGGTACGCGCGCTCGACGCCCTCGAGCGCCGGCCCCAGCGTGCGCGGATCGCCGAGGTCGCCGGTGACGGGCTCGAAGCCGAGGTCGCGCAGGTGGTGCGCCTTCGTCTCGTCGCGGACGAGGGCGCGCGCGTCGGCGCCGCGGGCCTTGAGCGCGCGCAGGAGCTCCATCCCGGTCGTCCCGGTCGCTCCGGTCACCAGCAGCATCACTCGGTCTCCATGTGGGTCGTGAACTCCTCGCTCAGCTCGGCGCGATAGATCGGGACCGCCCAGCCTGTCAGGTCGACGTGCAGGGACTCGTCGACGTCGACCACCAGCTCGCCGCCGTCCAGCTTGACCGTCACCGGCGAGTCGCCGCCGCGCAGGACGTGCGCGACCGCCGCCCCGCACGCCCCGGTGCCGCTGGACAGCGTCTCCCCGACGCCGCGCTCGAAGATCCGCGCGCGGATCGTGTCCGCGGTCAGCTCGCGCCAGAACGACACGTTGGTGCGGTTCGGGAACTGCGGGGCGTGCTCGATCGCCGGGCCGAGCGCCTGCAGGTCGACGGCGTCCGGGTCCTCGACCCGGATCGCGCACTGCGGGTTGCCGATCGTGACGTGCTGGAAGCGCAAGCCTTCGACTTCGCCGCGCCCGTCCGCGGGTCCTCCCGGGAAGTTGGCGCTGGTGAGGACGGCGCGGCCCATGTCGACGCGGCAGGTCGTCGGGCTCAGGATCGTCGGGCGGATCTCCCCCGCCGCGGTCTGGATGCTGAACGTGTCCGCGTGCGTCCAGCCGTTGCGGCGCAGATACAGGATCGCCTCGCGGGCGCCGTTGCCGGACAGCTCGGCCTCGCTGCCGTCGGGATTGAAGATCCGCAGGCGCGCGACGAAGCCCGGCGCGTCCGGCGGATGCAGGATCAGCACGCCGTCCGCGCCCGGCCCGAAGTGCGGGTCGCACAGGCGCCGGATCGCCTGCGCGCTCGGGTGCACGCCCTCGAACACGAGGTAGTCGTTGCCCAGCGCCTGCCATTTCTCGAACCGCATTGCGGTCAGATCATGGCGATCAGCTCGGCGGCGACATCCTCCGGGGTGCGCCCGGTGGTGTCGACGAGGTGCGCGTGGGGCAGCTTGCGCAGCCACGTGACCTGGCGCTTGGCGTAGCGGCGGGTGCGGATCCGCATCGCTTCGACGTCGCCGTCGAGCAGCTCCTCGAAGCCGAGCGCCCGGCGCGCCGTAGGCGAGGCGTGGCGCGCGTTGCGGACTTCGTCCAGGACGCCGGCGGCGAGCATCCGGTCGATGCGCTCGTCGATGCGCCGGATCAGCGCCTCGCGCTCCATGACGAGCGCGGCCAGCAGCGTGGGATGGCGCATGTGCGCCGTCCACAGCTGGTCGCCCGCCGGCGGCGCGTGGCCGGCGTCGATCAGCTCCAGCGCGCGCAGGATCCGCTGCCGGTCGGTCGGCACGATGCCGGTGCCGGGCGGCAGCAGCGCGTGCAGCTCGTGCAGCGGGCGGGGGTCGTTGCCCCAGCGCTCGCGGATCTCGGGCGCGACCGGCGGGCGCAGGTCGAGGTCGGCGAGCGCGGCCCGCAGGTACAGGCCGGTGCCGCCGACGACGATCGGGCGCCGGCCTTCGGCCAGCAGCGCGTCGATCTCCGCGTGCGCCCGCTCCGCGTAGGCGCCGGCGGAGAACGTCTGGTCGAGCGGGACGAACTCGAGCAGGCGGTGCTCGAGCTGCGCCTGCTCGCGCGCGTCCGCCGCGCCGGTGAGGATCGGGAGGCCCTCGTAGACCTGCAGCGCGTCGGCGGAGACCGCGACCGGGTCCTCCCCACGCTCGCGCAGGCGCTCGGCGAGCGCGATGGCGACCGCGGTCTTCCCCACGCCCGTCGGACCGAATACGGCGATGATCACGCGGGCAGTATCGTCACCCGGCACATGGCTGTCCGCATCGGAACCGGGCTCTCGACCGTGCCGGACGCGCGCGGCGCGGCCCTGGAAGCGGCCGCGGGCGCGGCGGCGGAGCTCGCCGGCGAGCGCTGCGACCTCGCGATCGTGTTCGTCTCCGGCGGGGTCCTGGAGGACCCGGACGCGGCGCTCGCGGCCGTGCACGAGCTGCTCGCGCCGGAGTCGCTGATCGGCTGCGGCGCCGGGGGCGTGATCGGCCACGGGCGCGAGATCGAGGCCGGCGCGGCCGTGTCGGTCTGGGCGGCGTCGCTCGGGTCCGGGCGGGCCGCGACGTTCCACGCGTCCGTCGAGGAGCTCGAGGAGGGCACCGGCGCGCTGACCGGGATGGCGGACCTGACCGGCGCGGACGGCGCGATCCTGCTGGCCGATCCGGTGTCGTTTCCGACCGACGCCGTGCTGCGGTTCCTGAGCGAGTCGACGCCGCTGCTGCCGCTGCTCGGCGGGCTGGCGTCCGGGCGGACGCTGGACGACGAGTGCGTGCTGTTCATCGGCGACGAGGTCGTGGCCGACGGCGCGGTCGGCGTGCGGCTGGACGGCGTCGAGATGCTGCCCACGGTCTCCCAGGGCGCGACGCCGATCGGGCCCGAGCTGACGATCACCGCGGCCGACGGCCACGTGATCGGGGAGCTGGCGGGGCGGCCGGCGCTGGAGAAGCTCAAGGAGACGCTCGAGGCGCTGCCGCCCGAGGATCTGCAGCTCGTCCAGGGCGGGCTGCTGGTGGGGATCGTGCTCGACGTCAACAAGCCCGACTACCTCCAGGGGGACTTCCTGGTGCGTGGCCTCTCGGCGGTCGATCCGGCGACCGGGCAGGTCGCGGTGGCCGCGGAGGTGCACCCCGGGCAGGTCGTCCGGCTGCACGCGCGCGACGCCGAGAGCGCCGACCGCGACCTGCGCGAGGCGCTGTCGATCCGCATGACCGCGCTCGGCGGGCGCCAGCCGGCGGGGGCGCTCGTGTTCGCGTGCAACGGGCGCGGGCGCAGCATGTTCGGGCGCTCGGACCACGACGCCGAGGCGGTCACCGAAGCGCTCGACGGTGCGCCGGCCGCGGGGTTCTTCGCCGCGGGCGAGATCGGGCCGGTCGGCGGCGGGTACTTCGTGCACACGTTCACGGCCACCGTGGCGGTGTTCGCGTGACGCGTCCCTCGACCTCCGCGGATCGCGCGGCCTTCACGGGTCCCGCGACCCCCGCCCGCCCCGCGACCCTCACCGGCCTCGCATGAAGCTCGACGGCGCCCGCGTCCTCCTCACCGGCGCGACCGGCGGCCTCGGCCAAGCGATCGCCCGTGCGCTCGCGGCCCGCGGCGCCACGCTCGTCCTGACCGGCCGCCGCGGGGACGTGCTCGCGCCGCTCGCGGAGGAGCTCGGCGCGCGCGTGATCGTCTCCGACCTGTCGGACCCGGACGCGCCGGCCGCGCTGCTCGCCGAGGCGGGCGAGGTCGACGTGCTGGTCGCGAACGCCGGGCTGCCCGGCAGCGGCCGGCTGACGACGTTCACGGCCGAGCAGATCGACCGGGCGCTGGACGTCAACCTGCGGGCGCCGATGCTGCTCGCGCACGGGCTGGTCGAGGCGATGGTCGCGCGCGGGCGCGGGCACCTGCTGTTCATGTCGTCGCTGTCGGGGCGCGCGGCCGCGCCCGGCACGTCGGTGTACGCGGCGACGAAGTTCGGGCTGCGCGGCTTCGCCCTGGCGCTGCGGGAGGACCTGGCGCCGCTGGGCGTCGGCGTGTCCGTGATCCTGCCGGGGTTCATCAGCGAGGCCGGGATGTTCGCCGAGTCCGGCGCGAAGCTTCCCTTTTACGTTCAGACCAAGAGTCCGGAGGACGTCGCCCGCGCGGTCGTGAAGGCGATCGAGGGCAACCGGGCGGAGATCGACGTCGCGCCGCTGCCGCTGCGCGCGGGCGCCGTGCTGGCCAGCCTCGCGCCCGGGCCGGTCGGGACGATCCAGCGCAAGCTGGGCGCGAACGCCACCGCCGCGCAGTTCGAGCGCGGCCAGGCCGATAAACGCTAGCCGCGCGCCCGGCACCAACCGTTCACCCGCCCGCGGTGTGGGGCCGCCAGCGCGCCGCCGGTCACCAACCGTTCACCCGCCCGCGGGGTCGCGCCGCCGGGGCGCCTGCACGGGCGCGTCGGCCACGGGCCGAGCTCGGGCGTCACCGTGCCGGGCGAGAACGTCCAGGCGTTCCTCGAGATCGCGCGGGATCGCGGGCTCGGCACCGGCGGCGCGTCGCGACAACGCGAGGGGGGTGTTGCGATCTACTTGCCTGAGGCGACAGTAGATTGGGGCACCCCCCGGGTTCCGCGGACGCGACGACCGGCTCGAGCCCACCGTGACGCCCGGCATCCGCGGAGCGATCAGCACGTCGATGCTCCCACCCGCCGAACCTCGGGCGCCCGAACGTGCCGCTGCGAGGACGCTTAGCTAGGCTGGCGCCGAACTAGGGCAACGCTCGGGGGAACGGATGCACGGGGGATTGAGGGCCGTGGTCGCGATGTTCGTGGCCGCTGGCGCGTCGGTTGCAGGTGCGGGGTCAGCGCGTGCCGTGAGTGCAGATGACGTTCTGCCTCACTACAACCGCACGGTCGACTGCAACGACCTCGGTTTCACCACGGGAGGATCGGTGCGCCCACAGGCGATCTACGGTGGCCGCATCGAGAGCACCAAGCGTTGCGAGCGAACCGAGATCGTCGAGCGATCACTGCCGAAGGCCTACGCCTGGGTCGAGTGGACCATGATCGACCTCAGCTGGGACGTGTGGAGCGCGGACACCGCGCACGCAACGGGCCAGCTCAAGGTGGCTCCACGTTCGGCCGCGCTCGACAGCGATCCATCAGCAACGCTGCTGCCAATAGAGATCACGCTGTCCGGCCGTGTGGACTGCGGCGGCGTGCCGCTGTTCACGAGCTACACCCTCACCCTTCCCGAGGGCCAGACCCCACCCATGTATTTCGACCTCTATCGCACGCGAAATCATCGGTGCCGAGTGATGGGACTGCCCTCCGGCGACGGCAAGATCGGCCTGCTCCAGCCGACGCTTCCCGGCGGCTACTCGCGTGGTCAGCTCCAGTCCAAGGCCGACAGGCCCACCACCAGTGGGCCGATCCCCTGCAAGGGGGATAGCCCCGGTCGCTGGTTTGAATCCAGCGACTTGTGTCGCTCGTACTGGCAGAACTGGACCGGTACGACGGCGACCGGAAAGGGGATCTGGCGTCGGAATCGGGTGATTCCGCGTGTGTGGTCAGAGACACGGGACTTCGGCGTCAAGGTGGTGTTCTCATCGCCAACGTGGTGCGAAGGGCTGGGGGTTGTATACGGCCATGAAACCTTCACCACCTATGGAGATGGGATCGTCAACAACGGCCACGCGACGCCGGACGGCAAGGGTTTTTGGGTCACCGGAGCGGAGGTGCGCAAGCTCTACTCGCAGATTGGCCGGGCAGGCGTGAAGCACCGCACCTACACGTCGTCTCTGACCGGGCGCGAGCGTAAGAAGTACGCCTGCGAATGACGGCTGTCCCTCGTCCGGTGAACCGCGGCGGTGGGCGGGTGCGGAGGCCCTGACGTCGGCGAGGGCACGTGGCGCTGCGTCCGGTCAAAACAGCCGCTCCTGCACCATGCGCTCCACGGGGCGTCGCGGCGGGCGGTGCGGGGCGCCGCGGTGGCGCGCGCGGGTCGGGTACGTGCGCAGCGCCCACGGGGCGCCGGCGGCCAGCTCGATCCGGCGGCGTTCCGGCACCGGCAGGTAGGCACCAGACGCGTAGAGGCGCTCGTAGAGCGGGACGAGGTCCGGGCGATGGTCGTGCAGCCAGGCGAAGAAGATCTCCCGGACCGCGCCGCGCAGGAAGAGCGTGTTGCCGCCGATGTAGGTGGCGTTCGCCTCCGTCGCGGCCTCGACGATCCGCTCGACCTGCTCCGGCGCGTCGTTGATGCCCGGCAGCAGCGGCGCGATCAGGATCCCGGTGGGAATGCCGGCGCGGTTGAGCTCCGCGACCGCCTCCAGCCGCGCGCGCGGGTTCGGCGTGTGCGGCTCCGTCGCACGCCAGGCGCGCTCGTCGAGCGTCGGCACCGAGAGGCACGCGCTGACCTCGGTGACCGCGGCGATCTCCCGGAGCAGGTCGAGATCGCGCAGCACCAGCGGTGACTTGGTCAGGATCGAGCACGGATTGGCGAAGTCCCGCAGCACTTCCCAGATCCCGCGCATGAGCTGGTAGCGGCCCTCGACCCACTGGTACGGGTCGGTGTTCGTGCCCAGCGCGACCGGCTCGCGGCGCCAGGACGGCCGCGCCAGCTCCACGCGCAGGACCTCCGGCACGTTCACCTTGACCACGATCTCGCGCTCGAAGTCCCGCCCCGCGTCGAGCTCCAGGTACTCGTGCGTCGGGCGCGCGAAGCAGTACACGCACGCATGGGTGCAGCCCCGGTACGGGTTGATCGTCCACTCGAACGGCAGCCCGCGGGTGCCGCCCGGGACGTGGTTCAACGCCGATTTCGTGCGCACCTCGTGGAAGCGGATGTCGAGCGCCTCAGGCGCGTCGAAGCGCCGCACCACGCTCTCCCCCATCCCGGCCAGCCGGCGGGCGTCGTCCGCCTCTACGTCCTGTGATGCCCAGCGCACGAACGTATGTTCGCATACCTGTCGGACGGAACTGCACTTTCGCCCGGGGCGCGAAGCGTCACCCGTCGGCGACAATCACTGAGCGCTCGCGTGACGGTCCACGCGAGCGCCGACCCGCCGTGGGTCTTTACGTCAAGCGGCGCGTGAGAGCAGCGACTCGCTGCCGGTGAGCGACTGCGAGGTCGCGCCCGTGATCTCGACCGGGACGATTTCCCCCGGAGCCGCGAGCCCGTCGAAGTTCACGACCTTGTTGTGCGTCGTGCGCCCGCGCAGGCGCGAAGGATCGTGCCGCGAAGCGCCCTCGACCAGCACGTCGAGCGACCGCCCGACGAACCGCTGGGCGCGCTCGCGGGCGCGGCGCTGGACGGCCTCGACCAGCCGCTCCATGCGGTCGACCGCGACCTCGTGATCCACGAAGTCCTCGACGAACGACGCCGCCTCGGTGTCGCGCCGCGGGGAGTAGATGAACGTGAACGCGCCGTCGAACCCGACCTCCTCGACCACCGCGAGCGTCTCCAGGAAGTCCTCCTCGGTCTCCCCCGGGAAGCCGACGATGATGTCCGTGGTGATCGCGCAGTCCGGCACGTGCTCGCGGATCAGCGCGACGCGATCCATGTAGCGCGCGCGGTCGTAGGTGCGGCGCATGCGCTTCAAGATCCGCGACGACCCCGACTGCAGCGGCAGGTGGATGTGCTGGCAGACGGTGGCCAGCACCGCGTGCGCGCGGATCACGTCCTCGCGCATGTGCGCGGGATGCGGGCTCGTGTAGCGGATGCGGTCGATCCCAGGAATCGCGTCGAGCGCGTACAGCAGCTCGCTGAACGCGCGCGGCTCCGGGCGCAGCCGGATCCCGTAGGAGTTGACGTTCTGGCCCAGCAGCGTCACTTCGCGCACGCCGTCGGCGGCGAGCGCGCGGACCTCGTCGACCAGCTCGTCGAACGGGCGCGAGACCTCGCGCCCGCGCGTCGACGGCACGATGCAGAACGAGCACTTCATGTTGCAGCCGGCGCTGATCTGCACCCAGGCGTGCACGTCGCGGGCCCGCTTGCCCGGCAGGTGGCCGGTGAAGCCCTCGAACTCGAAGAAGCCCTGCGCGGTGATCGAGTCGCTGGTCAGGAACTCGGCCAGGCGGTGGACCTGGCCGGGACCGAACGCCACGTCCACGAACGGGAACTGGGCGAAGACCTGGTCCTTCATCGACTGCGCCCAGCAGCCGCCGACGCCGATCACGCGCTCAGGGTCACGCCGCTTGAGCGCCCGCGCCTCGTACAGGTGCGCCACGAACCGCTCGTCCGCCTTCTCGCGGATCGAGCACGTGTTGAACAGGATCAGGTCGGCGTCGTCGCGCTCGGGGACCTCGGCGTACCCGAGCGATTCGAGCATGCCCTTCATGCGCTCGGAATCGTGCTCGTTCATCTGGCACCCGAACGTGGTGACGTGGAAGCGCTTCACGGCTATCGAGCGTAGTCGGTGGCGCGGGACTCCCGGATCACGGTGACCTTGATCTGGCCCGGATACTCGAGCTCCTGCTCGATCTCGCGCGCGATCTCGTGGCTGAGCAGGACGGCGCCGTCGTCGTCGAGCGTGCCCGGCATGACCATCACCCGGATCTCGCGGCCCGCCTGCATCGCGTAGACCTTGTCGACGCCGTCGTGGCGCGTGGCGATCTGCTCGAGGTCGCGCAGGCGCTTGACGTACTGCTCCAGCGACTCCCCGCGGGCGCCCGGGCGGGCGCCGGAGAGCGCATCCGCGGCCTGGACGATCACGGCCTCGACGGTCTGCGGCTCGACCTCGTTATGGTGGGCCTCCATCGCGTGGGCGACGGCCTCGGACTCGCCGTGCCGGCGCACGAGATCGCCGCCGACGAGCGCGTGCGGACCCTCGATCTCGTGGCTGACCGCCTTGCCGATGTCGTGCAGGAGCGCGGCCCGGCGGGCGGTCTTGGCGCTGGCACCGAGCTCCTCGGCCATCATCGCCGCCAGGTGCGCGCACTCGATGCTGTGCGCGAGCACGTTCTGGCCGTAGCTGGTGCGGTACTTGAGGCGGCCGAGGATGCGGACCAGCTCGGCGTCCAGGCCCTGCACGTTGGCGTCGAGCGCCGCCTGCTCGCCGGACTCGACGATGTGGCTCTCCAGCTCGGACTTGGCCTGGTAGTAGGTCTCCTCGATCCGGGCCGGGTGGATGCGGCCGTCGCTGAGGAGCTTCTCCAGCGTCATCCGGGCGATCTCGCGCCGGACGCCGTCGAAGCCGGAGAGGATCACGGCGTTCGGCGTGTCGTCGATGATGAAGTCGACGCCCGTGAGGTGCTCGAGCGCGCGGATGTTGCGGCCCTCGCGGCCGATGATGCGGCCCTTCATGTCGTCGGCCGGGAGCTGGACGACGGACACCGTGGTCTCCGCCGCGTGGCCGGCAGCCAGGCGCTGCATGACGACGGCCAGGATGTTGCGCACGCGGCGGTCGGCGTCGCGCTTGGTCTCGTCCTCGATCTGGCGCACGAGCCGCGCCGAGTCGTGGCGGATCTGGTCCTCGAGCTCCTTGAGCAGGAGCTGCTTGGCCTGGCTCGCGCTGAGCCCGGAGGTGCGCTCGAGCTCACGCGTGTAGCGCTCGTGGGTGGCGGCGGCCTCCTGCAGCCGGTCCTCCAGGGCCCGCTCGCGCGCGTCGAGCTCGGCCGCGCGAGCGTCGATCGCCTCCTCCCGGGAGAGCAGACGCTCCTCCAAGCGCCCGATCTCCTGCCGCCGTGCGAGCGCGTCGTCGGTCTCCGCGCTGTCGTTGATCTCTGGGCTCGCCGGCAGGGTCGCCGACGCCGGGCCGGCGTGCGCGAGCCCTGGGGCCCGCTTCACCAGCAGCAGCGCCGCGACCACAAGGCCGGCCGCGAGCACGGCCGCCGCGATCACGATTTCCATTGTCCGTGTCCTCTCTCCGAACGCCGCCCTGCAGGGCGCGGCGAGATCCGATGCTTCCGATGTCTTTGAGGCGGCAGATCGGGGCGTGCCCGGAGCCCGGCGCGAGAGATCGAGCATGAAGGCGGCCTGCGCGCAGGCCGCCGCGTCAGTCAGCGGCTATGTGTCTGTTCGAGGGGACCGAGCCGTGCTCGGCGGGCGTTCTCGCCGGGGTCGTGCGTGGTGGCCGTCATTCCTGATGCTGCTGATATTCGCTGTAAATCGGGTCTTTTGCTGCAGTTTCGGAGGGTCCGTGCGGACCCGGTCTGTCGCTGCGGAGGATCGTATTACCGGATCGGTCCGCACGCAATCCATGACGGTTGCGTGGCGGCAGCCTCAATCGTCCTGGGGCGCCGCGTGGCGGCGCAGGGCGTCGTGTGCGAGCTCGAGGTCGTAGCCCTTGCGGACCAGGAACCCGAGCGCGCGTTCGAGATCGCGCGGCGTCTCCGGCGGGACGGGGAAGCGGCGGGCGAGCAGCGCGCACGCGGCGTCGAGCTCGTCGTGGTCGCTCGCGGCCAGCGCGGCGCGGACGTGCGTGCGGTCGACGCCGAGCTCGGCCAGCCGGCGCTCGATCCGGTCCGCTCCCCAGCCGTCGAGGTTGCGCCGGTCCTCAGCGAAGCGCTGCGCGAACGCGGCGTCGTCGACGTAGCCGCCCTCGAGCAGGGCGGCGACGACGTGCTCGACGAGCTCGGGGTCGACGCGCTTGCGCGTGAAGTTGCGGCGGACCTCCGCCTCCGTGCGGTCGCGGTGCGCGAGGAAGCGCCAGGCGACGTCGAACGCCTCCTGGCGGCGCAGCTCGTCGCCGGGAGCGGCGCTGTGCGCCGCCGCGGTGGGCGGCGGCGCGGGGTCGCGGGACGTGGCGTGCGCCACGGCGGCGGCTAGGCGGCGCCGGCCAGGGCCGCGGCGGCCTTCGGGTCGCCTTCGATCGGCTCGACGAGGTCCTGGGAGACGCCGAGGGCCGCGTAGACCTTGGACTCGATCTCCTTGGCGACCTCGGGATGCTGATCGAGGTAGCCCTTGGCGTTGTTGCGGCCCTGGCCGAGCCGCTCGTCGCCGTAGGAGAAGAACGAGCCGGACTTGGAGATGATCGAGTGCTCGAGCCCGAGGTCCAGGATGCAGCCGGACGTCGAGATGCCCTTGCCGAACTCGATGTCGAACTCGGCCTGCTTGAACGGCGCGGCGACCTTGTTCTTGACCACCTTCACGCGGACGCGGTTGCCGACCGCCTCGGTCCCGTCCTTGAGCGTCTCGATCCGGCGGATGTCCAGCCGCTGGGAGGCGTAGAACTTCAGCGCGCGGCCGCCCGGCTGGGTCTCCGGTGAGCCGAACATGACGCCGACTTTCTCGCGAATCTGGTTCGTGAACACGCAGAGCGTGCTCGTGCGGTTCAGGTTGCCGGCGAGCTTGCGCATCGCCTGCGACATCATCCGTGCCTGCAGGCCGACGCTCTGATCGCCCATCTGGCCTTCGAGCTCCGCCCGCGGCGTGAGCGCCGCCACGGAGTCCACGGCCACCAGGTCCACCGCGCCCGAGCGGACCAGCATGTCCGCCACTTCGAGCGCCTGCTCGCCGTAGTCGGGCTGCGAGACCAGCAGCTCGTCGATGTTGACGCCGATCCGCTGGGCGTAGAGGGGATCCATCGCGTGCTCGGCGTCGATGAACGCCGCCACCCCGCCGAGCTTCTGCGTCTCGGCGATCAGGTGGTAGATCAGCGTCGTCTTGCCCGAGGACTCAGGGCCGAAGATCTCCACGATGCGGCCGCGCGGGATGCCGCCGATCCCGAGCGCGAGGTCCAGCGACAGTGCGCCCGTCGGGATGGCCTCCACCCGCACCTGAGCCCCAGGATCGCCCATCTTCATGACGGTGCCCTTGCCGAACTGACGCTCGATCTGGGACAGGGCGCCCTGCAGGGCTGTGTCTCGTGCCTTCGAGGGGTCCTGGTTGCTCATGCACTGCACGCTAGGGGGCGGGTCGGACGGACGAACGTCTGTGCGCCTTTTGGCACAGGTTCGGCACGAATTCGTTGCAGAGCGGCGGTGTTCGGGCGCTACCCCGTGACACGCGCGAGGCGCGCCACCGCGGCCCGCGCGCTGGACGCGCGCGGCGCGCCCAGCCGCAGCGAGATCCTCCGCCCGTCCAGCGTGCCCGAGACGCGCCCGCCGGAGCGGATCGTGACCGTCCCGCGCGCGGCCTTCGCGCCCGCCACGCGCAGCGTCAGCCGGCTGTTGCCGCTGCCGCTCAAGGTCATGCCCTTCACGGCCTCGTAGCGGCGCAGGACGAGGCCGTCGCCCCGCACCTCCCAGGCGCCGCCGCGCAGGCCGCCGCCGGACGTCGCCAGCGCCGCGGGCGAGAGCACGAGCCGCAGGTCGTCGAGCGTCGCCGCCAGCGCGCGCACCGTGCGCCCGACCTTGCGCGGGAGCCCGCCGTAGCCCGGCAGCGAATCGAAGGACCGCGGCGCGGTCGAGACGGCCGGGATCCCGGTCGGGACGCGCTTGCACGGCGACTTGGGCAGCGGCGTCCCGCGGACGAACGCGAGGATCGCGCGCCCCGAGCACGTGCGCGGATCGCTGATCGTCGAGTGCCCGGTGCCGGGGACGACGAGCCGGGCCGCGCCCGGAATCCGCGCCGCGACGCTCGCGGAGACCTCCGGCGGCGTGCGCAGGTCCTCCCCGCCCTGGAGGATCAGCGTCGGCACGCTCGGATACGGCAGCGGCG
This sequence comes from Solirubrobacter sp., assembly GCA_035555675.1. Classification (GTDB taxonomy): domain Bacteria; phylum Actinomycetota; class Thermoleophilia; order Solirubrobacterales; family Solirubrobacteraceae; genus Solirubrobacter. Next base: position 1,540 of record DATMGH010000032.1, on the reverse strand, counting down.
CGGCCGCGGTGGGCGGATGCGGGACGTCCGGCCAGCGCAGGCAGAGGTCGATCTCGTCCTGGAACGCCACCGGCGGATCGAACGGCGCGAAGAACGCCGCGGGCAGCGCGGCGATCCGCGCCTGCGCGGCCGCCGGGCGCTGCTCCACCGGCGTGCCGGGGTCCCACGGCAGCGGGTCCGTCTCGCAGACGGTCGCGTAGCGGGCGGCCGAGAACTCGCGCGGGGAGCCGAGGACCTCGAGCGCGCCGATGTCGCGCACGATCCGGGCCAGCGGCGCGCCGTCGCCGCCCAGCGCGGCCTTGACCGCGATCGGCAGGATCGCGCGCAGCGGCGGCAGGTAGTCCGTGGCCATCATCACGTCGAACAGCTGCAGCGGGCCGAGCGTCACGCGGTGCGAGCGCCCGCGCGCGTCGTAGGCGCGGGCGACCAGCGGATGCGCCCGCAGGCGGGTGACGAGCGTCCCCAAATCCGAGCCCGGATCGGTGCTGATGCCGCGGCAGCCCTTCGGACAGAGCGACTTCAGCGACGGGCTCATGGCGCGGAACGTGGCGCCGAAGAACGGGTCCGCGTCGTCGGGATCGACCACGGAGTCGAGGATCAGCCGCTCGACGTGCTGCGGATAGGCGCGCGCGTACTCGAGCGCGAGCGCGGTGCCGTAGCTGATCCCGAACAGCGTCAGCTTCTCGACGCCCAGCTCGGTGCGGATCGCCTCCATGTCGGCGACCGAGTCCGGCGTCGAGTAGTGCCGCCGCCCGGCGCCGAGGCGATTCGCGCAGTCCAGCGCCGCCCCGGGGTCGCGCAGATGCGGGTCGCGCTCCAGGCGCGGGCAGCGCAGCAGGCCGGACCGGCCGGTCCCGCGCTGGTCGAACCCGATCCACTGGAAGCGGGACTCGAGCCGCGGCAGCATCGAGAGCACGGCGAGCATCTCGCTCACCCCGGCCCCGCCGGGGCCGCCGGAGAGGTACATCAGCGTCGGCCCGCTGGTCTTGCCGGCCCGCGCGATCCGCAGATTGACGCTGCCCGGATCGACGCCGGAGCGGTCGAGCGGGACCGTCAGCGAGCTGCAGCGCACGCCGCGGAGGTCCGTGCAGGACCCCCACCGCAGCGCCGCCTGCGAGGCGGACGGGAGGGCCAGCAGCGCGAGCAGCGCGAGAAGGACGGCCCTCCGGGCCGTGGTGGCGACCATGGGGGTTGAGCCTAGCCGAGCTCCGCCCGCGCGAGCGGTTCGTAACGGGCGCCGTTCGGATGCAGACGCGACACGTAGAGCGTGACCGCCGGAGCGTGGAACGCGAGCGGCTCGACGGCGAAATCGGCGTCGCGCGGCGCTTGTGCGCGGGGCCGCAGGCGGGCGACGGTGACGTGCGGGCGGAACGGCCGCTTCTCGGGCGTGTAGACGCCGGCGGCCTCGAGGCCGGCGGACACGCGTGCCTGCAGGGTGTGCAGCGCTCCGGCGGGATCGTCGAGGGTCACCGTGAGGACCCGGGCGCGCCGCGGAGGGAGCAGGAGGACCGGGCCGAGCGCCAGCCGCGGCGCGGCGTGC
>DATMGH010000031.1:0-27643 GCA_035555675.1 Solirubrobacter sp. | reverse complement strand
TCGCCTCGCCACTTCGCGCGGCGAGTGGTCACTTTCCGGCGCTCTGCGCCGAAACTCGCCCGCTCGCGTCCCGGCTCGCGGCCTTCCGTCCCGCGCCGCGGTGCGCCCCGCGTCGTCCCGCGCCGCGTTTCGCCGCGCGGCCCCGCGCCGCGTCGCCCCGCACGGTCCCGCGCCGCCTCGCCACTTCGCGCGGCGAGTGGTCACTTTCTGGCGCTCTGCGCCGAAACTCGCCCGCTCGCGCCACGACTCGCGGCCTGCCGTCCCGTTCCGCGGCGCACCGTCCCTCATTCGCGCCGGGCCCGCGAGGGGCGACTGGTCGGCGGATAGGGACGGAACGTGACCTCTCGCGTGACGCCTTGGCGCGTTACCACTCGCACCCGCTGGCGGACGAGCGACTCGGCCCGCGCCCGGCCACCCTCACCCGGCCGCCGTTCGCCGGCGTACCCGCACGGGTCACGGAGACCGGGCCGGCGCGAGACGAGGGACGGCGCGTGAGACGGGAGCGGCGCGCGACGGGCGGCACGCGAGACGGGGCGCCGCGCGAGACGGGGCGGCGCGCGAGACAAGGGACGGCGCGAGACAAGGGGGACGGCGCGCGAGACAGGGCGGCGCGCGAGACAAGGGACGGCGCGCGATACGAAGGACGGCGCGGGACGAGGCACGGGCGCGCGAGACAAGGGACGGGCGCGCGAGACGCAGGACGGCGCGCGAGACGCAGGGCGGGCAAGGAGATCGTGCGAGATCCGGGCGCGGGCGCCGGCGCCGGCGCGGACGCCGGCGCGATTCGCGCCCGCGCTCCGGCCGACCACACGCGCTCGGCGACGCCGCGTCTCGGATCCGAGACAGAACCCGTGCGACTTGCGTGCGCCGCCCCGCCGCGCTTGCTCGAATGCGCGTCATGTTCGTCTCGCCCGTGACCCTCGGCGTCGGCGCGCCCTCGTTGGAGGACGTGGTGGCCGTCGCGCGCGGCGGCGCCGGCGTCGAGCTCAGCCCCGACGCCCTGCAAGCCATCGAACACAGCCGCGCCGTGATCGAGGCGCTGGCCGCCGACGAGACGCCGCACTACGGCGTGTCGACCGGGTTCGGCGCTCTCGCCACGCTGCACATCCCGCACGAGAAGCGGGTCCAGCTGCAGCGCTCGCTGATCCGCAGCCACGCGGCCGGCAGCGGCCCCGAGGTCGAGCGCGAAGTGATCCGCGCGCTGATGCTGCTGCGCCTCTCGACCCTCGCCACCGGCCGCACCGGCGTGCGCCCGGAGACCGCCCGGGCCTACGCCGCCGCGCTGAACGCGAACATCACGCCGGTCGTCCACGAGTACGGCTCGCTCGGCTGCTCGGGCGACCTCGCGCCGCTCGCCCACTGCGCGCTCGCGCTGATGGGGGAGGGCCCGGTGCGCGACGCCGCCGACGAGCTCACGACCGCCGAGCTGGCCCTGAAGGACGCCGGCATCGCCCCCATCGAGCTGCACGAGAAGGAGGGCCTCGCGCTGATCAACGGCACGGACGGCATGCTCGGCATGCTGATCCTCGCCATCGCGGATCTGCGCACGCTGCTCGTCACCGCGGACATCACGGCCGCGATGAGCGTCGAGGGCCTGCTCGGCACCGACCGCGTCTTCGCCCGCGACCTGCAGGAGCTGCGCCCCCAGCACGGCCAGCAGCAGGCCGCGGCCAACATGCGGGCGATCCTGAAGGACTCGCCGATCGTCGCCTCCCACCGCGGCCCCGAGGACACGCGCGTGCAGGACGCGTACTCCCTGCGTTGCGCACCGCAGGTCGCCGGCGCCGCCCGCGACACGCTCGCCCATGCGACGCGCATCGCCGAGCGGGAGCTGGCCGCCGCGGTCGACAACCCGGTCGTCACGCCGGACGGCCGCGTCGAGTCCAACGGCAACTTCCACGGCGCCCCCGTCGCCTACCCGCTGGACTTCCTCGCGATCGCGGCCGCCGACGTCGCCAGCATCGCCGAGCGCCGCACCGACCGCTTCCTGGACCCGGCGCGCAGCCACGGCCTGCCGCCGTTCCTGGCCGACGATCCCGGCGTGGACTCCGGCTACATGATCGCCCAGTACACCCAGGCCGCGATCGTGTCCGAGCTCAAGCGCCTCGCCGTCCCCGCCAGCGTGGACTCGATCCCCTCCAGCGCCATGCAGGAGGACCACGTCTCGATGGGCTGGAACGCCGCGCGCAAGCTGCGCAAGGCGGTCGACGGCCTGAGCCGCGTCCTGGCGATCGAGCTGCTGACCGCCGCCCGCGGCATCGACCTGCGCGCCCCGCTCACGCCCGCCCCGGCGACGGGCGCCGTCATCCAAGTCCTGCGCGAGACCTGCCCGGCCCCCGGGGCCGACCGGTTCCTCGCCCCCGAGATCGAGGCCGCCGTGGCCTTCGTGCAAGCGGGCGGCGCCGTGCGCGCCGCCGAGTCCGTGACCGGCCTGTTGGAGGCCGCATGACTCGCCCTGCGGGCTCGCATGCTTCGGCGAGAACTCGCCTGGCGGCTCGTTCTCGCACCGCGAAGAAAGGTGAAAGCGCATGACCGTGTCCTCGATCCGCGCCCCGCGCGGCACCGAGCTGTCCTGCCTCGGTTGGCAGCAGGAAGCCGCGCTGCGGATGCTGCAGAACAACCTCGACCCGGACGTCGCCGAGCATCCGGAGGACCTCGTCGTCTACGGCGGCACCGGCAAGGCCGCGCGCGACTGGCCGTCCTACGAGGCGATCATCCGCACGCTCAAGACGCTCAAGGACGACGAGACGCTGCTCGTGCAGTCCGGCAAGCCGGTCGGCGTCCTCACGACCCACGAGTGGGCGCCGCGCGTGCTGATCGCGAACTCGAACCTGGTCGGCGACTGGGCGACGTGGGACGAGTTCCGCCGGCTCGAGCAGCTCGGCCTGACGATGTACGGCCAGATGACCGCCGGCTCCTGGATCTACATCGGCAGCCAGGGCATCCTGCAGGGCACCTACGAGACGTTCGCGGCGGTCGGCGAGAAGCGCTTCGGCGGCAGCCTGGCCGGCACGATCACGCTCACCGGCGGGCTCGGCGGCATGGGTGGCGCCCAGCCCCTGGCCGTCTCCATGGCCGGCGGCGTGTCGATCAACGTCGAGGTCGACCCGAGCCGCATCCAGCGCCGGCTCGAGACCCGGTACCTGGACGTCGAGGCCAACGACATCGACCACGCGCTCGAGCTCGCGACCGAAGCGCGCGACGCCAAGCGGGCGCTCAGCATCGGCCTGCTCGGCAACTGCGCCGACGTCGTCCCCGAGCTGCTGCGCCGCCAGGCCCCGATCGACATCGTGACCGACCAGACCTCCGCCCACGACCCGCTCGCCTACCTGGCGTCCGGCGTCGCGTTCGAGGACTGGGAGCACGAGCGTACGAAGCCCGACTACACCGACCGCGCGCGCGAGTCGATGGCCCGCCACGTCGAGGCGATGGTCGGCTTCCTGGACCGCGGCGCCGAGGTGTTCGACTACGGCAACTCGCTGCGCGCCGAGGCCCAGCTCGGCGGCTACGACCGCGCGTTCGCGTACCCGGGCTTCGTCCCCGCCTACATCCGCCCGCTGTTCTGCGAGGGCAAGGGCCCGTTCCGCTGGGCGGCGCTCTCGGGCGACCCGGCGGACATCGCCGCGACCGACAAGGCCGTGCTCGACCTCTTCCCCGAGAACGAGTCGCTCGCCCGCTGGATGAAGATGGCCGCGGAGCGGGTCGAGTTCCAGGGCCTGCCGGCGCGCATCTGCTGGCTCGGCTACGGCGAGCGCGACCAGGCCGGCCTGGCGTTCAACGACCTGGTCGCCAGCGGCGCCGTCAGCGCCCCGATCGTGATCGGCCGTGACCACCTGGACACCGGTTCGGTCGCGTCCCCGTACCGGGAGACCGAGGCGATGCTGGACGGCAGCGACGCGATCGCCGACTGGCCGCTCCTGAACGCGATGGTCAACGTGGCCTCCGGCGCGTCCTGGGTGTCGATCCACCACGGCGGCGGCGTCGGCATCGGCCGCTCGATCCACGCCGGCCAGGTGAGCGTCGCCGACGGCACCGAGCTGGCCGCGCAGAAGCTCGCACGCGTGCTGACCAACGATCCCGGCATGGGCGTGATCCGCCACGTCGACGCCGGCTACGAGCGCGCCCAGGAGGTCGCCGCGGAGCGCGGCGTGCGGATCCCGATGGCCGAATGACGCGCTACCACGCGCAGTACGCCTGGCTCGGCGGCGACGCGGTCGCCGCCGACGTGGCGATCGAGGTCGAAGGCGAGCGGATCGTCAGCGTGACGCCCGGCGCGCCCGCGGACGGCACGCGGCTGGACGGCGTCACCCTGCCGGGCCTGGCGAACGCCCACTCGCACGCGTTCCAGCGCGCGCTGCGCGGCCGCACCCAGCGCGGCGGCGGCAGCTTCTGGACGTGGCGCGAGGACATGTACGCGCTCGCGACGTCGATCACGCCCGACGACACCTATGCGCTCGCGCTCGGCACCTACCGCGAGATGGTGCGCGCCGGGATCACGTGCGTGGGGGAGTTCGACTACGTCCACCACAGCGACGCGCTGATCGCGGCCGCGAACGAGACCGGCATCCGGCTGACGCTGCTCGACGCGTGCTACCTCGCCGGCGGGTTCGGTGAGCCGCCGAACGCGGCGCAGCGGCGCTTCAGCGACGGCGACGCGGCGCGCTGGGCGGAGCGCGTGTCCTCCATTCGCGGGGCGAAGGTCGGCGCGGCGATCCACTCCGTGCGCGCCGTCCCCGCCGACCAGATCCCGACCGTGGTCGAGTTCGCCCGCGGCCGGCCGCTGCACTTCCACGTCTCCGAGCAGCGCGCGGAGAACGAGGCGTGCCTGGCCGCGCACGGCCTGACGCCGGTGCAGCTGCTGGCCGAGCACGGCGCGCTCGGGCCGGACTCCACCGCGGTCCACGCGACGCACCTGACCGAGAACGACCAGGCGCTCCTGCAGACGACCACGATCTGCATGTGCCCGACGACCGAGCGCGACCTCGCGGACGGCATCGGCGACGCCGGGCCGAACCTCAGCCTCGGCTCCGACAGCCACGCCGTGATCGACCTGTTCGAGGAGGCGCGCGCGGTCGAGCTCGATCTGCGGTTGAAGACCGAGCGCCGCGGCCACTTCACGGCGGCGGCGCTGCTGCGCGGCGCGACGAACCACGCGTCGCTGGGCTGGCCGGACGCGGGGCGGATCGAGCCGGGCGCGCTGGCCGACCTGGTCACGGTCGGCCTCGGCTCGCCGCGGCTGGACAACGCGCAGCCGGAGACCCTGCTCGAGTCGATCGTCTTCGCCGCCACGGCGGCCGACGTCACCCACGTGCTGATCGGGGGGAGGCCGTGCTGATCGAGAACATCGGCACGCTGGTCACCAACGACCCGGAGCTGGGGACGATCCACGACGCGGTGCTCGCGTTCGACGCGGGCCGGGTCGTCTACGCGGGGACGAAGACGCCCGAGGGCGCCGGCACGGAGCGTTTCGACGCGGGCGGGCGGGCGGTGATCCCCGGGTTCGTCGACAGCCACGGCCACCTGGTGTTCGCGGGGGACCGGGCGGAGGAGTTCGCCGCGCGGATGGCGGGCCGGGCGTACTCCGCGGGCGGCATCCGGACCACGGTGGCCGCGACCCGCGCCGCGTCCGACGAGCAGCTCGGCGCCAACGTCGACCGGCTGGTCGGCGAGGCGCTGCGCTCGGGCACCACGACCGTCGAGACGAAGTCCGGGTACGGGCTGACCGTGGTCGACGAGCGGCGCAGCCTCACGGTCGCCGAGCCGCGCACGCCGGAGACCACGTTCCTGGGCGCGCACGTCGTCCCGCCCGAGCACGAGCCGGACGCGTACGTCGACCTGGTCAAGGGCGAGATGCTCGACGCCTGCGCGCCGCACGCGCGCTGGATCGACGTCTTCTGCGAGGAGGGCGCGTTCGACGGCGAGCAGACGCGCGCGATCCTGCAGGCCGGGATCGCCAAGGGGCTGACGCCGCGCGTGCACGCCAACCAGCTGCGCCACGGGCCGGGCGTGCAGATCGCGGTCGAGCTCGGCGCCGCGTCCGCGGACCACTGCACGCACGTCACGGACGCCGACGTCGACGCGCTCGCGAACAGCGACACGGTCGCGACGCTGCTGCCGGGCGCCGAGTTCAGCACGCGTGCGGTGTACCCGGACGCGCGGCGGCTGCTGGACGCGGGCGTGACCGTCGCGCTGGCCGCCGACTGCAACCCGGGCTCGAGCTACACCACCAACATCCCGTTCTGCATCGCGATCGCGGTCCGGGAGATGCGGATGACGCCGGATGAGGCGGTCTGGGCGGCGACGGCCGGCGGCGCCCGCGCGCTGCGCCGCAGCGACGTCGGCCACCTGGCGCCGGGCGCGCGCGCGGACGCCGTCCTGCTCGACGCCCCCAGCCACATCCACCTGGCCTACCGGCCGGGTGTGCCGCTGGTCGCGGCGGTGTGGAGAGACGGGACGCGCGCGGTCTGACCCGGACGGCCGTCGGCCGCGGCGGCACGCGCCGCCTCGCCGGGCGCGGCGGCGCGTGCGGCCTCCCCGAGCGCGTCCAGCAGCGCCGCCAGCGCGGGTCTCCGCGCGGCGCCGCGCCGTAGCAGCGCGACGATGTGCCGCCGCGGCGGCTCGGGCGCGGCGCGGGCGTAGCGCACGCCCGCGAACGGCGTGCACGCCAGCGCCGGGAGCAGCCCGACGCCGAGCCCGGCCGCGACCAGCGCCTGATACAGCGACGCCTCGTCGGCCCGGTGCACGAACCGCGGCGAGAACCCCGCGGCCCGGCACGCGTGCTCCAGCGCGCCCGCGAACTGGGTCTCGCCGATGCCCCCGATCCAGGGCTCCGCGGCGAGCGTCGCGAGCGGCACGACATCGCCGCCGGGCGCCGTCACCGGCAGCACGAGCAGGAGCGGCTCGGCGACCAGCAGGTGCTGCTCGAGCCCGCCGGCCGGCGCCGGCTCGACGTCGTCGTAGTGCTCGGACACGAGCAGGTCCAGCTCGCCCGCCCGCAGCAGCCCGATGCCGTCCTCGGGCTCGTGCTCACGGATCGCGCACGTCAACTCGGCGTGACGCGCGTGCAAGACCCCGACCGCCGGCGCCACCAGCCGCGCCGCCGCGCTCGGGAACGCGCCGATCACGATCGCGCCCCGCACCGTCCCGTGCTCGGCCGCCAGCTCCGCCTCGGCGGCGTCGAGCTCCGCCAGCACGCGGTCGGTCCGCTCGACCAGCCGCCGCGCCGCCGGCGTCAGCCGGACGTTGCGGCCGTCGCGCTCGAGCAGCGCCATGCCCGCCTCGCGCTCCAGCCGCGCCAGCGACTGCGAGACCGCCGACGGCGAGTAGCCGACCGACCGCGCGACCTCCGCGATCGTCCCGCGGCGGGCGAGCTCGCTCAGCAGGCGCAGGCGGCGGACGTCCAACATCGTTAAGCACAGCTTACGCTCAGCGCCCGCAATCGGTGCTTGAACTGCGCGACGGACGCTGCCATCACTGCGGCCTTGTCAAACCAGCGCTACGAGCCGCTCCCGAGTCTCGACCAGCTTCCCGGCTGGCTCTGGCGCCGCACCGGGACCGGGACCCGGATCGCCGTGCTCATCGCGCTGGTCGCCGCGATCGCCGCGGCCGCGCTGCTGATCCCGGAGCTGCGCGCCGAGCAGCGCCAGCGCGCGGCCGCCGACGCCCGCCACGCTGCGGCCGTCCACGCCCAGGAGGTCCGCGAGCTCAAGCGCGAGCAGCGCCCGCGCTATGGCCGCTCGGCCGCGTCCCGCCGCACGCTGATGGTCCGCGACCTCGAGACCGCGATCGCCGCCGACGCTCGCCGGCGCGGCCTCGAGGGCCCGATCCTGCGCGGCAGCTGCGAGCCGTTTCCCAGGACGGTCGGGGAGCCGCCGCCCGAGCGCGACCCCAAGCGCACGTCGGGGAGCTACTCCTGCGTGGCCGTGACGTCCGAGATCGAACGCACCGCCGCCAACGCCGGTGGCGTCCTGGGCCACCTGTACCGTGCGTCCCTGGACTTTCGTACAGGCCGCTACGCGCTCTGCAAAGTCGCTGGGAGGCCGGATCCGATCCCCGACCCGGAGGTGACGACGCCGGCCCCGTGCGCCGGCGCTTCATGAAAGCTTCGGTTCGCACTGGACGAAACGTCAATGCAGTTCCTTATGTTCGTCAATTAGTCTCGAAGCTGACCATGCCCACCAGTACATCGACCTCATCCAGTAATGGACAGCGGCCTCGGGGAGAAACCTCGGAGGCTCGCATCGCCAAAGCGCTCGCACATCCGCTGCGAGCGCGCATCCTGCAGCGGCTCGGAGAGCGTGTGGCGAGCCCCGGGGATCTCGCCGTCGAACTCGGTGCTCCGCTCGGTGTCGTCTCCTACCACGTGCGCATGCTGCGCGACTACGACTGCGTCGAGCTCGTGCGCACCGAGCCGCGTCGCGGTGCGCTGCAGCACTTCTATCGGGCGACCGCGCGACCGCAGCTCGAAGAGCAGCAGTGGCGCAACCTCCCGTCGGGCCTCCGCGGAGAGCTGACGGGGGAGACCATCGGCGACCTCGTCTCCGACCTCGCCGCGGCGGCGGACGCCGGCACGCTCGAAGATCCCGAGCTCGTGCTCAACCGCACGCTGCTCGAGCTCGACGAGAAGGGCCTCAAGAAGCTCAACAAGCTGCTCGCCAAGACGCTGGACCAGGCGTTGGCGATCGGCGCGGAGAGCGCGGCGCGCAACTCGGAGACCGTGTTCGGCACCGAGCTGGGCGTCCTGCACTTCCGCCGCACCAAGTAGTTCCTGCGACCCCGCCGGGAGCACGCTTCCGGCGGGGCTCGTACGCTGTCCGCCCATGGAGACCCTGATCGTCGGCGGCGGCCGCATGGGCGAAGCGCTGCTGGGCGGCCTGCTCGCGTCCGGCCGGGACGCCACGTCGCTCGCAGTGGTGGAGGTCGCCGCACCGCGCCGGGCCCAGCTGCAGGCCGCGTACCCGGGCGTGACCGTCGCGGACGCGCCGATCTCCGCCCGCAACGCGATCCTCGCGGTCAAGCCCGCGGACACCGCGAGCGCCGCCCAGGCCGTCGCGGCCGCCGGCTGCGAGCGCGTGCTGTCGGTCGCGGCGGGCGTGACCACGGCGGCGATCGAGGCCGCCGCCCAGCGGCCGCTGAAGGTCGTCCGGGCGATGCCGAACACGCCCGCGCTCGTCGGCGCCGGCGCGGCGGCGATCAGCGCCGGCGCCCACGCCGGCGAGGAGGACCTCGCCTGGGCGGAGGAGGTCCTCGGCGCGGTCGGCGTCGTCGTGCGCGTACCCGAAGGCGCGCTCGACGCGGTCACCGGCGTCTCCGGCTCCGGCCCCGCCTACGTCTTCCTGATCGCCGAGGCGCTGGCCGAGGGCGGCGTGCTGGCCGGGCTGCCGCGCGAGACCGCCGAGACGCTCGCGTTTGCGACCCTGCTGGGCGCGGCGCGCCTGCTGGTCGAGAGCGAGGACGGCCCGGCGGCGCTGCGCGCGGCGGTCACCTCGCCCGGCGGGACGACCGCGGCGGGCCTGCGCGAGCTCGAGCGCGGCGGCGTCCGCGCGGCGTTCCTGGAGGCCGTGACCGCCGCGGCGCGGCGCTCGCGTGAGCTCGGTTCATAAGACCGCGAAACCAACGCCCCGGACCGGGTTACTTGACGGCATGGGCGACGGCCGGATTCACCGCACGATCGAGCACGGCAAAGTCCGGACCACGGAGCTCAAGGAGCGCGTGCCGGAGCTCAAGGAGCGGATCCCGGAGCTCAAGGAGCGCACCGTCGAGCTCAAGGAGAACCTGCCGGAGCTCGGCCAGCAGCTGCGCACCAAGGGCGGGGAGCTGCGCGAGGAGATCGCGCGCCAGTACTCCAAGATGGACGTTGCCTGGGCGCGCCGGGCGCTGCCGCGCGCCATGCGCGAAGTGCTGATCACCGGCGTGCTCGGCCCGATGATCGACGTCTACACGCGCCGCTCGATCCACGGCCGCGAGGTGTTCGACGACCTCGAGGGCCCGGTGATCTTCGTCGCCAACCACTCGAGCCACCTCGACGCCCCGACCGTCATGCGCGCGCTCCCGTACGCGTGGCGCTCGCGCACCGCCGTCGGCGCCGCCGCGGACTACTTCTACAAGTCGCGCTGGAAGGCGGCGGCGGTCTCGCTGCTGCTAAATACCGTGCCGCTCGGCCGCAACGGCGGCGGGCTCGGCAACGGCGCGACCGACCACGTCGACCGCCTGATCGGCGACGACTGGAACCTGCTGCTGTTCCCCGAAGGCACCCGCTCGCGCGACGGCAGCATCGGCAAGGTGCGCTCGGGCGCGGCCGTGATCGCCGCCCAGCACCAGATCCAGATCGTCCCGATCTACCTCGGCGGCCTTCACGCCGCGATGCCCGCCGGCCAGAACTGGCCGAAGCTGCGCAAGCGCGGCCCGTTCCGTCGCCGCCACAAGATCGAGGTCCGCTTCGGCCGCCCGCTGGCGGTCCGCGACGTCGCCGATCGGCGTGAAGTGATGGAGGATGTCCGCGCGTTCTGGGAGCGCAAGGGCCTGGCGCCGGAGGCCGAGGGCCCGCCCGGCGGGTACAACGTGCTGCTCATGCACGAGGTCCTGCGCAAGCGGGAAGCCCGCTTCGAGCGCCCGGTAGAGGCGCCGGAGCACTCTGAGTCCGCTGCCTGATTGACCCGCGGCGACGCTCCTCGATACGGTCTGCAGGCTGCATAGCCGGCGATCGAGTGGAGGAGGGCAGATGAAGAAGCTCATCAATGACCCGGAGGCCGTCGTCCGCGAAGCCCTGGAGGGCGTCGAGGCCGCGCACGGTGACCACGTGCGAGTGATCCACGAACCGGCCGTGATCGTGAGAGCCGACGCTCCGGTGCAGGGCAAGGTCGGGATCATCTCCGGCGGCGGTTCCGGGCACGAGCCGATGCACGGCGGCTTCGTCGGCGTCGGGATGCTCGACGCGGCCTGCCCCGGCGAGGTCTTCACCTCGCCGACGCCCGACCAGATGCTGGAGGCGACCAAGGCCGTCAACGGCGGCGCCGGCGTCCTGCACATCGTCAAGAACTACACCGGCGACGTCCTGAACTTCGAGATGGCCGCCGACCTCGCCCAGGGCGAGGGCATCGAGGTCCAGTCGGTCGTGATCAACGACGACGTCGCCGTCCAGGACAGCCTCTACACCGCGGGCCGCCGCGGCGTCGGCGTGACCGTGCTGGCGGAGAAGATCTGCGGTGCCGCGGCCGAGGAGGGCCAGTCGCTCGCGCAGGTCGCCGACCTCTGCCGCAAGGTCAACGCCCAGGGCCGCAGCATGGGCATGGCGCTGACGCCCTGCACGACGCCGGCCGCCGGCAAGCCGAGCTTCGAGCTGGCCGAGGACGAGATGGAGATCGGCATCGGCATCCACGGCGAGCCGGGCCGCTACCGCGAGAAGCTCGTGCCCGCCGACCAGGTCGTCGACCGGCTCGCGACCGCCGTCGTCGAGGACCTGCCGTTCTCCTCCGGCGACAGGGTGCTCGCGTTCGTCAACGGCATGGGCGGCACGCCGTTGATCGAGCTCTACATCGTCTATCGCGCGCTCAACCGCTTCCTGTCCGAGCGCGGGATCACGATCGAGCGCAACCTGATCGGCAACTACATAACCTCACTGGAGATGGCGGGCTGCTCGATCTCGCTGGTCAAGCTCGACGACGAGCTGACCCGGCTCTGGGACGCGCCCGTCAACACGCCCGGGCTGCGCTGGGGCTAGCCGGACATGGGCATCTCGACCGCTGACGTCCAGGCCTGGATGTCGGACTACGCCGACGTGATCGCCGAGCATCGCGAGGAGCTGGTCGCGCTCGACACCGCGATCGGCGACGGCGACCACGGCACGAACATGAACCGCGGCATGCAGGCGGTCGTCGAGCGGCTCGGCGGCGGCGGCTTCGATGACATCGGCGCGCTGCTGAAAGCGGTCGGGATGACCCTCGTCTCCAAGGTCGGCGGCGCGGCGGGCCCGCTGTACGGAACGCTGTTCCTGCAGATGGGCACCGCGCTCAACGGCAAGGCGGAGGCCGGCCTCGACGAGTGGGCGGACGCGCTCGAGGCCGGCGTCGCCGGCGTGCAGAAGCGAGGCCGCGCGGAACCGGGCGACAAGACGATGGTGGACGCGCTGCTGCCGGCCGTGCAGGCGCTGCGCGACGCCCAGTCCGACGGCGCGTCGCTGGCCGACGCGCTGGCCCGGTCCGAGGAGGCCGCGCGCGAAGGCATGCTGGCCACCACGCCGATGGAGGCGCGCAAGGGCCGCGCCAGCTACCTGGGGCCGCGCAGCGTCGGCCACCAGGACCCGGGCGCGACGTCGTCGCACCTGCTGCTGCAGACCGCGCGTGCGCGGCTCAGCTAGCCGGAACCCAGATCCATCATCCCGAACCGCGGACGGCATCGCCGTACGGCTGCGCCGGCTTTGTGCGAGCCGCCACGTACTTTCGGCATCGCGTTTGACAATGCCGGACGTTGTCTCATACGATACGACGTCGTTGGATCATCAGCTGATCGGCGGAGGAGAGGTGAGCTTTGAGCATCTTCGGAGCTGAGGTGATCGGGACCGCGCTCCTGATCCTGCTGGGCAACGGCGTGGTGGCGTGCGTGTTGCTGGCCCAATCCAAGGGCCAGAACAGCGGCTGGATCGTCATCACGTTCGGGTGGGGCATGGCGGTCATGGCGGGTGCGTTCGCCGTCGGGCAGTTCAGCGGCGCGCATCTGAACCCGGCCGTAACGCTCGGCATGTGGATCAATGGCGACATCGGCGGCGGCGACGTCCCCAAGTACCTGGCCGGCGAGTTCGTGGGCGCGTTCATCGGCGCCACGCTCGTGTGGCTGGCCTATCTCGACCACTGGAAGGAGACGGAGGACCCCGGCCTCAAGCTGGCCTGCTTCAGCACCGCGCCGGCCATCCGCAACCCGGTCGCGAACGTGATCACCGAGCTGATCGGCACGTTCGTGCTGGTCTTCGGCATCCTCGCGTTCTTCGCCGACAAGGCGACCGCGGGCACCGGCCTGGGCGCCCTGCTCGTCGGCCTGCTGGTGTTCGGCATCGGCCTCTCCCTCGGCGGCCCGACCGGGTACGCGATCAATCCGGCTCGTGACCTCGGCCCGCGGATCATGCACGCGATCCTGCCGATCGCGGGCAAGGGCAACTCGGACTGGAGCTACGCCTGGGTTCCGGTTGTCGGCCCGCTGATCGGCGGCGCGCTGGGCGCGGTCGCGTTCGGCGCGTTCTACCCCGGCTGATCTTCCGGTCCTCGATCGAGTCGCCGCGCGCGCCCGGGAGCGGGTGCGCGCGGACACTCGGCGTTCCCCCGATATTTGAACGAGGAGGCCTTCGATGGCGAAGTACGCGGCTGCAATCGACCAGGGCACCACGAGCACGCGGTGCATGGTCTTCGACCACGGCGGCTCCGTGGTCAGCGTCGCCCAGAAGGAGCACGAGCAGATCTACCCCAAGCCCGGGTGGGTCGAGCACGACGCGAACGAGGTCTGGGCACGCACGCAGGAGGTGATCGACGAGGCGGTCGCCGCGGCGGGTGCCGGGCCGGGCGACATCTCCGGCGTCGGCATCACCAACCAGCGTGAGACCACGCTGGTCTGGGACCGCAACACCGGCAAGCCGATCCACAACGCGCTCGTCTGGCAGGACACGCGCACCGACGCGCTCGTCGACGAGTACGCGAAGGACGGGGGGCAGGCCCGCTTCCAGGAGAAGGTCGGCCTGCCGCTGGCGACGTACTTCTCCGGGCCGAAGATCCGCTGGATCCTCGACAACGTGGACGGCGCCGCCGAGCGCGCCGAGGCGGGCGAGTTGCTGTTCGGCAACATGGACACCTGGCTGATCTGGAACCTCACCGGCGGCACCGACGGCGGGTTGCACATCACCGACCCGACGAACGCCAGCCGCACGATGCTGATGGACCTCAAGACCCTCTCCTGGGACGACGGGATCCGCGACGTGATGGGCATCCCGCTGTCGATGCTGCCGGAGATCAAGGCGTCCAGCGAGGTCTACGGCGAGATCAAGGGCGGCGCGCTGGCGGGCATCCCGCTGGCCGGCGACCTCGGCGACCAGCAGGCGGCGACCTTCGGCCAGACGTGCTTCTCGCCCGGCGAGGCCAAGAACACCTACGGCACGGGCAACTTCCTGCTGCTCAACACCGGCACCACGCCCGTGCTGTCCAAGAACGGCCTGCTGACCACGGTCGGCTACAAGATCGGCGACGAGGACACGGTCTACTGCCTGGAAGGCTCGATCGCGATCACCGGCGCGCTGGTGCAGTGGCTGCGCGACAACCTGAAGCTGATCAAGGCCGCGCCCGAGGTCGAGGACCTGGCTCGCTCGGTCGACGACAACGGCGGCTGCTACTTCGTGCCGGCGTTCTCGGGCCTGTTCGCGCCGTACTGGAAGTCCAACGCGCGCGGCGTGATCGCCGGCCTGACGCGGTACGTCACCCACGGGCACATCGCGCGCGCCGTGCTGGAGGCGACCGCCTACCAGAGCCGCGAGGTGGTCGAGGCGATGAACAGCGACTCCGGCGTGGCGCTGGAGTCCCTGAAGGTCGACGGCGGCATGGTCGGCAACGATCTGCTGATGCAGTTCCAGGCCGACCTGCTCGGCGTGCCGGTGATCCGGCCCAAGGTGCCCGAGACGACGGCGCTCGGCGCCGCCTACGCCGCCGGCCTGGCCACGGGCCTGTGGCCGGCGGTCGAGGACCTGCGCGAGAACTGGGTCGAGGACAAGCGCTGGGAGCCGCAGATGGAGGCCGCCCAGCGCGACGAGTACTACAAGTACTGGAAGCGCGCCGTGACGCGCACGTTCGACTGGTTCGACGCCGAGTAACAGTCACATCATCATTAACTGTGAGGTGAGTGTCACGTAGCACTCACCTCACATGAGGTGAGGGCGGGGTACCACGTGATGCCGCTGAATTCGCGTGCCGCTAAGGTGTCGCACGTGCCTGGGAGGATCCAGTCGATCGAACGTGCTGCTGCGATTCTCCGCCTGCTATCAGGGCGTTCGCGGCGCATGGGAGTGGTAGAGCTCGCCGGTCAACTCGGACTGCCCAAAGCCACCGTGCATGGCATCCTCAAGACGTTGCGCGAGGTGGGGTTCGTCGAGCAGGATCCGGAGTCCGGCAAATATCAGCTCGGGGCTGCGCTGTTGCACATGGGGTCGAGCTATCTCGACGGTAACGAGCTGCGCACGCGCGCGCTCAACTGGTCTGACGCACTGGCGTCCCGGGCCAACGAGAGCGTGCGGATCGGCACGCTGCACGAAGGGCAGGTGCTGATCGTCCACCACGTCTTTCGCCCCGACGACAGCCGCCAGGCGCTGGAGGTCGGCGCGCTGCTGCCCGCGCACGCCACCGCGATCGGCAAGGCGCTGCTGTCCGAGAGCCGCTATGTGGCCTCCGAGCTGGCCGGCGCCGGCCTGCCGCGCTTCACCGAGCACACGCTGACCGACCCGGACGCGCTGCTGGCGGAGCTCGAGACGATCCGCGCGCGCGGGTGGGCGGCGGACATCCAGGAGCTGGTGCTGGGCGTGGTCACGCTGGCGGCGGTGATCAAGGACCGGCGCGACGTGCCGGTGGGGGCGATCGGGATCTCCGGCCCGGTCGAGCGGCTCTGCCGCGACGGCGAGCCCCAGAGCGAGCTGATCTCCTACGTGCGCGAGGCGGCGCGCGCGGTCTCGCGCGATCTCGGCGCGATCCCCTGGTAGGCGCTCAGTCGCTGTTTCGATCAGCTGGTGACGCTCGCGGTCGTCCACGATTTCGCGCCGTTGCGTGTGAACGCCGCCGCGATCCGGAACGTGTGCTTCTGCAGCAGGCCGCCCAGAGCCACGCAACGCCGCGCGGTCGGGCACGACACGGCGTGCGGGTACCCGAACGACGTCCGCCCGGCCTGCCGCCACGTCCGGCCGCGGTCGTGTGTGACCAGCACACGTGAGTGATGCACCGGCGGCTGGATGCTCTGCGTGACGATCACGCACGTCGAGCCGGCGCACGCGACGTCATGCGGTGGCTCATCGTCGATGTCCTCATAGAACCGTGTCGTCTGCCACGTCCGGCCACGGTCAGATGAGCGGAACACCGCGCCTTGGTTCTCCCCGCGCGGCATCCCTGTGACGAGGCATTCGCTCGCGGACAGGCACGCGAACGCGCGCGTTTGCTGGGGGCGGAACTGGCCGACGTTCTTCCACGTCGTACCCCCGTCGACGCTGCGGTACGTGCGCGTGTCCACGATCCAGCAGACCTTCTGCGTCGGACACTGCACCATCGGGAATCCCCTTGCCCGGAACTTGAAGGTCAACGTCCACGTCTCTCCACCGTCGGTGCTGACCACCGCGCCGCGCGAGGTCGCGATCACGCAGCGGTCAGCGGCCGGGCATGACAAGCTGCCCGTGGTCGTGTCGTCCGGCACCGGCAGCGCGCGTTCCTCCCATGAACGGCCACCGTCGGTTGTGCGAATGGCGATGTACGCAGAGCTCCCGGTGTGGCTGTTCACTCCACGGGAGCCGGCGGCAACGCACACGTCCGCCGTCGGGCAGGAAATCTGATGCAGTTGGCCGATGCCGGCGAGGGCGATCGGTCGATTACGCCAGGTGCGACCGCCGTCACGCGTGACGGCGTGATAGCCGCCTTCACGGTTATCGGACCGGTAGCTCACCGCATGGCAGACAGCGGCGGTCGGGCAGTCCACCGACAGCGGGATGACCTCGGCCGTGCCGGCTGCGGCCGCGGGTGCCCACCAGAGCGCTGCCGTCGCCATCATGATCAGAACCCAGCGAACCATCCGTGATCTCCTGAGCCGCCGACGAGACGGCGCAGCGTACACGCCGAACCGGACTCAGTCGTCGTCGTCGACCCACTCGTGCGTGCGCGCGACCGCCTTGTTCCACTTGCGGTAGGCCTTCGCGCGCACCGCCGGGTCCATCTGCGGCAGCCACTCCGCGGCCCGGTGCCAGTTCGCGCGCAGGCTGTCCTGGCTGGGCCAGAAGCCGACCGCCAGCCCGGCGGCGTACGCGGCGCCCAGCGAGGGCGTCTCGGCCACGATCGGGCGCACGACCGGGACGTCGACCATGTCGGCCAGGAACTGCATCAGCAGGTTGTTGGCGGTCATGCCGCCGTCCACGCGCAGGCTGGAGAGGTCGACGCCGGCGTCGGCGTTCATCGCCTCCAGCACCTCGCGCGTCTGGAACGCGGTCGCCTCCAGCACCGCGCGCGCGAGGTGGCCCTTGGTGATGTAGGACGTCAGCCCGGCGATCACGCCCCGCGCGTCGCTGCGCCAGTGCGGCGCGAACAGGCCGGAGAACGCGGGCACGAAGTAGCAGCCGCCGTTGTCGGACACCGAGCGCGCCAGCGTCTCGATCTCCGGCGCCGAGCCGATCAGCTCGAGGTTGTCGCGGAACCACTGCACGAGCGCGCCGGTGACCGCGATCGACCCTTCCAGCGCGTAGGTGGCGGCGGCGTCGCCGATCTTGTAGCCGAGCGTGGTCAGCAGCCCGTGCGTGGACGCGACCGGCTGCTCGCCGGTGTTCATCAACAAGAAGCTGCCGGTGCCGTAGGTGCACTTGGCGTCGCCGCGCTCGAAGCACGTCTGCCCGAACAGCGCGGCGTGCTGATCGCCCAGCGCCGAGGCGACCGGGACGCCCGCGATCGTCGTCGCCTCGCCGTAGACCTCCGAGGAGGAGCGGATCTCCGGCAGCATCGCGCGCGGCACGCCGAACGCGTCCAGCAGCACGTCGTCCCAGTCGAGCGTGCGGAGGTTCATCAGCAGCGTGCGGCTCGCGTTGGTGACGTCGGTCAAATGACGCCCGGTGAGCTTCCAGATCAGCCACGAGTCGATCGTCCCGAACAGCACCTCGCCGGCTTCGGCGCGCTCGCGCAGACCGTCGATCGAGTTCAGCAGCCAGGCGATCTTCGGGCCGGAGAAGTACGTCGCCAGCGGCAGGCCGCAGCGTTCCTTGAAGCGGTCCTGGTCACCGAGCTCGCGGAGCATCCGGTCGGTGCGCGTGTCCTGCCAGTTGATGGCGTTGTGCACCGGCGTGCCGGTGGCACGTTCCCACACCACCGTCGTCTCGCGCTGGTTGGTGATGCCCAGGGCCGACAGGTCAGCCGGTTGCAACTGTGCGATCTGCAGCGCGTCGTGTATGACACTGAGTACGTTGCGCCAGATCTCCTCAGGGTCATGTTCCACCCATCCCGGACGCGGGAAGATGTGGTGATGCTCCTTCTGGGAGACCGAGACCACCCGGGCGCCGGAGTCGAAGATGAAACAGCGCGACGACGCCGTGCCCTGATCGACGGAGGCGATGTAGCGTGCTGCCGCCAAGAGCGCGCAGCTTACACTCGTGGGATAGGGTGGTGAGCGGTGGCGATCTCGGATAGAGCCGACGTCCTCGTCATCGGGGGCGGAGCGACCGGCGCGGGCGTCGCGTGGGACGCGGCGCTGCGCGGGTACGACGTCGTGCTGGCCGACCGTGCGGATCTGGCCGAGGGCACGAGCGGGCGCTTCCACGGGCTGCTGCACTCGGGCGGGCGCTACCTGGTCAAGGACCGGCTCGCGGCCGAGGAGTGCGTGCTCGAGAACGCGCTGTTGCGCAACCTGATCCCGCACTGCATCGAGGACACGGGCGGGCTGTTCTTCAGCCTGCCCGACGACGACCCGGCCTACCCGGACGCGTTCCTGGAGGCCGCGCGCGAGGTCGGGATGCCGGCCGAGGAGATCTCCCCGGCCGAGGCGCTGCGGCGCGAGCCGCGGCTGAACCCCGCGGTCGTGCGCGCGATCGCCGTGCAGGACGCGTCGATCGACGCCTGGCAGACCGTCTGGACGTTCGCCGGCGGCGCGCGCGAGCACGGCGCGCGGATCCGGACCTACCACCGCGTGACCGACCTGCACCGGGACGGCGACGCGATCACCGGCGCGCGCCTGCGCAACGAGCTGACCGGCGAGGAGTCCGACATCGAGGTCGGCTTCGTCCTGAACGCATCCGGGCCGTGGGCGGCGCAGATCCTGCACATGGCCGGCATCGAGGACGTCGGCGTGGTCCCCGGCAAGGGGATCATGATCGCGATGAACCACCGGCTGGTGCAGACGGTGGTCAACCGCCTGGCGATGCCCGGCGACGGCGACATCATCGTGCCGATCCAGACCGTCAGCGTGATCGGGACGACCGACATCCACGCGACCGACCCGGACGAGATCCCGGTCACGCAGGCCGAGGTCGACCAGATGCTCGACGACGGCGAGCGGCTCGTGCCGGGCTTCCGCGACGCGCGGGCGCTGCGCGTGTGGGCGGGCGCGCGGCCGCTGTTCCAGGACGCGCGGGCCGGCGAGGTGACCGACACGCGCGACGTCAGCCGCACGCACGCGGTGGTCGACCATCAGGCGCGCGACGGCGTCAGCGGGCTGCTGACCATGTCCGGCGGCAAGCTGACGACGCTGCGGATGATGGCCCAGGACCTGGTCGACGCGATGGTCGCCCAGCTCGGGCACGACCGGCCGTGCCGGACGCACGAGGTGGCGCCGCCCGGCCCCGGCGAGCCGCTGCGGCTCGGCGGGCGGCTGGTCAAGCGCGAGGAGACGCTGCTCGACGAGCAGCTGATCTGCGAGTGCGAGCTGATCGGGCGCGGCCGCCTGGAGACCGAGATGCGCGAGCGGGGGACGACCAACCTCGACGACATTCGGCGCACGCTGCGGCTCGGGATGGGGCCGTGCCAGGGCGGCTTCTGCATGTACCGGGCGACCGGCATCCTGCACGAGGTCGAGCAGCTCGACGGCGAGCAGGCGGCGGCGTCGCTGCGCGACTTCCTCGAGGAGCGCTGGAAGGGCGTGTGGCCGATCCTCTACGGCGACCAGCTGCGCCAGGCGCGGCTCGACGACTGGATCTTCCAGGGGCTGCTCGACGTGGAGCACTTGACATGAACGACGTCATCGTCGTCGGGGCCGGCGTGGCCGGGCTGACCGCGGCGGTGCGGCTGGCCGAGAGCGGCGCGCGCGTGCTCGTGCTGGCCAAGGGCGTCGGCGCGACGCACCTGAGCGCGGGCACGATCGACGTGCTCGGCTACGCGCCCGAGCGGGTGGCGTCGCCGCGCGAGGCGCTCGGACCGTTCATCGCCGGGCACCCGGAGCATCCGTACGCGCGCGTAGGCGTCGAGGGCATCGAGGCGGCGCTCGGGTGGTTCACGGCGCGGCTGCCGTACGTCGGCTCGCTCGACGAGAACCTCCTGCTGCCGACCGCGGTCGGCGTGCCGCGGCCGTCGGCGGTCGTGCCGGAGACGATGGCGGCGGGCGACCTGCGCGGCGGCGGCGACCCGGTCGCGGTCGTGGGGTTCCGGGCGTCGAAGGACTTCCATCCCGCGCTGATGGCGGACGGGCTGACCCGGCTGGCGGGCGTGCCGGCGCGGGCGCTGGTCTGCTCGGCGCTGCCCGAGGACCGGGTCGACGCGAACGGGCTCGCGTTCGCGCGCGCGTTCGAGGACGCGGCGTTCCGCGAGCGGGTCGTGACCGAGGTCGCCGGGCAGCTGCGCGCCGGCGAGCGGGTCGCGTTCCCGGCCGTGCTCGGGGTGACGAGGCCGGTCTGGGCGGAGGTCGCCGAACGGCTCGGCCGGCCCGTGTTCGAGGTCCCGACGCTGCCGCCGTCGGTGCCGGGCATGCGCGTGTTCGGCGCGCTGCGCGACGCGCTGCGGCGCGCGGGCGGGCGGCTGCGGCTCAACAACGTGGTCGTCGGGGCGGAGCGCTCGGGCGCGCGCGTGAGCGCGCTGCGCGTGCGCGTGGGCCTGCGCGAGGAGACGCTGCGGGCGGACTGGTTCGTGCTGGCCAGCGGCGGCGTGGCCAGCGGCGGCATCGCGCTGGACTCCCGCTGGCGGGTGCACGAGACCGCGCTCGGGGTGCCGGTGCACGGCGCGCCCGACGGCGAGCGGTTCTCGCCCGACTACTTCGCGTCGCACCCGATGTCGACCGTCGGCGTGGCCGTGGACGGCGAGCTGCGGCCGCTGGGGGACGGCGGCGAGCGCTGGGCGGACAACGTGCTGGTCGCGGGCGCGACGCTCGCGGGCGCGGTGCCGTGGAAGGAGAAGTCCGGCGACGGGATCAGCCTGGCGACCGGTTTCGCGGCGGCCGGGCTGGTGCTCGGGAAGCCCACCAAGGAGGTGGTCGCATGACC
The DNA here is from genome assembly GCA_035555675.1 of Solirubrobacter sp. Lineage (GTDB taxonomy): Bacteria > Actinomycetota > Thermoleophilia > Solirubrobacterales > Solirubrobacteraceae > Solirubrobacter. Next base: position 6,477 of record DATMGH010000031.1, on the reverse strand, counting down.
GACGTGCTCGGCGAGCTCCTGATGCGCGATTCGCTCGACCACTGCGTCAAGTGCACGATCTGCGAGACGTTCTGCCCGGTGTCGAACGTGACGCCGCTGTTCCCGGGGCCCAAGTACGTCGGGCCGCAGGCCGAGCGCTACCGGTCCGACGACGCGCCGTCGCCGGACGAGTCGCTCGACTACTGCTCGGGGTGCGGGATCTGCACGCAGGTCTGCCCGCAGGGCGTGCACGTCGCCGAGATCAATACGCAGGCGCGCGCGAAGCTGCGCGAGCGGACCGGGTTCAAGCTGCGCGACCGGCTGATCGCGCGGCCGACGGTCGCGGGCGCGCTCGGGACGCCGGTGGCGCCGCTGGCGAACTGGGCGCTCGGCAACCCGGTGCTGCGGCTCGCGCTGGAGAAGACGATCGGGCTGCACCGGAACGCGCCGATGCCGGTCTACGCGGGGCGGACGTTCCAGCGCTGGGCGCGCCGGCGCGATCCGGTCACGGCCGAGCGGCGGGTCGCGTTCTTCCACGGCTGCGGGACCAACTACTACGAGCCGCGGCTGGGGGAGATGACGGTCGCGCTGCTCGAGCACAACGGCATCGCGGTCGAGATCCCCAAGCAGGGCTGCTGCGGGCTGCCGCTGCAGTCCAACGGGATGTTCGACGACGCGCGGGCCTACGTGCACCGGCTGGCGGCGTCGCTGGCGCCGTACGCGCGGGCGGGGGTGGACATCGTCGGGACGTCGACCAGCTGCACGCTGATGCTCAAGCGCGAGGCGCTGGAGATCCTCGGGCTGGGGGACGACCCGGAGCTGCGGATCGTCTCCGAGCGCATCTACGACATCTGCGAGTACCTGCTCGCGCTGCACGACCGCGGGGAGCTGCGCGACGACTTCAAGCCGGTGCCGGAGACCGTCGTCTACCACGCGCCGTGCCAGCAGCAGGGGCACGGGATCGGCAAGCCGGCGATCGAGCTGCTGGCGCTGATCCCCGAGCTGACCGTGCACGAGAGCCGCGCGAACTGCTGTGGGGTGGCCGGGACCTACGGCCTGAAGGCCGAGAAGTACCAGATCGCGATGGACGTCGGCGCCGGGCTGTTCCGCCAGGTGGCGGACACCGCGTCGGACCGCTCGGTCTGCGACTCCGAGACGTGCCGCTGGCAGATCGCCAAGGCGACGGACGTGCCGTCCGTGCACCCGGTGGAGATGCTCTACCGCGCCTCGGGGCTCGGCTGACGTGGTCGGACTGGTCATCGTCTCCCACAGCACGGAGCTGGCTGAGGGGGTCGCGGTCCTGGCGCGGGAGATGGGCGGTTCCGAGGTGGCGATCGAGCCCGCGGGCGGGCTCGAGGACGGGGCGATCGGGACGGACGCCGAGCGCGTCCGGGCCGCCGTGGAGCGGATCCGCTCCGACGACGGCGTGCTCGTCCTGATGGACCTCGGCAGCGCGTTGATGAGCGCGGAGTTCGCGCTGGAGATGCTGTCGGAGGACGGCGGGCCGGTGAAGCTGTCGGAGGCGCCGCTGGTCGAGGGCGCCGTGGCGGCGGCGGCGCGGGCGCGCGGCGGCGGCTCGCTGGACGAGGTCGCGGCCGAGGCGCGGGGCGCGCTGGCGTCGAAGGCGGCGCAGCTGGGTGTGGAGGAGGCGGCGCCGGCGGCGGCCGAGGCGCCGGCGGAGGACGGGCTGCACGCGACCGTGACCGTGCACAACCGCTACGGGCTGCACATGCGCCCGGCGGGCAACGTCGCCGCGCTGGCCGGGCGGTTCGACGCGCGCGTGCGGCTGCGCAACGCGACGCGCGGGCTCGGGCCGGCGGACGGCCGCTCGCTGACGGGGATCGCGACCCTGCGCGTGGTCCGCGACGACGAGCTGGAGATCGCGACCTCGGGGCCGCAGGCGCAAGCGGCGCTGGACGCGCTGGTGGCGCTGGCCGGCGAGCACTTCGGCGAGGACCCGGACGCGGAGCTGCCGGCCGCCGAGGCGGCGGGCGGCGACGGCGCGGCGAGCGGGGCCGCTCCGGGCGGCGGCGGCGCGGCGGCCGGTGCCGCCCCGGGCGTCGGCGAGCGCGCGGGTGGCGGCGATGGCGCCGCGCGCGGCGCCTCTCTTGCCCCCGGCGCGCGGCTGCGCGGCGACGCGGTCGCGAGCGGCGTCGCGGTCGGGCCCGCGCGGCGGCTCGTCGCCGTCGAGCCGCAGATCGATGAGGCGGCGCCCGCGGGCACGCCGGACGAGGAGCGCGCGCGGCTGGAAGCCGCGCGCGACGTGGTCCGCGCCGAGCTCGAGCGCGGCGCGGACGAGCTCCGCCGCCACGGGCGCCCCGACGAGGCCGCGATCTTCGCCGCCCACCGGCTGCTGCTCGACGACGCCGCGCTGCTCGACGCCGCCGCCCGCGAGCTCGACCAGGGCGCGCGGGCGGAAGTCGCGTTCCAGCGCGCCGGCGCCGAGGCCGCGGCCGCGTTCCGGGCGCTCGACGAGCCGTACCTGCGCGCCCGCGCCGTCGACGTGGACGACGTCACCCGCCGCGTGCTGGTCCAGCTCACCGGCGGCGCGCCCGCGCTCGTCAGCGAGCCGGGCATCGTGGTCGCCGACCAGCTCACGCCGTGGGAGGTCCAGCAGCTCGACCCGCAGTCCGCCTGGGGCATCGCCACCGCGCGCGGGAACGCGCTCGACCACGCGTCGATCATCGCCGCCGCGCTGGGCGTCCCGGTCGTGGTCGGCATCGGCCCCGCGCTGCTCGACGTCGCCGACGGCACGACGCTCGCGTTCGACGGCGAGCCCGGCGCCGTCCTGGTCGCGCCCGACGCCCCCGCGACCCGCGAGCTCGAACGGCGCCGCGACGAGGAGCAGGCCGAGCGCCGCGCGCGGCTCGCGCGCGCCGCCGCCCCCGTCGCGCTGGCCGGCGGCCGCGTGATCGACGTCATGGCGAACGTCGGCAGCCCCGCCGAGGCGCGGCTCGCGCGCACCAACGGGGCCGACGGCGTCGGCCTGCTGCGCACCGAGTTCCTGTTCCTGGACCGCGCGACCGCGCCGTCCGAGTCCGAGCAGGTGGCGGTGCTGACCGAGATCGCCGAGGCGCTCGAGGGCCGCCACGTCGTGGTCCGCACGCTCGACGCCGGCGCCGACAAGCCGCTCCCGTTCCTGCCGCAGGAGCCCGAGGTCAACCCGTACCTCGGCCAGCGCGGCATCCGGCTCTCGCTCGCGCACCCCGACGTCTTCGAGACCCAGCTGCGCGCGATCCTGCGCGTCGCCCAGACGCACTCGATCGGGATCATGTTCCCGATGGTCGCGACGCGCGCCGAGCTGCTCGCCGCGCGCAAGCACGTCGAGGCGGCGCGCGAGGCGGTCGGCGGGACGGCGAACGTCGAGGTCGGCGCGATGCTCGAAGTCCCCGCGGCCGCGCTCCAGGCCGAGGCGCTGACGCCGCTGGTCGACTTCTGGTCGGTCGGCACCAACGACCTCTCGCAGTACACGATGGCGGCGGAGCGCGGCAACGCGGCGATGGCGCCCCTGCTCGACGCGGCCGTCGAGCCGGTCCTGAAGCTGATCGCGATGGCGGCCAGCGCGGCCAACGCCCAGGGCCGCTACGTCAGCGTCTGCGGCGAGCTCGCGGGCGACCCGGCACTCGCGCTGCGGCTGCTGGACGCGGGCGTCGGCAAGCTGAGCATGTCCCCGGCGCGAATCCCGGCGGTCAAGGACGCACTACGCGGGGCGACGTTGCCGAATTAGCCGATAGCATCGCCGGTCCGTGGCGACCGACAACATGACCAGCGGCGGCCTGCGGTCGGCCCGGCTGATCGCGGCCGGGACACTCACCCGGATCGTGCTCACGCCGGTCGTGATGGCGCTGATCCTGCTCGGCGGCAAGGACTCCGAGGCGCTCGCCGCGGCGCTGTTCTTCGTCGCCGCGGCGACCGACTGGCTCGACGGCCGGCTCGCCCGCCGCTGGAACGTCACCACCAAGCTCGGATCGTTCCTGGACACGACAGCCGACAAGCTGCTCGTCTCCGGCGTCCTGATCGCGCTGCTGGGCGTCGATCGGGTGTCGCCGTGGATCGTCGCGCTGATCATCGGCCGCGAGCTGGTGCTGATGGGCCTGCGCGGCGTGATCGCGTCCGAGGGGACGGTGATGGCGCCGTCGAGCCTCGGCAAGCTCAAGACCGCCGTGCAGTTCCTGGCGATCCTGCTCGCGATCCTGCGCCCCGGGAACGAGCTCGGCGGGCTCTACATCGACGAGTGGGCGATGCTCGTGGCGGCGGCGGTCACGGTCTACTCGATGGTCGACTACCTGGTGCGCGCGGCGCCGACCCTCAAGGAGCACGGATGACCCGGGTCTTTCTCACCGGCGGCAGCGGGCTGGTCGGGGGCGCGCTGGCCGCCGGGCTGGTCGCCCAGGGCGACGAGGTCGTGGCGCTCGCGCGCAGCGACGAGGCGGCGGCCAAGCTGCGCGCCCACGGCACGACGCCGGTTCGCGCGGAGCTGATGGACGAGGAGGACCTGGCGCGCGCGATCGACGGCTGCGAGCTCGTCTACCACGTCGCCGGCGTCAACACGATGTGCCCGAAGGACCCCGAGGGCATGATGGACGTCAACGTCCGCGGCGCCCGGATCGCGGTGCGCGCCGCCGCCCGGGCCGGCGCGCGGCGGGTGATCCTGACGTCCTCCTCGGCGGCGATCGGCGAGGCGGAGGGCACGGTCGGGACGGAGGCCAGCCCGCACCGCGGCAGCTACATGTCCGTCTACGAGCGCTCCAAGCGCGAGGGCGAGCTGGCCGCGTTCGAGGAGGCCGAGCGCGCCGGGATCGAGCTGGTTGCGATCAACCCGTCCTCGGTCCAGGGACCGGGCCGCGCGGGCGGGACGGGGCGGATCCTGCTCGGCTACCTGAACGGCAAGCTGCGCGTGTTCGTGCGCACGCGGCTAAGCCTCGTGGACATCGACGACTGCGTGCGCGCCCATTTGCTCGGCGCCGAGCGCGGGCAGCCGGGGGAGCGGTACCTGATCAGCGGCGCCACGCTGACCTCTCAGGAAGCGCTCGACCTGGTCTCCGAGATCGCGGGCGTCCGCCACCGGGTGGTGTTCGTCCCCGGCGCGGTGGCGCTGGCGGTCGGCGTCAACGTCGCGCGCATTGCCCGCGCCCGCGGCAAGACGCCGCCGGTCTGCCGCGAGATGATCGTCACGATGCTCCACGGTCACCACTACGACGGCTCGCGCGCGACGCGCGAGCTGGGCCTGGAGTACACGCCGATCGAGCAGACGTTCCGGCGCACGATCGAGTGGGCGCGCGGCGCCGGGCTCGTTTCGGTGCCGGCGCCGGCCGGGTAGGCCAGGCGCATGACACCCCACGATCACGAGCCTCCCGTCGCCCGGCCCGAGCAGGAGGACGAGAGCTTCGCCAAGGGCCAGTCGCAGCCCCACGACGAGGACGTCGAGCCGAACTTCGCCCGCGGCCTCACGGAGACCGACCCGGACGAGCACGGCCGCTTCAGCCGCGGCCAGGAAGAGCTCCCCGAGGATCTTCCGGAGAAGAACGTCGAGTGGCGCTTCAGCGAGGGCATCGAGCGCTCGCCGACGAGCAGCTGAGCGTCAGGCGACGCGCGAGACGGCCGCGCCGAGCGCGTCCATCACCAGCCGCTCACCGTCGGCGGCACCGCGCGTCAGGACCTCCGGCTTGCGCTCGAGCTGGCCGACGCACGGCGTCCCCGCCGGCGGGCGCAGTCCGAGCACGTGCGGCGGCCCGCCGCTGACGTCGCGTGAGCGGCGCTCCAGGTCGTCGACCAGGCGCTCGTACGCGTCGATCCGCGCCCGGTAGAGGTCCACCAGCGCCGGGTTGAGCCCGCGCAGGTGGCGTTCGATCAGCCAGTCGGCGGCGCGCGACGCGCTGCGCCGCGGAATCCCGAACGGGCGCGTCTGCAGCGCGAGCACGTGGGTGGCGCCCGCGTCGAGCGCCTCCTGCACGGGCACCGGCGACGCCATCCCGCCGTCCAGGTAGCGGCGCCCCGCGATCTCGACCGGCGGGCCGCCGGCCCACGGCATCCGGCTCGACGCCAGGATCGCGTCCCAGACGTCGCGCTCGGTCTCCATCCCGGACAGGTCGACGGCGCGCGCCGAGTCGACGTCGACCGCGATGCAGTGCAGCAGCTCGCCGCCGGTGGCCAGCCGCTCGCGCCCGGAGACGTTGACGCCGGTCACGACGTCGAGCACGTCGTTGACGTCGATCACCGGCTTGCCGCGCAGCGCGCGCAGCGGGTTCACGAACGAGCGCGACGCCAGCGGCCCGCAGTACGCGTCCGCCGCGCGAACCCCGGCGCCGGCCAGGAACGCGGCGCCGTTGATCGCGCCCGCGGAGGACCCGACGACGAGGTCGAAGCAGGAGACCAGCCCGAGCCGCTCCAGCGCGGCCACCATGCCGGCCGACACGACGCCGCGCATCCCGCCGCCCTCCAGCACGAGCGCGACGCGGTGCGGATCGTCGCGCGCGTCCGCGCGCGAGCCGGTCTCGG
>DATMGH010000030.1:0-5596 GCA_035555675.1 Solirubrobacter sp. | reverse complement strand
ACCATGAGCGACCCCTGCAGGGCGAGGGCGAGCGCCTCCGCCAGGCGACGGGCCTGCGCCTGCGCCTGCGCCGGGTCGGCGTCGCGGAGCCCGTCGAGCAGCCCCAGCGTCCGCTCGACGTGGCCATCCAACAGCGCCGAGGCGCCGCGGACGGCGCGGATCTCGTCGGCGAACGCCGCCACCGCGTCGGGCTCACGCGTCATGGCCCGCAGGACGTCGAGCGCGATGACGTTGCCGGTCCCCTCCCAGATGGCCATCACCGGCTGCTCGCGGTACCGCATCGCGAGCGGGAAGGACTCCGTGTAGCCGTTGCCGCCGAGGCACTCCATCGCCTCGTAGGCGTGCTGCGGTCCGCGCTTGCAGACCCAGTACTTCGCGACCGGCGTCGCGAGGCGCCGCAGTGCGACGTCGTGCGGCGAGGCGTCCGCCTCGAACGCCTGCGCGAGCCGCAGCCCGGTCAGCAGGGCGGCCTCGGCCTCGAGCGCGAGATCCGCGAGCACCGCCGTCATGGCGGGCTGATCGATCAGGAGGGCGCCGAACGCCTCGCGCCCGCGCGCGTGCCACACGGCCTCGGCGACGGCCTGGCGCATGCCGGCCGCGGATCCGAGCACGCAGTCCAGGCGCGTGCGCTGCACCATCTCGATGATGGCCCGCACGCCGCGCCCCGGCTCACCGAGGAGGAATCCCACCGTCCCGTCGAGCTCCACCTCGGCGGACGCGTTGGAGCGGTTGCCGAGCTTGTCCTTGAGGCGCTGGATGCGGAACGGGTTGCGGGTGCCGTGGGAGAGGATGCGCGGCACGAACAGACAGGTGAGCCCGTCCTCCTTGCCGCCGCTGCGTGTCTGCGCGAGGACGAGGAACGCGTCCGACATGGGTGCCGAGCAGAACCACTTGTGCCCCGTGATCTCGTACGCGTTCCCGCCCATGTGGACACCCGTGGTCCGGTTGGCCCGCACGTCCGAGCCGCCCTGCTTCTCGGTCATCGCCATCCCGCACAGGGCGCCGTCGCGCAGGCGCGGCTCCCACTCGGCGGCGATCGCCGGGTCCATCCGCAGCGCGGGGACCGCGGAGTACGTCATCGAGACCGGGCACATGACGCCGGCGTTCGCGTGCGTCCACATCAGCTCGAGCGCGGCGCGGGCCACGTGGGCTCCCGGCCTGGGGTCGGCCCACGGCGCGGACGCGATCCCGCGCTCGACGGCGCCGTCGAGCAGCCAGTACCAGGACGGATCGAGCTCGACGCCGTCCACCCGGTCGCCGAAGCGGTCGTGCGTGACCAGGCGCGGCTCGTTGCGCTCGGCGCGGCGCGAATGCGCCTGCGCCTCGGCCGAGGCGGCCACCACCCCGGCCTCCCACACCCGCTCGCGCGCCCAGCCGGCGCCTTCGCGCTCCAGCGCCTCGCGCAGCGCCGGATCGCTCGCGAGCAGGTCGACGTCCTCGAACGGCACGGACTGGTTGAGACCCACGATCCGAGTTTATTCCGGGGCGATCTTGAGCTGCACCAGCGCGGCGTTGACGATCTCCCGCCACGCCGGCGCGGCGACCTGGCCGCCGTAGATCTCGCCCTTGGGCTCGTCCACCACGACGCCCACCAGCAGCTTCGGGTGCTCCGCCGGCGCGAAGCCGATGAACGACGCGACGTACATGTCCTTGGAGTACTCGCCGTTGATCGCCTTCTCGGCCGTACCGGTCTTGCCGGCGAGCGTGTAGCCCTTGATCTCGGCGCCGGAGGCGGTGCCGCCCGGCCCGAGGACGCCTTCGAGCATCGTGCGCAGGGACGCCGCGGTCGCGGACGAGATCACGCGCCGGCCGGCCGGCCGCTTGGCGGGCTTGCCGCCGACCGAGGCGACGACGTGCGGCGCGCGCAGGATGCCGCCGTTGGCGATCGCCGCGTAGCCGGCCATCATCTGCATCGGGGTGACCGAGATGCCCTGGCCGATCGGCAGGTTGCCCATCGTCGAGCCGGAGTACTTCGCGAGCGGCAGCACCTGGCCCTGCTGTTCCCCGGGCAGGTCCACGCCGGTCGGCTCGCCGAAGCCCCACTTGTGGATCCACGCGTCGAAGCGTGCGCGCCCGAGCGTGCGCGCGATCAGCACCGCGCCGATGTTCGAGGACACCTTGAGGATGTCGCTCGTGGTCATCGTCTCCCAGCCGTGATCCTCGGCGTCGTGCAGCTCGCGGTCGGCGATCGCCAGCACCGGCGGGACCTGGAACTTCTGGTTCGGCGTGACCTTGCCGTCCTCGAGCGCGGCCGCGACCGTGAACGCCTTGAACGTCGAGCCCGGCTCGTAGTTGGTGGCGATCGCCCGGTTCTGGCGCGCGTACGCGGGCGCCTTGTCGGGCTCGTTGGCGTTGACGGCCGGCCAGTTCGCGAGCGCGAGGATCGCGCCCGAGTTCGGGTCCATGACGATTGCGGTCGCGCCCGCCGGCTTCCAGGCCTGGCCGACTTCCTTGAGCACCGACTCGGCGCGCTGCTGCAGCGCGGCGTCGAGGGTCAGGCGGACGTCGCGGCCGGCGCGCACCGGCTTGGTGTCGCGCATCTCGATCGGGCGTCCGAGCGCGTCCTTGACCAGCCGGCGCTCGCCGTCCTTGCCGGCCAGCTGCTTGTCCAGCGAGTACTCGAGCCCGTCGAGGCCCTGGTCGTCCGTGCCCGTGCTGCCGAGCAGCTGGGACGCCGTCCAGTCGAGCGGGTAGTCGCGCCGGTAGCGCGGGATGAACTCGAGACCGTCGATCTTGAGCTTCTCGACCTTCTCGGCCTTGGCGGCGGGGATGCCGCGGACGAGATAGACGAACCCGGTGGGCTTGGCCAGCTTGCGCAGCAGCACGTCCTCGGGCTGGCCGATCAGCGGCGCCAGCCGCGTGGCGACCTTGGTGACGTCCTTCATGAGGTAGGTCGTGGCGGCGATGTCGACCGCCGGCTCGGAGACCACGAGGTCGGTGCCGTGAACGTCGGAGATCGAGCCGCGGCGGGCGGGGATGACGATCTCCGCCTCCTGCTGGATCGCCGCCGCGCGCTTGAGCGGGCCGGCCTTCACCACGCCCAGCCACGCGGCCTTCGTGGCCCCGATCGCGAGCGCGAGAAGGAAGACCGCGAAAAGCAGGCCGATCCGACGTTCGATGAGCTGCACGCGCCTACCCCTGGGGCGGCGCGGTCGTGCCGGCGGGCGGGGTCGTCGCGCCCACGGTCCCGTTCAGCGAGGCCGCCAGCGCGGCCGCGGCCGACCCGGGCTCCGCCAATGAGCCCGGCACGATGCCGTGGTTGGCCATGATGGCCTGCGCGCGCTCGCTCGGCGGCTTCATCCGCCGCGCCGCGTAGCGCGCGTCGATCCCCGGCCGCGCGGTCAGGTGCTTCACCTGGCCGGCCGGCGGAGCGATCATGCTGCCGCCGGCGGCGGCCGCGATCACCCGGTCGCTCGAGCCCAGCTTCGCGATCTCGCCCTGCAGCTCGGCGTTCTGGAGCGTCAGCGTGCTCTGCGTCTGCACGGCGCGCGAGATCCCCGAGTTCAGCCGCAGCAGCGACACCTGCATCGCCACGATGCCGCCGAGCATGATCCCGATCAGCCAGATGCACGCGCGCGAGCGCAGCAGCCGGTCGACGGCGCGGTGGTCCGGGAGCCGGACGATGCGCTCGAACGGGCCGGTCTTCGGCAGCGGGGCGGTGACGGGCGCGAGCCGCCGGGTGGGACCGGAGACACGGCGCGGGAACGCTGGGGCGCGGCGGGCGGCGTGGGCGTGTCTGGGCATGTCAGCGCACCTCGGAGAGCTTGCGGACGGCCCGGAGGCGAGCCGACTTCGAACGGGGGTTCGCCGCGACCTCCCCCGGCGTGGGGACGATCGAGCGGCGGTGGATCAGCTCGGCCTCGGGCGTCGAGCCGCAGACGCAGACCGGGAGCTCGGGCGGGCACACGCACGTGCGCGCGCGGTCGGCGAAGAAGCGCTTCACGCGCCGGTCCTCCAGCGAGTGGAACGTGAGGATCGCGATCCGGCCGCCGACCTTGGTGACGCTCCACGCGAGCGGGAGCGCGTCGTCGAGCTGGGCGAGCTCGCCGTTGACCGCGATCCGGATCGCCTGGAACGTGCGCTTGGCCGGATGGCCCCCGGCGAAGCGCGCCGGGGCCGGGATGGCGGCGGCGATCGCGTCGTTGAGCTCGAACGTCGTGGTCAGCTCGGCGCGCGCGCGGCGGCGCACGATCTCGCCCGCGATCCGGTCCGCGAAGCGCTCCTCGCCGTACTCGCGCAGCGTGCGCGCGAGGCGCCGGCGGTCCCAGGTGTTGACGACCTCGTAGGCGGTCAGCTCCTGGTCGGGGTCCATGCGCATGTCCAGCGGGGCGTCGTACGCGTACGCGAACCCGCGCTCGCGCGTGTCGACCTGCATCGAGCTCATGCCCAGGTCCATGTAGAGGAGGTCCGCGCGGACGCCCTCCTCCTGCAGCTGCGCGAGGCCGTGCACGAAGTCGGCGCGGATGAAGCGGGTCTCGCACGACACCTCGGCGGCGAGCTGCGCGAACGTGGCTTCGGCGGTCGGGTCGCGGTCGATCGCGATCAGCGTGCCGGTGGAGCCGATGCGCTCGGCGACGAGGCGCGCGTGTCCGCCGCCGCCCAGGGTGCAGTCGACGGCGATCTGGCCCGGCTTCGGGTCCAGCGCTTCGATCAGCTCGCCCGCGAGGACCGGAACGTGCGTCTGGGGCATGTCAAGCAGTGTGGCCAAGGGACTCGGTGAGGTCAGGCGCGCGCGCCGTGAGGTCGTTGTCGTAGGCCTCCCAGGTCGAGCGGTCCCAGAGCTCGAGGCAGTCGCCGACGCCGGTGATCACGACCTCCCGGTCGATCCCGGCGTGCTCGAGGAAGCGCTGCGTCAGCATCACGCGTCCGGCGGAATCCAGCTCGGTCTCCAAGGCGCTGCCGTAGAGCAGCCGCCGCAGCTCGCGTCCCTGCTGGGAGAGCGGGTTGCGCACCTGTCCGAGGGCCTGTTCCGCCATGTCCGTGTACGTCTGCGCGGGATAGAGCGAGATGCAGTTCTCCATGGCGCGCGAGAGGTAGACGCCCTTGCTGAGGTCCGCCCGGAACTTCGACGGGATGGTCAGCCGGTTCTTGGCGTCGAGGTTGTGTTCGAAGGTGCCGGTGAAGGCCAAGGCGCATGGCGGGGAGAAGGGTCAGTCGATCCCGGGTCGCGGAGTGGGAGGAGCCCCGCGACCCGGGAACGGCTTCGCACATGGGAAAGTACCCCACTTCGTCCCACCTTGCAACACAGAACCCACTTCGTCCCCCACTTTCTGCGCGGACGGGTTGCGGAGGTGATGGTTTGCAGGGATTTTGTGGTGGGACGGGGTGCGGCGCCGAATGCAGGCGCGGTTGCAGTTCTCGGCGCTGCACGCGGTCGTGCGGGTTTGCGGCGCGGTGGGGCGCGGTGTGGGAGGAAATGGGGTCAGCGCGTCGGCAGCGCGGGGATGACCGCGGCGGCGATCAGCAGCAGGACCGCGGGGACCAGCAGCAGCGCGACGACGAGCTGGATCTTCGGGGCCGCTTTCGCGGCCTGCTCGCTGCGTTCGGCGGCTCGGTGGGCGCGGGCCTGGGTCGCCTGGGCGTGGAGCGTGGCGGC
>DATMGH010000029.1:0-59630 GCA_035555675.1 Solirubrobacter sp. | reverse complement strand
CGCGCTGTCGCCGGGCTCGCACTGGCTGATCGTCGACGAGGCGCTCGCGGGGTTCCTCGATGAGCCGCCACCGGTGCTCGACCACCCGCGGGTGATCCAGGTCCGCTCGTTCTCGAAGGACCACGCGCTGGCGGGGCTGCGGGTCGGCTACGCGATCGTGCCGGACGGCGGACCGGACCTGACGCCGGTGCTGGGCGTCGGTGCGGTGGCGCTCGCGGCGGCGCAGTGGGCGGTGTCGGAGGGCGAGCCGGCGGTGGCGCGGCGGCGGGCCGTCGTGTCGGCGCAGCGGGAGCGCCTGGCCGCGGTCTGCCCGGTCGTGCCGGGCGTCGGGCCGTACGCGTGGGTGGCGCTGCCGGTGGCCGAGGCGCTGGCCGCGCGGCGGATCTACGTCGCGCCGGGGGCGGCGTGGGGCGACGAGGCGCACGTGCGGGTGACGCTCGGCAACGAGGCCGGGGTCGCGCGGCTGCTCTCCGAGCTAACGGATTTGTCTGTCTGACAGCGTGAGTTGCGTATCCTTCGCGCTGTGCCTCCGGAACGCTGGTCCTGGCTCGGTGAGCCGCTCGCCGTCGACTTCGCGAACACCGTGCGCCGCCGTGGGCGGGACTTCACGGAGCTGCTCTCGAGCGGCACCGACCTGCGCGCGTGGGCCGCGCGCGAAGCCGGCCGGGTGCCGGACCCGCCGGAGCTCGCCGCCGACCGGCGCCTGCGCGACGTGCGCGAGCTGCGGGACGCCGTCTTCGCGCTGCTGCTCGCGCGGGCCGAGCGGACGGACGTGCCGGCGGGCGTCGAGCGGCAGGTCAACGAGGCGCTCGCGGCGCTGCCGCTGGTGCCGCAGCTGAGCGGCGGCGCCGTCTCGCTCGTCGCGCCGGCGGGCGCCGACCCGATCGACGAGCTGCTGGCTCGCGTCGCCCACTCCGCGCTCGACGTCGTCGCGACGCCGGCGCTGGCGTTCTGCGACGCGCCGAGCTGCGGGCACTTCTTCATGCGGCGGCGGCGCGATCAGCGCTGGTGCGGCACCGCATGCGGCACCCGCACGCGGGTCGCCCGGCACGCGCGGCGCAAGCGCTGACGGCGAGCGCCTCAGGCGGTCACCGCGGCGTCCCAGGCCGCGTGCAGCGCTTCGACCACCGCGAGGTCGGGAACGCCCGGAGCGCGGACCGCGTAGAGGATCAGGCGGCGCGTCGCGCGCGTCACCGAGTCCGGCTCGGCGAACAGCGGCGCGAGCTCGCCGGCGTCGTCCACGATCGTGCGTCCCGCCAGCCGCGGGGCGCCGGTCACGCGGGCGGCGTCGAGCGCCCAGACGCCGACGTCCGTGTCGGCGGCGGCGATCGCGAGCGCGTCCGGGAGCACGCCGCGCGAGCGGTAGCCGCCGTGCAGGAGGCGATCGCGGGTCAGCGCCGCGGCCGACTCGGCGCCGTAGCGCGCGATGTAGGCGGCGGGGATCTCGCGCGTGCGGCGGGCGCCGGCGTGGCGGTCCGACAACGCGCTCAGCCGGGCGCGGAGCGCGCGCGGCGAGCGCCGCAGCGGGTCCTCCGCGACCGCGAACGCGCACCAGGCGAGCGCGTCGCCGAGCTCGATCGCCGGCTCACTCATGCCGCGACGGCGCGCCGCGCGCGGCGCTCGGCGGCGATCAGCACGGCCGGCAGGACGACGAGCACGCCGAGCAGCGACGCGGCCAGGTCGATCACCGTGACCAGGCCGAAGTCCCGCAGCATCGCGATGTCGGACGCGATCAGGACCGCGAAGCCGGCCAGCGCGGTGACGCCGGACGCCAGCACGGCCGCGCCGGTCGAGCCGTACGTGCGCTCGAGCGCCTCGTGCGGGTCCAGGCCGGCTGCCCGCTCCTCGCTGTAGCGCGCGCTCAGCAGCACGGCGAACTCGGTCGAGATCGCGATCACGAGCGCGCTCAGCGCCGCCGACAGCGGGTTCAGCGGCACGCCGAGCAGCCAGAGGACGAGCGCGGACCAGCCGGTGGCGAGCGCGATCGGCACCAGCGGGATCCACGCCCGCGACCGGTAGACCGCGAACAGGACGAGCAGCACGGCGAGGAGCCCCGCGAGCGCGGTCGCCGCGCGCCGCAGCGGGTCGCTGAGCGCGTGGTTGGCGTCCGCCGCCAGCACCGGCAGCCCCGCCACGGTCGCGCGCACGCCGGGCGGCGGGTCGAGCCGCTTGCGGATGTCGGCGATCAGCGCGTGCTGGGCCTCCAGCGACTGCAGCCGCAGGCCGAACGCGAGGACGGCCGTGCGGCGGTCGGGCGTGATCGCGGCCTGCGAGAGGTAGGGCGGGACCGCGTCCAGCAGCGCGCGGATCTGCTCGCGCGTGGCCGACAGCGCCGGCGTGCGGAAGAGGTCCGGGAGCGAGAGCGCGGGACAGAGCGCCGCGCCCGTGCAGCCCCGGTCGGCCGAGTAGCCGTTGCGGGTCAGCAGCGCGCTCTGGAAGTCGCGCATCCAGGCGACGACGTCGGGCTCGGTGAGGTCCCGGCCCTCGACGAGCACGTCGACCTCGCCGGCGACCCCGGTCTCGCGCTGGAGCGCGTCGAGATCGCGCACCGCGCCGAGCCGCTGGGGCACGAGCGACGGCAGGTCGGACGCGACGCTGATCCGCGACTCGAGCCCCCAGCCGAGCACGGCCGCCGCGGCGGCGACGACGAGCACGCGCCCGGGGTGGCGCGCGGCGAGCGCGAGCGCGCGGCGCCCGGCGGCGGCGAGCGGCGCGCACGGCCGCGCGAGCCGGCGGCGCGCCGCGTCGACGAGGTCCCCGGCGCCGCGCAGCGAGCGCGCGAGGGCGGCGAGCGGCGCCGCGCCGTGCGGCGCAGCGGCGGCGGCGCGGTCCGGCGCCGCGCGGTGCGGCGCCGCGGCGGCGCGGCGGGCGATGGCGAGCGCGGCGGTGCCGGCGGTGAACGTGACCGCCAGCGCGACGGCGACGCCCGCCACGAGCAGCGCGCCGAACCCGCGCACCATCGGCACCGGCGACAGCAGCAACACGGCGAAGCCGGCCGCGGTGGCGCCGGCCGCGACCGCGATCGTCGGCGCCGCCCGGGCCCGCGCCTGGTACTGGATCGCGTAGTCGACCGCCAGCCCCAGGAGGATCGGCAGGACCGCGATCGAGGCCATGGTCACGGGCACCCGCAGCAGCGCCACCGCCCCGAACAGCAGCGCCACCGCACACAGCGCCAGCCCCAGCGGCAGCAGCCGCGGCCGCACGCCGAACAGCAGCGCGAGCACGATCGCCATCACCACCACCGCCACCAGCAGCAGCCGCGCCAGCGCGCCCGCGAGCGAGTCCGTCAGCGCGCCGGTCAGCACCGGCACGCCCGTGACCACGTAGCGGGCGTCGTCCAGCCGCCACTGCGGCATCGCCACCGCCGCGCGGATCAGCGCCACCGCCCGCGCCCGCTCCTCGTCCGAGAGCCCCGCCCGCAACCGCACGGACACCAGCGCCGAATCCGCCGACGGGAACAGGTACGCGAACCGCGCCTTCGGCGTCCGCGCGCCGCGCGCCGGATCGAACACCAGCTGGTAGACGAAGTCGGGGTCGTTGAGCCGCGGCGCGCCCGTCAGGTTCAGCCCGTACTTGGCGTTGAGCTCCAGCAGCTCGCGCGCGAACTGCGCGTAGACGAGCTTCTCCGCCGCGTCCCCGAGCCGGCGGGCCTCGGCCGCCGGCTTCCCCTGCGCCCGCGCCAGCTTGCGCGCCGCCCGGGAAGCCCGCGACGCCTGCGCCGCCCGCTCGCGCGTACGTCCCTGCAGCTGCGCGGTCAGCTCCTCGGCCGCCGCGTTGATGAACGTCCCGGGCCCGTAGACCACCCGCGCCGGCCGCAGCCGCGCCAGCGCCGCGCACGGCGACCCCGCGCCCCCGGGCGGCGCCGCACCCGCGGGCAGGTTGCCCGACAGGCAGCCCTCGAGCCCGAGCAGCCGGTTCAGGTCGTCGGTGAGGACGAGGCGGGAGAGATCGCCGCGGACGAGCACGTACACCGCCTCGTCGCCGAACCGCTCGTGCATCGCCGACGTGGCCCGCGCGGAGGCCGACGACGAGCCGACGAGCGCCGACGTGGCGGCCGACGGTGACAACCGCCAGACCGCCAGCCCCGCGCCGGCCACGGCGAGGAGGAGCACGGCGGCGAGGACGCGCGCGGGACGGCGCACGCGCGGCTACCCCCCGCCGGTGCGCGCGTCGATCTGCGGGTACTGCGTCGTGCGCCCGCTCACGCTGAACGGCCCCTGCTTGCGGCACGGCGGCGCGCCCACGCCCGCGTCGCCCCCGAACGCGAACTGCTTGATCTGCGCCAGCAGCTGATCCGGGATCAGCGCCTGCGCCTGCTCGGGCGTCAGCGGCACCTGCGGGATCGGCGGCAGCAGCGACCCCGCGACGGACTGCACCGTGTTCGTCACGGCCGACGTGTCCAGCGGCACGTTGGTGATCGCCGGCAGCAGGTTCCCCGCGGTGCACTGCCGGTCCTCGTAGACCGACAGTCCGCCCGGCAGCTCCGTGAACGTCCCGGGCTGCCGGTACGCGTTCGGCCGGTTGGTCGGCAGCCGCTTCGGATACACCGCCAGGTTCTCCGGGTTCAGCGGGTTCGACGTGCGCAGGTAGTGCAGCCCGGTCGTCGGATCGCTGGCCTGCGTCGCCGCCGCCGTGTTCGCGAAGAACGCGGTCAGCTCCCGCTTGTAGTCGCCCAGGAACGCCAGCGCCGGCGTGAGCTGGTCGGTGGCCGGCGAGAGCTGGGCGAGCAGCGGCCGCAGGTCCTCGAGCGTCTGCTCGGCCGCCGGGAACCCCTTCGCCGACGCGGCGATCAGCGGCTTGAGCTGCTCGAGCGCGTTGCGCAGGTCCGGCGCGATGTCGCCGAGGTCGGCCAGCGTCGGCGACAGCTCGCGCGCCGCGGGCCGCAGCTGCGTGACCAGCGGGTCGGTCGCGTCCGCGAACTTCGTCACCCGCGAGAACGTCTCGCGCGACTCTTTCTCGAACGTCGGCAGCGCCCGGAACGCTGCCTGCAGGTCGTCCGACCGCGCCGCCGTGGTCGAGAACACCGAGTTCGCGTTCGTGATCAGCGACCGCAGCTGGTCGTCGCGCTCCGACAGCGCCTCGAACACCACGCCCGTGTTGGCGACCAGCCGCGACACCGCGCCCTCCTGCCGCCGCAGCACGGCCAGCAGGTCCGCCGTGTCGGACGCGAACGGCCCGAGGTTGCCCAGCGCGTCGTTTAGATCGCGCCCGTGGTTGCCGATCGCTACCGCCTGCGTCTGCATCCAGTCCTGGAACGCGGCCCGCGTCGCGGGATCGAACGTGCGCAGGATCTCGTCGAGCTCGACCGTGTCCGACACCCGTGACGCCGCCAGCGCGCCGCCCTCCGGGATCGCCCGCGCGGACGCGTGCCCCGGCGTCAGCTCCACGTAGGTCTCCCCCAGCAGCGTCTTCTGGCGCAGGATCGCCCGCGCGTCCGACGGCAGCGGCGCGTAGCGCGAGCGCAGCTCGATCACCACGTCCGCCCGCCCCGTCCGCTTGTCGGGCGTGATCTGCTTGACCTTGCCGACCGGCACGCCGCTGATCCGGACGTCCGCCTCCTGCGCGAGCTGCCCCGCCTCGGCGAACGACGTGTGGAAGCGGTAGCCCTTCGGCTTCAGCGGCACCGGGCCGCCGAACGCCAGCCACAGGAACAGCAGCAGCCCGAAGCACGACAGCGCGAACAGCACCATCGCCGCGATCTTCCCGAACGAGGGCGCGTCCTTAACCACCGGTGCCTCCCGCCTGCGGGCAGATCTGCTGCACGGACGGCGCGTTGAGCAGCTGCACCAGCGTGCCGAGCTGCGGGTTCGCGGCCGCGACCGCCCCCAGCAGCTGCGCCGACGAGCACGACAGGACCACCAGGCCGCGCCGGATCGGCCCGTGCGCGTCCGCGGTCGAGAAGATCGCGTTGCCCGCGTGGTTGACCCACGACTGCCAGAACAGGAAGCCCTCCTCGCGCCCGGGCGGGTTGTAGGCGACCGTGTTCAGCAGCCGGTTGACCACCGAGAACGAGCGCGTGAGGTCCGGCGTGGCCGCCGCCAGGTCGCGCAGCGCGGGCCGCAGCTCCTTGACCGTCGGCAGCGCCGCGCGCGTGAACGGGCGGATCTCGTCGCGGATGATCGGCGTCGACGTGCGCAGGAACGGCCGCGTCTGACGCAGCGACGGACCGAGCGCGCGCGCCGCCGGCCGCAGGTCCTCGAGCGCCGGCCCGAGCACGTCCGCGAGCTTCTGAACGTGCCCCAGCGCCGTCCGCGTCGTCGACAGCGTGCCCGGCAGCCGCTCGAGGATCGCGCGCAGCGACGCGTCCTGCCCGGCGAGCGTCTCGAACACCGCGTTGGAGCTCTGGACGAAGTCCGCGAGCTGCGTGTCGCGCTGGCCGAGCTCGTCGGTCAGCAGCGAGAAGTTGTGCACGACCCGTGCGAGGTTCTCGCGCCGCGTCGCCAGCCCCTCGTTGATCGCGCGCGCGTAGTGCGCGGTCGGCTCGAGCCGCCGGATCGCCGCCGCCAGCTCGCGCCCCTTGCGCTCGGACCCGAGCCCCTGGGCCCCGTCGTTGAGCAGCAGCAGGAGGAAGTCGCGCGTGTCCGCGTCCAGCGACGCGAGGATCTCGTCCAGGTTGACGTCCGGCAGCGTCTGGGAGATCGGGATCACGCCGCCCTCCGGCAGCCGGCCGGCCGCCGGCGTGCCCGGCGTCAGCTCGGCCACCATGTCCTTGAGCCCGGTCTTCGGCCGCAGCAGGACCGACGCGTTCCGGTACACCCGGTCGTACTTGGGCTTGATCTTCAGCCCGACGATCGCCTTGCCGTCGCGCAGCTTGACCGAGCTGATCTCGCCGACCTGGACGCCCGCGACGTTGACCGTCTGCCCCTGCCCCGGCGTGACCGCCTGCGCGGTCGACAGCTCGGCCGAGATCTCGTAGAAGTCCTGGCCGATGAACGGCACCCACGCCGGCAGCGTCAGCCGCTGGTGGCCGAGGATCACGACCGCGACCACGATCGCGACGACGACCAGCCCGATGATCGCCAGGACGTCGCTCAGGTGCTTGCGGATCGCGCGCTTCACTTCGCCCGCTCCCCCGTCGCGAACGGGTTGAGCTTGCGCCGCACCGCCTGCAGGTCGGCTTCCCGCCGCAGCTTGGCCTGCTGCGTCTTGACCGTCTTCGACAGCGCGCCCTGGCCGGTCGGCAGCGACTTGGCCGCGGCCGGCCCGTTGACGTCCGGCAGCGGCTGCTTGTAGCAGGGCGCGTCCGGCTTGTACGGCGGGACCTTGCCCGGGTACGCGGGCCGGTTGCCGAGCGGGACCTGGACGTTGTTGCCGAACAGCTGCCCGCTGGACGCGGTCTTGGAGCCGAGCGACACCGTCTGCGACCCGCCGCCGGTCTGGAAGCGCACGTACATGCCGTTGCCGTCGAAGTTCTGGCCCTCGCCGGCGATCCCGACCAGCGTGTAGAAGAACTCCTTGTAGTTCTCCACGCCGGTGCTGAACTCGTCGTCGATCACCAGGTCGCCGGCCGGCAGGACGACGTCGCGCACGCACTTGGCCGCCAGGTCGGTCTGCGGCAGCAACGTCATCGCGCGGTCCAGCAGCCGCGCCAGGTCGGCGCTGGCCGGCGCCAGCTCGGAGGCCAGGCCGCCCAGCTCGTCCGGCTGCACGAGCCCGCGCGCCTGCTCGATCCACGGGAACGCGGCGTCGATCGTGGCCGGCGTCTCCCGCACCCCGGGGAGGATCTCGGTCGCGAACGCGCGCGTCGGCGGGAACGCGGCGTTCAGCGACGCGAACGCCGCGTTGGCCGCGCTCAGCGTCGGCGCCAGCTCGCGCACGGACGCGCGCAGGTTCGCCGACTCGCTCGCGAACGTCGCGGTCGTGCGGTTGAGGTTCGTGATCAGGTCCTTGAGCTGGTTCTCGTAGCGGCCCAGCTCGTCGGCGGTGTTGGCGCCGCCGCGGATCAGCCGCACCAGGTCGCGCGACGGCTCGGTGCCGAGCAGCCCTTCGAGCACCTGCGCGGTCGAGCGCTCGGCGGCGGGGATGTCGTCGAGCGCGCGGTTGAAGGACTTGGCCGAGCTCATCGACGCGTTCAGTCCCTCCAGCAGCTGCTGGATGTCCTCGCGCGAGTCGCTCTGCAGCGACGTGAGGATCTGGTCGAGCTGAACCGGCGTCGCGGTCTGCGTGACCTTCAGCGTGTCGCCGGAGTGCAGCTGCGGCGAGCCCGGCGTGCCCGGCTTGAGGTCGACGAAGAAGTTGCCCTCGAGGAAGATCCGCGGGCGGATCTTGGCCGTCGCGTTGCGGTGGATCGGCAGCGCGTCGTCGGAGAGCTCCAGCGTCAGCAGCGCGGCGTTTGACCCCTCGACCCCGGAGATCGACTTGACCTTGCCGACGTCGACGCCGGCGATCCGCACGGGCGAGTTGGGCCGGATCGAGTTCGCGGACTCGAACTGCGCCTTGAGGATGTAGCCGTGCGTGAACGGGACGTGCTTCGTGAAGCCGAAGAACACGATGACCGCGGCGACCACCAGCGCGACCGCGCCGACGAAGACGTTGGAGCGCCGAGCCATCACTTCTTGTAGCCCTCCGTCCGCGCCTGCTGCGTGCCCGGCGGGTTGGACGTGATCGTGCGCCCGCGCAGGAACGGCTCGTTGCCCGCCTCGCACTCGCGCGGCTGCCCGGGCGCGGCCGTGTTCGGGTACGGGTTGGTGTGCAGGTGGTTGGCCTCGGTCGGCCCGTTCGCCGGCGCCGAGGCCGGGCCGCCCTCGTTGTTGGGGCCCTGCGGCGTGGTGACGATGATGAACCGCTGCCAGGTGCCGTTGCGGTCGCCCTCGCTGAGCAGCGAGCCGATGTTGCGGAACCACAGCGTCAGGTAGTTGCAGACGGTCTGCGCCGGGGCCAGGTAGTCGAGCGTCGGCCGCACCGTGTCCACCAGCTCGGTCGTGTTCTGGACCCCGCGCCGCACCAGCGGATCGTCGGAGAACCGCTTGACCTCCTGCAGCAGCGAGTCCAGCCGGCGGTTGAACGGCGGCGTCTTGGGCAGCACCTCGATGCCGGCCTGCAGCGCCGCCGACAGCTCCGGCGCGGTCGTCCCAAGCGCCTTGGCGCCCGGCTGCAGCTCGCGCATCAGCGCTTCGGTGTTGGCCAGGAACGGGCGCTGCAGCGGCAGGTTCTCGATCCCGGCGTCGAGCGCCGGCTTGCCGCCGGTGATCGAGTCCTGGATGTAGGGCCGCGCCACCTCGCGCAGCCCGCCCATCGTCGCGTCCAGGTTGCGGAACAGCGACGCCTGCGTCTCCGCGGCGGGCGCGACGATCGCCGCCGTGGCGCTGACCGAGCGTACGAAGCGCCCGAGCCCGGTCTCCGGCGCCGACAGGTTCCGCATGACCGGCTCCAGGTCGCGCAGCAGCGGACGGAACGCGCCGATCGCGGTGTTGATCGACTCGCCGCGGCCCGCGAACGCGGTGCCGAAGCCCTGCAGGTTGGCCTGCGACGCCGCGCGCGTCGGCTCGTCGAACATGTTCAGGAACTCGTCGAGCTCGACCGGCGTCTTGGCCTGCGCGAGCCGGATCGTGTCCCCGTCCCCGTACGTCCGCGCCGAGCGCCCGCGCGTGATCTCGACGTACTTGAGGCCGAGCGCCGAGCGCGGGCGGACCAGCAGCGTCGAGTCCACCGGCAGCGGGCCGGCGTCCTTGTCCAGCGAGAGCCCGACGACCGCGATCACGCGCCCGTCGGCGAGCGTGCGCGGCTTGATCGTGCTGACCGCGCCGACGCGCGTGCCGCCGATCTTGACGTCGTTGCCGACGACCAGCTGCGCCGCCGACGGCAGCTCGGCGTCGAGCTTGTAGGTCGGGACGAACGGGAGGCCCCGGTTCGCGTTGTACGCCAAGAAGACGGCGACCAGCACGACCAGGATCGTCGCCGCGCCGATCAGGACCGGGTTGGACGCGATGCTCGAGCCGCGGCCCCTCATCCGCCGTCGCCTCCGAACAGGTAGTCGAGCAGCGCGTCGGCGGGGTCGGCGGACGGCGCCGGCGTGGCGGTCGGCACCGCGGCCGTCTCCGTCGGGACCGCGAGCGGCGTCGCGGCCGGCGTGGGCGCGGCCGCGGTCGTCGGCGCGACCGTGGCGACGGCGTCCGGCGTGGCGGCGGGCGCCGGCGGCTTCGGCTCCTCCGCGCGCCCCGTCGCGGTCGGCGTCTTCGCCGTCCGCGTCTCCTTCTGCGCCTTCTCGACCGCCTTGCCCAGCGCCTTGGCCAGCGCGAGCGCGGTCGCGCGCAGGACGGGGTCGTCGCCGGCGGCGTCGATGGCGCTGGTGAGCGTGCGCGACGCGGACGCCGACGCGCGCTGCTCCGGGAACTTCGCCGAGCAGCCCGGGACGGGCGTGACCGCGTACGTCGCGCACTGGTTGACCAGCAGCGCCGCGCGCAGGTAGTGGCCGACCGAGTCGAACCCGTTGATCGCGGCCACTTGGTAGAAGATGTAGTCCATCGCGCGCTCGATGCCGCCCGTGTCCCGGAAGGACTCGAGCACCTGGCGCAGCGTCAGGCTGACCGGCCGCAGCGAGCGCGCCAGCGCGCGCAGGTCCGCGATCACCGGCCGTGCGTCGGTCACCGCCTGCGTCCCGCTCTTGGCCGCTTCGCCGAGCGACTCGACCGCCGGGATCGACGCCTTCGAGAACGGGCCCAGCCGGCGCACCAGGTCGTTGATCGCCTGGGCGTTGGCGCCGAGGTCGGTGAACACCGGCGTCGACGCGTCCGCGAGCGTCCCGAGCCGCACCATCGTCGGCTTGAGCTCGTCCAGGAACGCCGGCAGCGTCTGGAGGTCCGCGGCCAGCGCCTCGCGCTTCTCCGCGGTCGCCTTCGCCACCTCGCTCGAGTTGCGGATCGCCCCCGCCACCTGCGCGCGGTCGCGCGCGAGCGGCGCGAGGATGCGGTCCCCGTTGACCGCCAGCTGCTCGAGCGCGGTGTTCTGCTCGGCCAGGATCGCCAGCACCTGGTTGGTCTGCTGCAGCGCCGGGTTGGCGCGGCGGATGACCTCGTTGAGGTCGCGCCCGCGGCCCGCCAGGCCCGTGCCGAGCTCGTTCAGGATCAGCGACAGCCGCTCGCGCTCGGGCTCGCGCATCGTGTCGCCGATCAGGTCGATGTCGACCGTCTGCATCGTGTTCTGGACCGGCAGCTGCCGCTCGCCGTTGACTTCCCGCAGCGGCGGAGGCGGCTCGGTGCCGGCCGAGCGCGGCTGCGTCGGCGTGCACTCGACGAAGCGCTCGCCGATCAGGTTCTGCGGGCGCACGATGCAGCTCGCGTCGCGGCGGAAGTCCTGGTAGCCGGGGTCGGTGATGTCCAGCACCACCGCGGCCTTGAAGTCCTTGGTCACGTCCAGCGCCGCGACCTTGCCGACCTTCACGCCCGCGATCTTCACGTCTTCGCCTTCGATCACGAACCCGGCGTTGTCGAAGATCGCGCGCACCCGGTAGCCGTGCTCCTCCTCGCGCGCAACCAGCACGACGACCGCCACCGCGATCACCGCGAGCGCCAGCAGGACGGGGACGAGCTTGCGCGTCACGGCCCGACGACCACCTGCGTCGGATCGCAGTCGAGGTTGCCGCCGGCGTCGCGCCACGGCGCCGAGCCGTCGGCCGCCGGCTGGCTGGCGGACCCCGGGCAGCGGCGCAGGATGCCGGTCTGCAGGCCGTCCAGTCGCTGGGCGACCGGCAGCGGCACGAGCTGTGCCGGGCCGGCCGGCAGCTCGTGCAGCTGGAACGCGTTGAAGATCGGCTGGATGCGCGCGTAGTGCCCGTTGGCGTCGTAGTTGGCGGCGCCGACGCCGAAGTCGCGGAACCAGTTGACGAGCTCGGGGAAGTACGGGCGGATGAACTCGAGCACCGGCTCGCCCTTCTGCAGCGCGCCCGTGCCGCTCTTGAACGCCGGGCTCGCGACGCGCTGGAAGCCGGGCAGCCTGCGCGTCGCCTCGACCAGGTCGTTGTCGGCGCCCGGCCGCCGGATCGCGGTGCTGAGATCCTTGACCACCGGCTTGGCGTCGCGCACCAGCGGGCGCAGCTCGCGCAGGAACGGCGCCAGCTTCTTGGTCGCGGGGATCGACTCCGCGACCAGCGGGTCGAGGTCGTCGAGCGTCGCGCGCAGGTTCACCAACGTCGAGTTGCCGCGCTTGAGCGTGGTCGGCAGCAGCGCCAGCGCTTCGTCGAGCGCCCGGTTCTCGGCCGCGATCGACGCCGTCGTGGCGTTCGCGTTGGTCACCAGGTCGGCGAGGTCGTCGCGGCGCTCGGCGACCGCGCCCGCCGTGCGCGACGAGGAGACGATGAAGCGCGTCAGCGCGTCCTCGTCCGCGGTCGCCTCGGTCGCGAACCGGCGCCCGCTCGACAGCAGCGGGTTGAAGTACTCGGTCGCCTGCGCGGCCTGCTCGCCCTTGCCGTGCAGCTGCGTGCTGAAGCCCTTGATGATCCCGGACAGGTCGCGGCGCGCCTTCGGGTCGAGCGTGTCGAACAGCTGGTCGAGGTCGACCGCGGTCGTCGTGTCCGTGGTGCCGAGCGTCGTGCCGTCCGCCAGCGTCCGGCGCGGGTCCGGGCCCGGCGTGAGCGCGACGTAGCGGTTGGCGATGCCCGACAGCGACGTCAGCCGGATCACCGCCTGCGTGCCTTCGCGCAGCGGCGCGTACGGCTCGTCGACCGCGATCCTGATCGCCGCCTGGTTGTCGGAGGTCAGCTCGATCCCGCGCACGGAGCCGACCGCGCGGCCGCCGATCTGCACGTTGTCGCCCTTCACCAGCTGGCCGGCGTTCTGGAAGATCAGCGTGTACTCGTGCCCGCCCCCGCGCAGGACGAACAGGTACAGCGCGAACGCCGCGACCAGCGCCACGCCTGCGAGGACCAGGGTGCGGGCGAGCGACAAGCGCCTACTCCATGCCCAGCGGGCCGTGCGAGGCGCCGGACAGGAACTGGCGGACGAACTGGTTGTCGGAGTCGAACAGCGCCTCCGCGGGTCCCGACTCGACGATCCGGCCCTTCCACAGCACCGCGATGTACTCGGCGACCCGCTTGGCCGACATGATGTCGTGCGTGATCACCACGTAGGCACCGCCGTTCTCGGCGTGGATCTCCTGGATCAGCTCGCACAGCAGCGCGGTGCGGACCGGATCCAGGCCCGAGTCGGGCTCGTCGAAGAGCACGATGTCGGGGTCCAGCACCAGCGCGCGAGCGAACCCGGCGCGCTTGCGCATCCCGCCGGAGAGCTCGTTGGGCATCTTGTCCGCCGAGCCCTCCAGGCCGACTTCGCGCAGGCGCCGGTTGACGATCTCGCCGATCTCCTCCTCGCTCTTGTCGGTGTGCTGGCGCAGCGGGAACGCGACGTTGTCCCACAGGTTCATCGAGCCGAACAGCGCGCCGTCCTGGAAGAGCACGCCGAACTTCTTGCGCATCTCGAACAGCTGCTCGTCGGCCATCGCGGGGACCGACTGGCCGTGCACCAGCACGTCGCCCTCGTCCGGGTACAGCAGGCCGACCATGTGCTTGATGCAGACCGACTTCCCGGTGCCCGACGGGCCGAGGATCATCGAGATCTTGTCCTCGGGGATGGTCATGTTGAGGCCGCGCAGGATCTGGTTGCGGCCGAACGCCTTGTGGACGTCGACGAACTCGATGGCGGGCGCGGCTTGGCTCATCTCAGCCTCCGATGGGCGCTCGCGGGTTCGCGCCCCAGAACACCTGGGTGCCGAGCATGCCGATCAGGTGGACCAGCACGATGTTGAGGACCATCGACTTCGCGGTCGCGGTGCCGACGCCGACCGGGCCGCCGCTCGCCGTGTAGCCGTAGTAGCAGCCGACCAGCACGATCACGGTCGCCATCACCATCGCCTTGATCAGGCTGAATAACAGGTCCGGCGGGTTCTGGAACATCCAGAAGATCAGGTTGTAGCCGCCGCTGGAGACCTCCCCGATCTGGTCGACGACGGCGATGTAGGAGGCCAGGAACCCGGCGCCGATGCCCGCCACGTAGACGAACGGGAGCACGAGCCAGGAGGCGATCAGGCGCGTCGCGCACAGGAACGTCAGCGAGCTGATGCCCATCACCTCGAGCGCGTCGATCTCGTCGGAGATCCGCATGCTGCCGAGCTCGGCGACGATCCCGGTGCCGACCTTCGCGGCCATCATGTAGCCGAACGCGTACGGGATCAGCTCGCGCAGGTCACACCAGGCGGCGAAGACGCCGGCGTACGCGGGAGCGCCCGTGGAGCGGTTGAAGTACGCGGCCTCGATGCCGCACTGGAGGCCGATGATGAACGTCAGGCCCCAGATCACGAGCGTGCTGGACAGGATCAGCACCCCGGCCTGGCGCAGCGCCTCGCCGAAGTACCTGAAGACCTTGGCGGTCGCGACCTCGCCGACGACGCGCGCGCAGAAGCGGACGATCTCGCCCGTCGACGCCAGCCACTCCCGAGCGATCGTCATTTGAGGTTGAGGATCTCGGGGTGGGTGGCCAGGAGCGTCTGCGTGAACACGTAGTTGAACGCGAAGACGCCGAGCGTGCTGATGACCACGGCCTGGTTGACCGCGCGGCCGACGCCCGCCGCGCCGCCGGACGCCGTCATGCCCTTGTAGCAGCAGACGACCGCGATGATCGCGCCGAACAGCGTGCACTTCAGGACGCTGCCCCAGAGGTCCGGGATCGACGCGTTGGTGAGCAGGTTCGCGAAGAACGGGCCGACCGGCTGGTGGTTGACGGCGTTGGCGACGAGGCCGCCGGCGATGCCGAACAGCACCGCGAAGACGTCGAACATGCCGGTCACGAGCATCAGCGCCAGAAAGCGCGGCACGACCAGGTTCTTGACCGGGTCGACGCCGAGCACCTGCAGCGCGTCGAGCTCCTCGCGGATCTTGCGCGCGCCGAGGTCCGCGGTGATCGCGGTGCCGGCGACGCCGGCGAGCACGATCGCGGTCACGAACGGGGCGAACTCGCGGATGGAGGCCAGCACGAAGAAGCCGCCGAGGCGGTCGTTGGCGCCGAACAGTGTGAGGAAGTTGGAGGCCTGCAGGCCGGGCGCCGCGTACCCGAACGCGATCGTCGAGATCATCAGCGGGAACCAGCACAGGCGCAGCGCGAACAGGAACTGCTGGACGAACTCGCCGCCGTACGGGTAGGGAGGCCGCAGCGCGGAGACGATCGTCTTCCCCGTCAGGATCATCATGTCGCCGACTTCCTCCAGCAATCCCTTTGCCGGCAGGTAGACGCGATCGGCTGCGCTGCGAACCAAGACTCTCCTCTGTGTGACGGCCCCGCGAGGCCGCGAAGGTTATGGGATCAGGGCCGCAATCGGGCCAGCAACATGACGTCCACGCGGCGTCCGCGCTCGAGGTTGCGGGCGATCATCGTGCCCTCGGCGCGGAAGCCGAGCGTGGCCGCCAGCGCGCGGGCCGGGCCGTTGTCGGGCAGCAGCGTGATCTCCAGCCGCTCCAGGTCGAGCTCCTCGAACGCCCAGTCCACCAGCAGGCCGACCGCCCGGGTGGCGACCTGGCGGCCGCGGGCCTGCGGGACGAGCCAGTAGCCGAGCTCGGCGCGCTTGTGGCGCCAGGCGATCGTGTGCAGCATCACGTGGCCGAGGAACGGCTTGCGCGTGTGGTCGGTGACCGCGAGGCCGAGGAACTCGCCGCGGGCGCGCAGGCTGGGCTGGCGGGCGATGAACCGCCGGACGCGGCTCTCCGTCGGGTCCTCCTCGGCACCGAGCAGGACGCCCAGCTCGGGGTCGTCCCGGAACGCGGCGGCGAACGGGGCGGCGTCACGCGGGCGCAGGCGGCGCAGCGCGATCCCGTCGCGGATCAGGCCCTCCGGCACCGGGAGGCTGGGCACGGTGCGGAAGTGTCGCGGATCGGGTGGTACGTTGCGCGGCGATGCGCCGGCTCGCGTTGCTCGTGGTCGTCCCGCTGCTCGCGGCCTGCGGCGGGCAGCGCCAGGACGCGGACGAGCCGGCCGGGACCTTCAAGGTCGAAGTGGTCGACGCCGTCTTCCCGCACCGGCAGCACATCGCCGAGCCGGTCGAGCTGCGCGTGCGCGTGCGCAACGCCGACCGGCGGACGCTCGACAACGTCGCGGTGACCGTGGAGACGCGCCCGCGGCCGGGCAACGCGGCGGTCGCGTTCGGGCAAGGAACGCGCGATCCGCGGCTGGCCGACTCCGCGCGGCCGATCTGGGTGCTCGCCGAGGGGCCGCGCGGCGGCGACGTCGCGTCGGTCAACACGTGGTCGGCGGGCCGGCTCGGGCCGGGCGAGTCGCGCGAGCTCGTCTGGAAGCTGGTCGCCAGCCGCGCGGGCCGGTTCACGCTCGGCTACCGCGTGGCGCCGGGGCTGACCGGCAAGGCGCGCGCGGCCGCCGGCGGCCGCGCGGCGGGCACGTTCACCGTGACGATCGCCGACACGCCCGTCCCCGCCCGGGTGGGGGCGGACGGCGAGGTCGTGCGCGGCGACGCGCCGGCGCGTCAGCGGTAGCGCACGCGCTCGCAGTTGCGCAGCCGGTCGATGCGGTCGGCGCGCACCGTGTCGCGGCCCGGGCCGCAGTCGATCGTGTCCCGCTGGCCGTCGCGCGCGTCGATCGTG
The DNA here is from genome assembly GCA_035555675.1 of Solirubrobacter sp. Taxonomy (GTDB): domain Bacteria; phylum Actinomycetota; class Thermoleophilia; order Solirubrobacterales; family Solirubrobacteraceae; genus Solirubrobacter. The sequence continues at coordinate 43,054 of DATMGH010000029.1, read as the reverse complement.
TCCCGCCCCGAGCCGGCGCGGACGACGTCGCGGCCAGGCCCCGGGTCGATGCGGTCGTTGCCCGGCCCGGTCTCGATCAGGTCGTTGCCGCTGCCGCCCTTGACGACGTCGTCGCCCGACCCGGAGCTGATCTGGTCGTTCCCCGGGCCGCCGTCGATCCGGTCGTTCCCGCTCTCGGTCGCGATCAGGTCGTTGCCCGGGCCGGCGTCGATCACGTCGCTGCCGGGCCCGGTGGCGATCCAGTCGTCCCCCGCGCCCCCGCTGATCCGGTCGAGCCCCGTCCCGCCGTCGATCTCGTCGTCCCCGTCGCCCCCGATGATGCGGTCGTTGCCGGCGTCGCCGGAGAGCGAGTCCATGCCCGGCCCGCCGTCCAGGAAGTCGTTGCCGCGCCCGCCGAGGAGGACGTCGTCGCCCTCGCCGCCGCGCAGGACGTCGTCGCCGCCGGACCGGTCGTCGCGGTCCGAGCACTGGTCGGGCCGCACCGCCTCCGGCGGGCACACGCCGTCGCCCTGCAGCCGGTCGTTCCCCGGCCCGCCGTCGATCCGGTCCGCCCCGCCGAGCCCGTACACGACGTCGTCGCCGCCCTTGGCCAGCACCTGGTCGTCGCCCGCCGTGCCCAGCAGGAAGTCGCCCAGGTCGGTGCCTTCGATGTTCGAGGCCGCGAGCAGCGCCAGCGCCGCGACCCCCACCGCCATCCATCCACGCGTCATCCAGGGCATCCAACCCAGGATGACGCGCGGCGATGCGGTCAGCGCTGCAACCGCGGCGCGATGATCCGGTACGCCTTCAGCCCGAGCCCCAGCCGCTCGCGGTCCTCCGACAGCAGCGGGTCCAGCCCGGTGAGCTCCTTCACCCGCTCCAGCCGGTACGCCACGGTGTGCCGGTGCGCGTAGATCGCCGCCGCGGTCGCGTTCATGTTGCAGTTGCGCTCCAGGTACGCCGACAGCGTCCCGACCAGGTCCGTCGAGTACTGCGCGTCGTAGGCCACCAGCGGCGCGACCGTGTCCTCGTAGAACGACCGCACCTCCTCGGGGTGCGACGCCAGCACCCGGAACAGCAGCCGGTAGGTCCCGGTCCCGATGTCCTCGTCGATCGGCACGTCGGAGCGCTTGAGCACGTCCAGCACCAGCTCGGCCTCCTGGATCGCCCGCCCCAGGTCCCCCACGTCGGCGTAGAACGACGACACGCCGACCGTCCCGTGCCGCTGCAGCCGCGCCGCGACCCGCCGCGCGGCCGCCAGCGTGGCGCCGGCGTCCTCGCCCGGCAGCAGCGCGTAGACCCGCCCCGACCCGCTGCCGCCGTCCATGTGCTGGGCCAGCGCGCCCGGGTGCTCCCCCGCGATCGTCGCCACCACGTGCCGCGGCCGGTCCGACGACAGCTCCGCGCACAGCGCGACCGCACCGCGCGACAGGTCGCACCCGAGCCGCGCGCCCCGCCGGAGCACGTCGTCGGCCTCCAGGTCGTCGCGCCCGCGCAGCTCCTCCAGGAACGACCCGCGCAGGTTCTGCTCGACCTCCAGCCGCGCCTCCTCGACCGCCACCTCCGTCAGGCAGGCGACCGCGGCCACGTGCAGGAACTCCAGCGCCTCGGGTGTCGAGGCGCCGCCGAGCAGCAGCACCGCGCCGAGCGGCTCGTCCCCGGACGCGATCGGGACCTCCGCGACCACGCCCGGCGGCACCGCGACGGCGCGTCCCCGCGCCCGCTCGCCGACGTAGCGCCGCAGCCCGGCGAGATCCTCGATCGGCCCGGACGCGGCCGCCGCGCCCAGCCGCGGCACGACGATCGCGACCACGCCGCCCGTCTCGCCCGCGGCCAGCGCCGCCACGCCCTCGAGCCCGTCGCCGCTCAGCACCGCGTCGACCATCCGCAGGTGCACGGCCCGAAGCCGCGCCGGGCCGCGGTCCTCCGGCCCGACCACCATCGCCACGTTCAATCCGCCTCCTTCATCCACGCGGAGCGGCCGGATCGGCCGCCCCGCGCCACGGTCGCTACCCCGCCGCCTGTGTGGCGGCGATGCCGGGGTGAGCCTGCAGGGTCTCCTCGCCGGACTCGCCGGTGCGGATCCGGTACGCCTCCTCGACCGGCAGGACGAACACCTTGCCGTCCCCGATCGAGCCGGTGCGCGCGTGCTTGAGGATCGCTTCGACGACCGTCTGCACGTCCGCCGTCGCGACCACGCACTCGAGCTTGACCTTCGGCCGCAGCCAGTTGGTCAGCTCCGCGCCGCGGTAGCGTTCGGTGATGCCTTTCTGACGTCCGGACCCCTTGACCTCGGAGATCGACAGGGACGGGAAGCCGAGCTCGAGCAGCTCCATCCGGATCGGCTCGAACGCCTCGTGCCGGATGAACGCCTCGATCTTCTTCATGCGGGAACCTCACGGGTCGTGGCCGCCGGCGTGCGCCCGGGAACGACCGGCGTGGCGCCCGGTGCGTACCCGACCAGCTCCGGAGCCGGGATGAACTGCTCCGGATACCCGTACATGCCGTGCTCGGAAATGTCCAGTCCGGCGTCCTCTTCCTCGGCCGTGACGCGCAGCCCGTAGGTCTTCTTGATCGCCCAGAACGTCGCGTAGGAGGCCAGGAACACGAACGTGAACGCCGCCAGCACGCCGACCAGCTGGCCGCCGAGCTGCTTGAACGAGCCGGTGTAGAACAGGCCGGCCTCGCCGACGCCGTTGAACTCCGCCAGGCGCGGCGACGTGAACAGGCCGCACGCCAGCGTGCCCCAGATGCCCGCCAAGCCGTGCGCGGACAGCGCACCGACCGGATCGTCGATCCGCTTGTCGATCGCCAGCACGCCGAAGACCACGACCGCGCCGGCGACCGCGCCGATGATCGGCGCCGCCCACAGCTCGACGTAGCCGGACGGGGCGGTGATGCCGACCAGCGCGGCGATCGCGCCGTTGCCCGCCATGCCGATGTCGATCTTGCGCGTCTTGGCGTACATGATCCCGACGGCGGTCAGCACGCCCGCGGCGGCCGACAGGTTCGTGACCATCGCGATCTCCGGGAAGCGCCCGTCGAGCGCGTTCAGCCCGGAGCCCGGGTTGAAGCCGAACCAGCCCAGCCACAGGATCAGCACGCCGAGCCCGAACAGCGGCATGTTGTGCCCCGGGATCGCCCGCGGCCTGCCGTCCGCCCCGTACTTCCCGCGCCGAGCGCCGAGCAGCAGCAGCGCCGCGAACGCCCCGGTCGCACCGATCAGGTGGACCACGGTCGAGCCGGCGAAGTCCTGCACCGACAACGTCTCGGCGATCCAGCCGCCGCCCCAGATCCAGTGCGCGCCGATCGGGTAGATGAGCGCCGAGAACACGATCCCGTAGATCACGTAGACGCCGAACTTCGTGCGCTCGAGCGTCGTGCCCCAGACGATCGCCAGCGAGACCGCGGCGAACACGAACTGGAAGAACCACAGTGTCTCGAGCGTGACCGACCCGTCCGCGACGTCGATCACGGAGAAGTGCGAGCTGGCGTCCGCGCCGGCCAGGAAGAAGCCGGACGTGCCGATGAACCAGCCGCCGTCGCCGAACGCGAACGCGAAGCCGACGGCCCAGAAGCAGATCGCGCAGATCGAGAAGTTGACCAGGATCTTGGCGATCACCGTGCCGGCGTTCTTGCCGCGCGAGAAGCCGATCTCCAGGAACGCGAAGCCGGCCTGCATGAACATGACCAGGATGCCGGCGACCAGCACCCAGATCGAGTTGATGCCGACCGCCTGCGGGAGCTTGCCCGCGGTGTAGAGGTCCATCGTGCCGCCATCGGCGAACGCCGCGGCGGGCAGCGCCAATAGTGCGACCAGGCCGGCCCCCGCACCGGCGGCCCAACGGGTCCTGCGCATCAGTCCTCCTCGGTCAAACAGCATCGCCGAGGAGTCTTGAGCGCGGGTCAGGTCACGACATTGTCCCCGTGTCGAAGATTCCCTGGGGTGAGTTCTCCCTGCGGTCGAGCGCCGGCTCCAGCACCTGGACGACGAGCACGGCGACGTCGTCGCGTCCCGTGCCGCCGGCCGCGGCCAGCGCTCGCGCGAGGCACGCCTGCGCCGTCTGGGCGGCCGTCTCGCCGCGCGCCTGGCCGAGCAGCGCCGCCACCTCCGGGGTGGTCAGCGTGTGCGCGGGCGCGGTCGCCTCGGTCAGCCCGTCGGTGTAGAGCAGCAGCGTGTCGCCGGGCTCGAGGTCCAGCCGGGTGTCGGCGATCTCCGGGTCCGGGACGACGCCGAGCAGCGTCCCCGTGCAGTCGAGCGCCCGGCGCGCCCCGTGCGCGTCGATCACGACCGGCGGCGGGTGCCCGCCGCACGCGGCGACGAGCCGGAAGCCGCCGTCGCGCGGCTCCAGGCGAGCGAAGATCGCGGTCAGGAACTGGCCGGCGCGGTTGTCGTCGAGCACGGCCCGGTTGAGCATCTCCAGCACGGCGGCGGGCGAGCGGTGCGCGTGCGCGGCGGCCCGCACGGTGTGGCGCGCGAGCGCGGTCAGTGCGGCCGCGTCGACGCCCTTGCCGCAGACGTCGCCGATCGCCACGCCCCACGCGCCGTCCGGGAGCGCGAACGCGTCGTAGAAGTCGCCGCCGACGTCGACGCCGCGGGCGCCGGACTCCAGCCGCGCCGCGAGGTCCAGGCCCGCGATCACCGGCAGCTCGCGCGGCAGCAGCGAGGCCTGGAGCGTCTGCGAGACCGTGTGCTCGCGCTCGTAGAGCTGGGCGCGCGCGAGCGCGATCGCCGCCTGCGCCGCGAGCGCGGTCAGCAGCCCGCGCTCGTCGGCGCCGAACGTCAGCGGGCGGGAGAAACGCACCGAGAGCACGCCGAGCGTGCGCCCGTACGCGATCAGCGGCAGCGCGGCGTACGCGCGCGGATCGCCCTCCAGGCCCGGGTAGCGCTCGCGCAGATCGTCGCTCACGAACAGCGCGCGCCCGGTGCGCGCGGCCTCGGTGGCGGGCACCGGCGCGTGCAGCGGGATCCGCTCGCCGCCGACCACGCGCAGCACGCGCAGGTCGGGGTCGAGCGTGAACAGGACCGCGCCGTCGGCGACCAGCGCGCGCCGCGCCTGGTCGCTCGCGACCGCGGCGACGTCGGCGACCGTCACGGCGCCGGCCAGCGCGGCCGTGGCGTCCTGCAGCCGCTCGCGCCCCGCTTCGGCGCGCCGGCGCGCGGTCACGTCGGTCATCGCCTTGCCGACCGCGAGCAGCTCGCCGCGGTCGTCGCGGACCGCGAAGTACGTGGCCTCGAAGCGGCGGCCGTGGAGCGCGACGTCGACGTCGAGCAGCGGCTCGCCGGTCGCGACCACGCGCCGCAGCGCGCGCTCGATGTCGTACTGGCCGGTGACGTCGCCGACCGTGCGGCCGAGATGCTCGTCGGCGGGCACCTGGTTCATGCGCGCGAGCGCTTCGTTGACGCGCAGGAAGCGCAGCTCGAGGTCGAGGAACGCGATCCCGAGCGGCGAGTCCCGGAACACGGCGTCCAGCTCGGCCAGGTGGCGGTCGGTCGAGCGCTGGAGGTTCTCGGCGCTGAGGTTGAACGCGTGCGTGAGCTCGGCGAGCTCGGGCGGCCCGCCCTCCGGCAGGCGGATGTCGAAGTGCCCGGCGCCGAGCTCGCGCGCGAACCGCTGCAGCCGGTTGACCGGCCCGACGATCGCCCGCACGGCGCCGAACGCGATCAGCACGATCAGCACCAGCAGGATCGCGAGCCCACTGAGCGCGATCAGCGTCGTGTGCTCGCGCAGGCGCGTGCTCTCCGCGCGCAGGTGCAGCTGCTCGGCGCGCTCGGAGGCGGCGAAGCTCGCCAGGTGCGTGCGGAACGTCGTCAGGCGCCGTTCGGCGTCGGGGCCGCCGAGCGCGGCCGCCTCGCGGTTGAGCTCGCGCACCCGGGCCCGGTCCGCGTCGGTCTTCTGCAGCGCCAGCAATTTCTCGCCGGCGGCGGGTAACTCGGCGCGTGCCCGCTCGTCACCCGACGAAAGCTCGAGCGCGAGCCGCTCGACCACGCCGGCCTGCGTGACCGCGTCGTTGGCGGCGCGCGCCTTGGTCGCCGACCGGCTCTGGCTCTGCAGGCCGCCGATCAGGAAGCTGAACGTCAGCAGCGCGACCGCGGCGATCAGGCCGGCCGCCGCCAGCACCCGCATTCGGAGTCCCGAGCGACGAAGCACGCGGCGCACTGTAAGGGTTCGGCGGGGAAGATCCGATCCGTGGTTCCCCGCCGGGCCCTTGGGGTTGCTGATCGCCACCGCGACTGGAAGGATCGCGCGGTCAGACCCTTGTCCATACCGCCACCAGCGCCGCTGCCCGGCGGCGCCGAAGCCGCCCACGCCGAGCGTCTCTTCGCGCTGTCCCAGGATCTCCTGGGCGCCGCCGACGCGCGCGGCTACCTGCGTTGGGTCAACGCGGCCTGGGAGCGCACGACCGGCTGGTCGCCGGCCGAGCTCTACGCGGTGCCGTACGCCGAGTTCATGCACCCGGAGGACCGGGCGCACGTGCTCGCGTTCGCGCAGCGGCTCGAGCACACGCCGCGCGGCGAGAGCCTGCAGGTCGAGGCGCGGGCGCGCTGCAAGGACGGGTCGTACCGCTTCTTCCGCTGCAGCGCGGCGGTCGCGGACGGTCCGGAGCCGCTCGTGTACCTGTCGGCGATGGACGTCACCGACCTCTACGAGGCGCGCACGCGCTCGCTGCAGCGCGCGGCCGAGCTCGAGCGCTCCAACGCCGAGCTGGAGCGGTTCGCGTCGGTCGTCTCGCACGACCTGCGGCAGTCGCTGACCGCGGTCTCCGGGTTCCTGGCGCTGCTGGAGTCCCGCTACGGCGACCAGCTGCCGGCGGGCGCCGCCGAGCTGCTCACGCACGCGCGCGAGGGGGGCGGGCGCATGCACCTGCTGCTCGACGACCTGCTCGCGTACGCGCGCGTGGGACATTCCGGCCGGGCGTTCGAGCGGGTCGACTGCGCCGAGCTCGTCCGCCGGATCGCGCCCACCGCGGCGGCCGGGGCGACGCTGGAGGCCGGCGAGCTGCCGGTGGTGCTGGCGCGCCCGCGCGAGTTCGAGCAGCTGCTGACGAACCTGCTGGCCAACGCGGTCAAGTTCGTCGCCCCCGGCGTCGCGCCCGCGGTCTGGATCTCGGCGGTGCCGGACGGCGACCACTGGCGCTTCGAGGTGGCCGACAACGGGATCGGCGTGGCGCGGCCGCACGCGCAGCGGATCTTCGGCATGTTCGCCCGCTCCCCGGCCGCCGAGCAGTACCCGGGCACCGGCATCGGGCTCGCGATCGCCCAGAAGGTGGTCGAAGCGGCGGGCGGGCGGATCTGGGTGCGCGACCGCGACGGCGGCGGGAGCGTGTTCGCGTTCACCTGGCCGCAACTCACGTGAGTCGAACCCGCCGGGGTTCGATTTGGACACGTGGACAAAGAGACCCGATCCGCGGGCGCCTAGGTTAAGGCGCGCTGTCTTGAGCCGCCCCAGGAGGAATACGTCCGCATGCCGACCCGCACCCGTACGCCCAACGTCGCCGCCGCCCAGTGGAGCCCGAACGGCGGCGCCCTGGGCCAGGCGGACCTGACCCAGCCGAACGCCAACCTGTACGGCGAGAACGTCTTCTCGGTCGCCGTCCAGCGCCAGCGGCTGCCGACGGCGGTGTTCCGGCAGCTCGAGGCGACGATCGCCAAGGGCGAGCCGCTCAAGCCCGCGCTCGCGGACGCCGTCGCCTCGGCGATGCGCGAGTGGGCGATGGAGCACGGCGCGACCCACTACACGCACTGGTTCCAGCCGCTGACGAACTCGACGGCCGAGAAGCACGACTCGTTCTTCAACCCGACCGGTGACGGCACGGCGATCGCCGAGTTCTCCGGCAAGGAGCTGATCCAGGGCGAGCCGGACGCGTCCTCGTTCCCGAGCGGCGGCATCCGCTCCACGTTCGAGGCGCGCGGCTACACGGCGTGGGATCCCTCCTCGCCCGCGTTCATCCTCGAGAACCCGAACGGCGCGCTGCTGTGCATCCCGACCGCGTTCACGTCGTGGACGGGCGAGGCGCTGGACAACAAGATCCCGCTGCTGCGCTCGATGGACGCGCTGTCGCGGTCGGCGATCCGCGCGCTGGGGCTGCTCAGCGACGGGTCCGCGCAGCACGTGTTCACGACGGTCGGGCCCGAGCAGGAGTACTTCCTGATCGACGAGCAGTACTTCTTCGAGCGTCCCGACCTCGTGATCACGGGCCGCACGCTGTTCGGCACCAAGCCGCCGAAGGGGCAGGAGCTCGACGACCACTACTTCGGGTCGATCCCCGAGCGCGTGCTCGCGTGCATGCTCGAGACCGAGCAGGAGCTGTCCAAGCTCGGCGTGCCGATCAAGACGCGCCACAACGAGGTCGCACCGGCCCAGTACGAGGTCGCGCCGATCTTCGAGAACTCCAACGTCGGCTCCGACCACCAGCAGTTGACGATGCAGGTGATGCAGAACGTGGCGCGCCGCTACGGGCTCGTCTGCCTGCTGCACGAGAAGCCGTTCGCGGGCGTCAACGGCTCCGGCAAGCACAACAACTGGTCGATGGGGACCGACACCGGGATCAACCTGCTCGACCCGGGCGACACGCCGCACGAGAACCTGCTGTTCCTGTTCTTCTGCACCGCGGTCATCCAGGCGGTCAACAAGCACCAGCAGCTGCTGCGCGCGTCGGTCGCCGCCGCCGGCCAGGACCACCGCCTGGGCGCCAACGAGGCGCCGCCCGCGATCATCTCCGTGTTCCTCGGCGCCGAGCTGGAGAAGGTGTTCTCGGCGATCGAGGCCGGGTCCGGCGACGCGGCCACGCCGCAGGCGTACCTGTCGCTCGGCGCGTCCGTGCTGCCGCGGCTGCCGCTGCACGGCGGCGACCGCAACCGCACGTCGCCGTTCGCGTTCACCGGCAACAAGTTCGAGTTCCGCGCGCTCGGCTCCTCGATGTCGGTGGCGATGCCGAACACGGTCCTGAACACGATCGTGGCCGAGGCGATCGACGACCTGTCGGACCGGCTCAAGGCCGCGCTCGACGGCGGCGCCTCGCTCGAGGAGGCCGTGCTCGAAGTGGTCAAGGCGACCTGGGTCGCGAACAAGCGGATCGTGTTCTCGGGCGACAACTACTCGTCGGAGTGGCACGCCGAGGCCGAGGCCCGCGGGCTCGCGAACCTCGCCCAGTCCCCGGACGCGCTGCCCTGGTACGTCGAGCCGTCGACGGTCGAGGTGTTCGGGCGCTACGACGTGCTGAGCGAGCGCGAGCTGCACTCGCGCTACGAGGTCGCGATCGAGCAGTACGTGTCGACGCTCAACATCGAGGCCGAGACGGCCGCGTCGATCGCGCGCACGATGCTGCTGCCGGCGGCGGTGCGCTGGCTCGGGACCTTGAAGGAGGTCGGGATCGCGAAGCTGGTCGAGGAGTCGCAGGCGCTGGTCGACGAGTTCGTCGACCGGATCTTCGCCCTGGAGGCCGCGAATCGCGACCACCCGGAGAACGTCTCCCCGCTCGAGGAGGCCAAGTACGTGCAGGTCGACGTGCACTCGGCGATGCACGCGGTGCGCGAGGTCGCCGACAAGCTCGAGCGGATCGTGCCGGACGACCTGTGGCCGCTGCCGAAGTACTCGGAGATCCTCTTCATCAAGTAGCGCCGAGCGCCAAGTCGTTCGATCGGAAGCCCTGCCAGTGCGGGGGGCTCCCGTCGTTCCGGACTCGCTAGACGAGGTCAGCACCGATCGGACACGGAACGATCTCGATGTTCTCACGACTTTGCGTCATCTTCGTCGCGGTTTGCATTTCTTGAGAGCCGGATCTCGCAAAGTTCAGCCACTGATGCTCTCGAAGCGGTTGTTTCGTCCGATGCTCGGCGTAGCATGCGCGGAACCGTGACGACTCGATCTTGATAGGTGCCCTGTGGCTGAATACGAGGACGGCACGGGTCCCGAGATCGTCTTTGGGCTCGTCGGCGCGGTCGGCACGGATCTGGCGCTCGTATGCGAGTCGCTTCAGGGAGCCCTCGATGACTTCGCTTACAGCAGCGAGATCATCCGGCTCTCGGATCTCCTAAAGGAACTCGACTGGGGACTCGAGCTTCCCGATAGACCCCTTGATGAACACATCGCGTCCCACATGGACGCGGGCGACGAGCTTCGCGAAACGTGGGCCAGAGGGGATGCGTTGGCCTTGATCGCCCTTTCGGACATACAAGACCGCCGGGAACGCCGCACCGGAAATCCTGAGACGCCAGCCCCACGGTGCGCCTACATCCTGCGGTCCCTAAAGCATCACGAGAAGTCGATCGACTTCGGAACATCTACGGTCGACGATTCATTCTGATCGCGGCTTACGCTCCGCGTGACCGAAGGGTCAGCAAACTCGCCGAAGACATCGCCGCGAGCCGAAACTCGATGCAACCGACGGAGTACTTCGACAGCGCCCACCGACTCGTCCGTCGGGACGAAGCTGAAGAAGGTCGTCCACTCGGCCAGGACGTACGTGAAACGTTCCACCAAGCCGACTTCTTCATTGATGCCCAGCATCGTCCACGGATGGAGGAAGAACTCGCGCGAATAATGGAGATCGTGTTCGGCCATCCGTTTCGTACCCCGACACGAGACGAGCAGGCGATATTCCTCGCGGAGGCGGCGGCGATGCGATCCGCTGAGATGGGACGACAGGTCGGTGCCGTGATCGCAACTCCCCAGGGAGACGTGATCTCAGTTGGCACGAATGAGGTTCCGCGCGCCGGCGGAGGCCTGTACTGGGAGGGAGATCCAGATGACTCTCGGGATTTTCTCTTCGGCGAGGACACGAGTGATGCCATGAAGCGTCGCGTGGTTGGGGAGTTGCGAGACCGTCTCCTGGAACGTGGGTGGATCGCAGACGCCCACAAGGAAGCTTCGTCTGACGACCTTTACGAAGCAATCCGCGGAACACGGGTCGGCTCGTTGATCGAATTCGGCCGCGCTGTGCATGCCGAGATGGCAGCTCTGATTGACGCCGCGCGGAGAGGAGCACCCGTTGCGGATTGCACCCTCTACGTCACGACGTTCCCTTGTCATGGGTGCACACGCCACATCGTCGCGGCCGGCATCCAACGTGTCGTGTACATCGCGCCGTACTCGAAGAGTCTCGCTGCGCATCTTCACAGCGATTCCATACGAGTAGACCCGGACCAACCGGCAAACTCGCACGTAACGTTCGAATCCTTCGTGGGCGTCGCTCCTCGCGCGTACCTCGAGCATTTCGGCATGTTGAGCCGCAAGGACAAGAAAGGTCAGGCGATGCAGCACACGAAGCGGACGGCGATGCCGCGTTTTCTCGCGCTTGAGCCGAAGACCACCGTGCTGCCTTATCTTCAAAACGAGTTGATCGCGCTTGACCTGCTTAGGGAATGCATGGACGACTCAACACTCAAACTTCGTCAATAAGTAGACCAGGAGAGGAGTCCACATCCACTACCAAGGAGCCTCACGGTGGCCCAGGAACGGAACCTGAATCGCCACGTGCAGAGAGCCAGTCAGACCGTGCGTAGCTGGAACACCTACCCGCAGCGAGTTGCGACGACGCACGCCCGCACCGGCGAGACCACGCGGATGAGCAACAGCCGCCCGCATACCCAATCGAACCAGCCGGCTCGGCCCGGGAACGCACGAGACACATGAATCCCGCGTCAGGGGGCGGCGACAATCCCGCCGCCGTCCCCTAACCTGGTTCTCAGCAACACTTCCATTGAACTGACCGCTAGTGACCCGTTTGGCATCACAGGGTTCATCAAGACGGCCTCGAAGTCTGAGCTATCCCAAACGAAATCCGTCACTCGTCGCTGGCGACCGCAACCACTATCTGCGGGTTGGCGAGGCCGCGGCCTCGCATTCGCGTGGGGCTGCCGGGAGCGTCGAGGTGAGGCCCGCGCCGCAGGCCTTGCAGCGCGCGACGTACCGGATCTCGACGTAGTCCCAGCGCGCGGCGCAGGCGGTGCAGAAATAGGTCACGGCTCCGGCTCCGGCTCCACGAGCCCGCGCGAGACCGCCCAGTGCGACACCTCGTGCCGCGAGCTCAGCTGCAGCTTGCGCAGCACGGCGCCGACGTGCGACTCGACCGTGCGGTCGGAGATGCCGAGCCGCGCGGCGATCCGCTTGTAGGAGTAGCCGCGGGCCAGGTGGTGCAGGACCTCGCGCTCGCGCGGGGTGAGCGAGTGGAGGTCGTCCGCCGGAACCGGCGCCGGCGCGGGGGCGGAGAAGGCCTGCAGCACGAACGCCGCCAGGCGCGGGGAGAAGTACGCGTCGCCGCCGGCGACCGTGGCGATCGCGGCCAGCAGCTCGTCGGTGTCGATCGTCTTGGTCACGTAGCCGAGCGCGCCCGCGCGGATCATCGGGACGACGTCCTCCGCGGCGTCGGAGACCGAGAGCGCGAGCACGCGCGGACCGGTGCCGCCGAGTGCCTCCAGCACGGCCACGCCGCCGCCCTCCGGGAGGTGCACGTCGAGCAGCAGGACGTCGGGCTCGGCGGCCGCGATCGCCGCCAGCGCCTGGGCGGGCGTCGCGGCCTCCCCCACGACGTCGTGGTGCGCCGCCAGCTCCGCCCGCACGCCTGCGCGGAACAGGTGGTGGTCATCGACGATCACGATCCGCAGCCGCGTCATCCCACGACCCCGATCCGCAGCGCGACCTCGGTGCCCTCGCCCGCCCGCGACTCGATCTCCGCCGAGCCGCCGGCGGCGGCCATCCGCCCGATGATCGAATCGCGCACGCCGCGGCGCTCGGTCGGGACCGCGGCGAGCTCGAAGCCCGGACCCTCATCGCGGACGAACACCTCGGCGCCGTCCGGGCCGGCCTGGCAGAACACGAAGATCGGGCTGCCGGGCGCGTGGCGGGCGGCGTTGCGCAGCGCTTCCCGCGCGGCGGCGGCGAGCGCGTCGGCGGCCCGGTCGAGGGGGCGGTCGCCGAGCACGGTCAGCTCGACCGCGGCGCCGTGGTCGTCCTCGACCTCCGCGACCGCGGCCCGCAGCGCGGCGCCGAGCGTCTCGGCGCCGAGCTCGGCCTCGCCCGCCATCCAGGCCCGCAGCTCGTGCTCCTGCCGGCGGGCGAGCCGGGCCACCGCGGCCGGGTCGTGCGCCTGGCGCTGCACGAGCGCGAGCGTCTGCAGCACGGAGTCGTGCAGGTGCGCGGCGACGCGGCGGCGCTCGTCCTCGCGGGCGTCGTCCGCGCGGACGCGGTCGACGCGGGCGAAGCCCGCGATCACCAGCGGCGTGATGATCACCGCCAGCCCGCCGGCGGCCAGGACGAGCAGGAGCAGCGCGTTGCCGCCGTTCGCGCCCACCAGCGCCAGCACGAACAGGGCCGCGCCACCGACCAGCGTCAGCCCCGCGAGCGCGCGCCACGGGGTCGGCACGGGCGCGCCGGCCGTGCCGGTCAGCCGCTGCCACGGCGTCAGCCCCACGGGCCCGAGCCGCACCCGCAGGTCCTCGGTCAGCAGCACGAGCCCGCCCAGCGCCGCCAGCGCGACGAGCGCCGCGGGCAGCAGCTGCGCGGCCGCGTACAGCAGGTCCCCCAACATGCGCGTGTCGCCGTCGCCGACGTAGCCGAACACGCCGATCAGCAGCACGGGCATGACCGCGAGCACGGCGCCGGCGAGCAGGACGGGATGCCGGCGGACGCCGGCCAGCGCGCGCGGCGCGAGCACGAACAGCCCGAGCACCGTGCCCGCCCCGGCGAGCGCGAGCGGCGCGGTCGCACCGACGTCCTCCAGCGCCAGGCCGAGCGCCGCCAGCAGCAGCACGCCGGCGATCGCGGTCAGGCGGCCCGCCGGGTCGGCGAACACGCCGGGCCGGCCGGCCGGGTCGGCGAACGCGCCGGGCGCCCGCAGGTCGGCGGTCACGTCTTCGTGCACGGTCCCCCCAGCAGGCGGTCGATCCGCCGCTTCGCGCGTTCCTGCGCCTTGCGCCGTGCATGCCACTCGCGCACGAGCCGCTTGGCCGCCGCGCGCGGCACGCCGGCCGTGTCGGGCCGCACCTCGAGCGAGATCGGGTAGCCGGGCCAGTCGGGCTGCAGGCTCGGGTCGACGCCGTCCGGATAGTCGCGGACGACCAGCGTGCCGCCCGCGGAGCGGAAGTCGACCGCCAGCACCGGGCCATCCTCGCCGATGGGCGGGAGCCCGCGGCCACCGAACAGCATCGCCTGCGGCGCCTGGAGCCGGCCGTACTCGCCGAGCCCGCGCGACAGCGCCGCGCCGACCCGCAGCATCGGCGGCATCTCCGAGCGCGTCAGGGTCACGTGCACGCAGCGGTCGTGCGGGAGCGCGATCAGCGTCCGCCGCACACCGGCCTCGATGCGCAGGGGGATCGTGCCGCGCGCGGGCAGCTCGGTGCGGCGCAGGTCGACCGTCAGCATCCCGAGGCCGCTGCGCAGCGGCTGGCGCGGGAGGTCGGCGACCCGGCGCGGGGCGAGCACGCGCGACGCCGTGCTCGGCTCGATCCGCAGCCCGCCGACCGCCAGCGCGACGGACGGCAGCACGAGCGCGCCGAGCGGCAGCAGCGCCCAGGCCGGGCCGAGCCGCGCCCAGCCCGCCAGCGCGCCGGCCAGGACCGCGCCCGCCAGCGCGACCACGACCCAGCCGAACCCGAACAGCGTCGCCGCCGCCCCCGCGCCCGCCAGCGCGGTCAGGCCGACGAGCGCGCCGCACGCCTGCGCCAGCAGGACGATCGCGCGCTGCCCACCCTGGTCGGCGTCCCCGGGCAGGATCAGCCAGGCGGCGACGTAGACGAGCACGCCGAGGCCGAGCACCGCCGTGGCGAGGACGAACGCCGCCCGCACGCCGGCCACGGGGACGTCCCAGCGGGCGGCCAGGCCCGCGCAGACGCCGCCGAGCCAGCGGCCTTCGCGGCGACGTGTCGTCGGGGACGGGACCTCGTGCATCGCCACCATTGTCGGAGGCGGGCGCGGCCCGCACCAGTCGTGATTGCCCGGAGGGCGCCTCCGGGATGTCCCGGAGGCGGCGGGTCAGCGGCCCGCGGGGCGCGACCAGAGCGTGCCGGCGGTCTCGCGCACGGGCGGCGGCGCGGGGCGCGCCGGGTCCGGGTCCGCGGGCGCGGCGGCCGCGGGCTCCGCGTCGCGCTCCGGCCACAGGAGCGTCGCGGCGAGGAGCACGCCGAGGGCCACGCCGAGGCCGATCCGGGGCACGTTCACCTCGCCCGCCGCGGTCACCGCGAGCAGGTAGACGACGACCGCGATCGCGCACCAGTTGCCGAGCGGCTCGAGATAGCGCTCGGCGAGCCGGCGGGCCGGCTGGTCACGGACGTCCGCGAGGATCGCGCCGCGCGCGCACGCGGCGAGGACGAGCAGGGCGATCGCCACGCCGAGCGCGGCTTGCGGGGCGGCGCTCATGACCGCGTGCCGCCTTGCGGGCTGGGAGACGACGGCGTGGCACCGCTGCCGGGATCGGGGATGGACGGGACGCCGCCGCTGCCCGGGTCCGGGAGGGACGGGACGCTGCCGCCGGGGTCGAACCCGCCGCCGTCGTCGGGGTCGACGTTTCCGCCCTGGTCGAAGCCGCCGCCCCCGTACGGGCTCGCACCGCGGTCACGCCGCCCGAACCCGCCGCGCGGCCGCGCGTACCCGGGGTCCGCGGACTGCGGCGCGCTGGGCGTGGCCGCCGGCGTCGCCTCGCCGGCCCGCGCCGGCCCACCACGGCTGAAGAGCAGGACCAGGAGCACGAACGCGGCCGTCGCCGCCACGCCGACGCGCACGTGCGCGCGCCGGCGCTCCGCCGCTGCGGTGATGCTGTCCATGTCTCCCAGCATCAGGCGCGGGCGTAAGAAACGGCGAAGGACGCGCGCCTACTCGCCGTCCCCCCGCTCGCGCCGCTGCAGCGCCGCGTCCTCGGCCGCGCCGCGCGACCGCGACGCGTCCGACGTCCGCGTCGCCGCCGCGTCCCGCCGTAACGCCGCGGCCCGCAGCTCGTCGAGCACCTTGTCGTACGGGTTCGCGACCGACGCACCGGCGCGGGCGCCGTCGCCGTCCAGCCGCTCGGCGGCCGGGCGCGGTGGGACCGGCGCATCGCGCCGGGGGAGCGTGGCCGCCGCAGCGTTCTGCACGCTCAAACTCAACGAAATGCGATCCACGTGACCTGGATCGACGCCCCCGAACTTGTCCGTGAACGGACGCGATCAGGCCGGACGAAAATTTTCGCTCAAGTCCCGGCGACCGCTGCCCGATACAGGCAGTGAGCCCGCCGCCAACCCAACCCCGGCGGACTCCCCTCCCCTCATAACCCCGGTTTGCGGCCCCGTCATGACCCCCGACGGGGCCGCAGGTCGTTAAATCCCGCCCCATGGAGCCACGACGCGTCCTGCTCACCGGCGCCCGCGGACGGATCGGGACCGTGCTGCGCCCCGCGCTCAGACCCGGCCTGCGGGAGCTGCGGCTGTCCGACCTGACCGCGCCGCCGGACGTCACCGCCCCGGAGACGTTCGCCCCCGCCGACCTGACCGACTTCGCCGCGGTGCAGGAAGCGGTCGACGGCGTCGACGCGATCGTCCACCTCGGCGCCGTCCCCGACGAGGCCCCGTTCAGCCAGATCGCCGGCCCCAACCTGCACGGCGTCTACCACGTCTTCGAGGCCGCGCGCCGGGCGAACGTCGCCCGCGTCGTCTTCGCCAGCTCCAACCACGCGACCGGCATGTACCCGGCCGGCGTCCCGCTCGACGGCGAGCAGCGCCCGCGCCCCGACGGCCTCTACGGCGCCTCGAAGGCCTTCGGCGAAGCGCTGGCCAGCATGTACGCCGACCGCTTCGGCCTGAGCGTCGTCTGCCTGCGCATCGGCTCCTTCGAGCCGCGCCCGCGCGAGCGCCGCGAGCTCTCGACCTGGCTCAGCCACGCCGACGGCGTCCGGCTCGTCCGCGCGGCGCTGACCGCCGACGACGTCGGCTTCGCGATCGTCTACGGCGCGTCGAACAACACGCGCCGCTGGTGGCCGCCGGACACGCGGATCGGCTTCCGCCCGGTCGACGACGCCGAAGCGTTCGCGGCCGAGCTCGACGGCCCCGAGTACCCCGTCCAGGGCGGCCCGAACGCCGCGCCCGGGCACGGTGGCTGGGCGGCGCTCACCTAGGCCGCGCGCGCCAGCGCTCGAGCAGCGCGGGCATCTCGGTCTGCAGGAACGCGAAGAACGCCGCCGTCTCCGCCAGCCGCACGCCGGCCGGCGTGTCCTCTCCGACCGCCTCCACGCCCGCGCGCGTCGCCCGCTCCCAGTCCTGCAGCAGCCGCTCGCGCCGGAAGATCGCCTCGTACCACTCGTCGTCGTGCAGGCGGTACACGTCACGCCGCGTCCCCGGCTCGCGCTCACGGCTGATCAGCCCGGTCTGCGTCAGGTAGCGCACCGCGCCGGACACGGCCGCGGGGCTGACCCGCAGCTGCGCCGTGAGCTCCGCCGCGGTCAGGCGCCCGGCGTCGGACGCCAGCAGCGCCACGAACGCACGCGCGGGCATGCGCGGCATCCCGCCGTCGACCATCAACCCCGCGAAGCGCTCGATGAACTCGTCGACCGCGGTCACCCCATCATCTTTACACAATTCAGAACGTTCATGAATTCGTGTACTCTGACGTCATGTCCGCCATCTCCGTCACCGGACTGGTCAAGACGTTCGGGGCCACCCGGGCGCTGGACGGCCTCGACCTCGAGGTCGCCGAAGGCGAGGTCCACGGCTTCCTCGGCCCCAACGGCGCGGGCAAGTCCACGACGATCCGGGTGCTGCTCGGGCTGCTGCGCGCCGACGCCGGCGCGGCGACGCTGCTGGGCGGCGACCCGTGGCACGACGCGGTCGACCTGCACCGCCGCATCGCGTACGTCCCGGGCGACGTCAGCCTGTGGCCGAACCTCTCCGGCGGCGAGGCGATCGACCTGCTCTCGCGCCTGCGCGGCGGTGTCGACCCCGCCCGGCGCGACGCGCTGATCCAGCGCTTCGATCTCGACCCGAGCAAGAAGGCGCGCGCGTACTCCAAGGGCAACCGCCAGAAGGTCGCGCTGGTGGCCGCGCTGGCCTCCGACGCCGACCTGCTGATCTTCGACGAGCCGACCTCCGGCCTGGACCCGCTGATGGCGGCGGGCTTCCAGGAGGTCGTGCGCGAGCTCAAGGCCGAGGGCCGGACCGCGCTGCTGTCCAGCCACATCCTGGCCGAGGTCGAGGCGCTGTGCGACCGCGTCACGATCATCCGCCTCGGCCGGCGCGTCGAGAGCGGCTCGCTGAGCGACCTGCGCCACCTCACGCGCACGACGATCCTCGCCGAGGTCGCCGAGCCCGCCCAGGCGCTCGCGGACGAGCCCGGCGTGCACGACCTCAAGGTCAGTGACGGCCACGTGTCCTTCGACGTCGACACGCACCACCTCAACGACGCCGTCCGCCGCCTCACCGACTTCGGGCTGCGCTCGATGACCAGCCACCCGCCGACGCTCGAGCAGCTCTTCCTGCGCCACTACGGGGACGAGCTGGCGGCCGAGGGCGTGCCGCTGCAGACATGAGCACCGCGCTCGCCGGCACGCGGCGGCTCGTCCGCTTCACGCTCCGCCGCGACCGCGTGCGGCTCACGGTCTGGGTGCTGGCGATCGTGGTCACCGTGCTCGGCTCGGTCGCGACGTTCTCCTCGACCTATCCGACCGCGGCCGACCGCCAGGCGCGTGCGGACGTGCTGCAGAGCAACGCCGCCGCGTCGCTGTTCGTCGGGCCCGGCTACGGCACCGACCATTACACGTTCGGCGCGATGACCGCGAACGAGATGCTGCCGCTGACCGCGCTCGTCGTCGCGCTCATGAACATCTTCCTGATCGTCCGGCACACGCGCGCGGAGGAGGAAGAGGAGCGCGCGGAGCTGATCCGGGCCACGCGCGTCGGCCGGCTCGCGATCCCGTCCGCCGCGCTGACGGAGCTGATCGGCGCGAACGTCGCGATCGCGGTGCTGCTCACGTTCGGCCTGCCGGCCTCGCTGGAGGGACTGTCGGCGGCCGGCTCGCTGGCGTTCGCGTGCGGCGTCGCCGGCGTGGGGCTCGTGTTCGCCGGCGTCGCGCTCGTCGCCGCCCAGCTGACCGTCAGCGCGCGCGGCGCGCTCGGCCTGTCCTCGCTCGTGATGGCGGTCCTGTACCTGGAACGGGCGCTCGCCGACATGGGCGACAGCGGCCTCGCCTGGCTGTCGCCGTTCGGCTGGGCGTCGAACCTGCGCGCGTACGTCGACGAGCGCTGGTGGCCGCTGCTGCTGTTCGCCGCGCTCACCGCGGCGCTGGTCGCCGTCGCGTTCCGGATCGCCGCGCACCGCGACCTCGGCGCCGGGATGATCGCCGAGCGCCCCGGCCGCCCGCACGCGTCCGCGCGGCTGCGCAGCCCGCTGGCGCTCGCGCTGCGGCTGCAGCGCACGAGCCTGGTCGCGTGGGCGCTCTCGCTGCTCGCGTTCGGCGCCGTCTACGGCAGCATCGCGCCCGACGCGGCCCATCTCGCCGCCGACGTCGTCAAGCTCAAGGACTACTACGCGCGGATCGGGCACGCCGCCGTGGTCGACCAGTTCGTGTCGTTCGCGATCTACCTGTGCGCGGTGGTCGCCGCCGGGTTCGCCATCCAGGTTGCGACGCGCCCGCGCGCGGAGGAGACCGCGGGCCGCACCGAGCCCCTCCTGGCCACGCCGGTCGGGCGCGTGCGCTGGCTCGGCGCGCAGCTCGCCGTCTCGCTGGGCGGCGGCGTGCTCGTGCTGCTGGGGATCGGGCTCGGGATGGGCGTCTCCTACGCGCTGGCCGACGGCGACGCCGGCCACGTGCTGCCGTCGGTCGGCGCCGCGCTCACGTACGCGCCCGCGCTGTGGGTCTTCACCGGCCTCGCCGCGCTGCTGTTCGGGCTGCTCCCGCGCGCGACGACGTGGGCGTGGGCGGGGCTCGGCGTGGTCGGGTTCCTGGCGCTGCTCGGCCCGCTGCTGCAGTTGCCGGACTGGATCTACGACGTGTCCCCGTTCGAGCACGTCCCGCGCATGCCGGCCGACGCGTTCTCCGCCGCCCCGCTGCTGGTGCTGACCGCGGTCGCGGCCGCGCTGCTCGCGCTCGGCGCCTGGGGGTTCCGCCGCCGCGACCTCGGTTGAGGCCGCGGCGGCCGAGCCTCACTTCGTCTTCAGGACGCCTCCGGCGGCCTTCCCGAGCTTGATCGTGAAGCTGCGCGTGGCCTTCCCGGAGGTCACGGCGACCACGACCTTGCGGGTCTTCTTCACGCGCGTCGGCGACTTGAGCTTGAGCGTCAGCTTGCCCTTCTTGACGCTGCGCGTCACCGCACGCTTGGTGTGCTGCAGCCGCGCCGAGCCCTTGAGCGCGATCGTGGCCGGCGCCGCCGAGACCGTGCACGAGATCGAGCGGCCGTCACCGGCCAGGTCGCACGTGATGCGGACGTTCGGCACGTCGCCCTTGTCGCCCTTGGGCCCCTGCGGGCCGGCGGGGCCGGCCGGACCCGCGGGACCGGGCGGACCGGGGACGCCGACCGGCTCCGGATCCGGCGTCGGCGTGGGCGTCGGCGTCGGCGTCGGGATCGGCGGCACCTCGGGGCCGGCCGTGCCGCACGGGCCCGCCGCGCTCCAGTCGAGGTCGATGCCGGCGCAGCCGCCGGCCGCCTTCTGGTCGGTGACCATCTGCGCCACGTCGGCCAGCAGCTGCTTGGCGTCGTAGACGACGCCGTTGCGCACCGTCCAGCGGACGCCGCCGACGCGCTCGAGCTTGCCGGTCGCGTCGTTGAGGCGCATCGTGCCGGTGCCGTAGAGCGTCTTGAAGTTCGCCAGCGGGTTCTCCGGGGCGATCACCAGGTCGGCGTACTGGCCGACGCGCACCATCCCGTACTCGGGCTCCTCGCCCTTGGGCGCGGTGAGCGTGCGCGCGGCGTCGCGCGTGTAGGCGCGGATCGCCTCCTGCGCGGTGAAGCCGGCCTCCTGCATCAGCTCCAGCTCACGGATCGCCGCGAAGCCGTAGAGGCTGTAGATGAACCCGGCGTCGGTGCCGCCGGCGACCCGGCCGCCGATCGACTTGTAGTCGTTGACGAGCAGCATGTAGCGCTGCATGAAGCGCTTCCAGGACACCTCGTCGGCGGTCGTCCAGTCGTAGTAGAAGGAGCCGTGGTTGGTGCGGTTGGGCTCCCAGAACTTCCAGATCGACGGCATCGCGAACGTCCGGTGCCACTCCTGCGAGCGCGCCCGCATCAGGTCGCGGCCGGCCTCGTAGACGCTCATCGTCGGACCGAACGTCACGCCGTTGGCCTTCTGCTCGTTCAGGTACGCCCACCACTCCGGCGAGCGCGGCTCGAACGTGTAGTCGATCACCTTGGCGACGTGGCGCCAGCGCGACTGCTCGTCGTTGTAGTTGTAGTCCTCGGGGTACGGGTGCGTGCGCCCGTCCTTGAGCAGCGACTCGAAGTGCCCGTAGAAGTGGGTCACGGTGCCGAGCCCCATGCGACCGGTCTCGAGCGCGTTGACCTCGGTGTAGACCGGCGGCGAGTGGTGCATGGTCGTGCCCATGCCCAGCTTCTTGGCCTCGTCGATCATCGCTTCCAGGATCGCCCGGTCCTGGTCGGCGCCGGTGCCCGCGAACTTGACGCCGTCGACGCCGTTGACCGACGCCCAGCGGACCCAGTCGCGGGCCTTCGCCGGCGAGTCGAGCGCGCCGTTCGGCCACGCGGCCCCCGGCCGCTGGTAGTTGACGATGCGCGGTGCGACGATCGTGTTCGCCTCGCTCGCCGCCTTGTCGCGCACCGCGGCGGCGTTGCCCGTCAGGTTGACGCCGCGGACCGTGGTCACGCCGTGCCCGAGCCACAGCTTGTACGCGTACGTGAGCGGCGTGCCGCCCTGCTGGGCGTGGACGTGCTCGTCGACGAGCCCCGGCATCACCCACATGCCGGTCGCGTCGACTTCGTGGTCGGCGTCACGCGGCTGACGGTTCGGCTGCAGCGGCAGCCCCGGCGTGCCGGCCGAGCGCAGCTCGGTGATCCGGTTGTTCTGGATCACGATGTCGATCGGGCCGCGGACCGTGCCGCCGGACCCGTCGATCACGTTCACGCCCCGGATCACGAGCTTGTTGAACGGCCCCTTGCCCTCGTCCGGACCGCGCGGCGGCGTGGTCTGCGCCACCGCGGCCGCCGGCCACACGGCAGCCGCCAGCACGGCGGCGACGAGCGCCCGTTTGCGTGGAACCATGTCCTCCCCCTCCCGCTTGGAACCTGCTGCGGGATGAATATCAAATGAGAGTCACCTGGGCGCCGCCGCCCAACCTTGCCAAACTTGTGTCAAGGTTGCGCTAGGCTTTCGGCATGCGCGACTTCCTTGCCGCCACGCGTGACCGGGTCGTCGTCTTCGACGGCGGCATGGGTGCCACGCTCGAGCAGTTCGACCTCTCGCTGGAGAAGGACTACCGCCTCCCCGGACGCTGCCACGAGGCGCTCGTCCTCAACCGCCCGGACGTCATCGAGGGCGTGCACGCGTCGATGGTCGAGGCCGGCGCGGAGGTCGTGGAGACGGACACGTTCCAGGCCTCCCGGCTCAAGCTCGACGAGTGGGGCCTGAGCGAGCACACGCTCGAGATCAACCGGCGCGCGGCGGAGATCGCGCGCAAGGCCGTCGGCGAGCAGCGCTTCGTCGCGGGCTCGATCGGCCCGACCGGCTTCCTCCCCGCGTCCGAGGACCCGACGCTCGGGCAGGTCCGCTTCCGCACGCTGGTGGAGGTCTTCACCGAGCAGGCCCAGGGCCTGCTGCAGGGCGGCGTCGACCTGCTGATCGTGGAGACCGCGCAGGACATCCTCGAGGTCAAGGCCGCGATCTTCGGCATGCGCGAGGCGTTCAAGCTCGTCGGGCGCAGCGTGCCGATCCAGGCGTCCGTCTCGCTTCTGCCCAACGGCGGCAAGATGCTGCTGGGCACCGACATCAGCGCCGCGCTGACCACGCTCGAGGCCCTCAAGGTCGACGTGATCGGCCTCAACTGCTCGACCGGCCCCGAGGACATGCGCGACGCGATCCGCTTCCTCGGCGAGCACTCCCCGCTCCCGGTCCACTGCATCCCGAACGCCGGCATCCCGCACCAGGGGCCGGACGGCGAGACCGTGTTCCCGGAGCCGCCGGGGCCGCTGGCCGAGATCCTGGGCGACTTCGTCGAGCGCTACGGCGTCTCGATCGTCGGCGGCTGCTGCGGCACCACGCCCGAGCACATCGCCGCCGTCAAGGAGCGCTGCGCCGCGCATCCGGTGAGCGCGCGCCCCGCTCCCCGCACGCCGCACATCTCCTCGATGATCGCCGCCGCGCCGCTGGTGCAGGAGCCGGCGCCGACGATCGTGGGCGAGCGCGTCAACTCGCAGGGCTCGCGCAAGGCCAAGGAGCTGCTGCTGGCCGACGACTACGACGGGCTGCTCCAGGTCGCCGAGGACCAGGTCGAGGGCGGCGCGCACGTGCTCGACCTGTGCGTGGCGCTGACCGAGCGCACCGACGAGGACGAGCAGATGCGGCTCGTTGCCAAGAAGGTGTCGCTGACCCAGCCGGCGCCGATCCAGGTCGACTCGACCGAGCCCGAGGTGATCGAGACCGCGCTCGAGCAGATCCCGGGCCGCGCGATCGTCAACTCGGTCAACCTGGAGGCCGGCGAGGCCAAGCTCGACCGGGTCGTGCCGATCGCGATGGCGCACGGCGCCGCGCTGATCGCGCTCACGATCGACGAGGTCGGCATGGCCAAGACGCGCGAGCGCAAGCTGGAGATCGCGCGCCGCATCACCGAGCTGGTCTGCGACAAGCACGGCATGGACCGCGAGCTGCTGATCTTCGACGCGCTCACGTTCACGCTGACGACCGGCGACGAGGAGTGGAAGCCGTCGGCGATCGAGACGATCGAGGGCATCCGGCTGATCAAGACCGAGCTGCCGGGCGTCAAGACGTCGCTGGGCGTGTCGAACGTGAGCTTCGGCATCGGGCTGGCGGCGCGCTCGGTCCTGAACTCGGTCTTCCTGCACCACTGCGTGGACGCCGGGCTGGACCTGGCGATGGTCAACCCGAACCACATCACGCCCTACGGCGAGATCCCGCAGCTCGAGCGCGACCTGGCCGACGACCTGGTCTTCAACCGCCGCGAGGACGCGCTGGAGCGCTTCATCGCGCACTTCGAGTCCAAGGGCCCGGCCGAGGCCGCCGAGGCCGCGGACCCGACGGCGGACATGGCGCCCGAGGAGGCGCTGCACTGGCACATCCTGCGCCGCAAGAAGGACGGCGTGGAGGCGCAGATCGACGCCGCGGTGGAGAAGATCGGCGCCGTCCCGACGCTCAACGACGTGCTGCTGCCGGCCATGAAGGAGGTCGGCGACAAGTTCGGTGCGGGCGAGCTGATCCTGCCGTTCGTGCTCCAGAGCGCCGAGGTGATGAAGCGCGCGGTCGCGCAGCTCGAGCAGTACCTGGACAAGATCGAGGGCTACACCAAGGGCACGGTCGTGCTGGCGACCGTGTTCGGCGACGTGCACGACATCGGCAAGTCGCTGGTCAACACGATCCTGACCAACAACGGCTACACGGTGGTCGACCTCGGCAAGCAGGTGCCGATCTCGACGATCCTGGACGCCGCGGTCGAGCACAAAGCGACCGCGATCGGGCTCAGCGCGCTGCTGGTGTCGACGTCCAAGCAGATGCCGCTGGCGGTGCAGGAGCTGCACCAGCAGGGCCTGGAGTACCCGGTCCTGCTCGGCGGCGCCGCGATCAACCGCAAGTTCGCTCTGCGCGCGCTGTACCCGGGCGGCAAGGAGTCCGAGACCGTCTACGACCCCGGCGTCTTCTACTGCAAGGACGCGTTCGAGGGCCTGTCCGTGATGGACCGGTTGATCGAGCCGGACCGCCGCGCCGAGCTGGTCGAGGAGATCCGCGAGGCCGGGCGGCGCCTGCGCGAGGCCAACGAAGAGGAGGAAGTGCTCGACACGAGCGACGACTCCGTCCGTTCGGCCGTGCGCACCGACGTGGACGTGCCCGAGCCCCCGTTCTGGGGCGTGCGCGAGATCGAGGTCGACCGCGACGAGCTCTACACGCACCTGGACACGCACGTGCTGTTCAAGCTGCACTGGGGCGGGCGCGGCGTGAAGGGCGAGGAGTGGCGGCGGCTGCTGGCCGAGGACTTCCGGCCGCGCCTGGAGCGCATGTGGGCGTCCGCGGACTACCTGCACCCCCGGGCGCTGCTGGGCTACTTCCCCTGCTACTCCGAGGGCAACGACATCGTCGTGCTCGACCCGGCCGACCGGGAGACCGTGATCGAGCGGTTCACCTGCCCGCGCCAGCCCAAGGGCGACCGGCTCTGCCTGGCCGACTTCTTCCGCCCGCGCGAGTCCGGCGAGCTGGACGTCGTCGCGCTGCAGGCCGTGACCGTCGGCTCCGAGGTGACCGAGCTGATGGCGTCGCTGGAGGCCGAGGGCGAGTTCGCCGAGCAGCTGTTCGTGCACGGGCTCGGCGTGCAGACCGCCGAGGGCCTGGCCGAGTGGCTGCACTGGCGCGTGCGCCAGGACCTCGGGATCGACGTCCGCCAGGGACGCCGGTACTCGTGGGGCTACCCGGCGGTGCCCGAGCAGTCCGAGCACCTGAAGGTCGAGCGCCTGCTGGGGATCGACCAGATCGGCATGCGGATCTCCGACGGCTACGCGCCGATCCCGGAGCAGTCGACGCTCGCGCTGGTCGCGCACCACCATCAGGCCGGCTACTACGGCATGCGCAACGGCCGGCTGCTGCCGAACGGCTCGCCGGACGACGTGATCCGCGGCACGGCCCGCGATCCCTCGCTGTTCGCGGACGCCGAAGCGTTCGAAGAGGTCGCCGGCTAGGACGTGGTCCCCGACGTCGTCGGGCCCGGGTTGAAGCTGCTGTTCGTCGGCATCAACCCGTCGCTGCGCTCGGCGGACGTCGGCCACCACTTCGCGCGGCCCGGCAACCGGTTCTATCCGGCGCTGTTCGCGGCGGGGATCACCCCGCGGCGGCTGGCGCCCGAGGAGGACGGCGCGCTGCCGCGCTACGGCGTCGGCATCACCAACCTCGTCGCGCGTGCGACGCGCGCGGCGTCGGAGCTGTCGGCGGCCGAGCTGCGCGCCGGCGCGGCGCGGCTGGAGACGCTCGCGGCCACGCTGCGCCCAGGCCTCGTGGTCTTCCTCGGCGTGACCGCCTACCGGGTCGCGTTCGCGCGGCCGCGGGCGACGCTGGGCGAGCAGCCGCAGCGGCTCGGCGGGCGGCCGGTCTGGATCCTCCCGAACCCGAGCGGGCTCAACGCGCACTACAAGCCCGCGGACTTCGCGCGGCTCTACCGCGAGGCGTACCTAGAAGCCGAGCGGCAGGGTCTCGCGCCAGGCGCGCCCGTGGCGCCGGTGCGCGGTGAGCTCGACGCGTCCGTCGACGAAGTCCCCGTCGTAGACGGCCAGGATCACGTGCCCGACGCTTGACGGGAACAGCGTGCGGATGTCGCGCGGCGTGCGGACCGTGACGCGGACGACGTCGGCCGCGCACTGCGCGTAGATGGTCAGGCGCCCGGTCAGCAGCCGGCGCTCGCTCCGCGCGCGCTGCAGGAACGCGTCCTCGACCGGGTCGCTGCCGTAGCCGATGCCCGCGTCGCAGGCCCGCTTGGCGTTCGGGCGGGTCTCCAGCGGGCGGCAGGCCTCCCCGGTCAGCGTGGTGGCGAAGAACAGCGCGAGCCGCAGGTCGACGCCCCCGGCGCGCCCGTCGACCACACGCGTCGGCCCGGCGCTGCAGGCGCCGCCGTCGCTCGTCCTGGCGACCGGGATCCCCCAGCGCGGGCCGCCGGCCGGGTCCGGCGCGGGCGCCTCGACGGTCGCGGTCCCGGGCACCAGCGCCGGGAAGCGGAAGTGGCTCGTGATGCTCGACGGCAGCGGCGCGGGGCCGAGCTTGACGGTGTGCCCGTTGCCGGTCACGGTCGCACCGTCCGGGTGCGCGTCCGGGCCGGCGACGCGCAGGAAGGCGCCGTCCTCGACCGCCGCCGCGCCGTCCGCGGCGCCGCTGCCGCTGACGGTCGCCTCGTGCGTCCCGGGCAGCAGGCCCCAGACCACCGAGCCGGTGATGTGCGGCGCCGCCGGGTCCGCGATCGTGAGCGGGAACGCCATCCGCGCCTGCACCTGCGGCCGCTTGGCCGCCGTGCACTGCAGCAGCTGGTCCTCGATCCCGAGCTCGTGGAAGCGCCCGTCGCCGTAGATCCAGCCGAACGTGTCCCCCTGGACGCGGCCGAGCTGGACGCAGCGGTCGCGGCCGACTACGCGCGCCCCGTCGAGCGTGCGCGCCGGCCGCTGGAGCGCGAGCCGCTCGGCGTTGAACGTGCGCAGCGCCCACGCCGGGCCGCCGGCGGGGTCGGCGACGCGGGCCACGATCCGGGCGTCGTGCACCCGGTACTGCGTGCGTTCGGGCGAGTAGCGGCCGTCCGGGAGCCGGGCGGGGTCGGACAGGTCGACCGGGATCGCCGGCGCGGGGGCGGGCGCGGGCGTGTCCTGCGCGTGTACGGCCGCGCCCGCGGCTCCGGCGAGCGCTCCGGCGGCGAGCGCGGCGGCGAGCAGCGAGCGGCGCTTCATCCCCGCAGTCCTTTCGGCGGCGGCACGGTGCCGTGGGTCGGTCCGTAGCGGTGCCCGTCGACGGTCACGGTCACGGCCCCCGGGTCGGTGTCCGGCGGCAGGAAGACGAGGAAGCCGCCGTTCGGACGCGGGCGGGCGCGCTGCTCGAAGCCGCCGGGCGCGCGCACCGTGATCGACGTGCGGCCGCGCGCGCTGCCCCAGACCGCGACGCGCGGCGGGTGATGGTTCCAGCGCCCGCCGCCGCTCAGCCGGCGGGTCGTGAAGTACAGCGGATCGAGCTTCACGCCGGCCCGGCCCGGCTCCAGACCGCAGACCAGCGGCGACGCGGCGCCGGGCTGGCCCGGCACCGAGCGGGCGGTCGAGAAGCTCAGGCAGCCGGGGCGCACGCGCGGGAGCGGCCGGCCGCCGGGCGTGCCGAGCGCGGACGCCGTCAGCCGCCAGGCGCGGTCACCGTCGGCGTCGGCGACGACGAACCCGCTCTTCGGGCTGAAGTCGTACGTGCGCTCGCTGCCGTCCTTGCGGTGCAGCGTCACGACCGGCTGCGCGTCCTCGGGGTAGCCGCGCAGCGCGAGGACGAACGCGCCGTCCGGGGTGTGCGGGACGGTGCGCGGGGCGCCTCCGCCGGCGGCGACCGTCACCCGCTGCAACCGCGGCCCGGCGACGCCGTTGACGACGGTGCGCACGTCGCGCGGGCGCTTGGCCGCGAAGATGCGCACGCCGACCAGCGTGCCCGGCTCGCCGCAGGCGTCCGCGTTGGCCTCGGGCAGCGCGCGGAAGACGCCGTCGAGGCCGACGATCCCGAACGTGCCGTCCTGGAGCTGCCCGACCGCACTGCACTGCAGGCCCGTGTCCGAGCGCGAGACGCGCAGCGTCCACGGCGGCGCCCCGCGGTCCGGGTCGGCCGCGTGCAGGCCGGCGACCGCGCCGCTGCCGGGCGCGACCCGCTGCTCGGGCGTGACGTCGGAGGCGGCGAACGGCGCGATCGAGCTGCCCCGCAGCGCGAGGTACGTGCCGGCGGCCGCGGTCCCGGCGACGCCGAGCGCGAGCGCCGCGGTGAGCCCGAACGCCACGAACGGTCGTCGCGCGGGCCGCGCACGCACCGCCGCGGCCCGCACGAGGTCGCGCTCGAGGTCGTCGAAGAAGCGGCTCACGCGAGACCACCTCGAGTCGGCGCCCGCCGCCAGGCGAGCGGCGCGCGGCGCGTGCACGACCCCGCCGGGGCGAACATGGCGGGCTCTCGCATGGCCTGCGAGGGCGCTGACCGAGTCATGCCGCCGCTCCCAGACGCCGCCGCAGCGCGCTCAGCCCGCGCGAGACGCGCTGGCGCACCACGGCCTCCGAGCAGTCCCATTCCGCCGCCAGCTCGCGGTAGTCGCGCTCGTCGACCACGCGGGCCAGCAGCGCGGCGCGCTGCTCGGCCGGCAGGTCGGCGAGCAGCGCGCCGAGGTCGCCCGCGAGGCGCTCGGCGTCGATCAGCTCCTCGGCGCGCTCGAGCTCCGGGTCGGTGAGCTCGCGCGGCGGCAGGCCGAGCGCGCGCCGCGACCGGTCGACCACCGCGCCCCGGCGCGCGCTGTCGGCGAGCTTGTGCGCGGCGATCGCGAACAGCCACCCGCGCGCCGGTCCGCGCTCGGGCGCGAAACGCGGCAGCCCCTGCAGCGCGGCCGCGAACGTCTCGGCGGCGAGGTCGGCCGCGATGTCGCGGCGGCCGGTACGGTGAACGAGGAAGGCGAGCACGGAGCGCAGATGGCGGCGGTAGAAGACCGCGAACGCCTCCGCGTCCGCGGCGGTGGCCGCGAGCAGTTCCTCGTCACTGCGGGGATCGTCGCGACGCACCACCCGTTCTTTCGGACGACGCGCCGAGTTGTGACGCTAGGACGCCTCGACCTCGGCGTGCTTGCGCGCGCTGAGCGACACCGGCGCGCTGTGCAGGGCCCGCAGGCGCACCTCGCGCCACGACAGCCCTTCCTTGACCAGCGCCGGCGCGCCCATCACGACCGCGGTCGCGACCTCGACGGCCTGCAGGATGATCCCGTAGCCGAGCGCCTGCGCCGGGGCGACGCCGTACGCGCCGACCAGCACCGCCATGCACGCCGCCTGGAAGACGCCCAGGTTCGACGGCGTCACCGGCAGCACCGCGGTCACGTTGACCGCGAACAGCACGGCGGCCGCGGCGCCCAGGTCCGCCTTGTGCTCGAGCCCGAGCGCGACCAGCAGCACGTAGCAGGAGAGCCACTGCAGCGCCCACGCGGCGAGCTGGGTCGAGATCGCGATCGAGCCCTCGCGCGGGCGCAGGAAGACGGTCAGGCCGGAGCGCACGCGCGCGGTCGCGTCCCGTCCCTGCGCCACCCAGCGCCCGACCCGCGCCGAGCGCGACGGCAGGCCGGACCGGATCAGCGCCGGCGCCACCAGCACCGCGATCAGCACCCCGATCGGCGCCACCGCGTACCACAGCAGCGCCTGCTGGCGCCCCGCGAACAGGCCGATGGTGGTGAACATCACCGCGCCCAGGATCACCAGCGCGAACACGTTCAGCAGCGTCTGCGAGACGATCGTACCGAGCACGACCGGCAGGCGCTCGCGCGCGCGGCCGAGCCGGCGCGAGACGACGAGCGCGCGCGACGGCTCGCCGAGCCGGGCGGGCAGCGTCGCCGACATCAGGACGCCGATCGTCGTGCCCTGGACGGCGTCCACCATGCGCGGGCGCGCGTCCGGCAGCGCCGCCTTCAAGATCGCGTGCCAGGAGACCGCGCGCAGCAGCATCGCCGCGCACATCAGCGCCAGCCCGAACAGAACCCAGGCGGGGCTCGAGCGCACCAGCGTGTCGCCGATCCGCTGCAGCCCGATGTGCTGGACGGCCAGATAGGAGCCGATCACGGTCGCGAGCCCCGCGCCGCCGACCAGCGCCCGGCGCGCGAAGCGCGCGCGGGAGCCGGTGCGCACCGGCTCCAGCGACGGCAGCCGCCGCGCCGGGACGTGCTCGCGCCCGTCCGCCGAGCGCACGCCGATCTTCACCGCCGCCCGCGCCATCGCGCCCTCGGGCTGCGGCACCGCACGCGCGTCCGCGTACGCGCCGGCCACCCGCTCGGCCACCCGCGGCCACGCGTAGCGCGCCGCGCTCGCGGCCGCGTTCTCGGCCAGCGCGTGCACGCGCGCCGGCGCGAACGCCAGGTCGCGCAGCGTCTCCGCCAGCGCGGTCGCGTCCCCGCGCGGGACGAGCACGCCGTCCACGCCGTCGTTGACCACGTCGCGGTAGCCCGCGATGTCGGACGCCACGACCGGCGTGCCGGCCGCGAACGCCTCCGTCAGCACCATCCCGAACGACTCGCCGCCCAGCGACGGCGCGCACAGCAGGTCGGCCTCGCGCAGCGCGGCCTCCTTGGCGGCGTCGTCGACCCGCCCGAGCGCCGTCACACCGTCGCCGTCGACCAGCAGCGGCTCCAGCTCCTCGGCCGTCGAGCCGACCACGACCAGCTCGGCCGGCAGCTCGCGCCGCAGCGCCTCGAAGGCGCGCAGCAGGACCGGCAGGCCCTTGCGCTCCACCGCCTGGCCGACGAACGCGATCCGCAGCGGGTCCCCGGCCGCGCGCACGCGCGGGACGGGCGCGCCGCCGGCCGGCAGCACGACGCCGTTCGGGATCACCCGGTAGCGGCCGCCGTAGAACCGCTGGCCGGTCCAGGCCGCGGCCTCGGAGACCGCGATCCGCAGCTGCAGGTGGTTGAGCTTGCGCCGCGCGCCGAGCAGCGCGGCGACCGCGTGCGGCGCGCGCGCCTCGGAGTAGCAGTGGAACGTCCCCACCAGCGGCGCGTCGACGCTGGTCAGCGCGTCCCAGCCGACGACGGGCGCGACCGGCTCGTGGACGTGGACGACGTCGAAGTCCCCCGCGCGCAGCTCGCGCCGCAGGGTCGAGATCGCCGAGGGCGTCGCGGCCAGGTTGGAGACGGCGCCGTTGGACGGCCAGCCGAACGTCCCGCCGAGCGGCACCAGCCACTCCGGCCGCTCGCGCGCCTGCGGGCGCGCGCCACGATGCAGCAGCGCCGTACGGCGCCGGTCGGGATCGAACGGCGCGAAGACGCGAACGTCATGCCCGGTACGCAGCAACTCGAGGGCGAGCGCTTCGATGTGGCGCGTCACGCCACCGGGGTAGGTCCACGAATACGGGGATACCAACGCGACCCGCATTCAGCCGATCCTACGAAACCGGAACGACGGTTCGGGTACGGCTAACCGCTCTTCACCTATCCTGGGCACCCGAAGCCCATGCCCGAGCGCCAGTTCGTCAAGTACACGTTCCTCAAGGTCGATCCCGCCTGGCGCCGCCTGGACGCCGATGTTCGCGCCGCCCACAAGCGCGAAGTCATCGCGGCGTGCGAGGACTACGGGTCGGAACGGCTCCTGCGCGCATTCTCCCTGATTGGTACGCGAGGTGACGCCGACCTCCTGCTGCTCAGTCAGGCTTCCAACCTCGAGCGCATCCACGAGCTGCACGTCGTGCTCGCCCAGAGCGGGCTGATGGCGTGGTGCGAGACCCCGTACAGCTACCTGGCGATGACCAAGCCGAGCGAGTACTCCGACGAGTCCCGCCTCGAGGTCCGGCCCGCGCACGCCAAGTACCTGTTCGTGTACCCGTTCGTGAAGACGCGCGCCTGGTACGGGCTGGACCCGAAGGAGCGCTGGCGGATCATGCAGGAGCACATCCGCGTCGGCCGCGAGTACCCGGACATCGACCTCAACACGAGCTACTCGTTCGGGCTCGACGACCAGGAGTTCGTCGTCGCGTTCGAGGGTGACGAGCCGGCGGCGTTCCTGGACCTCGTGCAGCGGCTGCGGACGACCGAGTCGAGCGCCTACACGCTGCGCGACACGCCGACGTTCACGTGCATCTCGATGTCGGTCGAGCGCGCCCTGAACGCACTCGACGGCGCGCACCTGCACGTCACCGCGTAGCCGCGCTCAGCTTCGCGCCCGGGCGGCCGATCTACCGGGGGGATGACCCCTGCAATCACCACCGAGCGCCATCGGCTCGTGACCCGGTCGGACTTCGACGGGCTCGTGTGCGCGGCGCTGCTCCAGCATCTCGGCATCCTCGACGACATCCTCTTCGTCCACCCGAAGGACGTGCAGGACGGCAAGGTCGAGCTGGGCCCGTACGACATCACCACGAACCTCCCGTACCACCCGGACGTGGCGATCTCCTTCGACCACCATCACTCCGAGACGCTCCGCGTGAACGGGCCGCACGAGAACCACGTGATCGTGCCGGCGGCGGCGTCCGCGGCCCGGGTGGTCTACGAGTACTACGGCGGCGCCGGCGCGTTCCCGGGCCTCAACGAGCTGATGGCGGCGGTCGACAAGGGCGACGCGGCGGACTTCACGCTCGAGGAGATCCTGCGCCCGGACGGCTGGGTGCTGCTGAACTTCCTGATGGATCCTCGCACCGGCCTCGGCCGCTTCCGCGAGTTCCAGATCTCCAATTACCAGCTGATGATGCGGCTGATCGACGTCTGCACCGTGATGCCGATCGAGGAGATCCTGCGGATCCCGGACGTCGCCGAGCGCGTCGACCTCTACCGCGCGCACGCCGCGGCCGCCGAGGAGCAGATCCGGCGCTGCGCGAGCGTGCACGGCAACCTGGTCGTGCTCGACCTGCGCGACGAGGACGTCATCCACCCCACCAACCGCTTCACGATCTACGCGCTGTTCCCGCAGTGCGACGTCTCGATCCACGTGCTCTGGGGCCTGCGCCGACAGAACACGGTGTTCGCGACCGGCAAGTCGATCCTCGACCGCGGCTGCCCGACCAACGTGGGCGAGCTGATGCTGCGCCACGGCGGCGGCGGGCATCCGGCGGCCGGCACGTGCCAGGTGGCCAACGAGGACGCGGAGCGGGTGCTGGCCGAGCTGGTCGGCGCGGTAACGTCGGCGGCCTGAACGCCGCCGACACCCATCTCAGCCTCGATCCGGTCATGGCAGGGCTCATTGCCGACTTCGGCGGGCCGCTCGCGGACGATCCACCGCCGCCCCGGCCCGCCGGCGTCTACGCCGCGCTGCTGCGCTCGATCACCGGCCAGCAGCTCTCGGTCAAGGCCGCCCGCGCGATCTACACGCGCCTGCTGGACCGCTTCGACGGGCAGCCGCCGACGCCCGAGCAGCTGCTCGCCGACGACCCGGACGCGCTGCGCGCCGCCGCCGGCCTCTCGCGCGCGAAGGTCGTCGCGCTGCGCTCGCTGGCCGAGCACGTGCTCGACGGCGCGCTGCAGATCGACCACCTGGCCGAGCTGCCGGACGCGGAGGTCATGCGCGAGCTGGTCGCCGTCAAGGGCATCGGCGAGTGGACCGCGCACATGTTCCTGATGTTCACGCTGCACCGGCCGGACGTGCTGCCGACCGGCGACCAGGGCATCAAGAACGCGGTCGCGCGCGCGTACGGGCTCGACGCCGTCCCGGCCCCGGACGCGCTGACCGAGCTGGCGGAGCCGTGGCGCCCGCACCGCACGCGCGCCTGCGAGTACCTGTGGCGCTCGCTGGACAACGCGCCTACCTGAGCCGCGCCTCCTCGAGGTCGAGGTCGCGTTCGATCGCCCGCTGCACGTCCTGGCTGACCTTGCCCTCGTTGCGCAGGGTCAGCACCGCGGCGCGCTCGGCCGCGATCAGGTCGCGGCGGACGTCGGTGAACTGCAGCCGCTGCTCCTGCAGCGCGTCCGGCGTGCGCTCGCCGCCGAGCACGGCCACGCAGCGCTGGAAGCGCGCGCGGTAGACGTCGCGCAGCCGCCGCAGCGGCTCGTCGCCGATCCGCTGCTCGTCCTCGAGCTCGTCCAGCCGGTCCAGCGCGGACTGCGCGGCCTCCAGCCGCGCGATCGCCTCCTCCGGGCTCCACTCGCGCTCGGCCGGCAGCCGCAGCACGCGGATCAGCGCCGGCAGCGTCAGGCCCTGGCCCACCAGCGTCACCAGGATCACCGCGAACGTGAGGAAGATGACCTCGGCACGGCCCGCCGTGCCCTGCGTGATCGACAGCGCCGCGGCGAGCGAGATCGCGCCGCGCATCCCGCACCAGCCGACCACGACCCGCTCGCGCACGGCCAGCCCGGACGCCAGCGGCAGCAGCGCGAACGCGAGTCGCACGGCGATCACCAGCAGCGCCAGCAGCACGCCGATCATGGCCAGCGAGCCGACGCTGGTGCCGTCGACCTGCTCGACGATCGACTCCAGCTGCAGCCCGAGCAGCACGAACAGCATCGCCTCCAGGCCGAACGTCATGATCTTCCAGAACGCGGTCGCGGTCAGCCGAGTGTCGGCGTCGAAGAACTCGGACTGGTGCCAGCCCGCGTACAGACCGGCGACCGCGGCGGCCAGGATCCCGGACGCGTGCACCTCCTCGGCGGCGATGTAGCTCGCGTACGCCGCCAGCAGCGTCAGAAAGACGGACACGGTGACGTCCGGCTGGCGGCGGATCGCGCGCAGGATCAGCCACGAGACGGCGACGCCGATCGCCGTGCCGCCGGCCGCGGCGAGCACGAACTCGCCGAGCGCCTTGCCGGCCGAGAAGCCCTCGATGCCGGCGGCGCCGAGCGCGATCCGGAACGCGGTCAGCCCGGTCGCGTCGTTGATCAGCGACTCGCCCTGGACGAGCAGCTTCACCCGGTCCGGGACGCGCACCGACGCGAAGGTGGCGACGGCGGCGACCGCGTCCGTCGGCGCGACGACCGCACCGAGCATGAACGCCGCCGCCCACGGCAGGCCGTCGACCAGCGCGTGCGCGGCGACCGCGACGGCCGCGGTCGTGACCAGCACCAGCGCGAGCGCCAGCAGCCCGAGCGCGCGGCTCTCGGCCCGCAGCTCGCGCGGCGACGAGTACCAGCCGGCGGACATCAGCAGCGGCGGGACGAACACCAGCAGCACGACGTGCGCGTCGATCTCGACCTCCGGCATCCCGGGGACGAACGCCAGCGCCAGGCCCGCCAGGACGAGCACGATCGGGTACGGCACGCGCACGAAGTCCGCGGCGCGGACGAGCAGGACCGCGGCGAACAGCAGCGCGAAGAGGAGCTCGAGATCGCCCACGGCGCGCCGGAGTCTAGGATCGCGCGATGCCGCTGCCGCCACTGGACGCCGCCGACCACGTCGCCGGCCCGCCCGACGCGCCGCTGGAGCTGATCATGTACGGCGACTTCCAGTGCCCGTACTGCAGCGCGGCGCAGTCGATCCTGCGGCGCGTGCGCGAGCGGCTCGAGGGCCGGCTGCGGTTCGTGTTCCGGCACCTGCCGCTGCACGAGGTCCACCCGGACGCGCAGCGCGCCGCCGAAGCGGCCGAGGCGGCGGCCGCGCAGGGCGCCTTCTGGGAGATGCACGACGCGCTGTACGCCAACGGCGGGCGGCTGGGGCTCGCCGACGTGGTCGCGCTGGCCCGCTCGCTCGGGCTCGACGCCGCCCGCGTCGAGGATGAGCTGCGCCGGGGCGTGTACGCCCCGCGCGTCGCGCGCGACGCCGACGCCGCACGCGCCGAGGGGATCGACGCCACGCCCGCGTTCGTGGTCAACGGGCACCTGCACACCGGCGCGTTCGACGCTGGTTCGCTGGTTGACGCTCTGGACGCCTGATTCACGTCGGATTCGCGACCGTCCGACTACCCTAGCCCGCCATGCACCGTGTGTTGCCGTTGCTCCTGCTTGCCCTGATCGCCGCCGGGTGCGGCTCAGGCTCGGACGCCGCGCAGCGGGACCCGGTGCAGAACGTGCCGTCCGAGAACGGGGTGCGCGAGGGCGTCAAGGCCGCGGCGACGCCGGACGAGGCGGCGTTCCCCGCCGCCGGCGGCAAGACGCTGCAGCAGCTGGCGGACACGATGACCGCGGGGCCGTCGCTGGCGGTCGCCAGCTCGGTCTTCACCACGCCGGGCCAGACGCGGATGGCGTTCGGGATGATCGCCGCCGACGGCACGCCGATCTACGGGCCGACCGCGATCTACGTCGCGCCGACGCCGGGCGACCAGGCCGTCGGGCCGTTCGTCGCGCCCGCCGACGTCCTGCTGACCGACCCGCGCTACCGCTCCAAGCAGGCGGCCACGACCCAGGACCCGTTCGTGGCCGTCTACGCGGCCGAGGTCGAGTTCCCCGCGCGCGGGAAGTACGCGGTGCTGGCGACGACCAAGACGTCCGACGGCAAGCTGGTCGGCGCGACCGGGCAGGTCGACGTGTCCTCCAAGAAGGCGGACCCGATCCCCGAGGTCGGCTCGAAGGCGCCGAAGGTCCACACCGAGACGCTGGCGAGTGCCGGCGGCGACGTCACGAAGATCGACACGCGCGATCCCCCGAGCGACATGCACAAGGTCGACTTCGCCGACGTGGTCGGTAAGAAGCCGGTCGCGCTGCTGTTCGCGACGCCGCAGCTGTGCCAGTCGCGGGTCTGCGGTCCGGTGACGGACATCGAGCTGCAGATGCAGTCCAAGTACGGCGACCGGATGGACTTCATCCACCAAGAGGTCTACAACAACAATCAGATCAACGACGGTCTGCGCGAGCCGCTGCGGGAGTTCCACCTGCCGACCGAGCCCTGGTTGTTCGTCGTCAACGCGAAGGGTGTCATCACGGCGCGCCTCGAAGGCTCGATCGGCGTGCACCAGTTCGAGGAAGCCGTCAAGTCCGGACTGTGAGACGCGCGCTCACGGCATGTTCGACGGCGGCAGCCGCCGTCCTGGTCCTGCCCGGCGTGGCGGAGGCCCACGGGCTCGTCCAGCGTCAGCAGCTGCCGATCCCGGAGTGGCTGTTCGCGTGGGCCGCGGCGGCCGTGCTGGTGATCTCGTTCTTCGCGCTGGCCGTGCTGTGGCCGGAGCCGCGGCTGGAGCGTGAGCGCTGGCGGCCGGCGCCGGCGGGGCGCGCGTTCGCGTCGCCGGTCGTGCAGTCCGTCTGCGGCCTGATCGGCGTCCTGTTGCTGGTCGTGACGCTGCTGGCGGGCTACCTGGGCGCGGGCACCGCGCTCGACAACTGGGCGCCGACGTTCCTGCTGATCACGTTCTGGGTCGGGCTGGTGTTCGCGTCGATCCTGTTCGGCGGGCTCTACCGGGCGTTCAGCCCGTTCCGCGCGATCGGGCGGGCGCTGCCGTCCCTGAACCGGCCGTACCCGGAGAGGCTGGGGCGCTGGCCGGCCGCCGCCGGGCTGCTGATCTTCACCTGGATCGAGCTCGTGAGCGGGTGGGGCGAGACGCCGGCGACGCTCGTCACCGCCGCGCTCGGGTACACCGTGCTGACGCTCGCGGCGCAGTGCTACTGGGGCGTCGAGACGTGGACGCGGCGCGGGGAGGCCTTCGCGGTCTACTTCGACATGTTCGCGCGGATGTCGGTCTTCGAGACGCGCGACGGGGTGCTGGGGCTGCGGCGGCCGCTGTCCGGGCTGCCGCAGCTGGACCGGGCGGCCGGGACGGTCGCGTTCGTGTGCGTGATGATCGGGACGGTCACGTTCGACGGGCTCAGCCAGGGGCAGCTCTGGAAGGACCTGTCGGCGGACGTCGTCGACCTGCTCGACGGGCTCGGGATCGGAGCGCTGACGGCGTCGAAGATCGCGGCGACGTTCGGGCTGCTGCTCGGCGTCGGGATCGTCGCGGGCTTCTACCGGCTCGGGATCGAGGGCGCGCGGTCGGTCGGCGGCGGGCTCTCGTTCTCCAAGCTCGAGTTCGGGTTCGTGCACTCGCTGATCCCGATCGCGGCGGTCTACGTCGCGGCGCACTATTTGACGTTCCTGGTCTTCGAGGGGCAGGCGGTCTTCTACCTGGCGTCGGACCCGTTCGGGCAGGGCTGGAACCTGTTCGGCACCGTCAACTGGGGGATCGACTACGGGCTCTTCCCGCAGAAGGACACGTGGTACGTGCAGGTCGCGGTGGTCGTGATCGGGCACGTCGCGGCGCTGATGCTCGCGCACGACCGCGCGCTCTCGCTGTACCGGGACACGCGGCTGGCCGTGCGCTCGCAGTACTGGATGCTGGGCGTGATGGTCGGGTTCACCTCGCTCGCGCTCTGGCTGCTCGCGCAAGCGGGCTGACGGCGCGCCGCGTCTCGCGCCTACCCCGTGCACGCCGCGGGCGGCGGCGACGCGGTCGGCGCGCGGGTGCCGCCCCAGGCCTCCCACTCGTGCAGCGCCGGGCGGTCGCGCGTGAGGTCGGTGCTGACCAGGCCGGTCGGGAAGCGGTCGTCCTCGCGCAGCGTGTACTGGAACGCGACGGTGACGCGCGGGTCGTCGTACCAGCGGACGAGCTGGTCGTGCAGGGCGCGGCAGCCTTCGACGGGGTCGGCGATCCGGCGGGCGCCGGCGCTGAGGTCCTTGGGCGCGAGGCCGACGCCCGTCTCGGTGATCCAGATCGTGTGCGGCTGCGGGCAGTGGAACGCGTCCAGCGCGGCCGCGGCGGCGTCGACCGGGTCGCGGCCGCCGATGTACGCGTGCTGGG
Organism: Solirubrobacter sp.; assembly: GCA_035555675.1. GTDB lineage: Bacteria > Actinomycetota > Thermoleophilia > Solirubrobacterales > Solirubrobacteraceae > Solirubrobacter. The sequence goes on along the minus strand of DATMGH010000029.1, from coordinate 4,097 downwards.
ACCAGACCGTGCTCGCGCAGACGAGGTCGCGCGGCAGCGCCGCGATGAACTCGGGCACGCTGGTCGCGTGCGGCGTGGCGGTCATCAGGCCCGCGGTCTCGCCGAGCACGAGCCGCTGGTCGCCGGGGGCGGTCGCGAGCGCCTGCTGCAGCGCGGTGGCGATCTGCGCGTAGGCGGCGGGCGCGAGGCTCGGTGACGCCGGGTCGCACACCGCCCGCTGCGGGCTCAGGAACGCGGGGTGGTTGGGCTCGTTCCAGGGGCTGAAGAAGCTCAGCGTCGCGCCCTCCTTCGCGGCGGCCGCGAGCACCGCCTCGATCAGCGCCTGGTAGGCGGGCAGCGCGTCCGCGCGCGGCGGCCGCGCCCGCGGCGGCGTCCCACGCCGCTCGCACCCGCCCGCCGGGCTCGCGGCCCAGTCCGGCGTGTTCGCGACGACGACGAGGGTCTGCCAGGCGCCGGGAGCCGCCGCGCCCGCGCCGCTCGCCGCCGCGCCCGGAGTCGCCGCCGCCACGCCCGCGCCGCTCGCCGCCTCCACGCCCGCGCCCGCCGCCGCCCCGCCCGGAGTCGCCGCCGCCGCGCCCGCGCCCGCCGCCGCGCCCCCGCCCGCCGCCGCGCCGCCACTCACCGCGGCCTCCCGCGCGGCGCGCTGGCGCGAGGCCAGCGCGCGCAGCTGGTCGCGGACGCCGCCGTACCCGAGGCAGGGGCCGAGGGCGCGCATGCAGCCGCCGTTGGGGGCGTCGAGGTTCGCGGGCGCGTCCGCCGCCGGCTGGATCGACGCCCAGTCGAGCACGAGCCGGAAGTACGCCGGGTTGACCGCGGTCAGCTTGTCGCGCGCCGCGCTCCAGGGCTCCGGCAGCGCCCGGTCGGGCGCGGCGATCAGGTTCGCGTTGAACTCCGTGATGCCGACCGCGAGCCCGGCGCCGGCGGCCGGCGGAGCGGGAGCGGCGGGCGTGGGAGACGGCGTGGCGAGCGGCGAAGGCGTCGCCCGCGGGGCGACCTGCGCGTCGTCGTCCCGCGAGAAGCCCCACGCCGCAGCGGCGATCACCACGCTCGCCGCCACCGCGCAACACGCGAGGACGAGCTTCGACATCCGCCATCGAGGCTACCCGCCGCTCGCGCCGCCGACGCACCAGGGGGGGGTGTGCCGATCTCCTTGCCTCAGCCGCAAGGAGATCGGCACACCCCCCCGGCCGCCGCGCGAACTACGGACCCGAATCCGTGGATTTCACGGACGGTCGGCGCCGTTCGCCGTCATAGCGTCCGGCGCCGATGCCTGTCTTTCGCCCGTGCGGGCCCACGTGACCGCCGCCTGCCCGGTTCTGATCCAGGGCGGCATGGGCGTGGCGGTCTCGGGCTGGCGGCTCGCGTCCGCCGTCGCCCGCGCCGGCCAGCTCGGCGTCGTCTCCGGCACCGCCTCGGCCGTCGTCCTCGCGCGCCGGCTGCAGGACGGCGACCCCGGCGGCCACCTGCGCCAGGCGCTGCGCGCGTTCCCGGCCCCGGAGGTCGCGGAGCGGATCATCGCGCGCTACTTCAAGCCCGACGGCCGGCCGCCCGGCGCCGCGTACCGCGCGGTGCCCGTCCCGCGGCACCGCTCCACCCGCGCGTTCCTCGAGCTGACGGTCGCCGCGAGCTTCTCCGAAGTCCGCCTGGCCAAGACCGGGCACGACGGCCCGATCGGCATCAACCTGCTGGAGAAGATCCAGATCCCGACCCTGCCGACGCTCTACGGCGCGCTGCTGGCCGGCGTCGACTACGTCCTGATGGGCGCCGGCCTCCCGCGCGGCATCCCCCGCGTGCTCGACCTCCTCTCCCGCCACACCCCGGCCGCGATCGAGCTGACACTGGCCGGCGGGGACGCGCTGCCGCTGCGCTTCGACCCGCAGACGGTCGTGCCCGAGCCGCCGCGCCCCGCGCGCCGGCCGCGCTTCCTGGCGATCGTGGCGTCGCACGCGCTGGCCGCGCTGCTGGTCCGCGACGACGGCGACCGGCCGGACGGGTTCGTCATCGAGCGCCCCACTGCCGGCGGCCACAACGCGCCCCCGCGCGGGCGGCTCCAGCTCGATGCGCAGGGCGAGCCACAGTACGGCCCGCGCGACGAGGTCGACCTCGGGCGGCTGCGTGACCTCGGCCTGCCGTTCTGGCTCGCGGGCGGCTACGGCGACCCGGCACGCCTGCGCGAGGCGCACGCGGCCGGCGCGGCCGGCGTCCAGGTCGGAACCGCGTTCGCGCTGTGCGCGGAGTCCGGGCTCGACCCCGCCCTGCGCCACCGAGCGCTGGAGCGGGCGCGCACCGGAGAGCTGCGCGTGCGCACCGATCCCGTCGCCTCGCCGACCGGCTTTCCCTTCAAGGTCGCGCAGCTTGCCGGCACGATCGCGGAGGACGCGGTGCTGGCCGCGCGCGAGCGCCGCTGCGACCTCGGCTACCTCACGACCGCCTACCGGCGCCCCGACGGCGGGATCGGCTACCGCTGCCCCGCCGAGCCCGTCGCCGACTACGTCGCCAAGGGCGGCCGCGCCGAGGACACGGAGGGCCGGCGCTGCCTGTGCAACGGGCTGACGGCGTCCGCCGGCGTCGCCCAGCGGCGCGCGGGCGAGGGCGAGCCCGCGCTGGTCACGCTCGGCGACGACGCGTGCCGGCTCGTGCAGACGCTCGCGCCCGAGGGCGGCGAGTACGCGGCGCGCGATGTCGTCCGGTACGTCCTCGGGTGCTAGACGGCGGAGACTTCTTCCTCCTCCGCCACGCGGAAGGAGGAGCCGCAGCCGCAGGCCGCGACGACGTTCGGGTTGTCGACCTTGAAGCCCGCGCCCTGCATCGACTCGACGTAGTCCACGACCGCGCCGCGCACGTAGGGCAGCGAGGGCGAGTCCACGAGGATGCGCAGGCCGTGGTCCTCGAACACGGTGTCGCCGTCGCGCTCGCTGTCGAACGCCAGCGCGTACTGGAAGCCGGAACAGCCGCCGCCACGGACTCCCACCCGCAGGCCGGCCGTCTGCACGTCGGCACTCTGGGCGGCGAGGAACTCCTGCACCTTCTCTGCGCCCTTCTCGGTGAAAGTGATCACGTGTCGCGCTCCCGTGGTGTTCTCCCAGCCAATACTTCCCGAAGTGTAGCGACCGCTAGGCTCTAGGTCGGATGCCCTCCACGGACGAACTCAAACAGCGCATCGAGACCGCGATCCCGGGCTCGCGCGCGGACGTATTCGACCTGACCGGCGGCGGTGACCATTTCCGGGCGACCGTCGTCGCACCCGAGTTCGCCGGCCTCAGCCGCATCGAGCAGCATCGCCGTGTCTACGCGGTGTTCGGGCCCGACATCGGCGGCCCCATCCATGCCCTGTCCCTCGTCACCAAGGCGGAGTAGACCGTGAGCACCGAGAACCCCATCCGCGACGAGATCCGCAAGGCGATCTCCGAGCACGAAGTCATCCTCTTCATGAAGGGCCGTCCGGAGCAGCCGATGTGCGGCTTCAGCGCCCGCACCGTCGCGGCGCTCGACGCGCTCGGCGCCAGCTACGCCGCGGTCGACATCCTCCCGGACCCGCGGATCCGCCAGGAGCTGTCGGCGATCTCGAACTGGCCGACGATCCCCCAGCTGTTCGTCAAGGGCGAGCTGGTCGGCGGCTGCGACATCGTCACCGAGATGTACGAGAGCGGCGAGCTGGCCAACACGCTCGGGCTCGAGCAGCCGGCCGAGACGCCGGCGGGCGACGACGCCCCGCCGCTGCAGATCCAGAACAAGCTCTAAGCGACATCCCCCGGATCGCGGTCATCCACCACCTGGAGCGGCCGTTCCTCGGGCACGTGGCGGCGCCCCTGCGCGCCGCCGCCGACCTCGAGGAGCACCACGGCACGCTCCCGGACCTCGACGCGATCGACGGGATCGTGTCCTTCGGCGGCGAGGCGTCCGCGTGGGAGCCGCACAATGCGCCAGAGGCCGAGCTGATCCGCGCGGCGGTCGAGCGCGAGCTCCCGTACCTCGGCGTCTGCCTCGGCGCCCAGCTGCTCGCCCACGCGCTCGGCGGCACCGTCTCCCGGCTCGATCGGCGGATGATCGCCTGGACGCCGCTGACCGTGATCGCCGGCGATCCGGTGCTCGGCGCG
>DATMGH010000028.1:0-4130 GCA_035555675.1 Solirubrobacter sp. | reverse complement strand
GACGCGCCCCACTACCGCGACGCGACCTGGGTCGAGCCGGAGCTGGTCGCGCAGATCGGCTTCGCCGAGTGGACCGCCGCGGGCCGCCTGCGGCACCCGCGCTTCCTCGGCCTGCGCGAGGACAAGCCCGCGCGCGAGGTGGTGCGCGAGGGGAAGTGACGCGCGGGGGCGGGGCGGCGCGCCGGGGGCAACGCGCGCGGGGGCGGCGCGGCGGCGGCGGCGCGGGCGCGCCTCGCCCTACGTGAACACGTCGAGCGAGCGGCCGTTCAGCGCCGCGTCGTACCCGGCGCTGCGCAGCAGCGCCAGCACGTCCTCCGGGGACTCCGGCTCGCCGCCGCCGGCGGTCAGCAGCACGCGCGCGACGTCGCCCCGCACCGCCTTGACGTTGTGCGAGACGACCTTGCCGTCCGCGAACGCGCGCACGCCGACCACCGTCGCCGCCCGCGGGCGCCACGCGGTGGCGTAGGCGCCCGAGCGCAGGTCGACGATCAGCCCGGCGTCCGGCACCACGCGCCGCAGCGGCTCGCGCCACAGCGCCGGCAGCGACGGGATCCGCGGCAGGGTCGCGCCCATCGACAGCCGGTACGCGGGAATGCGATCCGACGGCCGCACGAACCCCCAGAGCGCGCTCGCGATCAGCACGCGCCCGTCGTCGGGCAGCGACTCGAGCCCGAGATGCTCGTAGAGCACGCCGGTGTAGACCGAGCGCGCCGGGGCGGCGGGCGCCGACCGCAGGGTCAGGTTCCGCGCCGCCTCGTCCGCCAGCCCCGGCCCGACGTCCAGGTACTTCAGCGCCCGCGGCAGCGTCAGCCGTGCGAGCACGTCGAGCAGCCGCGAGCGGGTCTTCGTCAGTTCCGGGAACGCCAGCTCGTCCAGCGAGACCGGCGCGCCGCCCTCCGGCGCGGTCTTGCCCTCGGAGGGCGGGAGCAGGATCACGCGGTCTGGACTTCGGTGCCGTCCTGCGACCAGCGCGTGTGGAAGGAGCCCTCCTTGTCCACGCGCCGGTACGTGTGCGCACCGAAGAAGTCCCGCTGGCCCTGGATCAGGTTCGCCGGGCCGCGCTCGCGCCGGTAGCCGTCGTAGTACGCCAGCGAGGAGGAGAACGCGGGGACCGCGATGCCCTGCTCGACCGCGGCCACGATCACGCGCCGCCACGCGTCCTGGGCGTCCGCCACCGCGTCGCGGAAGTACGGCGCCAGCAGCAGGTTCACGAGGTCCGGCTGCGCCGCGTAGGACTCGGTGATCCGGTTCAGGAACCGCGCGCGGATGATGCAGCCGCCGCGCCAGATCTTCGCCAACTCGCCCATGTTCAGGTCCCACGAGTACGTGCGCGCGGCGGCCGCCATCTGCTCGAACCCCTGGGCGTACGCCACCACCTTCGAGGCGTACAGCGCGGCGCGGATGTCGTCCACCAGCGACTCGGGCAGCCCGCCGGGCCGCGGCCCCGCCAGCACGCCGGACGCGACCTTGCGCTGATCGCGCAGCGCGGAGAGCGAGCGCGCGAACACGGCCTCGGTGATCCCGGTCAGCGGCACGCCGAGCTCGAGCGCGTCCTGCGACGTCCAGCGCCCGGTGCCCTTCTGCTCGGCCTGGTCGACGATCACGTCCACCAGCGGCTGCCCGGTGGCGGCGTCGACCTTGCCGAGCACGGTCGCGGTGATCTCGATCAGGAACGACTCCAGGTCGCCCGCGTTCCAGTCGTCGAAGATCGCCTTGATCGCCGGCACGTCGAGCCCGACGCCGAACCGCAGCAGGTCGTACGCCTCCGCGATCAGCTGCATGTCGGCGTACTCGATGCCGTTGTGGACCATCTTCACGTAGTGGCCCGCGCCGTCCGGCCCGATGTACGCGCAGCACGGCTCGCCGTCGACCTGCGCGGCGATCGTGGTGAAGACCTCCTCCACCTCCGCGTACGCCTCGCGCTCGCCGCCCGGCATGATCGACGGCCCGTTGAGCGCGCCCTCCTCGCCGCCGGAGACGCCGGTGCCGATGAAGCGCAGCCCGCGCTCGCGGCACTCGGCGGTGCGCCGGCGCGTGTCGGCGAAGTGCGAGTTGCCGGCGTCGATGATGATGTCGCCGGCGTCCAGCAGCGGCGCGAGATCCTCGATCACGCCGTCGACCGGCGGGCCGGCCTTGACCATGACGATGATGCGGCGCGGGCGCTCGAGCGCGGCGACGAACTCCTCGAGCGTCTCGGCGGCGGTGAAGTCACCTTCCGATCCGTATTCGGCGATGAAGTCGCGCGTCTTGGCGGCGGTCCGGTTGTGGACCGCGACGCCGACGCCGCGACGTGCGATGTTTCGTGCCAGGTTCGCCCCCATCACGGCGAGCCCGGTGACCCCGATCTGACTCATTGGCGAGCACCCTACCCTCTAGGTTGCGTGACGCGCCCGGACTACTACGGCAACCCCGCCGGCCTGACGGACGAGGCCGCGGTCGTCCGTGCGATCAACGAGGCGTTCGCCCGGCGCGACCTCGAGGGCGTCCTGCGCTGCGTCAGCCCGGACTGCGAGCTGGACTTCCGCGGCACCTCACGGCTGACCGGGCGCACCCGCCCCTACCTCGGGCACGAGGGCGTGCGCGAGTACTTCGCCGACGTCGCGCGGGTTTGGGAGGAGCTCGTCCTGCACACCGACGACGTGCGCGTGATCCCGGGGTCGGTGATCGTGATCGGCCACGTCACCGGGCGCTACGACGGGCGTGAGCTGCGCCGCTCCTCGGTCTGGACGTGGCGCGTCAAGGACGGACTGGCGGTGTCCGTGAAAGTCGCGGACCTGGGAGAGATCGAGTGACCGACATCGAGACCCGTGCCGACGTCGAGCGGCTGGTGCACGCGTTCTACGCCCGCGCGCTCGAGGACCCGATCATCGGGTTCATCTTCACCGACGTCGCGCACCTCGACCTCGACACGCACGTGCCCGTGATCACGTCGTTCTGGGAGACGATCCTGCTCGGCGCGCAGACCTACCGCGGCGGCGCGTTCCGCCCGCACGCCGAGCTGCACCTGCAGGTGCCGCTGCGCTCGGCGCACTTCGAGCGCTGGCTGGTGCTGTGGCAGGAGACCGTGGACGCGCAGTTCGCCGGCCCGCACGCCGAGCTGGCCAAGGCGCACGCGCTGCGCGTCGCCCGCGCGTTCCACGGGCGCCTGAAGACGCTGCCGTCCGCGGCGTCCACGAGCGGCCTGCTGGTCAGCCAGCACGGGCCGCGCTAGACGGTATGGGGCGGCGTTTCCGCCTCGGTAGCTGAGAGCGTCGACGCTCCCGCGCATCGTATGGCGCGGGCTGGTTACCGCATCGATGGATGAGGAGCGTCGACGTGTCAGACGGTATCTGCTTTGCCGGGTTAGACGTGCATGCCCGCAAGACGGTGGCGGCGGCGGTGTTGCTGGGGTCCGGTGAGGTGTTCCGGGCGCGGTTGGATGGCTCGCCGGGGGCGGCGGTGGCGTGGTTGCAGACGTTGCCAGGTGAGGTCCCCGCGGTCTATGAGGCCGGCCCGACCGGCTTCGGGCTGGCGCGGGCCGGGCGCGCGGCCGGGATTGAGGTGATGGTCTGCTCGCCGGGCGCGATCCCGCGTCAGCCCGGCGATCGGATCAAGACCGACGCGCGTGATGCGCTCAAGCTGGCTCGGTTGCACGCGGCCGGGCAGTTGCGCTTGGTCACCGTGCCCGGGGAGGAGCTTGAGGCGTTGCGTGACCTGGTCCGGGCCCGTGAGGATCTGCGCGGGGACCTGATGGCCGCGCGTCACAGGATCTCCAAACTGCTGCTGCGCTACGGCCATCTCTTCGAGGAACCCGGCGAGACGTGGGCGCGAGGGCATGTGCGTTGGTTAAATCAGGTCCGCTTCTCGCAACCGTTGACCGAGGTCGTCTTCGGCGAGTATCTCGCGCATCACGAGGTCTTGCTCGCGCGCCGTGACCGGCTCGACGCCTTGATCGTCGAGCAGTCCCAACACGGCCCGCAGGCGCCGCTGATCGCACGCCTGCGGTGCTTGCGGGTCTGTCCGATGTTCTGTGTGTGGTGCGTGGTGACACGACGCGGCGCTGATGTCGCCGTGCCCGCCTGAGTCGAGGAGCCCCGGAGGGGCGAGTCGGCTCGGGCGGGCACGGCGGGCGGCCCGCAGAAGGGACCACC
>DATMGH010000027.1:0-13091 GCA_035555675.1 Solirubrobacter sp. | reverse complement strand
CGTGGTCGCCCAGGAGCCGGATCACGCCCAGCCCCTTCTCGGTGCAGACCAGCGAGCGCCCGTCGCGCTCGACGTAGCCGACGTCGATCAGCCGCTCGATGATCGCCGCGCGCGTCGCGGGCGTGCCGATCCCCGAGTCCTTCATCGCCTCGCGCAGCTCCTCGTCGTCGACGAGCTTGCCCGCGGTCTCCATCGCGGCCAGCAGCGACGCGTCCGAGTACCGCCGCGGCGGCTGGGTGATCTTCTCCTCGGACTCGACGGACGCGACGCTCACGGCCTCGCCCTGCGTGAGCCGCGGCAGCGTCTGCGCGTCGCCCTCGTCGGAGGCGTCGCCCCCGCGCTCCTCCGCCAGCTCGCCGTAGACGCCACGCCAGCCGGCCTCCAGCAGGACCCGGCCGCGCGTGCGGAAGACGTGCTCGAGCACGGTCGTCTCCAGCCGCGTGTTCTCGAACACCGCGTCCGGGTGGAAGACGGCCAAGAAGCGCCGCACGACCATGTCGTAGACGCGCCGGTCGTCGTCGGACAGCTTGTCGAGGCGGTGCTCGGAGTTCGTCGGGATGATCGCGTGGTGGTCGGTGACCTTGGCGTCGTTGACGACGCGGCCCAGCGGCAGCACGTCCATCCCGGTCACGTAGGCCGCGGCCTTCGCGTACTCGGCGACGGACCCGACCAGCGACGCGATCGGCTTGATCTCCGGCACCATGTCCGACGGCAGGAAGCGCGAGCTGGTACGCGGGTACGTGAGCACCTTGTGCTCCTCGTAGAGGCGCTGCGCGGCCGCCAGCGTGCGCCGCGCGCTGAACCCGAACCGCGTGTTGGCCTCCCGCTGCAGCGACGTCAGGTCGTACAGCAGCGGCGCCTTCTCGCGTCGCGTCGTCTTCTCGAGCTTCGAGATGACGCCCGAGCCGTCGCGCACCGCCGCGACGATCGCCGCGGCCTCCTCGGCCGTCGCCAGCCGCGGAGAGGACCCCGCGTGGTAGCGCCCGGCGTAGCGCCGCGGGTCCTCGACCGTGTCGAAGACCGCGTCGACCAGCCAGTAGGGCTCCGGGACGAACGCCCGGATCTCCTCCTCGCGGCGCGCGATGATCGCCAGCGTCGGCGTCTGCACGCGCCCGAGCGAGACGGCGCCGTCGAAGGACGACCGCAGCCGGATCGTCGCCGCCCGCGTCGCGTTCATGCCGACGATCCAGTCCGCCTCCGAGCGCGACCGCGCGGCCTGCTCTAGGAGGTCGAACTCCGACGCCGGCCGCAGGGTGGAGAACGCCTGCTTGATCGCCGCCGCGGTCATGGAGGACAGCCACAGGCGCTGCACCGGCTTCTTCGCGCCCGCCTTCTCGTACGTCCACGCGAAGATCAGCTCGCCCTCGCGCCCGGCGTCGCACGCGTTGATGACCTCGTCCACGTCGGCGCGCTTGAGCAGCTTGCTGATCACGGTCATCTGCTTGCGCGAGCGCTCGTCGCGCACGACCAGCTTGAACTCGTCCGGCACGATCGGCAGATCGGCCATGCGCCACTTCTTGTACTTGGCGTCGTACTCGTCCGGCTCGGCGAGCTGGACGAGGTGCCCGACCGCCCACGTGATCACGTGCGTATCCGACTCGAGGTAGCCCTCGTGCTTGGCGAACGTGCCCGGCAGTGCCCGTGTGAGGTCGCGCCCGACCGACGGCTTCTCGGCGATGACGAGTGTCTTGCCCATGCGGGCGGGGAGGGTAGCGCTACCCCGTGCAAGCACCAGTGGACGCACCCGAGGACGACGCGGCCCGGCGCAGCGCCGCTCGCACCAGCGCGTTGGGCACGCCGAACCCGCCGCGCGGCCCCGACGTGGTCGCCGCGAACACCGTCGTGACCACCCGGCCCTGCGCGTCGACCATGGGGCCGCCGGAGTTCCCCGAGCGCACCGCGCCGCGCAGCGACGTGATCGATCGCCGCACCGGCCCGCGCCCGTACGCGTCCTGCGTGATCACGTCGCGCGTCTCGCCGATCCGGCCCGCGCGCACGTCGTACGGCCCGTTGCCGGGGAAGCCGAGGATCGCCGCCGAGGTCCCCGAGCGGGGCGACTCGACCAGCTTGAGCGCCGGCGCCTCCAGCCCCGGCACGCGCAGGATCGCGAGGTCGTTGCGCGAGTCGAACACCAGCACCTGCGCGTCGAGCCCCGGCTGGCGCCCCTCGTCGAGCACCCGCGTGTCCTGCTGTCCCGCGACCACGTGCGCGTTGGTGACGACGATGTCCGGCTCGGCCACCCAGCCGGACCCCTCGACGCCGAGCCCGCACGCGCTGCCCAGGATCTTGACCACCGACTGCTGCGCGGCCAGCACGCCCGGCTCGCGCGCGATCGACGCCGTCGGCGCCGGCACGCGCGCTTCGGGCCCGTCGATGCGCGGGAACGGGTCCAGCCGCGCGAGCGCCTCGATCAGCCCGTTCGACGGCGGCAGCGCCGAGTTGATCGCCTGCAGGATCGCCGAGCGCTGGACCTCGCGCCGCGCCTGGCCACCGTTGGCCAGCGCCAGCGCCCCGAGCACCCACGCGATGCCGAGCCCGACGGCCGCCGTCAACAGCGCGCCCATCAGGCCGTCGACGGCGGTCGCGGCGGGCGATCGCACCCGGCCGCGCAAACGCGCGCCCACCCCCTCGAACCCCAGCGCGAAGATCATCCCCGCGATCAGCGCCCCGATCAGCCCGAACGCGGGCGACCAGGGCGACCGGCGGCCCTCGTCGAGCAGCAGCGGCCCGAGCCGCGTGCCCACGTACGCGCCGACCGCGAACCCGATCAGGGCCAGCGCACCCGCGACGAACCCCTGCGCCCAGCCGAACAGCGCCAGCAGCAGCACGACGCCCACGATCAGCCAGTCGATGCCCGTCACGTTTACCTGAGCGTACCGGTGAGCCGTAGAGTCCCATTGACGTTGACCCGCAGCGCGCCCCGGATCGCCAACCCACGCCGCTTCGCCCCCCTGGCGGTCACGGCCGGCGTCGCGCTGTTCGCGGGGACCGTGATCGGCGCCCGCCACGTGCCCGCGCAGGACCGCGCCGCGGAAGCCTTCGCCGCCGCGTGGCAGCGGGGCGACCGCGGCGCGATGTACGCGCTGCTGTCCGACAAGGCCCGCGAGCGCACTCCGCGCCGCAGCTTCGACCGTGCCTACGCCCAGGCCGCGGAGACCCTCACGCTCCAGAAGGTGCGTGTGGGCCGGCCGCACGGGACGACCGTTCCGGTCGCGCTCGACACGCGCGTGTTCGGCACGCTCCGGGGCGAGCTCGTGCTCCCCACCGGGGACCGCGAGGAGGGCGGCGCGGGCATCGAGTGGTCGTCCAGCCTCGTCTATCCCGGCCTGCGTCGCGGCGAGGACCTGCGGCGGGAGACCACGCTGCCGCCGCGCGCGTCGATCCAGGCCCGCGACGGCACCTACCTGGCCAAGGGCCCGGACCGGCTGTCGGACCTGCAGCCGCCCGCGTCGGAGATCGCCGGCACGATCGGGCCGGCGCCGCCCGAGCGCGCCAAGGCGCTGCAGGCGCGCGGCGTGCCCGAGGGCGCCGCGGTCGGGCTCACCGGGCTGGAGCGCGAGTTCGACGAGCGGCTGACCGGCACGCCCGGCGGCGTCCTGTACGCCGGCGAGCGGGTGCTCGCGCGCAAGCGGGCCGTGCCCGGCAAGACCGTGCGCACGAGCATCGACCCGAAGCTGCAGAAGGCGGCGTTCCAGGCGCTCGACGGCCGCTACGGCGGGATCGCCGCCGTCGACCCGCGCAACGGCGAGGTGCTGGCGCTGGCCGGCATCGCCCAGTCCGCCCCGCAGCCGCCGGGCTCGACGTTCAAGATCGTGACGCTGGCCGGCGTGCTCGCGCACAAGGTGACCAAGCGCACGGCCACGTTCCCGTACGAGACCTCGACCACGATCGAGGGCGTCGAGCTGCAGAACGCCAACGGCGAGTCCTGCGGCGGCTCGCTGCGGCTCTCCTTCGCGCACTCCTGCAACAGCGTGTTCGCGCCGCTGGGCGCCAAGCTCGGCGCCGACAAGCTGGTCGCGACCGCCGAGAAGTTCGGCTTCAACGAGGACCCGGGCCTGGCCGGCGCGGCCCGCTCGACGATCCCCGCCGCCGGCGAGATCGGCGACGACCTGGCGGTCGGCTCGAGCGCGATCGGCCAGGGCAAGGTCCTCGCCACGCCGCTGCAGATGGCGCTGGTGGCGGCCACGGTCGCCAACGACGGCGTCCGCTCCCGCCCGACGCTGCTCAAGGGCGGCGACACCAAGCGCGTGCGGGCCACGCCCGCGAGCGTCGCCCGCACGATCAAGAGCTACATGCGGACCGTGGTCACCGACGGCACCGGCGGCCTCGCGGCCGTCCCCGGCGTGAAGGTCTCGGGCAAGACGGGCACCGCCGAGCTGCGCACCACGGTCAAGGAGGAGCCGCCGCCGGAGATGACCGACCCGCAGGACCAGCCCGAGGACGACCCCACCGACACCGACGCCTGGTTCACCGCGTTCGCGCCCTACGGCAAGCCGAAGATCGCGGTCGCGGTGATGCTGGTCGGCCAGGGCACGGGCGGCGGCACCGCCGCGCCCGCGGCCGGCACGGTCCTCAGAGCCGCGTTCGGCTAGAGGTCGAGGCTGACTTCGGCCTTCTGGCCATTCTGCTCGATCAGCAGCGTCAGCGGCCGGTTCTGGATCGAGCTGGTGTTCAGCTTGAACAGGATCAGCGACCCCTGGATCGGCCCGCTGGCCGCGGCCGTGTCCGGCGTCGGCAGCACCTGGGCGTGCAGCAGCTCGATCGGCTGGTAGACGAACGGGTTGGTCTTGACGTCGAGCGGCACGGGCCGGAACACGTTGTTCTCGGTGTCCACGATCGTGAAGTCGTTGGTCGGCTTCAGGGTCTCGTCGGAGTAGTTCTTGACCCGCATCCAGACGCCGAACCAGATCTCGTCGCCCGGCAGCTGCGGGCTGATGCCCTGCGGCAGGCCCTGGAGGTACTGCGCGTCCTCCGGATCTCCCGGGTTCAGGTAGCGCGAGAGCTGCACCTGGTAGGTCAGGCCGGCGACCTCGACGTAGATGCCCTCGGTGTCGGCCACCGTGACGATCTTCTCTTTGTCCCCGCAGCCGGCGAAGAACGCCGCGACGAAGACGAGCAGGATGAGCTTGCGCAACATTGGCGGCGGAGGTTACAACCCGCCGACGGTGGCGCGCGTGCCGCGGTCCAGATCCTCCTCGAGGATCGACTGCAGGCGCGTCAGCGACTTGCCCAGGCTGCGCTTGGTCCAGCCGCGCCGGCGCGTCACCGCCTCCATCAGCTTGTCGGTGGGCAGCGCGGGCTCGGACTCGGTCGTGACCTCGACGCGCGTGGCGTGGCCGGACGGCTCGAGCGTCCAGGTCGTCCACGTCTTGTTGCGGTTGAACTTCCCACCCCGCCCGGCCGCCGTGATCTTGTACGGCGGCTGCACCTCGATGAACGTCATGTCGGCCCAGCCGAAGCGGTCCAACGGGGCGTCGACCCGGAAGCGGGCGCCCGCGCCGCGGCCGACGGACTCGACGCGGGTGAGGCGCCAGTCCTTGAGAAAGTGGTCGGAGAACTCCGGGTGGTTGGCGATATCCACCAGGTAGTCGAAGACCTCCTCACGAGGCCGGTCGATGACGACGTGCGCGGTCACTGGGTCCATGTTCGGACCCGCATACTACGCGGCGACGCGGCGCTTGACCGTCAGCTCGTACTCGGAGGAGTGCACGACCTCAGAGCGATCGGGCGCGTCGTCGCGCAGCGGCTTGCACAGCTCGCACACCATCCGCTCGGCGAAGAAGAACACCGTCTCCCCCACCAGCGGCGTCCGCCCGCAGTGCGCGCAGCCGGAGCGGCTGTCGCTGAGCGCACGCATGCTCGAGCGGACGAACGAGAGCTCGGGCGGACCGACGGGTTTGAGAACCGAGAGCTGGGGCATGACCCCGGAATTCGGCCTCAAGGCCCGGCTCCCTGCCCGCGGGCGGTTGGGGTCGCGGCCCCACGCCGAGGCCCCTATGCTTCGACGGTGGAGGGGTTCGACGCCACCAGGAGGCAGCCGTCCCAATGGACCCACGACTCGATATCGACGCCCAGACCACCGTGCTCGGGATCACGGATCGGGCGGCCCGACCGGAGCCGCCGGCGTGGCTGGAGCAGGCGCGGGCGTCGCTCAGCGGCCCCGGCCGCTATCTCGCCTACGAGCAGGACGGGCGCGTGAACGTGTGCCCGATCAGCCGCGAGTGGACGCGGATCGGCCGCTCGCTGGCGGCGGACATCCGCTTCGACGACGCCACCGTGTCCCGCCGGCACGCGCTGGTCGCCAACGAGGAGCACGGCGTGCGCGTGCTCGACGACCGGTCGCTCAACGGCATCCAGGTCAACGGGCGGCGCGTGGACTGGAGCCCGCTGGTCGACGGCGACGTGCTGACGATCGGCCGCCACACGCTGTGCTTCATCGACGCGGCCGCCGTGCCCGCCGAGCCTCCGCACGTCGCGTTGACCGAATAAGTGGCCGACACGATCGCGGTGCTGTCGCTCAAGGGCGGCACGGGCAAGACGACGACCGTTCGCACCCTCGCCGACGTGCTGCGGCGCGCCGGGCTCGACGTGCTGGCGATCGACCTCGACCCGCAGGGCAACCTGTCGGACTACTTCGACGTGCCGGGAGACACCGCGCCCGGCGTCGCCGAGGTGCTCTCCGGCGACGCGAAGGTCAAGGAGGCGACGCACGAGGGCCTGGTCCCGGCGGCGCGGCACCTGGCCGAGGTCGAGCGCGCGCTGTCGGGGAAGATGGGCCGCGAGGTCGTGCTGCGCAAGGCGCTGCGCGACGCCCGCAAGCGCCACGACGTGATCCTGATCGACTGCCCGCCCGCGCTCGGGCTGCTGACCGTCAATGGTCTGGTCGCGGCCGACTGGGCGCTGATCTCCTCCGAAGCGCAGTACTTCGCGCTGCAGGGCGTCAACGGGGCGCTCGACATCATCGAGCAGGCGCGGGAGTACTACAACGACGACCTGCAGGTCCTGGGCGTGCTGTTGAACATCGCCGACATGCGCACGCGGCACTCGCAGGAGGCGTTCGCGCAGCTGCGCGAAGCGTTCGGCGACCTCGTCTTCGACACCGTCATCCGCAGCTCGATCGCGTACGCCGAGTCGGCCGAGAAGGCGTTCTCGATCCTGGACTACCGCCCGGACCTCGGCGCCGACTACGAAGCGCTGGCGCGCGAGGTGCTGGCGCGCATCGGGCGAGGTCTAGACTGACCCACCGCAATGGGCATTCGCGTCTTCCACTGCGACGACTCCGAGGCCTTCACCCGACTGGTGGCGTTCTGGCTGGCGGAGCACGACGACATCGAGCACGCCGGCGAGGCGCACAGCGCGCGCGACGCCCTCGCGACGCTCCCGGGGGTGCAGCCCGACGTGGTGCTGCTGGACACGCTGGGCCGCCCGGGCGACGACTCGCTGCTGCGGGAGATCCGCACCGCCGCGCCCGGCGCGAAGGTGATCGTCTACTCCGGGTACGTCGGGCTGATGCAGGACGGCGCGCTGGGCCGCTCGGCCGACGCCTACCTGGAGAAGGGCGACGACGAGGGCCCGCTGCTGGACGCGATCCGCGCGGTCGTGAAGCCCTCGATCAGCTGAGCGGTCTCGAGCGGGATCTCCAGCTGCGGGGCGTGACCAACGCCGTCGAGCTCGATCCACTCGGCGTCGAGCGTGCGCCGGTAGCGCTCGGCGGCCTGCGGCCACGGCAGCAGCCGGTCCTCGAGGCCCCAGAGGATCCGCACCGGGCAGCGGACCTTCGTCGTGTCCAGCGGCCAGGCCGCCTGGTCGAGCAGCGGCTGCGCGTCGCAGGCCCGCATCGCGGCGGCGAGGTTGGCGACGACGGCGTCCGGGAGCGGGCGCGCCGCGAACTCGGAGAGCCGCACGCCGCGCCGCTGCATGGCGAGCGTCTCCGTGTGGTCGCCGCCGCCGGCCGGGGCGAGCGCGACCACGCGGCGCGCGCGGCCGCGTGACGCCAGCACGAGCGCCAGGTAGCCGCCGAGCGAGGTGCCGACGACGTCGGCCTGCTCGACGCCCGCGGCGTCGAGCACGGACTCCAGGTGGTCGGCCATGTCGCACGGCAGCGGCGGGCCGCCGAGGTGGCCGGGTAGCGCGGGCGCGAGCACGTCGCCGCGCAGCCGCGGCCGGACGAGGTCCCACGTCCGCGGCGAGTCCATGAACCCGTGGATCAGGAGGAGCACAGCACGGTCGCGCCGCTGGCCGTGAACGGCACGCGCAGCACGTCCGCCCAGCCCGCCGTGACGCCCTGCAGGCGCTCCATGACGGCGCCCGTGGACTGGAAGTCGCACCAGACGAGCACGGTCGGCCCGGCGCCGGAGATCGTCGCGCCGAGCGCGCCGTACCGGGAGGCGGTCTGCACCAGCTCCCAGGAGCGCGGGTAGAGGTGCGCGCGGCGCGGCTGGTGGATGCGGTCGGCGAGCCCGCGGGCGATCAGGTCGAAGTCGCCGCGGGCCAGGCCGAGCACCAGCAGCGACGCGTGAGCGACGTTGTAGACCGCGTCGCTGATCGGGATCCGGGACGGCAGCGCCTCGCGCGCCTTGGCGGTGCGCACGGCCTGCTCGGGCACGACCAGCACGCACTCGAGCCCGTCCGGCGGGTCGAAGCGCTCGGCGCGGCCGTCCGCGCACAGCACGAACCCGCCGAGCAGCGCGGCGGCGATGTTGTCCGGGTGCCCTTCCAGCCGCGCGGCGGGGGTGAGCAGGTCGGCGCCCAGCTCGAAGATCGAGTCGGCCGCCAGCAGCCCCGCGACGAACGCGGCCGCGCTCGTGCCGAGGCCGCCGGAGAGCGGGATGTCGCTGCGGATCGTGAACTCGAAGTCGTCCGGCGGGTGCAGCGCGGCGAACCCGCGCACGATCAGGTTGCGATGGTCGCGGGCGATCTGGAGGTCGGTGTGGACGGCGAAGCGCCCGGTCTCCGCCACGTCCACTTCCAGGTGCAGGTCGAGCGCCGCGCCCATGACGTCGAAGCCCGGACCGAGGTTGGCCGAGGACGCGGGCACTCGCACCGTGCGGGTGCGGCTCACCCCAGGACGGCCTGTTCGACGGCGTCGATGTCCGGCTCGCAGGGCACGACCGCGCCGGCCTGCGAGAGCGCGGTCTGCGGGTCCTTGAGGCCGTGGCCGGTGAGCACGCACACGACCCGCTCGGCGCCGTCGACCCCGTGCGCGAGCAGGCCCGCGACCGACGCGGCGCTGGCCGGCTCGCAGAACACGCCTTCGTGCGCGGCCAGGAAGCGGTAGGCGTCCAGGATCTGCGCGTCGCTGACCGCGTTGACCGCGCCGCGCGAGCTGGTGAAGGCCTCCATCGCCTCCTCCCAGCGGGCCGGGTTGCCGATCCGGATCGCGCTCGCGACCGTCTCCGGGTTCGCGACCGGCGCGCCGTGCACCAGCGGCGCCGAGCCCTCGGCCTGGAAGCCGAACAGCCGCGGCCGCGCGCTCATCTCGGTGAAGCCCTTGTGGTAGGCGGTGACGTTGCCCGCGTTGCCGACCGGGATGCAGAGCGCGTCGAGCTCCCCGAGCGCGTCGAGCAGCTCGAACGCCGCCGTCTTCTGGCCTTCCAGCCGGAACGGGTTGACGCTGTTGACGAGCGCGATCGGGTGGCGCTGGACGAGCTCGCGGACGAGCGCCAGCGCCTGGTCGAAGTTGCCGCGCAGCGCGACCACGCGCGCGCCGTGCATCAGCGCCTGGGCGAGCTTGCCGGTGGCGATCTTGCCCTCGGGCACGATCACGGCGCCGCGCAGCCCCGCGCGGGCCGCGTAGGCGGCGGCGGACGCGGCCGTGTTGCCGGTCGACGCGCAGATGACGGCCTCGGCGCCCTCGCGCACCGCGGCGCTGACGGCGCACGTCATCCCCCGGTCCTTGAACGAGCCGGTCGGGTTCGCGCCCTCGACCTTCAGCCACACCTCCACGCCCGTGCGCTCGGAGAGGCGCTCGGCGAGCACCAGCGGCGTCGAGCCCTCCTCGAGCGAGACGACCGGGTCGCCGGGCGCGAACGGGAGCCGCTCCTGGTATCTGGTGATCAGGCCCATTTAGTCGACGAACTCCTCTTCGATGACGCGGATCGCCCGCGGCGTCGAGCGCACGAACGCCATCCGGGAGACGAGGTGCACCGCGCCGTAGAACCGCGACTCCAGCAGCGGGTGCAGGACCATCACCAGCCGGGCGCGGTCGCCCAGCCCGCGCTGCACGACGGACTTGATCGACGCGCCCTGCATGCCCAGCACCTCGGCCACCTGGGCCAGCACGCCGGGCTCGTCGTCGACTTCCATCGCCAGGTAGAACGCGCTCTTGACGTCCGTGCGGATCGGGAGCGCCGCGGTCGGCTCGGGGGTCGAGGCGGGCGGGATCATCGCGCTGATGACGTCGCCGAGGACGGCGGACGCGGTCTGCGGGCCGCCGGCGCCCGGGCCGGAGAGCGTGATCTCGGTGATCGCGCCGGACTCGACCGTGACCGCGTTGAACGAGCCGTTGACGCTCGCCAGCGGGTGGCCGGGATAGAGGAACGCCGGGTGCACGCGGACGCTGATCCCGCCGTCGACGCGCTCGGCGGTGCCGATCAGCTTCAGGCCGAGGCCGAGGTCGCGCGCGAAGGCGACGTCCTCCGGCGTGATGTGCTCGATGCCCTCGTAGGTCACCTGGTTGAGGTGCACGGGGGTCGAGAACGCCAGGCGGGCGAGGATCGCCATCTTGGCCGCGGCGTCGCGGCCGGTCACGTCGTCGGTCGGGTCGGCCTCGGCGTAGCCGAGCTCCTGCGCGCGCGCCAGGGCGTGGTCGTACGTGCTGCCGCCGCGCGCCATCTCGGTGAGGATGAAGTTGGTCGTGCCGTTGACGATCCCGTGGATGCGCTCCACGTGCGCGCCCGCCAGCGTCTCCTGCAGGACGCGGATCACGGGCACGACGCCTGCGACCGCGCCCTCGAAGCGCAGCTGCACGCTGTGCTCGCGGGCCGTGCCCCAGAGCTCCTCGCCGTGGGAGGCGAGCAGCAGCTTGTTGGCGGACACGACGTGCTTGCCGGCGCGCATCGCCTTGAGCACGTACTCGCGGGCCGGGTCGATGCCGCCGATCAGCTCGACGATCAGGTCCGAGCGCTCGAGGATGTCGTCGAAGTCCCCTTGCGAGCGCGTGAGCACGCCGCTGATCTCGGGCTTGAAGCCGGTGATGTGGGCGACGGCGTCGGCGCGCTCGGCGAGCAGCCGCTCGAACGCGGCGCCGACGGTTCCGTGGCCCAGCAGGCCGACCCTATACGTCTCTGGCATAGAGGTCCTCATAGCTCTCGCGGCGGACGACGAGCCGGGCGTCACCCTGGGTGCAGAAGACGACCGGCGGCCGCGGGACGCCGTTGTAGTTGTTGGCCATGGCGTACACGTAGGCGCCGGTGACGGGCGTGGCCAGCACGTCGCCCGGGCGCGGGTCGGGCAGCGTGGTCTCGCGGATCAGCACGTCGCCGGACTCGCAGTGCTTGCCGACGACGGTGCACTTCGTGCCCGGCGCGCCGACGCGGTCGACGAGGTCGGCCGCGTAGGGCGCGTCGTAGAGCATCGGGCGCAGGTTGTCGGACATGCCGCCGTCGACGGCGACGAAGCGCACGGGGCCGTCGGGCAGGTCGACGTCCTTGACCGACTCGACCGTGTAGAGCGTCACGCCGGCCTTGGCCACCAGCGCGCGGCCGGGCTCGATCGAGAGGCGCTTGCCCGGGCCCAGCAGCTCGGTCGCGGTCGCCTTCATCGTCTGGACGTAGGTCTCGATCGTGGGCGGATGGCGGTCGGGCGTGTACGCGACCGCGAGGCCGCCGCCGAGATCGTAGGCTCCGAAGTCGCCGAGGCCGGCGATGGCTTCGACGGCCAGGCGCCAGGGGGCGAGGTCGAACAGCTGCGAGCCGATGTGCATGTGCAGGCCCTGGAGGTCCGCCCAGGGCGCGGCCTGCAGTCGTGCGATGGCGTTGGGCGCCTGTTCGAGGCTGAAGCCGAACTTCGAGCCGGCGTGCCCGGTCAGGATCGCCGCGTGGGTGTCGGCGACGACGCCGGGGGTGACGCGGATCATCACCTCGACGGGCGCCTTCAGGCGCTCCAGCTTGTCGAGCTCGTCGAAGTTGTCGACGACGATGCGGGCGCCGGTCTCGGCCGCGGCCTTCAGCTCCGCCGCCGACTTGGCGTTGCCGTGGAAGACGATGCGGGGCCCGTCGAACCCGGCCCGCCGCGCGAGCGCGAGCTCGCCGCCGCTGGCCACGTCGACGCTCAGCCCCTCCTCGTGGAAGACGCGCAGCACGGCCGTGCACGGGAACGCCTTGGAGGCGAACACCACTTCGCCGTCCCCCATCGCGTCGGCGAACGCGCGTGCGTTCTGGCGCAGGTCGTCCTCGGCGACGGCGTACAGCGGCGTGCCGAACTCCTGCGCGAGCGCGCGCGCGTCACAGCCGCCGATCAGCAGCGAGCCGTCACGAATCTCCGATGCGCCGGGGTAGAGCACGGCGGAGGATGCTAGTGGCGGCGCGGTTTCGCGCCCTCCGTGGGCCGGCGCGGCCACGCCGGCGAGCGGCAGCGATGGGGGGCGCGGCGCGCCGAGTGGTCACTTTCCGGCGGCATGCGGCAGAACGCGACCACTCGCCGCGCGGACAAGCCACCGCGAGCCACGATCGCGCCGCCGGGGCGCGAACGACCATTGCTGCGCGACCCGCGCCGCCGGGGCGCCGCGAGTGGTCACTTACCGGCGGCATGCGGCAGAACGCGACCACTCGCGCCGCGGACGAGCGGCAACGCGCCACGTTCGGCGTCGCCGGGCGGCGCGCGGAGACCGCGCACGCCCCGAACTCCCGCCTCCCCACCCGGCCGCCGTTCGCCGGCGCCGCGACGCCGTCCGCGGCAGCCGAGCGCGGCGACGCGGTGTGGGGCGCGGGCGGCCGCGGCGATGCGAGCGGGCGTGGGCGGACGCTGGCGATGCGAGCCGGCGCGGGCGGCGGGCGGGCGCCGGCGATGCGAGCCGGCGCGGGCAGGCGCCGGCGGTACGAGCTCAGGCGTGGGCGCGGAGCGCCTTCGCGTACCACTCCCACGCGTCGATC
>DATMGH010000026.1:0-22251 GCA_035555675.1 Solirubrobacter sp. | reverse complement strand
CGGCCGGATCGGTCGATCTCGGAGGGCTGGCTAGCTCTGCCGTCGCGCACGGCGGCCGTGGTGCGAATCACCAGCCCGGTCTACGACCTCCTGGCGGAGGCGCTTGCCCCGCAGATGACGCCTGACCTGGACATCTTCTGCGAGGCCATCGCGGCGATGTTCAGCGAGGTCGAGTTCTACGCGCTCGACACCGTTGGCGCGAATGGCGACCCGCTCGACGGTTGGGGCATCCTCTTCGACGTAGACAACCCGCGCCTCTCCCGCGAGGCGCTTCGCTGGCTCGGCCAGTGGGTCGGCGAGGCCATCCCGGTCGGCGCTTCTCGCGACGCGGCCAGGGCGCAAATCCACGCTCAGCCGAACAAGCAGCGCGGAACGCTTCAGGCGATCATCGACGCGGCTCGCGACACGCTCGTTGGCCCGAGGTCAGTGATCGTCCGCGAGCGCGATCCGGCGGCCTGCCCGTCCGAGCCTGCCTACGGGCTGACGGTCATCACCTACACGGGCCAGACGCCTGACCCCTCGGCTACTGAGGCGGCGATCAACGCCGTCCTGCCTGCCGGGATCGTCCTGAACTACCTGACGCTCGACGGCCAGGACTGGCAGTCGGTTCACGACAACTTCGAGGACTGGTCCGAGGTCGATGAGTCCTACGCGTCGTGGCAGTCCGTCCGCGACGACGAAGCAACCTGACGAAGGAGCCAACATGGCTGATAGCACGAGCCGCCTCGCTCTCCCCTACCCGGAGCTTGAAGACCAGGCGGATATCTCCGAGGCGGTTCAGCCGCTCGCGGAAGCACTGGACAACGCCGTCCTCATCACCGCTGGAACGATCCTGCCCGGCTCGGCCAGCCCGGCGGGCAAGATGTTCCTGAACACAAGCTCGCTGGTGCTCTACGTCGCTACGGGCTCGATTTGGGTGCCGATTATCTCCGGCGGAGGCGTTAGCCCTATCGGGGCAATCGAAGCCTACGCTGGCTCGACCGACCCCGTGGATCAGGACGGCGTTAGTAGATGGCTCATCTGCGACGGGCGAGCGCTATCGCGAAGTACCTACGCGACCCTCTTTTCGCGGGTCGGGACGACGTACGGGACGGGCGACGGAACGACGACGTTCAACCTGCCTGACCTTCGAGGTCGCGTAGTCGTAGGCGTGGACGGGGCTGCCGCTCGACTCGACGCCGACGACACGTTGGGCGCGTCCGGCGGCGCTCAGAAGCATCAACTCACTCGGGCGCAGATGCCGACCCACCGACACGGCATCCCCGTTCAGTCTCAGTCGATGCCGCCAGGGCCATTCGCGGCCTTCGTGACTGGTCTACGCGGCTCAGCGCTTCCGCTGCCTGGCAGCCCGGTCACGTCAACCAGCTTCGGTCCCGTTCCCGCTCCTGAGTGGGGCGGAGAAGAGGGAATGTTGGTCCCGGACGCGACCACGGATCAGCCGCACAACAACATGCAGCCCTACCAGGTCGCTAACTGGATCATTCGAGTTCGATGACCTCCGATCAGATCATCGCCACGTCAATCGACGTGAATCGCCAGGAAGGCAACCGCGTGCGAGGGCGTCTCTTCGAGGCGATCGAGGCGGCGGGCCTACCTGAGCGCCAGGAGAACGCCTTGAAGGGCGTGATCCGCAACGTCAGCTACCAGCATCAGACGGCCGTCGAGTCTGCTCTACGCGGCCGCAACCAAGGGGACGGCACTCGCCCCTGAAGTAACCGTTAGGCCCGCCGAGAGGCGGGCCTAATGTCGTTCTAGGCCAGGGGTTAGCTTGCGGATAACCCAACCCTTTGTATGCTCCGTTGAACTTTGGGTTATCTCGTCAACGGAGGAACTAGTTATGCCGCCAGCTAAGAAGCGCCCCGCGTCGATCAGCGCTGCCGAGAAGGCCGCAGCGCGCGAGGCGAAGTCGGTCGAGAGTCTGCTTGCCGACTTGGCGAAGCCGATCAGTGACGAGTTCGCCAGCAAGAAGGCGGAGCGCGACAAGCTGCAAGCCGCGCACGAGGAGGCCGTCGCCAAGCTCGTGGCCGAGCATCGCGCGGCCGTCGCCCCGCTTGAGGCGGACATGGGCACGCTCGCGGAGGCGTTCCATCGGGTGACCAACAGCTACCCGGACGGCTATCAGGCCCCGTCCGCGAAGCGCGCTGCTCGCGGCTCCGGCCAGCGTCGCCCGCGCGGAGCGAATCAGGAGGCGATCCTCAAGGTCGTCGGCGACCGGCCCGGCGTCTCCCCCACGGAGATCGCGCAGAGCACGGGGATCGGCCAGCCGGTCGTCTACTCGACGCTGACCAAGCTGGTCGAGAAGGGCCAAGTCGTCAAGGAGACCCTGCCGGGCGGCAACACGGGCTACAAGGCGGCGTGATCGTGGCTTCAGACTTCAACGAGCAGTACGACCGCGCGTACCGAATTCTCTACGAGGCCGACGAGCAGAGCGACGATGCCGTCAAGTCGGCGATGTACGCCGAGGCCAGCGCCTATTTCCTCGGGTTCCTAGCGGATCAGGTGCAGGTTCTCGCGAAGCAGATGGAGACGGTGCAGTCAGCCCTGCAATCCATCGACTCAAAGACCCGTTAGTCGCGCTAGCGTGTTTCGCAAGGCTCTGCTTCGGCAGGGCCTTCGTCGTTCAAAGACGTCGGCGCGGCCTGTAGCTGCTCGATGGCGTGGTCCACGATTCGCTGCGCGTCCTCGGCGGTCAGCGGATCGTCTGTCAGGAGATTCTGCGCCACAGGGACGGCGACGTTGACCAGCATCGCGATGACGCAGACGATGATCGCTACGAGGCTTTCCTGGCTCAGTTTGCTGAAGCGACTGGAAGGCTCATTCGCGAGTTCGGTCGCCTTCTCGACGGCGTGAGTGACGATTGCTTCGTCGGTGCTCTCGCTCAGGCCGTCTACCAGCGCCCTGGTCTCGACCAGTCGTGCCAGGTCTGCTCGGATCGCGGCGAGCATTTCCAGGTCGGCTCGCCGGAGTGGGTTGTTCGCGAAGTACCGGTCGATTCCGAGCCGCAGAGCGTCCCGATTGATCCGCGTCGCAAGATCAATGTCCTTTTGCACGCCCGGCTTGACAAGGCGATCCATGCTCTGGCGGGCGGTCTCGATCGCGCGTATCAGCCCAGTGTTGAGATAGCCGGGCGTCGCCATCAGGCGGCCTCGGGAAGGTCGAACAAGCGCGCCGCCTGGCTTGACGGAGGCGCGATCCTGATGGCCGGAACGGGCTTCTCGCAGTCCCGGCAGACCACGAAGCCGATGTCCGTGGCGTGGTCGGCCAGATCGTACGGGCCGGAGATCACCGGCATCAGGTCTTCGTTGCAGTGAGGGCACTTCATGGGCTGGCTTGGCTCCTTGTTCGGCGCGGCCCTGCTGTTGCCATCCAATTGTGGCGGCTGAACCGGAGCAAATCGCAGGATCACCCCGGTTTTTCCGCGCAAGAAGGCACAGACTGTTGCTGACAAGGATATACGCGGTCCCGACATATGCGAACATCCGTTCGCGCCCTGAACCGTTGTCCTCCTATTGAAGGGATCGGGCCAGCTTCATGGCCGCGCGTGTGTCCCTCGCAGGATGTCGAGCAACTGCTTGACGCACTCCTGCGCGTTGGCGTGTACCTCGGTCCCGGTCCATCGGAGCGTACGGACTCCGCGAGCCATGAACCACCGATCGCGCTTCGCGTCCCGAATCCTTTGTTCCTTCGTCTTGTGCGACTCGTGTCCGTCGAGTTCGACGGCGACCATGCCTCCGTCATAGAAGATCAGGAAGTCGAGCCTGAAACGCGTCTCGACGCCTTGTATCCACGGCTGAACCGCGAACACGAGCCCTGTCTCTCGTAGCGCGTCGTAGAACGGAACCTCGATCGGTGTGAGCCAGTACCCGTCGCGCTGCGTCAAGGGAACGTTGCTGTTCGGCTTCTCGACAGGCACATCGCTCACGTCGATGTGCTCCTTGGGCGGAGGCGCATCCTTGCGGCCACACACAAGCCCGCTGATAGCGACGCTTGTGGGCACGACCCGCACCATATGCGTATAGCGCCCATCCCAGACCTGCACGTGCTCCCGAATCACCTTGTGAAGGTGACTCGCGAAGTCTCTGACCTTCCTTGCGGCCTCTCGTGCCCGCGCATCCTCCGCGTCGAACAGGATCGTGTAGACGGTCTGCGGGTCGCCGAAGTCGTTCTCGCTCTCCACGGCTTCGACCCGGAACGCCGAAGGCAAGAGCCCTCGCATCGTGCCCCGCTCAAGCTCTTGCTCGATGTCGATCCACGCGAAAGTCATCTCGGCCAGGGTTTCCTCGATGGCCTGCGGGTCGTCGCGCACGCATGCGAGCGTAGTCGTTGGGTCGGCGATATTTCGGGCCTGCGGTACACGCTGCGCTACTGAGCGCCTGACCGAATGGACCGTCCCGAAGATTTGGACCGTACTTGGACCGTCGCTCGATGTAGACTTGTGCCCTTGGGAACGGGAAAAGCCCGCCAATAGCGGGCCTTCCACGAGGGGTGAGCGACGGGACTCGAACCCGCGACCGCCGGGACCACAACCCGGAGCTCTACCAACTGAGCTACGCCCACCAGGCGACCACGCAGTCTAGCCGCGTCGGCCCGCGATTGAGGATTCTCGAGCGCCCGCGACGGAGGACCGCGTCGCGTCGGCCCCGAGGCGTGTCCCGAGCGACGAGCTGCACCGAACCGCGAAGCGCACGGGTACAACGCGGACGTGAAGCCACACCAGACCGCCGACGGCCCGGGCTCCCCGCGGATGCTGGCACTGACGTTCGACGATGGGCCCGACCCGCGCGGAACGCCCGCGGTGCTCGACGCGCTGCGGGCGGCGAACGCCGGCGCCACGTTCTTCGTCCTCGCCGAGCGCGCCGCCGCGCACCCCGAGCTGCTGGCCGCGATCCTCGCCGCCGGGCACACCGTCGAGCTGCACGGGCACGCGCACCTACGCCACCCGCGCAGCACGGGGCGCACGATCGAGGACGACCTCGACCGGGCGCTGGAGACGCTCGCCGAGCACGGCGTGACGCCGCGCCGCTGGCGCGTTCCGTGGGGTGATCTCGCCGCCTTCACGCCCACGCTCGCCGCCACCCGCGGCCTGCGGCTGACCGGCTGGACCACCGACACGCGTGACTGGCGCGGGGACGCGGCGCCGGACATGCTCGCGCGCCTGGACCTGACGCCCGGCGCGATCGTGCTCGCGCACGACGGCATCGGCCCGGGAGCCCAACGCAACGACGCCGCGCAGACCGCGCGCCTGATCGGCCCGCTCGTCGCGGCGGCGCGAGCGCGCGGTCTCGCCCCCGGCCCGCTGGCCGACCCGTGGCCGGTCCCGATCCCGTTCGGGAACCCCGACTTCGGGTAGGCAAGGCGGCGTGCTCGACGCCATCGCCGCGCAGGCCGCCGAACTGGACCGCGACCCCGCCTTCCCCCACGCCGCGTTCGCGGCGCTGAGGGCCGCCGGGGCGCTCGTCCCGCCGCCCGACCGCGTCGCCGAGCGGCAGCTCGTTCGCGCCGTCGCCAAGGCCGACGGCTCGGTCGGCCGCATCCTCGAAGGCCACTTCAACGCGTACGAGCGCCTCGTGCTCGACGGCGTCGACCCCGGCGACCGGCTGCTCGGCGTCTGGGGCGCCGACCCGGGGCCCGGCGAGGGCGAGCCCGCGCACGTGACCGCCGGTCGCCTGCACGGGACGAAAGTGTTCTGCAGCGGCGCGGGCGGCCTGGACGGCGCGCTCGTCCTCGCGCGCGGGACCCTCGTCTACGTCGACCTCGAGCACGCGCTGGTCGACAGCACCTGGTACCGCGCGGGCGGTATGCGCGCCTCCGAGAGCCACCGCGTCACGTTCGACGGCGCGCCCGTCCTGGCCACGCTGCGCCCCCTGACCACCCAGCCGTACTTCGATCGCGACGCCGTCCGCACCGCGGCCTGCTGGGCGGGCATCCTCGACAGCGCGGTCGACGCGGCGCTCCGCTGCCTCGACCCGCGGGACGACCTGCGCGCGCTCGCCGCCGGCCGCATCGTCACCGCCCAGGCCACGATCGATCGCTGGTTCGAGCACGCGGCGCACACCGACGGCGTCTCGGTCCCCCTGCGCGCGGCGATCGCCGACGCGGGCCGCACGATCCTCGACGAGGCCGCCCGTGCGGCCGGCAGCCGCCCGTTCGCCACCGGCACGGCGCTCGACCGCGCCCGCCGCGACTTCGAGCTCTTCGTCCTGCAGCACCGGCTCGACCCGCTCGTCGCCGCGCTCGGCCGGGAGCGGATCGATGCATCCGGGTAGTGCAGAGAACGTGCGCGTCCACCCTGGATTCTTCGACGACCTGTACGCCGCCGACCCGGACCCCTGGGACTTCGAGACCAGCCCGTACGAAGCGGCCAAGTACGACACAACGATCGCCGCGCTCGACGACCGGCGCTTCAAGAGCGCGCTCGAGATCGGCTGCTCGATCGGCGTTCTGACGGCCCGCCTGAGACCGCGTGCCGACCACCTGCTGGCCATCGACGTCGCCGAGGCCGCGCTCGAACGCGCGCGCGCCCGCAACCCCGGCGTCACGTTCGAGCGCCGCGAGGTGCCCGAGCAGTTCCCGGCCGGCGCCTACGACCTCGTCGTCTGCTCCGAAGTCCTCTACTACCTCGACGCGCCCGCGCTCGACGCCACGCTCGACGCGATCGCCCGCACGCTCGACGGCGCCCTGCTGGCCGTCCACTGGCGCCCGCGCGCGCCGCGCTACCCGTTCACGGGCGACGAGGTCCACGCCCGGCTCGCGCTCCGCTTCGGCCCGCCGGACCTGCATTTGCTGACCGACCGCTACGTCCTCGACCGGTTCGGCACATGCGGCTCGTGATCGCCGGCGGCGGCCCCGCCGCGCTCGCCGCCGCGCGCGCGTACCGCGAGGCGGGCGGGGACGGGGACGTCACGCTCGTCACGCCGGAAGCGACGACCCCGTACGAGCGGCCCCCGCTGTCCAAGCGGTTCCTGCGCGGCGAGATCGGCGAGAGCGAGCTCGTGCTCGAGCCCGCCGCCTGGTACGTCGAGCACGGCGTGACCGTCCGCAACGACCTGGTCACCGCGATCGAGCCCGGCACGGTCAAGCTGCGCGACGAGACGCTGCACTACGACGCGTGCGTGGTCGCCACCGGCTCGGTGCCGGCGCCTCCGAGCGGCCACGCGCTCGTCCTGCGCAGCCTGGCCGACGCCCGCGCCCTGAAGCAGCGCGCGGAACGCAAGCGCACGGCGACCGTCATCGGGTCCGGCTTCATCGGCTGCGAGGCGGCCGCGTCACTGGCCATGCGCGGACTGGACGTCACGCTGGTCAGCCAGGAGGAGATCCCGCACGCGGCACGCCTCGGCGCGGAGGCGGGACGCCGGATCGCCGGCTTCCTGACCGACCTGGGCGTCACCCTCGAGCTCGGCCGGACCCTGAGCCGGCTCCCGGACGGGCTCGTGCTGGTGGCCACGGGCGTCGAGCCCGCCGGCCCGCTCGGCCGCATCACGGTCGACGAGCGCATGCGCTCGGAGCTCCCCGGCGTCTACGCCGCCGGCGACGTCGCGTTCGCGCGCAACGCCGCCGCCGGGCGCCACCTCGCGGTCGAGCACTGGGGCGAGGCGCTCAACATGGGCGCGGTCGCCGGCCGGACGATCGCCGGCGAGGACGCGCGGTGGGACGTCGCGCCCGGCTTCTGGTCGACGATCGGCGAGCGCACGGTCAAGTACGCCGCGTGGGGCGACGGCTACGACGAGGCGCGCCTGGTCGACCACGGCGGCGGCGCGTTCACCGTCTGGTACGGCACGGACGGCACGACCGTCGGCGTGCTCACGCACGAGCGCGACGAGGACTACGAGCGCGGGCGGCACCTGGTCGAGACGAAGGCGCCGCTACCGTGAAGGCCGCCGCGGTACGGGCGTGCGTCGTCGTCCCGGCGCGCGACGAGCAGGAGCTGATCGGCCCCTGCATCGCCGCGCTGGCCGCCCAGACCGGCGTCGCCAAGGCCGACTACGAGGTGCTGCTGATGCTCGACCGCTGCACGGACGCGACCGCGCAGCGGGCGCGGGCGGCGGCGGGCGACCTGACGCTGCGCGTGATCCACGCGGCGCGCCCGGGCGTCGGCCACGCGCGCCGCGAGGGCATGGACCTCGCCGCCGCGCGGCTGCCGCCCGACGGCCTGATCGCCACCACCGACGCCGACTCCGAGCCCGCGCCGGACTGGCTGCGCGTCCAGCTGGACGCGGTCGCCGCCGGTGCGCGGGCGATCGGCGGACGGATCGAGCTCGGCGCGCACGACCTCCCGCCCGCCGCGCTCCGGCGGCGCGAGCGCGACGCCGCCGCCCGCCTGGCCGCCCTGACCGGCGCCGGCGCTCGCGAGCACCACCAGTTCAGCGGCGCGTCGCTGAGCGTGACCGCGGCCACGTACGCGCTCGTCGGTCGGTTGGAGCCGCGCGAGGCGCTCGAGGACGAAGGCTTCGAACGTGCGCTGCACCGCCACGGCGTGCCGATCGAGCGGCTCGCGGCCGTGCGCGTGACCACGTCCGGGCGGCGCGTCGGACGGGCCCGCCGCGGCCTCGCGGTCGACCTGCGCCGGACCGCCTGGCTGGCCGAGCGCAGCTACGACGCCGGCGAGTTCACGCTCGAGCGGCTGCTGGCGCAGAAGGACCGCAGCGTCAGCGTGATCCTGCCGGCCCGCGAGGTGGCGGGCACGATCGGGCCGATCCTCGACGCGCTCGCGCCGCTGGCGCCCCTGTTCGACGAGCTGCTCGTGGTCGACGCCGACTCCCGCGACGGGACCGCGGAGCAGGCCCGCCGGCGCGGCGTCGCGGTCGTGTCCGAGACCGAGCTGCAGCCCACGAGCGGCCGCGTGCTCGGCAAGGGCGACGCGCTCTGGCGCGCGCTCGCCGCCACCACCGGCGAGCTCGTCTGCTTCCTCGACACCGACACCGAGGACTTCGACCCGCGCTTCGCGCTCGGCCTGCTCGGGCCGCTGCTCACCGACGCCGCGCCCGCGTTCGTCAAGGGCCACTTCCGCCGCCCGCTGCGCGTCGGGAACACGACGCAGCCGGAGGGCGGCGGCCGCGTCACCGAGCTGCTGGCCCGCCCGTACCTGAACCTGCACTTTCCCGAGCTGGCCGGGTTCCGCCAGCCGCTCGCGGGCGAGGTGGCGGCTACGCGCGAGCTGCTGGAGACGCTGCCGTTCCCGGTCGGCTACGGCGTCGAGATCGCGAACCTGATCGACGCGTACCGGGCGGTCGGCCTCGAGCGGCTCGCCCAGGTCGACCTCGGCACGCGCCAGAACCGCCACCAGCCGCTCACGGCGTTGTCGCGGATGGCGCTCGAGGTGCTGACCGCCGCCGAGCGGCGCGTGCACGGCGACGTCACGCCCGGCCCGCTGATCCTGGCGACCGGCGAGACGCGCGCGACGCTGACCGACGAGCGGCCGCCGCTCAGGCCGTGATGGCCTGAGCGCCCGCCTCCGCCTTACGCATCCCGCGCTCGATCGCCTCGATCAGGTACGGCCGCAGCGAGGCGACCGCCACGATCGAGGACACCGAGCCGACGTCGACCGCGCGCTGGATCGAGTGGATCGCGTCGAACTTCCCGGCCAGCTCGCCCATCTTCTCCGCGCGCACGGTGTCCAGCACCGCGCCCAGCTCGGCGCGCAGCGCGCGCGCCTCCGCCGCGTCCTCGGCCGCCTCGATCCGCTCCTCGAGCGAGACCACCCGCGCGTCCGACCGCGTGGCGGCGTTGACGTCGCGCGTGAAGACCACGCCCGCGGCCGCCGAGCCGCCGATCACGGACGCCTTCGCGCCCTCGACCGCGATCGTCTCGAAGCCCGCGTTGAGCCGCTGCGAGAACACCACGAACGCGCCGCCGTGGTAACGCGAGATCACGCAGAACACGATCGGGCCGCGGAAGTTGACGATCGCGCGCCCGATCTCGGCGCCGTACTCGAGCTGCCAGGACCGCATCGACTCCGGCGAGCCGTCGAAGCCCGCCAGGTTCGCGAGCACCACCAACGGCCGCCGCCCGCCGTTGGCGTTGATCGCGCGCGCGACCTTCTTCGACGAGCGCGGGAACAGCGTGCCGGACGTCCACTGCGACGGGCCGTCGGCCGGCGTCGGGCCGAAGCGGTCGATCGGGTGCGACTCGATGCCGATCACGGTCGTCGGCCAGCCGCCCAGGTGGGCGTCCCAGACCACGGCGGCCTCGGCGTCGCGCATCCGCTCCCAGCGCTCCAGCGGCCGGTGGTCGGCGTCCACCACCGAGCGCATCACCGAGCGGATGTCGAACGCCTGCTTGCGGCCCGGGTTCTTGTCGTCGGAGAAGATGTCCCCCACGGTCTGCAGCTCCGAGCCGGCCAGCACGTGCGGCGCGGTGCGCACGTCGCGCTCGAGCGGGTCCGCGGTCGCGGCGCGGCGCGGGAACCGCTCGCCCGGCGCGACGTAGGCGTGCTCGTAGTAGCGGTGCAGGATCGCGCACGCGCCCGCCAGGTCGCCCGCCCAGTACTGGGCCTGCCCGTTCGGCCCCATGATGCGGTCGTAGCCGCCGATGCCGAAGTTGTCCTCCGCGGACACGCCGCCGGCGAAGTCCAGCGCCTGCTTACCGGTCAGCACCATCGCGCTCTCCGGCGTCATGATCAGGATGCCGCGCGTGTGCATCAGCATCGTCGCCTCGGCGTTCCAGTACGGCTGCGCGCCGACGTTGATGCCGGTCACGATCACGTTGACCTCGCCACCGGCCTGCGTGAACTCGATGATCCGCCGCAGCGCGGCCGCCACCCAGTCCATGTTCTCCGTGCCGGAGTCCATCGCGATCCGGGCGCCCGAGCTGAGCGCGAACCACTCGACCGGCACGCCCAGCTCCTCGGCCATGTCCAGCGCGGCCATGATCCGCCGGCACTCCGGCTCGGCGACCGACCCGAGCGCCTTCGTCGGGTCGCCCAGCAGCACCACGCGGGTGATGCCCTCGGGGTGGCGGTCGGTGAACGAGCGCGTGACGCCGACCACGATCCCCGCCTCGTTCATCGCCGGCGGGCGGTCGACCGGCACCAGCGCGCCCTGCGCGTCGAGGTCGTGCTCGACGAACTCGCCGCGCGGGATCCGGCGCGGGATGTCCGGCCGCTCCGGCGCCAGCACCTTGACCAGCTCGGCCGGGTGCACGGAGCCGCGCCGGCGCGCCTGGACGATCCGCCGCGCGCCCTCGTCGAGCGGCTGCAGCGGCCGCGTGGCGGGCTCGTCGATCTCGACGATCACGCCGCGCCCCGCGGGCGCGAACAGGCGCAGCTCGCGGTCGCGCACGACGCCGTCGCGCGGGTCGCGCAGCCGGCCGCGGATGATCACCGTCTCGATGCCGAGGCCCTCGGTCTCGCGCGCGTAGCGATCGATCAGCGCGCCGGTCTCCTCCGGCATCAGGTCGACGTCCGGCCACACGTTCAGCCGCACGCGGTTCCAGAGCAGGCGCTCGCGCGGCGCGCGGCGAGACTGGAAGCGGCGCAGCGACTCCAGCGCCTCGGCCAGCGCCTGCTCGAGCTCCGGCAGCGACACGACGCGCCCGTCGTCGTCGCGCACGACGCTCAGCTCGCGCACCTCGGCGAGCGCGAACAGCCGCTCGTCCTTCGGGTTCGAGCGCCCGACGCCGCGGAACAGGTACACGTCGGGCGGGGAGGCGATCCGCTCCAGCTCGAACTCCGACATCCGCCACAGGTTCAGCCGCTCGGCCAGCTCCGGGTGCACGAACTGCAGGTCGCGGTCGACCACCCAGCCGCCCTCCGGCGTGCGGTAGAGCGTGATCGCGTCCGCGGCCGAGACGCCGCGCCGCGGCGCCGGCACGTCGAGCACGATCCGCTGCACGAGCGGCGCGACGTCGGCGCGCTCGAGCGCGCCCTTGAGCGCGTTCGCCAGGTCCTCGCCCGCCGTCGCCGCCGCGTACAGGTCGACGTGGACCGACTCGCCCTGCGGGTACTCGGCCGCGCGGCGCGCGATCGCGCCCGCGACGTCGTCGAGGTCCTGCGTGTCCACGAACGCCGCCGCCAGGTGGTGGCGCGCGCCGTCCTGCTCGTAGCTGGTCGTGACGTACGCGGTGCCGTCGGTGGTGACGCCGCTCCAGAACGGCGCCAGCTCGCGCCGCCGGTACCAGCGGCGGGTGAGGATCTCCAGCAGCACCGGATGCTCGCGCGGCCCGTGCTCCTTCAGCAGCCCGATGATCTGCGACGCCAGGTGCTGCGGCGCGCGCACGATCGCGTCGACCTGCTCGGCCCGGTCCAGGCGGTCGGGGTCCTCGAGCAGCGCGTCGAGGTGGCACTCCAGGCGCGCGTAGGCCTCGGCTTGGCGCTCGGCGATCAGCGGCTGGTCGAAGTAGCGGTTGCGCAGCTGGCGCGCGAGGTCGGCGATCACCGGATCGCGCCGCTCGGTCGCGAACTCGAGCCGGTCCAGCACGCCGCGGAAGTCGTCGCCGACGGCGCCGGCCAGCTCGCCGGCGCTCTGCAGCCGCCGCTCCAGGATCGACATCACCGCGGCGCGCGCGACGTCCGCGCGCTCCTGGGAGACGAACAGCCGGTAGCACGCCTCCTCCAGCGCGGGCGTGCGGTCCAGGCCGTCGACGCCGAAGTGGCGCAGCGCGCGCGTGAGCAGGAAGACGAAGCGCTCGGGCAGGCGCTCGGCCTTCGCGTCGAGCGAGCGCAGGAACGCGTGCAGGTACTCCTGCGGGCTGTGCAGCAGCTCGCGCTCCGGATCGTGACGGGCGCGGCTGAGCGCGCGCACGTCGGTGTAGACGTCCAGCAGCCGGTGCTCGCCCTCGACGTTCGCGTGGCCGTGCTCGCGCAGCGTGGCCAGCGCGCGCCGGACCTCGTCGCCGGAGACGTCGTAGCCGAGCAGCATCCAGTGCAGGCGGTCGAGCGCGTCGACGTCGTCCTCGGCGGCCGTGAAGGCGACGCGCTCGGCGGACTGGTCGGCCGCGGCGTCCTCGATCGCCTCCAGCTGCAGCAGCGGCGTGTGCGCGCCGACCTGGACGTTGGTGCCGACCAGCACGCGCCGGACGCGGCCCGCGAACGGCGCGGTCAGCGACGTCTCCATCTTCATCGACTCGACGACGGCCACGACGTCGCCCTCGGCGACCTCGTCCCCCTCGCGGACCGGGATCGCGACCACGACCGACGGGCCCTGGCTGCGGACGAAGCCGCCGTCGTCGCGCGTGACCCGGTGCGGGACGCCCTGGACCTCGACCAGCAGGTCGGCGCCCTGGCGGGAGATCATCGTGCGGTAGGTGACGCCGTTGAACGTGATCCGGCGCTCGTGCCCGCTCAGGTGCTCGATCTCGACCTCGACCGCGACGCCGTCCACGTCCGCGCGATAGCGGTCCGGGGCGAGCTGGGAGACCACGATCCGGTACGCCTGCCCGCGGTGGCGGACCTCGACCGCGCGCGAGACCTGCGCGCTGGCCTCCGGGCGCCCGCGGCGCGCGTACGCGTAGAAGCTGGCGCGCTCCAGCGCGGTCTCGCCGTCGGCGAGCTCGATCGCGGCCTGCAGCAGCGCGGCGTCGGCGCCGCCGTCGGCCTCCATCTCGCGGGTCACGCCCATCCGGTCCAGCCACGCGATGTCGACGTCGCCGGCCTCGAACTCGGGCCGCTCGAGGATCGCCA
Organism: Solirubrobacter sp.; assembly: GCA_035555675.1. Classification (GTDB taxonomy): domain Bacteria; phylum Actinomycetota; class Thermoleophilia; order Solirubrobacterales; family Solirubrobacteraceae; genus Solirubrobacter. Next base: position 8,636 of record DATMGH010000026.1, on the reverse strand, counting down.
GCAGGAACGCGCGGTTGGTCGTGCCGTCCTCGATGATCACCGTGCTCTCGCGCAGCGCACGCTTGAGCCGCGCGGCCGCCTCGGCGCGCGTGCGGCCGGAGGCGATCACCTTCGCCACCATCGAGTCGTAGTCGGGCGGGATCACGTCACCGGTGGCGATGCCGCGGTCGATCCGCACGCCCGGGCCGGACGCCAGGTCGAGCACCTGTACGCGACCCGGCGTGGGCGCGAAGCCCATCGCTGGATCCTCGGCGTTCAGGCGCGCCTCGATCGCGTGGCCGGACGGCGCCGGCGGCTCGCCTTCGAGCCGGCCGCCCTGCGCGACGTGCAGCTGCAGCTTGACCAGGTCCAGGCCGGTGACCGCCTCGGTCACCGGGTGCTCGACCTGCAGGCGCGCGTTGACCTCCATGAAGCTGAAGCGCTGCGCGTCCGGCTCGTAGAGGAACTCGACCGTGCCGGCGTTGCGGTAGCCGGACTGCAGCGCGAGCCGCCGCGACGCCTCCTTGACCTCCTCCTCCTGCGCGGGCGTGAGCACGACGCTGGAGGACTCCTCGATCACTTTCTGGTGGCGGCGCTGGCAGGAGCAGTCGCGCACGCCGGCCGCCCACGCGGTGCCCTGGCCGTCGGCGATCAGCTGCACCTCGATGTGGTGCGCGTTGCCGACCATCGCCTCCATGAACACGGTGCCGTCGCCGAACGCGTCCTGGGCCTCGCGGCGGCTGGCGGTCAGCGCCGGCTCGAGCTCCTCGGGCGCCAGCACCTTGCGGATGCCGCGCCCGCCGCCGCCGGCGGCCGCCTTGATCATCAGCGGGTAGCCGATCCGCTCGGCGTGCTCGCGCGCCTGCTCGATCGTCTCCACCGGGCCGTCGCTCCACGGCGCGACGGGCACGCCGGCCCGCTCGGCCATCAGCTTGGACTGGATCTTGTCCCCGAGCGCGCGCATCACGTCGCCCGACGGGCCGACGAACACCAGCCCGAGCTCCTTCTCCACCAGGTCCGCGAACGCGGGATGCTCGGCCACGAAGCCCCAGCCCGGCCACACCGCGTCCGCCCGCGTCGCGATCAGCGCGCGCTTGAGCCCGCCGTAGTCCAGGTACGCGGCCCGCGCGTCCGGGCCGAGGCAGTACGCCTCGTCGGCGTGGCGGACGAACATCGCGCTGCGCTCGGCGTCGCTGTGGAGCGCGATGACCTTGATCGGATCGTCCGCGCGCTCGGCGTTGAGCTCACGGACGGCGTGGATGAGACGCATCGCGGGCTCGCCGCGGTTGACGACGGCGAGGCGGCGGAACGTGCGCTGGGTCACAGATGGCACGTTTGGCACGTTAGGGGGTCCGGGTGTATTCCTCACAGATGGAGTTCCTGCAACCCCCCACGTGGCGGGAGACACCCAAGGCTCAGGCGGTGCGACCGGGCGACGTCGTCCGATCATGAGGCGGCTGATCGCGGTCGCCCGCGGGGACGCGGAGCCCGACACGGTCATCGAGGGCGCGCGCGTGTTCTCGGCGTTCACGCGCGAGTGGCTCGACGGCGACGTCGCGATCGCCGACGGGCGGATCGCGGGGATCGGGTCGTACGCCGGCGGCGCCCGGGTCGACGGGCGCGGGCGGTTCCTGGTGCCCGGGTTCATCGACGCCCACGTGCACCTGGAGTCCTCGAAGCTGACGCCGGCGCAGTTCGCGCGCGCGGTCGTGCCGCGCGGGACGACGACCGTGGTCTGCGACCCGCACGAGATCGCCAACGTGGCCGGCGCCGAGGGCGTGCGCTGGCTGCTCGACGCCACCGACGACCTGCCGCTGGACGTGTTCGTGATGGCGCCGTCGTGCGTGCCCGCGTCGCCGTTCGAGTCGCCGTGCGGGCCGTTCGGGCCGGAGGAGATGCGGGCGATCCTGCGCCACCCGCGGGCGCTCGGCGTGGCCGAGATGATGAACTTCCCGGGCGTCGTCGCCGGCGATCCGGACGTGCTCGCGCGGCTGGTCGCGCCGCACGTGGACGGGCACGCGCCGGGCCTGGCCGGCGCCGCGCTGGACGCCTACGTGGCGGCCGGGATCTCGACCGATCACGAGGCGGTCACGTGCGCCGAGGCGCTCGAGAAGCGCCGGCGCGGGCTATGGGTGCTGATCCGCGAAGCGTCCAACGCGCGCAACCTGCGCGCGCTGCTGGAGCTGGTCCGGGAGTACGGGCCCGACTACTGCGCGTTCTGCACCGACGACCGCGAGCCGGACTTCCTGCTGCGGGAAGGGCACATCGACCAGATGTGCCGGGTCGCGGTCGCCGCGGGCGTGCCGGCCGAGGATGTGCTGGTGCTGGCGTCGCTGCACGGCGCGCGGGCGCACGGGCTGGGTGACCGGGGCGCGATCGCGCCGGGCCGCGTCGCCGACCTCGTGCTGCTCGAGGACCTGACGTCCTTCCGCGTGGCGGGCGTGTGGAAGGGCGGCGCGGAGCCCGCCTACCCGGCGGGGCTCGCGGCCGCGGGGCTGCGCGACACCATGCGCTCGGTCCCCGTGTCGTTCGCGCTCCCGCGCGCCCGCCGCGTGCGGGTGATCGAGATCGAGCCGGGGCAGCTGATCACCGGTGCGGGCGAGGCGACGTTCGACGGCCCCGTGGGCGCCGACCCCGCGCGCGACCTGGCGAAGATCGCGGTGATCGAGCGCCACCACGCGACGGGGCGCGCCGGGCTCGGGCTGGTGCGCGGGTTCGGGCTGCGGGCCGGCGCGTTCGCGTCGACCGTCGCGCACGACGCGCACAACCTGGTCGTCGTGGGCGTCGCGGACGCCGACATGGCGGTGTGCGCGGCGCGGGCGCAGGAGCTCGGCGGCGGGCTGGTCGTCGCGCGCGGCGGCGTGGTGCGCGGGGAGCTGCCGCTGCCGATCGCGGGGCTGCTGTCGGACGCGCCGCTGGAGGAGGTCGCGGCTGCCCTGGAGGGGCTGCAGGCGCTGCTGGGCGAGCAGGGCGTGGCGATCGACGCGCCGTTCATGACGCTGTCGTTCCTGGCGCTGTCGGTGATCCCGTCGCTGAAGCTGACCGACCGCGGGCTGGTCGACGTCGACGCGTTCCGGCTCGTGCCGCTCGCGCTGGACTAGGTCGCGGCGCGGGCGTGGCGGCCGGCTGACGGTTCACCGATCCGTCACCCGGAAACGTGGGCGCGCGGTGAGGGTGGCGGCCATGCGTTCGATACCCATCGCCGCCACCGCGGCGCTCGTCTCCGCCGCCCTCGTGCCGTCCGTCGCCGGCGCCCAGTCGGGCCCCGAGCAGGCCGCGGCGCCGCTCGTCGTCGCCCATCGCGGCGCCTCCGGCACACGCCCCGAGCACACCTTCGCGTCCTATGACCGCGCGATCGAGCTGGGCGCGGACTACATCGAGCAGGACCTGCAGGTCACCAGCGACGGCGTGCTCGTCGTCCTGCACGACCAGACGCTCAACCGCACCGCCCGCGGGCCGGCCGAGAACTGCACCGGCAACGTCCGTACCAAGACGCTCGCGCAGATCAAGACGTGCAGCGCCGGCTCGTGGTTCGGCGCCGAGTGGGCCGACGAGAAGATCCCGACGCTGGAGGAGGTCTTCCAGCGCTACGGCCACAGCGTCAACTACTACATCGAGACCAAGGAGCCGGACGGCGCCGAAGGCATGGAGGAGAAGCTGCTGGCGCTGCTGGACCGCTACGACCTGCGCGACGTGTCCGTGAGCCGCTGGCAGGTGCTGATCCAGTCGTTCAGCGCGAACTCGCTGAAGAAGGTCCACGCGCTCGACCCGGAGCTGCCGCTGATCTTCCTGGGCAACCCGGCGGTCGCCGCGATCCCGTCCTACGCGGACTTCGCGGTCGGGCTGGGGCCGAGCTTCGGGTCCTCCATCAACGCGGCGTGGGTCGCGACGGCGCACGCCAGCTGCCTCGATGTGCACCCGTACACGATCAACGACGCGGCGACGATGCAGAACGCGCTCAACGCCGGGGTCGACGGCATGTTCACGAACTTCTCCGACCGCCTGATCGAACTGCTCGGCGACCGCAAGGCCGTGGGGCTGCAGGGCGCGCTGGACGCCAAGCGCTCGCACGACGCGTGCCTGGCCCGCACCGCCCGCGGCTCGGTCGGCGGCGTGGTGCCGGCGACGCTGTCGCTGTCGCTCGGCGCGCCGGCGTCGTTCGGGACGTTCGTGCCCGGCGTCGAGACGGCCTACACGGCGTCCACGACGGCCTCGGTCGTCTCGACGGCCGGCGCGGCGACGCTGACCGTCTCCGACCCGAGCGCGACCGCCACCGGCCGTCTGGTCAACGGCACGTTCGCGCTGCCGGCGGCGCTGCTGGCGTCGGCGACGAGCGCGGTGGGCGCCGGGTCCGCGCCGGCGCCGGTCGGCGGCTCGGCCTCGCCGACCCCGCTGCTGGCGTACGCGGCGCCGGTGTCGGGCGACGCGGTCACGGTCGCGTTCCGGCAGCCGATCGGCGCCGGCGACGCGCTGCGCACCGGCACCTACGCCAAGACCCTCACGCTCACGCTCTCCACCACCGCGCCCTAGCGGGGGAATTGCCCTTTCGGGCAACCGACTCGGCGCGCAAGTGTGCGCGGGCGGCCATGGTGTCGCGCGCGCGAGGCTGGAAGAGTCGACAGCGCCGCGCTCTGTCGCCCCTCCCCCCAGGACTGGCGACGCGGCACCGGGTCATTGGGATCACGGTGGACCGGCGCACTCCGTCGCTGACCCGGCGGGACGCGCCACACGGTGCACCTGATCCCGTACCCACCCTCCCGGCGCCGGCCGCCGTCGCCCGCACGACGGCGGCCGGCGCTTTCTTTCGCCGGCGCCGCATGTCGATCACATCGACATACTTCGGACCGTCGATCCGCCGCCGCGCCTTGCGTGGCCCCGGGTGCGCGGGTCCGTCCCTGGACGGTGTTCCCCCCAGCGACGCCCGGGGCCACGCAAGGCGCGGCGGCGGGCATTCTGACGCGCGTCACGCGCTGGACGCCGGCGAGATGGATGTGAGCGCGTCCAGCGTGTTGGGTACCTGAACATCCAAGCGTGCCCGACGGGAACCCGGGCACGAGACGGACTGCGCGAGCGGCACCAGGGAACGCACGCGCCCGCTGGGAGGCACCCGATGTTCACGCCCGCCGCCACCGCGCGGACGCTGCTGTACGCCCTGACCGCGACCGCGCTCGCCGCCGCCCCCGCTCAGGCGAGCCGCGGCGCCGACCGCTGCCCGCACGCTCGCACGATCCCCCAGACGAAGACCGGGGTCACCCAGGCGGCGCGCGCGACCGCCTGCCTGGTCAACGTCGAGCGCACGTCGCGCGGCGTCCCCGCCACCCGTCACAACGGAGACCTCACGCGGGCCGCCAAGTCCCACACCCGCGACATGATCCGCCGCAGCTACTTCGCCCACACCAGCCCGGCCGGCTCGGACCTCAGCGACCGCATCCGCCGCGCCGGCTACGGCGCCCCCGGCGACGGCTGGCGCGCCGGCGAGAACCTCGGCTGGGGCACGGGCGCCAAGGCCACGCCGGACGCCCTCGTCGACGCCTGGCTCGACAGCCCGCCGCACCGCAGGATCATGCTCTCGCGCACCTACAAGGAGCTCGGCGTGGGCGTCGCCACCGGCGCCCCCACGGCCGCGAGCGCCCTCCCCGGGGCCACCTACACGCTCGACTTCGCCACGCTCCGCCCAGCGCGTTAGCGACTAGGCTCCTCCGGCATGACCGCCTCCGCTCCCTCCGGCGCCCGCTACGGCGTCACGTCCATGGTCGCCCCGCTCAAACGCGTGCTCGTCCGCCGCCCGGCGCTGACGGGAGACTGGGCGGGCGCGGGCTGGCGGACGCCGGACCCGTCGCTGCTGCAGCGCCAGCACGAGGCGTTCGTCGAGCTGCTCGACGACCTCGGGACCGAGGTCGAGATCGCCGAAGCGCTCGAGGGCCAGGTGGACTCGGTCTACATGCACGACCCGCTGATCGTCTCCGGCCGCGGCGGCATCCCGCTCAACATGGCCAAGCCGGCCCGCCAGCGCGAGCCGCGCCACGCCGCCGACGCGCTGACCGCCGCCGACGTGCCGATCATCGGCACGCTCGAGGACGGCGAGTACGCCGACGGCGGCGACCGCTTCTGGCTCGATGACACCACCGCCGCGATCGGCCTCGGCTACCGCACCAACCGCCAGGGCGCGGCCAAGCTGCAGGCGCTGCTGGCCCCCGAGGGCGTCCACGTCGAGACCTACGACGTCCCCCACGACCAGGGCCCGGCGCACGTCCTGCACCTGCAGTCGTTCCTGTCCGCGGCCACCCCGGAGCTGTTCGTCATCTTCGAGCCCCTGATCCCCGTGCGCCTGCTCGAGGACATCCAGGCGCGCGGCATCGACCACGTGGCGATCGACCCCGAGAGCTACCGCGCGATGGGCTGCAACGTCCTCGCCGTCCGCCCCGGGGTCGTGGTCATGGTCGACGGCGTCCCCGCCGTCCGCCGCGCGCTGGAGGCCAAGGGCGTCGAGGTCCACGTCTACGACGGCTCCGAGCTGTCGCTGAAGGGCGACGGCGGCCCGACCTGCCTGACCGCCCCGCTGCTGCGCGAGGACTAGCGCGTCACGGGCGCCCGGACTGGAACGCCCTGAACGTCTGCAGCAGCTCGTCGCGGTCCGGGTGCTGCTCGAGCTCGGCGGCGGCCGCGAGCCGCGCCGTCGCCCGGATCTGGGCCACGTACGCGGTGCACGGCGGGCACAGCTCGAGGTGCCGCTCGAGCCGCTGCGCCAGCTCGGCGTCCAGCGCGCCGTCGAGGTACGCGGTCACGATCTCCACGACCTCGCGGCAGCTGATCCCGCCCGGGACGTTCACGAACCCTCCCCGAGTGAAGTGGGCGCGGGAACGAGCCGCCAGGCGAGTTCCCGCACGGCATGCGAGCGCGCAGCGCGAGTCATGCCGCCACCTCGTCGAAGTAGTCCTCCAGCTGCGCGCGGACCTTGCTGCGGGCGCGGTGCAGCAGCACGCGCTGGTTGCCGGGCGTGAGGTCGAGCGCCGCGGAGACCTCCTCCGGCTCCCAGCCCTCGACGTCGCGCAGCAGGATCACTTCCTGCTGGCGCGCCGGCAGCGTCGCGATCGCCATCCGCACCTGATCGAGCGTCTCGCCGGCCAGCAGGCGCTCCTCGGGCCACGCGTGCGGCGGCGCCGCCCAGCCGCCTGGGTAGCGCGGGTCGTCGAACGGCCGGAAGCGACCCGGGTCGACGGCGGGCTCGTCGCCCTCCAGCGCGGAGACCGGCACGCTGCGCGCCTCACGCTCCCCGCGCGTGCGCGCGCGGTTGGCCACGATCCGCAGGATCCACGTCTTCAGGCTCGACCGGCCCTCGAAGCGGTCCAGCCCCTTCAGGACGCCCAGCCAGGCCTCCTGCACGACCTCCTCGGCGACGGCGCGGCTGCGGACGTGGCTGAGCGCGATGCGCAGCATCAACGGACCGTAGCGCTCGACCAGCTCCATGAACGCGGCCTCGTCACCCGCGCGCAGGCGGGCGAGCAGGTCGGCGTCCGGGTCGATGATCACGGCGCGACCGTACTACGCTTGCCGGGAGCGCATGACCGTCGCCGCCTCGATCATCCTGGCCGCCGTCGCCGGCGGCATCATCTTCGTCCTGCTCGACAGCTGGCAGCGGCGCGACGTGACACCCACACCGACGCCACCGTCGCCGCCGCCCGCGCCGCCGGAGCCGCCCCGCCGCAGCTGGGACTTCGACGACCGGCGGCCGGAGGGCCCGCAGGACAGCCTCTGGTCGGGCTGGGCCGGACGGCGCTGACCGTGCGCGTCCTGATGCTCGCACCGCCGGGCGGCGGCAAGGGCACGCAGGGCGTACGGCTGGCGGAGGCGCTCGGCGTCCCCCACGTCTCCTCCGGCGACGTGCTGCGCGCCGAGGTCGCGGCGGGCACGCCGCTGGGACGCGAGGTGCAGGAGAGCCTCGCGGCCGGCCGGCTGGCGCCGGACGAGCTGGTCACGCGCGCCCTGCGGCCCGCGCTGGCGCGGCTGGACGGCTACGTGCTCGACGGCTATCCGCGCACGCTGGCGCAGGCCGAGGGCCTGGACTTCGACGCGGTCGTGCACCTGGCGGTGCCGGACGACGTCGTCACCGAGCGGCTGCTGGCCCGCGGGCGCGCCGACGACCGCCCGGACGTGATCGCGCGCCGGCTGCGGCAGTACCAGGCGGAGACGCGGCCGCTGCTCGACCACTACCGGGACGTCGTGATCGACGTCGACGGCGCGCGCGACCGGGACGCGATCGCCGCCGACCTGCTGGCCCGCGTCAGGCCACGGCCGCCAGCGTAGGCACGCCGGCGAGCGCGCGCGCCGCACGGCGCAGCGACTCGACGAGGTGGTCGACCAGCGGGTCGTCCTCGCCGGCGCGGACCGCGGCGACGATCTGGCGGGCCGGCGCGCGCCCGCGCAGCGGCAGGACCACGACGTCGCTGCGCGAGCTGGTCAGCGCCAAGGTCGGGATCAGCGCCACGCCGATGCCCGACGCCGCCATGCCCTGGAGCGCCTGGTAGTCGTCGGAGGCGAAGCGGACGTTGGGCTCGAAGCCGGCGTCGCGGAACGCGTGCAGGACGACGTTGGAGTCCGCGCACGTACCGGCGACCTCGGTGATCAGGAACGGCTCCTGGCTGAGCTCCTCGAGCGCG
>DATMGH010000025.1:0-29259 GCA_035555675.1 Solirubrobacter sp. | reverse complement strand
GGCGCCGCGCGCGAGCAGCAGGGCGACCAGCGAGCGGTCCGGTGCCATGCCGAGCAGGTCGTTGCCGTTGGTGCCGCGCTGCGCGACGAGGTCGGGGTGACGGTCGAGGAGCTCGGCCAGCGCGTCGCGATCGCGGCGTTCGGCGGCGCGGTAGGCGAGCACGAACGGTGTCGGCGGCTCCGTGCCGGCGCGCATCGCCTCGACGTGGCGGGCGAGCGCGTCCCAGGAGGCGAAGCCGTGCCGGGCCGCGAGATCCCGGCGCGCCTCGGCGACGCTGACGCCGCGGACGGACGCGCTGCCGGCGGCGCGGTCCTCGTAGTAGCCGAGGTCGGTCCGGAACGGCTGCTGGTACGCGGACACCGGGAAGCGGAGTCTAATTCGTCACGGGCACCGCGGCGTACGCCGTGGGCTGGTGCAGCGCGATCACGCCCAGGCTCGTCGCGGCCGCCGCGGTGAGGAGCCCGAGCACGAGCCAGCCCGTCGCGCCGGTCGCGAGGACGAGCGGGAGCGCGGCCATCGGCCCGAGCACGCGGGCGACCGAGGCCGACATCCCGTAGACCGCCTGGTACTGGCCGGGGGCGACCGCGGGCATGCGCGTGAACGCGAGGTGCCACATGCCGGCGCCGGCCGTGATCTCCCCGGCGGTGATCAGCACGGTGCCCGCGAGCAGCGCCGCGCTCACCGAGCCGGTGAGCAGCGAGGTCGCGCCGAGCAGCGCGCAGCCGGCCACGAGCGCCGCCGCGCCGATGGCCAGCGAGCCGGCGGCGCGCCGGTCGCTGAAGACGCGGGCGGTCCAGCGCGTCTGAGCGCCGATCACCAGCAGCGTGTTGAGCCCGAGCGTCACCGGTGCCATCCACGTGGCGGCGTGGAGGCGGTCGGTGATCCACAGCGGCAGCAGGACGGAGATGATCGGCATCGTCAGCAGCACGATCGAGGCGAGCGCGCAGATGCCGACGAAGCGGCGGTCGCGCAGGGCCACCAGCCCCGGGCGCTGGCGCGGCGCCGTGCCGGTCCGGATCGGCAGCCGGGCGAGGATCGCGGTGCAGGCGACCGCGAGCGCCGCCGCGGCGGCGAACGCGACGATGAACGGCGCGTCGCCGGCCGAGATCGCGGCCAGCGTGCCCACCACCGTGCCGAGCCCGAGCCCGCCGTTGATGAGCGTCTGCATGACCGCGCGGGCGCGGACGCGGGCGGAGGCGTCGACGTTGTCGGCGACGATCGCCTGGCGGATCGCTCCGAGGCCCGCCTGGGCGACCATGAACAGGCACGCGCCGGCGGCGTAGAGCCACAGGCCGCGCGCCAGCGCGTAGGCGGCGAACGCGGCGACGACCAGCGTGCTCAGCGCGACCGCCGCGACCTTGAGGCCGATCGCGTCGGCGAGGATCCCGATCGGGACCACGAGCACCAGCGCGAGCAGCGTGGCGACGGTGAGCACCGCGCCGATGACCTCGGGCGCGATCCCGACGTGCACGCTGAAGTACAGGACCGCGGTCGAGAGCCCGATGCCCTCGATCGTCGATCCCACGCCCTGGGCGAGGTACACGCGCTGCAAGATCGTCACGCGGCCATCCTGGAAGGGCCGAGCGTGAAGGACAAGCAGAGGTTCGTGCACGACTGATAAGCAGATGTGTACGGTGGGTGGTGTGCTCGACCCGCGGCGCCTCCAGGCTCTCCACGCCGTCGCGACCACCGGCTCGGTCAAGGAGGCGGCGGCGCAGCTCGGCTACTCCTCCTCGGCAATCAGCCAGCAGATCGCCGCGCTGGAGCGCGAGACGGGCTCGGTCCTGCTCGAGCCCGCCGGCCGGGGCGTCCGGCCGACGCCCGCCGGCGAGCTCCTCGCGCAGCACGCCGAGCGCATCTTCGAGCAGCTCGCGCAGGCCGAATCGGAGCTGATCGCGCTCAACGCCGGCCAGCTCGGCAGCCTGCGCCTGGCGTCCTTCGCCTCCGCCGGGGCCGAGCTGGTCCCGCCCGCGCTGGCCCAGGTCCGGGCGCGGCTGCCGGAGCTCGATGTCACGCTCCGCTCCGCCGACCCGGAGGACGCGCTCGCGCTGCTGCGGCGCGGCCTCGTCGACGTCGCGCTGATCGAACGCCACGGCCCGCTCGCCGAGCAGGACGACGGCCTCGTCCATCATCCGCTGCTGGCGGACCCGTACCGGCTGCTGCTGCCCAGCGGCCACCGGCTCGCGCGGCGGCGCACGGTCGATCTCGCGGACGCGCGCGACGAGACCTGGATCGACCTGCGCCTGCACAAGGGCTGCTGCCGCGTCGAGGCCCACGCCGCCTTCGAGCGGGCCGGCTTCACACCGCACTGGGTGGCGGAGGCCGACGACTACTGGCCGGCGCAGGGCTTCGTCGCCGCCGGGCTCGGCCTCGCGCTGATCCCGTCGCTCGCGCTCGGCGTCCTGCGCCCGGACGTCGTCGTGCGCCCGCTCACGCCCGGCAATCAGCCGAGCCGCGACGTCTACGCCGTCACGCGCCGTGCGTTGACCGCGACCACGGCGGTCCAGGCCATCCTCGCCGCGCTCACCGCCTCCGCGCAGCGCCAGCACGACCCGCCGGCCGTCCTGCCGGGCTGACGTCAGGCGCTCGCCGCTCGGACGCGCGGGTCGAGGCGGCTCTGGAAGGCGTCGACGAGAAAGTTGGCGACCGCGACCAGGATCACGCCTTCGAGGACGAGGGCTTCGAGCACGGGGACGTCGCGGCTGATGATCGCGCCGCGGATCGTCAGGAACATCCCGGGGATCCCGAACGCGTACTCGATCGTCGCGGCGGTGATCAGCATCGTGGAGACGTTGACGCCGGTCATGGCGGCGACGGGCGGCATCGAGGCCCGGAGGACGTGGCGGTCGAGGATCTGCCGCTCGCCGAGGCCCTTGGCGCGGGCGGTGCGCACGAAGTCCTCGCCGAGCGCCTCGGTCATGCTCGCTTCGGCGATGCGCGCGACGAACGCGGCCAGCGGCAGCGCGCAGCACAGGCACGGGATCCACATGGCCTTCAGGAACGCGAGCGGGTTGTCGCTGAAGGGCCGGTAGTCCCCCTGGCCGGAGACGAACGGGAGCTGGTGAGCGCCGCTGTTCCAGGAGAACCAGAGCAGGACGGCGAGCGCGAGCACGTAGGGCGGGCAGGAGAGCAGGAGCGCGATCGCACCGCGCAGCCCGCGGGTGATCCAGGCGTTCGGGTAGCCCGCGCACCAGCGGCCGGCGAGGAGGCCGAGGAGCGTGCCGAGCAGCAGGCCGCCGACGATCAGCTGCAGGTCGATCGGGACGCGGTCGCGCATCATTCCCGCGACCGACTGCCGCCCCCAGCTGGCGCACAGCTGGATGAACTCCGGGCGCCGCCGCTGCGTGGGGTTGCAGCCGGCGCCGTTGGTCTGGCCCAGCTCGCCCCGCACGACGTCGGCGAGGTGCGCGGGGGTGTTCGTGGCCGCGGCGCCCCAGCTCATCCGGTCCAGGCCCCCGTTGAACAGGACGTGGGCGGCCGAGACGGCGAGCAGCGTGGTCAGGACGAGCGCCGCGAACCGGCGTGCGAGCAGCTTGTGCACGTGGAACCTATGGTCGGTTGTGCTCGTGTGCGTCTAGGGGTAACGCTTGGCGGTATATCGCCGCGCGTAGTAGTCTGTGGGGCATGAGCTCGGAACTGGGAGGTCTCGGACGGTTCGCAGGTCCGGCCACGCTGATCCTGTCCAGTCTGGCCGAGCGTCCCAAGCACGGGTACGCGATCACCAAGGACGTGGACGCGTTCGCCGGCGTGCGGCTGCAGCCGGGCACGCTCTACGGTGCGCTGAGCCGCCTGGAGCAGGACGGCTTGATCGAGGCGCTCGCGGGCGAGGGGCGGCGCCGGCCGTACGGCATCACGCCCCACGGCGCGCGCGCGTTGGAGGCGCAGTTGACGGCGCAGCGGCGGGTGACCGAGGTCGGCCTGCGGCGACTGGCGACGGCATGAGGTGGGTGAGCGAGACACCCCGGTGGGTGGCGCGCGTGGCCGAGCGCCGCCAGTGGCTGTTCGTCGCGGGCTCGATCGTGTTCTGGACGCTGCTGTGGCCGCTGGCGCTGGTGTGGACGGCGCTGTGGCTGATCGAGCGCCGCCGGGCGCTGGACACGAGCCCGGCCGCCAGGCGCGAACGCCGCGTGGCGCGGCTGCTGCGCTGGTATCCGGCCGGCTGGCGGGCCCGCTACGGCGACGAGCTGGCGGCGCTGCTGGACGACACGATCGCCGAAGGCCGCGGCGGGCTGCGGCTGAGCCTGAACGTCGCCCGGGAAGGCCTGGCCGCGCGGCTGGTGCCGTCGGCGCGCCGCGACGCGCTCGCGGGGATCTGCCTCGGGCTGTGCTGGATCCCGCTCTTCCCGCAGGGCCTCGTCCCGGCGGTCATGAAGCTCACCGAGACGCCGACGCGCTCGTGGTTCGCGGCTCTCTACGTGCCGGACGCGTACCAGTGGCCGGTGATCGCCGCGATGGTCGCGCTCGGGCTGGCGATGCTCCGCGCCGGGCTGCGGCTCGCCTGCGCGCGTGCCGTCCCCAGCCGCCGTTAGCCCCGGTTGTGGTTGACGACCTCGACGTTGTGGCCGTCGGGGTCGAGCACGAAGGCGCCGTAGTACCCGGGGTGGTAGAGCGCGCGCTCGCCCGGCCCGCCGTGGTCCTCGTAGCCCGCCGCGAGCGCGCCGGCGTGGAACGCGCGCACCGTGGCGTCCTCGTGCGTCGGAAACGCGAGGTGGACGTGCTCGGTGAGCGGGCGCTCGTCGCGGACCAGCGAGAAGCTGTAGTCGGGGCCGGAGAGCTGGACGCGGTCCGGGTGCCCGTGGGTGACGCGAAGACCGGCGTACGGGGCGATGGTGGCGTAGAAGCGCCGTGAGGCCTCCGGGTCGCGGACGCGGATCCAGAGGTGGTCGATCGCGCCGGTGGGCGCCGGGTGCTCGCGCGCGCCGTGGACGGCTTCGACGCTGTTGCCGTCGGGATCGAGCAGGAAAGCGCCGTAGTAGCCGGCGCCGTACTGCGTACGCGGTCCGGGCGCGCCGTCGTCGCGGTGGCCGGCGTCGATCCCCGCCTGCCAGAACGCGTCGACCTGCGCGCGGTCGCGGGCGCAGAAGGCGACGTGCAGCCCGCGCGTGACCGGGTGCTCGGAGTCGGTGGGCATGATGTCCCAGTCCGCCCACTCGACGATCTCGGCGTCCGCGTGGCTGGGCTCGGCGCCGAGGGCGCTCAGGACGGTGCGGTAGAAGCGCTCGGACGCGGCGAAGTCCGAGACGGCGATCCCGACGTGATCGAACACCCGGTCGAGGCTACCCGCCTCGCCGCCGGCTCATGTCGGCTCGCGGGCGGAGATCTCGGCCGGCGTGAGCGCCTCGATCCGCGCCGCCAGCATCCACTGGTTGCCGAACGGATCGGCGACCCGGCCGCCGCGCTCGCCGTAGAAGTGGTCCGTGAGCGGGTACACGATCTCCGCGCCGGCGCGCACGGCCCGGTCCCACGCGGCGTCGACGTCGGGCCAGTACGTGCACAGCAGCGCCTTGAAGTCGTCGTCCTGGGCGTCCTTGATCATGACCACCGAGTCGCCGATCAGCAGCTCCGCGTGGACGAGCGAGCCGTCGGCCAGGCGGTGGATCTCGCCGAGCTCCGTGGCCCCGAACGCGGCCTTGTAGAACTCGATGCCGGCCGCGCCGTCGCTCAGCGCGAGCCGCGGGGTGACCGTGTGGAGGTGCTCGGGCACCGGCGCGACCGCCCGTTCGCGCGCGGCGAGGCCGGGCTGCTCGTAGACCCCGATCACGTTGCCGGCCGGGTCGCGAACGTGCGCGACGCGCTCGCCCGGCTCCGCGTCGGGGTCGAGGACCGTGCCGCCGGCGTCGCGGACGGCCGCGAGCGCCGCGTCGAGGTCGGCGACCATGACGTGCACCATCAGCCCGGGCGGCCGGCCGGTGACCCACGAGCCGCTGACCTCGTTGACGGTGTCGTCGAACGCGATCGCGCCGTCGCCGCGCGTGCGCAGCGTCCAACCGAACGCGTCGCGGTAGAAGCGCGAGGACCGGTCGACGTCCGCCGCGGGGATCTCGACGTAGCAGATCTTGCCGGTCGCGAGTGTGGGGGTCCCGTGTGCCATACCAGTTAATGTACATGTACACGAATGTCCGCGAACGCACGCAGAGCGCGCCGTGGCCGCCCTCCGGCGATCGATCGTGAAGCCGTGCTCGACACGGCGCTGCGGCTGCTCGACGCCGAGGGTGCCGAGGCCCTGACGATGCGCCGGCTCGCGAGTGAGCTCGGCGTGTCCGCCATGGCGCCGTACCGGTACGTCGACGGCAAGGACGAGCTGCTGGTCGTGCTGGTCGACCGCCTCGCGGCCCGGCTCGTGTTCCCGCCCCGCCCACAGGACCCGGCCGGTGCGCTGGCCGTGCTGTGGACGACGCTCTACGACGGGCTCGCGGCACACCCCTGGGTCCCGGAGGTGCTCGCGCGCCGCCGCCTGATGGCGCTGTCGGTGCTCGACGCGATCGAGGAGATCCACGCGGCGCTGCACGCCGCGGGCCTCTCGATCGAGGCGGCGGTGCGTGCGTACCGCCTGCTCTGGGACTTCACGCTCGGCGCGCTGCTGGTCCGCGCCGGAGCGGGCGGCGCGGCGCCGAGCCGGCAGCGTGATCTCCGCGGCGCCCCCGATCCTGCGCGGCACCCGCTGCTCGCGGCCGCCGCCGCGGCGTGGACGGCCGCGCACGAGCACGACACCTACCGCGAGGATCTGGCGGCGCTGATCGACGCGCTGCTCCGTTGACGCGTCACGGTCGTCGTTCTCCGCGGCCAACGCGGATCGCGCTCAGCCAGCGTTCAGTATGTCCGGCTCAATGCACGAGCTCGACGATTCGCTGGAGAACCTCTACGCCGACGATCGTGGCCGGATCGACGCGCTCGTGGCGTCAGCGCGGCAGCGGGTGGTGGGAGTGGCGCTGGGCTGACCCGTACGGGCTCTTGCTATCTGGGACGGGACGGTCGTCACTCTCGCCTCGGGCGCGCCGAGTGCGCGGCGGCGCTCTGCGCGTGAAGAGGCAGATTCCCGTCGTCTGCGCAGTCCGGCGCTTAGCCTGGTGACATGAGCGGCGCGACGATCGATGGCAAGCCGGGGAGGCTGACCACCGCAATCGAGGAGCATCGCAACGCGGTGCGGTTCGTTGTGACGACCGACGCCCCGCTCTATCAGGACCGGCTCGTCCACATGGGCTACGAGCGCGTCAGCAACGAACGCTGCGCCACACGCTGGTTCGCCCCGTCGCCGGAACTGCCTCGCTACTTCGCACGGTTCGCAGCGTCCATCGAGCCAATGGTGCTCCAGAGCGCGCGGTTGGTTCGGGTGCCGTGGGAGGAGGCGCTGTTGGAGTTCTTGCGGCGCGTCGAGGGCAGTGGCTTGGACTGGTGGTTGTACGGCAGCGCCGCGCTTGCGGTTCGTGGTCTGGACATCGAGCCAGGTGACCTGGACATCAACGTGAGCGATGCTCACGCGGCTGGGCGCGTGTTCGATGACCTCCTCGTCACGCCCGTTGAGCGCATGCACGGTTGGGCTGCCAACTACACGGGACGCGCGTTTTGCCACGCCATCATCGAGTGGATAGCGGAGCCGCTCGCGGAGCACGACGACGCGTCGGCTCCGAATGAACAGGGCCCGCTCATCGCCGAGCGGCTGGAAGTGGTGCGCTGGCGCGGGCACCGGGTTCGGGTGCCGCCACTGTTGTCTCAGCTCCGGGTCTGTGAACGGCGCGGGCTGACTGACCGAGTTGCGCTCATTCACCTGTGATGCGCGATCGGCGCCAACCGCGGTCTCATGCCCCGACCTGCACAGACGGGCCGCGAATTGGACCAGCAACCGGCCGACGCGCACTCTGCAGGGCGTGCGCGCATACAGATCGATGCCGGCTTTCCGCGCGTGCGAGCGCGCTCGCTCTGCTGACAGAGGCCGCACAGGTTCAGAACGCGCGGTCGCGGCGTACGCACCGCCTGACCTTACCCGAGCCGAGGATGCTGGACATAGAACGACGTGAGCGCTCGGAGACGTCGTTTGACGCTGGCCTGGTCGGTGCCGACTGCGTGCCCGCGCCCCACAACCCGGGACGCGACGCGGCCGACGCGACCGGTTCGGTGCAGCGCTGGACCTGCCCATCCGACGCAAGTCTCGACGTCCTCGCCGCCGGCGGCCAGCTCGGGCTGAGCCAGGCCGACTGGTGCGGCGTGCTGACGCTGCACGAAGACCTGCTGGTGTACGCCAACCACGCCGACGGCGCGTGCGTCGCGAGCGCGCGCCGCGTGAATCCCTCCGAGTTCGTCGAGCGCTGGGTCGCCCGCGGATGGCTCTCGCTCGCCTGACCACGGGCTGATCCCACCGGTCATCACCCCTTGACCGGCGCGAGTGGCGACGCGGCTCGCTCATCAGGAGGGTGAGAATGATGGACGAATGTCGTCTGGCGCGTATCTCCTGATGTGACAGCATCGCCTGGTGCATCGGAGAAGGATCGAGTGGGCACGAGGCCCCTCCGCGGCAGGCGTCGTCTTCGCCGTCGTCGCCACGCTTGTCGTTGCGGCACCCGTGCACGCTCGCCCGCGTACTGAGGCGCCGCGTGCTCACCGCTCGGTCGTTGGCGGAACGCCTGCCCCGGGTGCCGGCGGCTTCGCACATATCCGCAACCGCGATCTGAGTGCGAGCTGCAGCGGAACGATCGTCGCAGGCAACGTCATCTTGACCGCCGCGCACTGCGTCGTGGATCTTGATCGGCGGACGATCAGCCCGGCCTACGCTGTCGAGGTTCGGACCGGCACGGTCGATCTCAACGACGCCTCGCGCGCGCAAGTCAGCGGGGTCGCGCGGATCGTCGTCGACCCGCTGTTCAACACCCGGACGCTCACGCATGACGCGGCGCTGCTGCAGCTTGTGACTCCCACCACGAGTCCCTCGCTGACGATGGCCGCACCCGGCGACCTCGATCGACTCACAGCGGGCACACCGGCGGCTGTGTTCGGCTGGGGCCTGTTGGACGGTGCCGACGCGGTCGCACCCACATGGCTGCACTACGGGATCGAGTATGTCCAGAGCCCTGCCTATTGCGCCGCGCACGATCAAGCCTTCTTCGCGACCGTGCAGCTCTGCGCCGTCGATCCGGCCGGCCTTGTCACGACCTGCCACGGCGATAGCGGCGGGCCGCTGCTCGCCGTCGGCGACGATGGGTCGCCCGTCCAGATCGGCGTCATCAGCCGCGGTGGGACAGGCGCAAACGAGCGCTGCAGCCCAACCGCCGTGTCGGTGTTCACCCGGGTCGACGTCTTCGTGTCCTGGGCGAGGTCGTGGATCGCCGCGCTCGCACCAGCGCCACCGCCCACTCCCGTGGCGCAGGCGCCGGTCGCTCCTGCCGCGCCGACCGCCGGGCCGGCGGCCACGCCGGTTCCCACCCCGCCGCCGGCCACCCGCTGGCACGCGAGATCACGGCACGCGCGCGCCTGGATCACGCTCTCGGCGGACGGCAAGCGGATCAAGAAGGTCCGCCTCGCGCTTCGTGTCAAATGCCGTGGCAGCTGGTACGCCAACTTCGACGACACATGGACGACGAACACCGCACTCCCACCTGGCCGTGCGACCCCGGTGCGCCTGACGCCATGGTCGAACCGCTACTGGATTCGCGGCAACGAGCGGATCACGGTCGACCGCTCGGAAGACGGCACGACGCTCACCGTCTTCCCGTCCGCCTCTGCCCGGCCTCGGAACCGGCGGCTCGGGATCTGCCGTGCTCGGCCACCGGCGATGTCGGCAACGCTACGACGCTAGCTGCGTGAGGCCCTCGCCGTCCGTCACGGCTCGACGGGCGCCAGCCGGTCCTCGAGCTTCGGCGTGACCACGGCGTCGAGCAGCGCCAGCGCGCCGATCACCGCGAGCTCGAAGACCAGCGCCGGGTCACGGGCGATCTTGGCCGGCCCGGCGATGGCGGCGAGGATGTACGCCCAGGCCGGGATCCAGAACGCCCAGAACGCCACGCGCCCGATTCGCCGCCGCCGCTCCCGCTGCGCGCGGGTCAAGGCGGCCCAGGACAGCACGCGCACGCCCGCGTAGCCCGCGAGGAGGACGAGCAGTGCGACCGGGATCCCGTCCAGCGACACCTCGTCCCACGTCGGAAGGAGGACGTACCGCGCGACGAGGATGCCCGGCGCGAAGCTCGCGCCGCACACGATCGCCACGGCGCCGGTGCGGTCCGCGACGTGGACACGCTCGAAGACGGTCAAGCGCGCGAACGCCGCCACGAACGCGGCGACCACCAGCGCGAAGAGCACCTCGGCCAGCCGCGGGCTCGCGCTCACCGCGACGGCGACCAGGGAAGCGGACATGGGCGGCGCCGGTCCCCGTCACCACCCGGGGACCGACACACACGTCGCCTCGCTACGCGCGCTCGAACGCCGCGTCGAACGCGACCGTCGACGGCGAGAAGTCCGTCGCCCGCACGTAGGCGAGCGCGTCCGGCGCGCCCCAGTCGCGGTCCATGCCGGAGTCCTCCCACTCGATCGAGAGCGGCCCCGTGTAGCCGATCCGGTTCAGCGCCCGGAACAGGTCCTCGAAGTCGACGTCGCCGTGCCCGGGGGAGACGAAGTCCCACCCGCGCGGCTCCTCGCCGAAGTTCAGGTGCGAGCCGAGGATCGAGCGGCGGCCGTCGAGCCGCTTGATCGAGTCCTTGACGTGCACGTGGTAGATCCGGTCCGCGAACTGCGCGACGAACGCGGCGCTGTCCAGGAACTGGTGCTCGAAGTGCGACGGGTCGAAGTTGATCCCGAACCCGGAGCGGTGGTCGAGCGCCGCCAGCGCCTTCTCGGTCGTGACGAAGTCGTAGGCGATCTCGGTCGGGTGGACCTCGAGCGCGAACTTCACGCCCTCGGTGTCGAAGACGTCGATGATCGGCGACCAGCGCTCCGCGAAGTCCTCGTAGCCGCGCTCGACTTCGGAGAAGTCGTTCGGCGGGAACGAGTACAGCAGGTGCCAGATCGAGGAGCCGGTGAACCCGGTGACGGTCGTCACCCCGAGCCGGGCCGCGGCGCGCGCCGTGTCCTTCATGCGCTCGGCGGCGCGCTGGCGCACGCCCTCGGGATCGCCGTCGCCCCAGACCTCGGGCGGGAGGACGCTCTGATGGCGGTCGTCGATCCGGTCGCAGACCGCCTGGCCGACGAGGTGGTTGCTGATCGCCCAGACGTTGAGGCCGTGACGTTCGAGCAGCTCGCGCCGCGCGCGGCAGTAGGCGTCGTCGGACAGCGCCGCGGGGACGTCGAAGTGGTCGCCCCAGCCGGCGAGCTCGAGGCCGTCGAAACCCCAGGTGCCGGCCTTCTCGGCGAGCTCCGTGAGCGGCAGGTCGGCCCACTGGCCGGTGAACAACGTGACGGGTCGTGGCATACGGGCGCGAAGGATATGGCGCCCGCATATAGTCGGGGGATGCGGATCGCGATCGCGGGTGGAGGACCCGGCGGGCTGTACCTGTCGATCCTCCTGAAGCGTCTGGACCCGGACCACGAGGTCGTCGTCTATGAGCGCAACGCGCCCGACGACACGTTCGGCTTCGGCGTCGTGTTCAGCGACGAGACGCTGAACGCGTTCGAGGCGGCCGACCCGGAGTCCTACGCGGAGATCACGCGCAACTTCAAGCGCTGGACCGAGATCGACGTCCACTACCGCGGCGAGGTCATCACCAGCGGCGGCCACGGGTTCTCCGCGCTGGCCCGCAAGACGCTGCTCAACGTCCTGCAGCGGCGGGCGGCGGAGCTCGGCGTCGAGCTCCACTTCCAGCACGAGGTCACGTCCCTCGACGGCGACCTCAACGTCGCGGCCGACGGCGTCAACAGCACGCTGCGCGGCGACCGCTTCGGCACGACGCTGGACCGGCGGCGCGCGACGTACGCCTGGTTCGGCACGCCGCACGTCTTCGACGCGTTCACGTTCCTGATCGCCGAGACCGACCGCGGCGTCGTGCAGGTCCACGCGTACCCGTACAGCGACGAGATGAGCACGTTCATCGTCGAGACGACGACCGCGCTGCCGCTCGACAAGGCGGACTGCGAGGCCCTGTTCGGGTACGAGCTGGTGGAGAACCGCACGCGCTGGATCAACTTCGTGACCGTCCGCAACGAGCGCTGGCGCGACGGCGACCTCGTCCTGCTCGGCGACGCCGCGCACACCGCGCACTTCTCGATCGGCAGCGGCACCAAGCTGGCGATGGAGGACGCGATCTCGCTCGCCTGGGCGATCAAGGAAGGCGACATCGACGCCTACGAGGCCGAGCGCCGCCCGATCGTGGAGAGCACGCAGCGCGCGGCCCAGGCGAGCCTCGAGTGGTTCGAGGGCATCGGCCGCTACACGCACCAGGATCCGAAGACGTTCGCGTTCAACCTGCTGACCCGCTCGCGCCGGATCACGCACGGCGAGCTGCGGATGCGCGACCCGGACTTCGTCGCCGCCCTGTGCACGGACCCGCCGATGTTCGCCCCGTTCCGCCTGCGCGGCCTCGAGCTCGCCAACCGCGTCGTCGTGTCCCCGATGGACATGTACAGCTCGACCGACGGTACGCCCGGCGACTTCCACCTCGTCCACCTCGGGGCGCGCGCGATCGGCGGCGCCGGCCTGGTGATGACCGAGATGATCTGCGTCAGCGCCGACGGGCGGATCACGCCCGGCTGCGGCGGCCTCTACACCGACGAGCACACGCGCGCGTGGAAGCGGATCGCCGACTTCGTGCACGGCTACACGAAGATCGGCTGCCAGCTCGGGCACGCCGGCCGCAAGGGTTCGACCCAGCTGCTGTGGGAGGGGGAGGACCAGCCGCTGCCGGACGGCAACTGGCCGCTGATCGCGCCGTCGCCGCTCCCGTACCTGCCGGGCGTCAGCCAGGTGCCGCGCGAGATGACGCGCGCCGACCTGGACGCGGTGAAAGCCGACTTCGTGGCCGCGACGCAGCGCGCGAACGCGGCCGGCTTCGACCTGCTCGAGATCCACATGGCGCACGGCTACCTGCTCTCGAGCTTCCTCTCGCCGCTGACCAACGTGCGCGACGACGAGTACGGCGCCGACCGCGCCCGGTACCCGCTCGAGGTGTTCGCCGCGTGCCGTGCCGTGTGGCCGCCGGAGAAGCCGATGAGCGCGCGCATCAGCGCCACCGACTGGGTCCCGGGCGGGTTCGACGGCGACGACGCGGTCGCGTTCGCGCGCCGCCTGGTCGAGGCCGGCTGCGACATCGTCGACGTCTCGACCGGCCAGGTCACGCCCGACCAGAAGCCGGCGTACGGCCGCTCGTACCAGACCCCGTACGCCGACCGGATCCGCCACGAGGCCGGCATTCCGGTGATCGCGGTCGGCGCGATCTCCAGCTACGACGACGTCAACACGATCATCCTCTCGGGCCGCGCCGACCTGTGCGCGCTCGCCCGCCCGCACCTGTGGGACCCGCACTGGACGCTGCACGCCGCCGCCGACCAGGGCGTCGAGCTGCCCTGGATCCCGCAGTACCGCAGCGGCGCCCGGGAGCCGCAGACGGGCAAGGACGTCCGCCGCCAGCCGCTGCGGGTGTTCGCGTGAGGACGGTGGTCGTCACCGGCGGCCGGCGCGGGATCGGCGCGGCGATCGCGGCCGCGTTCGCGCCGGACCGCGTGCTCGCGCTCTCGAGCGCCGATCTGGACGTCACCGACGAGGCCGCGGTGCAGGCGTTCTTCGCGGACGTGCCGGTCGACGTGCTGGTCAACAACGCGGGCGTCGCGGCCAGCGCGCCGGTCAAGCGCACGACGCTCGCCGACTGGGAGCGCCTGCTGGCGGTCAACGCCACCGGCGCGTTCCTGTGCACGCGCGCGGTCCTGCCCGGCATGCTCGAGCGCGACCGCGGCCGGATCGTCACCGTCGCGTCCGCGGCCAGCCACCACGGCTCGCGCTACACGGCCGCGTACACGGCGTCCAAGCACGCGGTGCTCGGGCTCATGCGCGCGGTCGCCGCCGAGGTCGCGGGCACCGGCGTGACCGCCAACTGCGTCTGCCCGGCGTACGTGCGCAGCGACATGACCGACGCGACGATCGCGAACATCGAGGCCCGCACGGGGCGCGACGGCGAGGCCGCGCTGGCCGGGATGGCGCCGCTGGCGCGGCTGATCGAGCCGGAGGAGGTCGCGTACGCGGTCACGTTCCTGGCGTCCGAGCGGGCGGGCGCGATCAACGGGCAGTCGCTGATCATGGACGGCGGGGGGATCCAGCAATGAACGAGTTCGGGTGGCGCGTCGAGGACCGCGTCGGGTACGTCACGCTGACCGGCGCGGAGCGCAAGAACCCGCTCACGTTCGCCTCCTACGCGGCGCTGCGCGACCACTTCCGCGGGCTCGTCGACGACGAGCACGTCAAGGCGGTGGTGATCTCCGGCGAGCAGGGCAACTTCTGCTCGGGCGGCGACGTGCGCGACATCATCGGCCCGCTGACGGAGATGGACATGCGCGGCCTGCTGCGCTTCACGCGCATGACCGGTGACCTGGTGAAGGCGATCCGCGGCTGCCCGCAGCCCGTGATCGCCGCGATCGACGGCGTCTGCGTCGGCGCCGGGGCGATGATCGCGACCGCGTCGGACATCCGGCTCGGGACGCCGCGGGCCAAGGTCGCGTTCCTGTTCACGCGCGTGGGCCTCTCGGGCGCCGACATGGGCGCGTGCGCGATGCTGCCGCGGATCATCGGTCAGGGCCGGGCGGCCGAGCTGCTGTTCACCGGCCGCTCGCTGGGCGCCGAGGAGGCCGAGCGCTGGGGCTTCTTCAACCGGCTGGCGGACCCGGTGCTGGACGCCGCCGGCGAGCTGGCGGCGCGGCTCGCGAGCGGCCCGACGTTCGCGCACGGGATGACCAAGACGATGCTCGACCAGGAATGGGCGCTGTCGCTGGAGGCCGCGATCGAGTCCGAGGCCCAGGCGCAGGCGATCTGCATGCGCACGCGCGACTTCGAGCGCGCCTACCACGCGTTCCTGGCCAAGGAGCGGCCGGCGTTCGAGGGCGACTGATGCTCGAGTGGCCGTTCTTCGAGCAGCGCCACCGCGACTTCGCGGCGTTCGCCGCCGCGCACCTGCCGGACGCGCTCGAGGACGACCTCGACGCGCGCTGCCGCGGGTTGGTGCGCGCGCTGGCGCGCGACGGCTGGCTCGATCACGCGGTCGGCGAGCTCGACGTGCGCACGCTGTGCCTGGCGCGTGAGACGCTCGCGCGTCACGAGGGCCTGGCGGACTTCGCGTTCGCGATGCAGGGGCTCGGGTCCGGGCCGATCTCGCTGTTCGGCACGCCCGAGCAGCGCGAGCGGTTCCTGCCCGCGGTCGCCGCGGGCGAGAAGATCGCGGCGTTCGCGCTGTCGGAGCCGGACGCCGGGTCCGACGTGGCGGCGATGACGACGCGCTGCGAGGACGGCCGCCTGCACGGCACCAAGACGTGGATCTCCAACGGCGGGATCGCGGACTTCTACACGGTGTTCGCGCGCGTGGGCGACGGCATCGGGGCGTACGTCGTGGAGGCGTCGGACGTCGAGGTCGCCGAGCGCATCGACGTGATCGCGCCGCACCCGCTGGCCACGCTGGTCTTCGACGGCACGCCCGCGGAGCCGCTCGGCGATCCGGGCGCGGGCATGCGGATCGCGCTGTCGACCCTCGACGTCTTCCGCTCGACCGTCGGCGCCGCCGCGCTCGGGTTCGCGCGCCGCGCGCTCGACGAGGCGCTCGCGCGCGTCCGCGAGCGGCGGTTGTTCGGCGCCGCGATGGCGGAGCTGCCGCTCGTGCAGGCCAAGCTGGCCGAGATGGCGCTGGCGATCGACGCGTCCGCGCTGCTCGTCTACCGCGCCGCGTGGACGAAGGACACGCGCGGCGGGCGGGTCACGCGCGAGGCGGCGATGGCCAAGCTGCACGCCACCGAGGCCGCGCAGCGGGTGATCGACGCCGCCGTCCAGCTGCACGGGGCGCTCGGCGTCACGTCCGGGCATCCCGTCGAAGCGCTCTACCGGGAGATCCGCGCGCTGCGGATCTACGAGGGCGCGTCCGAAGTCCAGCAGCTGATCATCGCCCGGGAGGTCCTGCGATGACCGACACGTTCGCACGCGACCGCTTGCCGCCGCGTGAAGCCTGGCCCGACCTGCTGCTGCTCGACGGGCCGCCGCGGGTGAACGCGGCGGTGGAGCTGCTGCGCCACGAGGGGACCGCGATCGCCCGCGGCTGGTCCTACGCGGAGCTGCGCTCGCGCGCGGAGGCGGTCGCCGCCACGCTGCGCATCGAGTCCGGCACGCGCGTGCTGCTGCACACGCCGAACACGGCCGAGGCGGTCGCGGCCTGGCTCGGGATCCTGCTCGCGGGCGGGATCGTGGTGGCGACGATGCCGCTGCTGCGCGCCGGGGAGATCGCCAAGGTGGTGGACAAGGCGCAGCCGGCGGTCGCGCTCGCGCCCCGGGCGCTGGCGGCCGAGGTGGTCGCGGGTGGCGTCGCGCGCGTGCTCGCGCTCGAGGACCTGCCGGCGCAGGGCTCGTTCGAGCCGGTCGACACCGCCGCCGACGACGTCGCGATCATCGCGTTCACGTCCGGCACGACCGGGCCGCCGAAGGGCTGCGTGCACTTCCACCGCGACCTGCTGGCGACGTGCGACACGTTCGCGCGCCACGTGCTCGAGCCGTCGCCCGAGGACGTGTTCAGCGGGACGCCGCCGCTGGCGTTCACGTACGGGCTGGGCGGGCTGGTGCTGTTCCCGCTGCGGTTCGGCGCGGCGATCGCGCCGGTGGCGCGGCCGGGGGACATGCTGGCGGCGATCGGCGAGCTCGGCATCACGACGCTGTTCACCGCGCCGACCGCGTACCGGGCGATGCTCGGTCAGGAGGTCCCGACGTCGCTGCGCACGTGCGTGTCCGCGGGCGAGCCGCTGCCGGCGGCGGTGTCGGACGCCTGGTTCGCGCAGACCGGGATCCGGATCGTGGACGGGATCGGGTCGACCGAGATGCTGCACATCTTCATCGGGTCGCCGGCCGCGTCCGCGCGGGCCGGATCCTGCGGGCGCCCGGTGCCGGGCTACGAGGCGCGGATCGTCGACGACGACATGAAGCCGCTGGGCGTGGGTGAGGTCGGCCGGCTCGCGGTGCGCGGGCCGACCGGGTGCCGCTACCTCGACGACCCGCGCCAGTCGGTGTACGTGCGCGACGGCTGGAACCTCACCGGCGACGCGTTCTCGGTCGACGCCGACGGCTACTTCTGGTTCCAGGCGCGCACGGACGACATGATCATCTCCTCGGGCTACAACATCTCCGGCTTCGAGGTCGAGGCGGCGCTGCTCGGGCACCCGCTGGTGGCCGAGTGCGCGGTGGTCGCGGCGCCCGACGAGCAGCGTGGCCACGTCGTGATGGCGTACGTGGTCACGTCCGGCGAGGTGTCGGCGGGCGAGCTGCAGGACCACGTGAAAGCGACGATCGCGCCCTACAAGTACCCGCGGCGGATCGAGTTCGTGGACGCGCTGCCGCGCACGCCCACCGGGAAGGTCCAGCGCAACGTGCTGCGGGAGCGCTCGCGGTGAGGTTCCTGCAGCCGCCGGGCTGGCCGGAGCCGCGCGGGTACGCGAACGGGGTCTCGGTCCCGGCCGGGCGGATGGTGTTCGTCGGCGGGATGATCGGGTGGGACGCGTCCGGCGCGTTCGCGGACGGGCTGGCGGCCCAGGTCGGGCAGGCGCTGCGCAACGTGGTCGCGGTGCTGGCCGAGGCGGGCGCGGCGCCGGAGCACGTGGTGCGGCTGACGTGGTACGTCGTCGATCGGGACGAGTACGTGGCGGCGCAGCGCGCGATCGGCGCCGAGTACCGGTCGGCGATGGGACGCCACTTCCCGCCGATGGCGGTCGTGCAGGTCGTGGCGTTGGTCGAGCCGCAGGCGCGGGTCGAGATCGAGGCCACCGCGGTCCTGCCCGGCTAGCCTGGCGGCGTGCTCGCCGTGCTGCTCGCCGGGCTCGCGCTCGGCGCGGGCTGCGACTCCGCCGTTCCGCCGTTCGGGCTCTGCGACGCGCGGCGGCCGTCGCCGTCGGTGGACGTGCAGCCGCCGGCGCCGCACGCCGGCTCGCCGGTGCTGCTGACCGCGTCGAGTCCCGGGCGGGGGCTCGCGTACGCGTGGGATCTCGACGGCGACGGGGCGTTCGACGACGCGGTCGGGACGCGGGTGACGACGACGCTCCCCGCGGGCGCGCACGTCGTGGGGGTGCTCGCGACCGACGCGGAGGGGCGCAGCGGGAGCGAGACGCGGACGGTCGTCGCGCACGCGGACAACGTCCGGCCGAGCGGGCGCCTGGACGTGCGCGTGCCGTCGCCCGGGCCGGGGCGGCTGATCGAGGTGGGAGTCGACGGGACCGACCCGGACGGGCACGTCGCGCGCATCGATCTCGACCTCGACGGGGACGGGACGTACGAGCTGGCCGAGGTGTTCGCGCCGGGCGAGGTCGCGCACGTCGACCAGGAGCGCCGCGACGTCCCGAACGGGCACTACCGGCTGCGCGCGCGGATCGTCGACGACGCGGGCGCGTCGGCGGTGCTGACGACCGATGTCACCAAGCACGCGACCAACCTGGCGCCGCGCGTGCGCGTGGACGTCTCGCCGCGCGACCCGGCCCCGGGCGAGCGGGTGACGGTGTCGGCGACCACGAGCGATCCGGACGACACGGCGCCGGGCATCGCGCTCGACCTCGACGGGGACGGGAGCTATGAGACGTTCGCCGACTCGGCGACCACGGCGTTCGCGACCGCCGGCACGCACGAGGTGGGCGTCGAGGCGTGGGACGACGGGGGCGCGGTGGCGGTGGCCCGCCGCAGCGTCGCGGTCGGCGCGGCGGCGCCGGAGATCGCGCTGCCGGCGGGCGTGATCCGGCCGGGCGTGGCGGCGACGTTCGGCGCCGATCGCCCGGTCGTGTGGGACTTCTCCGGCGACGGCGCGTTCGCTGACGGCGCGACGCACGTGTTCGGTGCGCCGGGGACCGTTGCGGTGCGCGCGCGGGATGCGGCGGGTGCGGTGGCGATGCGGACGGTGACGGTCGAGGCGAACGCCGGGCTGCCGCCGGCCGTGACGTCGCTGGAGCTGCCGGCGGTCGTGCGCGCGGGCGCGCCGGTGACGGTGCGGGCGACGGCGGTCGATCCGGACGGCGATCCGGTGACGCTCGCCTACGACCTCGACGGCGACGGTGCGTTCGACGACGCGCCCGTCGGCTGGACGTTCGCGCCGGGCCTGGTGACGGTGCGGGTGCGGGCGACCGATCCGGACGGGCACGTGGCCGAGCGCAGCGCGCAGGTCGAGGCGACGGCGGTGGCGCTCGCGCCCGCGGTCTCGGTGGACGTCGGGCCGCTGGTCGCGGGGCAGACGACGCCGCTGGATCCGGCGCTCGAGTGGGACACCGACGGCGACGGCGCGTTCGGCGACCCGCCGGCGCTCACGCCGGTGGCACCCGGGACCTACACGCTGCGCGCGCGGGCGGGGGAGACCGTCGTGACGCGCGTGATGACGGCGGGCACGCGCCCGCCCGTGGCCGCGTTCAGCGTGGCCGGCGGCGAGCTGCGCGCGGCGGCGAGCGATCCGGACGGCGGCCCGGTGACGCTCGCCTGGGACCTCGACGGCGACGGCGAGTTCGACGACGCGTCCGGCGAGACCGCGCCCGCGCCGCCGGCGGGCACGCTCGCCGGCCTCCGCGCCCGCGACGCGGGCGGCGACGTCGGCATCCGCTACGAGCTCGTCACGCCGGGCACCGACCCGACGCCGACCGCCACGGCCACGGCGTCTCCGACGCCGACGGCCACGCCGAGCGCGACCGCCACGTCGACCGCGACCGCCACGTCGACCGCGACCGCCACGTCGACCGCGACCGCCACGCCGAGCGCGACCGCCACGCCGACCGCGACCGCCACGCCGACTGCGACCGCCACGCCGAGCGCGACCGCCGCGGCGTCTCCGACGGCGACCGCGGCCGCCACGCCGGCGGCGACCTCGCCGCCCGCCGCGACCGCGGGGCCGACGCCCTCCCCGCCCGCGTCGCCACGTCCCGCGCGCGACCGGACGCCGCCCAGGCTCGTCGTCTCCGTCCCCCGGCAGACGCGGGCCGCGGTCGTCGCACGCGGACTGCGCATGCGGGCGCGCGGCTCGGAAGCGTGCACGGTGACCGTCGTCGCCGCCGTCGACCGGGCGACCGCGAAGCGGCTCGGGCTCGGCGCGCGGCGCGAGCTCGGCACCGCGCGCCGGCGACTCCGCGCCGGAGTGACGACGACGCTCGCCATCCCGCTTTCGGCCCGTACGAGACGGGCGCTCAAGCGCGCCCGCACGGTGAAGCTGCGCGCCTCGCTCACCGCCGCCGACGGCGCGGGCAACCGGACCACGGCGTCCCGCACCATCGCGCTCCGCGCCCGCTAGCTTTCCGGCGGTGCATCATGTTTTGCGGGCTTGTCCGGCAAAAGTCGTTGACTTGTGTTCTATGCGCGCGTAGGGTTCGGAACTGGTTCGTCCATCGGAGGGGGAGAGGCGCCGGGAATGAAGAAGACGGTCTTGCCATGGCTGACCTGCGCGGCGATCGCCGCGGTCACGGTTCCGGCATTGGCGTGGGGGGACAGTGCTGAAGCACCGCAGGCGGCGGCTCCACCGCTGACCGCGACGATCGTGACCGGCGACAACTTCTTTCAGGACGCCGCTGGCGGTACGGGCGACAACACCGTGGAGATCGCGCCCGGGGGAACGGTGACGTTCAAGTCGCCGATCAGCCAGAACAACCAGGCCGTGCACAACGTGGCCTTCGACGACGACGCGCCGCAGCCGACGGTCTGCAACCAGACCGTCGAGTCGCCGGACTTCCCGGGCCTCGACACCGACGGCAAGTCGCCGATGCCGCAGGGCCCGATCTCGCCGGGCTGGGAGGGCTACTGCACCTTCGACACGCCCGGGACCTATCACTTCGTCTGCCAGGCGCACGGCGGCATGGAGGGCGACGTCGTGGTGAGCACGGACGGCGCGACGCCGACGCCGACGCCGACCCAGACGGCGACGGCCACCCCGACCGCCACCCCGACGGCGACACCGACGACGACGCCGAGCGGCGCCGCGATCTACGCGCACGACAGTCCGACGAACAACGGCTGGTTCCAAGACGCCGCGTCCTCGGACACGGCCGACAACAGCGTCACGATCACGGCCGGCGAGCGCGTGACGTTCGCCTACCCGGCCGGCACCAGCGTGCACGACGTCGAGTTCCGCGCCACGCCGGCGCCGACCTATTGCCCGCAGACCAAGGCGTCGCCCGGGTTCACGCTCGACCCCAACGACGCGCCGCCGCTGCCGGCGTTCGTGCAGACCGCGGGCTGGGAGGGCTACTGCCAGTTCGACACGCCCGGCACCTACGTGTTCGTGTGCGGCGCGCACCTGCCGAACATGACCGGCACGGTGATCGTGGAGGCGGCGGCGACGCCGACGCCGACGCCGACCGAGACGCCGACGGCCACCCCGACGGAGACGCCCACGGCCACGCCGACGGAGACGCCCACGGCGACCCCGACGGAGACGCCGACCGCGACGCCGACGGAGACCCCCACGGCCACGCCGACGGAGACCCCGACCGCGACGCCGACGGAGACCCCGACGGCCACGCCGACGGAGACCCCCACCGCGACGCCCACGGCGACTCCCACCGAGACGCCCACGTCGGAGACCCACGTCCAGGGCAACCTGAGCGCGGACGTCGTCCCGACGATGTCGCTCTCGATCGGCAGCTCGACCAGCCTCGGCGTCCTCGAGGCCGGCTTCGCCCGCGAGTACACCGCGTCGGTCTCCGCGCTCGTCACGAGCACCAGCGGCAACACGACGCTGAGCGTCACCGACACGTCGCCTGAAGCCGCCGGCCACCTGGTCAACGGCGATCGCTCGCTCGCGAGCCCGCTGCAGGTCCAAGCGACCAACGCGGCGCAGCCGACCTCGGCGTTCCAGCCGGTGAGCGGCACCCCGCTGACGATCCTCACCTACCCGAAGGAGATCGCTTCGGACCCGGTGATGGTCAGCTTCCGGCAGTCGATCGGCGCGGCTGAGCCGCTCCGCAGCGGCTCGTACAGCAAGACGCTGACGTTCACGCTGTCGACGACGCTGCCGTAGCCACGCGTACACCCCGATCCGCGGCGGTCACCGGACCGCCGCGGATCATCCCGCGCCGGCCTACTTGAACTCGGCCGAGCGCGGCCCGAAGACCTTCATCGAGCGGATGCCGCGCTCGCCGAAGCTGCGGTCGCTCACGAGGTAGTAGACGGTGCGCTGGCCGGGCTCGACGCCCTCCGGCGCGTCCGGCGGGATCGCGCAGATCGTCTTCATCAACTCGTCGAAGCGCTCCTGCGGCGCCTTGTCGGCCACCGGCGGCCACTCGTAGCGCAGCGCGTCGCACGCGAACCGCGTCGGGCTGCCCTTGCCGGTCATGATCGCGTCCGCGTCCGTCGCGAACGTGATGTCGCGGATCCGGTCGGGAACCTCGCCTTTCGAGTTGTCCACCGTCACCCGGTGGAAGTCGACGGCCGGGTAGCCGGCGCCGCCGCGGTAGGCGTCGAGCTTCTTGAGCATCGGATCGGAGTCGGCCGGCACGAACGTCTCGACCTTCATCGTCATGCCGGTCTCGGTCTCGCCGCTGACGGTCTTGCCGGGCTGCGCCGCAGCGGCTTTGTCACCGCCGCCGCCGCCACAGCCGGCCAGCAGCGCCGCGACGAGCGGAACGACCGCCGCTCCTCTCAACTGCGATCCACCCATCAGCTCTCCTCAAAGCTCGATTTGACGCGCCAGCGTAGCTGCGCGCGCGTAGGCGTGCTTTTGCCAGCAATCACTGCAAAAGTGCGTTGACAGCGATGTTGAAGCGGAATAGCATCGGCCCCGCTAGGGGGCGAAAGTCCCGTGCTCCACGCTGGGAGCCGGGACACCATGGCCTAAGAAATGACCCGTCGGAGGAGGGAGAGGGGATGGGAATTCGTAGGTCGGCAGGGGCATGCGCGCCTATGCGCAGGTCTCTGGCGTTTGCGGGCGCGATGCTCGCGACTGCCGCGATCGGCGTGGCGCCAGCCGCGGCCGATGCCGGCAAGGTACTCGTGTTCACGGGGACGGCGGACACGACGAATCCGGCCAGCGCGGCCGCGGCCACCGCGATCACCGCGCTTGGGACCGCCAACGACTTCACGGTTGACACGAGCTCGAACGCCGCGGACATCGCGGTCGACAAGCTCGCGGGCTACCGCGCCGTCGTCTTCGTGAACTCGTCGGGCAACGTGCTCGACGCCAGCCAGGAGTCCGCCCTGCAGTCGTACGTCCAGAGCGGCGGCGGCTTCGTGGGCATCGGCGAGACCGCTCGCCTCGAGCAGGGCAATCCGTTCTTCGACACGCTGATCGGCCTGACCGGTGCCTCGCGCACCTCGGGCACCGCGACGGAGAGCACGCAGGACGTCGAGTTCCTCGACCGCGTGCACCCCGCGACGCGTGATCTGCCGATGCTCCAGAAGGGGCACAACGACGTCTACTACTCGTGGACGAACAACCCGACCGGCCTGGTCCACACGGTCGCGCGGGTGCGCTTCAACGAGCTGCCGGACGGCACCTCGGTCACCAACGACGCGATCACCCGCTTCACCGGCTCCACGAACACCAACCAGCCGCAGCTCGAGCGCCCCGTCTCCTGGTGCCGTGACGTGCAGCAGGGCCGTTCGTTCTACACCGGCCTCGGCGGGACGGCCGGCAACTGGTCCGGTACGTCGGCGGTCACCAAGCACGTCCTTGG
The DNA here is from genome assembly GCA_035555675.1 of Solirubrobacter sp. Lineage (GTDB taxonomy): Bacteria > Actinomycetota > Thermoleophilia > Solirubrobacterales > Solirubrobacteraceae > Solirubrobacter. The sequence goes on along the minus strand of DATMGH010000025.1, from coordinate 5,484 downwards.
CGCGATCCAGTGGGCGGCGGGCATGACCCGCGGCAACTGCAAGGCGACGATCACGTCGAACTTCCAGGCCACGCGCATCACGCCGCCGAACCCGAGCACGACCTCGAACGCCTACATCGGCGAGGTCGACGGCGTGTCGATGGCGAAGGACGGCCGCGTCTTCTACGCCGGCCGCGCCGTCTGCACGCAGGGCCAGAGCCAGGTGACCAACTGGGCGTCGGCGAACGTCGGCCTCGGCTGCGGCACGCTGCACGTCTGGGACCCGGCCGTCGCCGGCTCCGGCTCGGAGAACCAGGACCCCGCCAAGATCACCAAGATCGGTGAGTTCCAGGTCTTCGGCGCCAAGGGCGGCGGCGGCGAGACGGGCGCCACGTCCAAGACCGAGCAGGGCATCCTCGGGATCCTGCTGGATCCGGACTTCACCAACGGCCGCCCGTACATCTACATCCAGTACCACCCGTACTACGGCGGCGAGCAGGGCTACCCGGTCGGCTCGATGCAGGGCGGGACCAAGTCGTTCGGCCCCGGCTTCGTGCGCGCCGACTACATGGGCGAGCGCCGCGTGTCGCGCTTCACGTACGACAACGCGACCAAGTCGATCGTCCCCGGCTCGGAGAAGGTCGTCTTCCACTGGATGACCCAGGTCTTCTCCTGCTGCCACCTCGGCGGCTCGATGGACTGGGACTCGCAGGGCAACATGTACTTCGCCACCGGTGACAACACCGGCAACACGCCGAACAGCAACAACGGCGGCTACGTGAACTCGAGCCCGACCCACACGGTCCCGTGCCCGGGCGGCCCGACCAACCAGTACGTCGGCACCGGCTGCGGCATCACCCAGCCGTGCGACGACGCGAGCCCCGGCGGGTACGCGCGCTGCGGCCACATCAGCTACGCGGACGTCCGTCAGACGTCGGCGAACACGAACGCCTACGAAGGCAAGCTGCTGCGCATCAAGCCGCTCGCCAACCCGGGCGACACGCCGGGCATCGGGACGACGTACACGATCCCGGGGGCGGACGCACCGAACGGCCCACAGCTCTTCCCGCCCGATAGCCAGGCGGTCAAGGACGGCAAGGCCAAGCCCGAGGTGTTCGCGATGGGCACCCGCAACCTGTACTCGGTCGACATCGACCCGAAGACGGACAAGATCACGACGGCGTGGGTCGGGCCCGACCAGGGCACCGACAGCACCACGTACGGTCCGGCCAAGACCGAGAACGCCGCGATCATGGGCAAGGCCGGCAACTACGGCTGGCCCTACTGCCAGGGCGGCAACCGCCACGGCTACCGGGCCAAGCTGCCCGCTGCCACCGGCGGTGGTGCGGGCGCCAACCTGTCCGACAACATCCGCGGCACGGTCGGCGGCGGTGCCGACGGCCAGACCGGCGCGTACTGGGACTGCAGCAAGTCGCTGCCGAATGACTCGCCGTTCAACACGGGTCTGACGGACATCCCGGCGCCGAGCCCGGTCAACATCTGGTACGGCCCGCAGGGCGGTTGCTACGACTACCCGAAGAACGCCAACGGCATCGACATCATCAGCGCCAACAGCAACACGACGCCGGCGCCGGCGACGTTCCGTCGTTGCCCGTACATCATCGGCGGCAGCCAGGCGCCGATCAGCGGCGGCATCTACCGCAAGCCGGCGGGCAGCGCGCCCAACGCGTGGCCGGCCTACTGGGACGGCCGCTGGTTCCTGGCCGACTTCTCGGTCGCGAACAACGTCCGGCACGCGTTCCTGATGGATCCGAGCGACGACACCAAGGGCGGCCAGCCGGTCTCGGCCGACTCGCTGCTGCCGATGATCCCGAGCACGCTGATCGGGTCCAACCGCATCATCGACGTGGACTTCGGCCCCGACGGCGCGCTGTACGTCGCGTCGTACTCGGGTTCGTTCTTCTCGATCTCCAACACCAACACCGCGCTGTGGAAGTTCTCCTACGTCGGTGGCGACGACACGCCGGGCCCGGACCCGAAGGCCCAGCCGGCGGCGACGTCCAGCCGTGTCGACTTCAACGTCGGCAAGTCGGGCGGCGTCTCCTACGCGTGGACGTTCGACGACGGCGCCACGGCGACCGGCGCGACCGCGACCCACGCGTTCCTGACGGGCGGCACGCACTCCGCGACGCTGACGGTGACGTACGCCGACGGCGCCAAGGAGAGCAAGGACGTCACGTTCGAGGTCCCGACGTCGGTCTCGGCGTCGGTCAGCGCGACCGTCATCCCGACGCTCTCGCTGACGCTCAGCGGGTCGGCGACGTTCGGCACGTTCCAGCCGGCCGTGACGAACACCTACACCGCGAGCACGACGGCCAACGTCGTCTCGACGGCCGGTAACGCGCTGCTGAGCGTGGCCGACACGAGCGGCACCGCCGCCGGCCACATGGTCAACGGCACGTCGGTCCTGGCGCAGGCGCTGAAGGTTCGCGCCACCGACGCCGCGAACCCGAACACCGCGTACAAGGAGCTCACGGGCTCCGCGCAGGAGCTGCTCTCGTACCCGCGGGAGATCTCCAACGACGCCGTGACGCTGCAGTTCCAGCAGCCGATCGCGGCGACGGACGCGCTGCGCTCGGGCTCGTACTCGAAGACGCTCACGTACACGCTGTCGACGACGGCGCCGTGACCGAACGCGCCGCGGTGGCCGATTAAAAGTCACCGCGGCGCGCAGGCCTGCAACACTCGTCCCCGGATCGCCTGGTCAGCGATCCGGGGACGCTGTCGTTTCCCCGACCACCCGCCATGCTCGGACGCCTAACTCAACTCGCCATCGGCCGCCGGTCGCGCTGGATCGTCATCGCGGTCTGGATCGTGCTCGCGGTCGGCCTGGGCTGGCTGCAGCCCCGGCTGCAGGCGCGCGCGGCGGACGAGAGCGAGACGTTCCGCGCCCGCGGCGCGGACTCGACGCTCGCGCACCAGGCGCTCAAGGAACGGTTCCGCGAGGGGCGCTGGTCGACCGCGATCCTGGCGTACGTCGCCCGCAAGGGGTCGATCTACGAGTACTCGCCGCGGATCGCGGCCGATCAGGACAAGCTGTGCTCGACCGAGACGCTGCCCAACCTCGTCGGGATCGGCTCGCCGAGCGGCACCGTGTGCGGCGAGATCGGGCACGTCCTCGGCCCCCAGACCGGGCCGTCGGCGTTCTCCAGCGACTCGCCGGAGAGCATGATCATGCTGCCGGTCTTCAACAGCAAGGACGACACGGAGTCGGTCGTCCGCGACGTGGCCGCGATCCGCAAGATCCTGCCGGGGCCGGACGGCACGCCGCTGAGCTCCTACGTGACCGGGCAGGCCGGCTTCGACGCCGACCGGTCAAACGCGCTGGAGGGCATCGACGGCACGCTGCTGGCGATCACCGGCGTGCTGGTGCTCGTGCTGATGTTGTTCACCTACCGATCGCCGCTGATCGCGGGGGTGATGCTGGCCGCGGTCGGCGCCGCCTACCTGGTCTCCACCGGCATCCTGTACGGGCTCGTGGAGGCGGGTGCGACGACCGTCAGCGGGCAGTCGACGGCGATCCTGATCGTGCTGATGTTCGGCTCCGGCACGGACTACGCGCTGCTGCTCGTCTCCCGCTACCGGGACGAGCTGCGCCGGACCGGGGACACGTCGGCGTCGATCGCCGTCGCCGCGGAGTCCACGCGTCCCCCGATCCTCGCGTCCGGCAGCATCGTCGTGGCGGCGATGCTCGTGCTCGGGCTCGCGGACTTCAACGCGACGCGCGAGATGGGGCCGATCCTGGCGCTCGGGATCCTGGTCATGATGGCCGCCAGCCTGACGCTGCTGCCGGCCGTGCTGGCGGCGCTCGGGCGGCGGGCGTTCTGGCCGGTCAAGCCGAAGCTCGAGCCCGTTCGCCAGGCGGGGGACACGCCCGCGTGGCAGCGCGTCGCCGCGCTCGTGCGCCGGCACCCGCGCCTGCTCGCGGGCGGGTGCATCGCGCTGCTGGCGCTGGGCGCGCTCGGCAACCTCCACGACCGCGGCTACCTGACGCTGAGCGAGCAGTACCGCGACAAGCCGGAGTCGGTGCTGGCGCAGGACCTGATCGCCAAGCGCTACGCGCCCGGCCGGGTCGCGCCACTCGAAGTCGTCGTCGACGGCGAGATGGCGTCGCAGGTGCGCGACGACCTCGCCGGGCATCCGAACGTGACCGACTCGATGACCGACTCGCAGTCCGAGGACGGCAACCTGATCTCGCTCGAGGTGATCCTCGACCGCGACCCGTTCTCGCGTAGCGCGATGGACCTGATCCCGAGCCTGCGCCGGACCGCGAGCGAGCACGCGGGCGACGCGAAGGTGTGGGTCGGCGGGATCACCGCCGAGCAGCACGACAACCTCAACGCGCTGTCGCGCGACGCGAAGCTGATCGTGCCGCTGGTGCTGCTGCTGATCCTGGCGATCCTGATGATCCTGCTGCGCGCGGTGATCGCGCCGCTGTACGTGATCGGGACCGTGGTGCTGTCGTTCGGCTTCGCGCTGGGCGCGTCCTCGTTGATCTTCACGCACCTGCTGGGGCAGCCGGACTCCGATCCGAACCTGTCCATCTTCGCCTTCATCTTCCTCGTCGCGCTCGGCGTCGACGACAACATCTTCCTGATGACCGGCATCCGCGAGCAGCACGCCCGCGGGCTGCCGACGCGCGAGGCCGTGCTGGTCGGCCTGCAGCGCACCGGCTCGGTCATCACGTCGGCCGGCCTGATCCTCGCCGGGACGTTCGCGGCGCTGATGGCGCTCGAGCTCGAGGCGCTGTTCCAGGTCGGCTTCACCGTCACGCTCGGGCTCCTCGTGGACGCGTTCATCGTCCGGATCTTCTTGGTGCCTTCGATTGCCTGGTTGTTGGATGATTGGAACTGGTGGCCGAATTCCGGCGCTTTTGCTGGAACAACGTCGAAAGACGTTGCTCTAAGCACCGGTGACGGGTAGGGTTTCGGCGGCAAAAAATCTGGAGGGGGAACGTGGGACTCAGGAGGAGGTACCTGCCATGGCTGGCGTGCGCCGCCGTGGCAGCTACAGCGCTCCCCGCGCTGGCTTGGGGGCAAGGAGAAGCTCAGGTCTCGGCGTCGATCGTCGTGACCGATAGTGCGTTCCGCGACGCCGCGGACGGCGACAGCACGGTCGAGATCCCGGTGGGCGGGACGGTGGCGTTCGGGTACCCCGAGGGCGACAGCCGCCAGAACGTGGTCTTCATCACGGCGCAGCCGGCGTCCTGCACGCAGACCAAGGGCGACGTGTGGGGCGGGTCCCCGCCGCTGCCGTGGTACCTGCAGGGCCCGGGCTGGGAGGGGACGTGCCGGTTCGACCGCGTCGGCACCTACGAGTTCCGCTCCGGCCTGAACTTCCTGATGCGCGGCAAGGTGGTCGTGACCGACGCGACGCCGACCCCGACGGCCACGCCGACCGAGACCGCGACGGCGACGCCGACCGAGACCCCGACAGCCACGCCGACCGCGACGGCCACGCCGCCCGGGCGCGCCAGCATCGTCG
>DATMGH010000024.1:0-16902 GCA_035555675.1 Solirubrobacter sp. | reverse complement strand
TCTCGTTCTGGAGAGCGGAGTTGAGGACGACCTTGTGGTCCACGCGCCCAGCGCATGGGCGGCGAGGGAGCCGCTTTCGATGGCAGACCACATCTCCGAGGGCCACGTCCGCGTTGAGGGACGCGCGGACGGACGGCGCGTTTGGGTCGCTGAGTATCAGTTGGCCGGCGGCGGCCGGACACGCAAGACGCTGGGCTCGGTGTGGGTCGGGGCGTCGGGGAGAAGACCGCCCGCGGCGCGGTCGTCTGGCGAGCCGCGCACGGCAGCAAGCCCGACGACACGTACCTGACGCCGGCCGAAGCTCCAGGGCAGCGCCGCCGGCCGGCGATTGCTGGAACGCGACGCGTCCCGGCACTCTTTCGGCCAACGCGCCGACGGATCCAGCGGTGAGCAGGCGCACGAGGAACACAGTGCCCAAGCGATGCTCGAGCCGCGTGCCACCTCCGCCGGTCGAGTATGGGCTTGCGGTGTTGCGCGGCTCCTCGGTCAACGGCATCAGCTCCTACCCGACTCTCCTGGACGCGAACAAGTGTTCCCCAGGCAGCTCGCCTGGGGCGCATCGATCGCGTCGCGGCGACCTGGTGGATAGATAGCTCACACTGGAATCACAGTCGTGTAAGCTCTTTATCCATGCCTGTGGTGGCGGTCATGCCGGACACGTTCACGTCGGCGACGGCGTTCTCGCGCGGGGTGCATCCACGGGATCTGTACGCGTGGCGTGATGCGGGGGAGATCGTCGAGCTGTCGCGTGGGGTGTTTCGCCGATCCGACGCGCCGCCTGCGGCGTATCCCGATCTGTTGGCGGTGTCCTATCGGGCGCCGCGGGCGATCGTGTGCTGCGTGTCGGCCGCGATGGTGCATGAGCTGACGGACGAGCTGCCGGTGTGGGTGCAGGTGGCGGTGCCCAACGGGACGCATCCGCCGCGGATCGATCATCCGCCTACGCGGGTGTTCCGCTTCGACCGGCGGACCTTCGAGCTCGGGCTGGCCGGCATCGAGGCCGCCCCGGGGGAGCGGGTCCGCGCCTACGACGCGGCGCGCACGGTGATCGACCTGATGCGGTTGCGCCATCGCTTGGGCGAGTCGATCGCGCACACTGCGCTGAACCGGTACATGACCCGACAGGATGCCCGGCCCGCGCTGCTGCTGGAGTACGCGCGCGAGCTGGGTGTGCTCGGTCCGGTGCGCCAAGCGCTGGACGTGGTGAGCGCCCGATGACTCCAGTGAGCCGCGCGACGCCCGCCGGACGCGCCTATCTGGATCTGCAGAACCGCGCTCGCCGCGAGGGCCGCGGCACCCAGGAGTATCTGACCGCTTACGTCGTCGAGCGCTGGTTGGCCCGCCTGAGCCGCTCGCCGTCTGCGTCGCAGTTCGTGCTCAAGGGCGGCGTGCTGCTCGCGGCGCTGGGCCAGCGCCGGCCGACCGTCGACGCCGACGCGCTGGCGATCGGCATCGCTAACGACGCCGACGCGGTGGCGGCACGCGTCGCCGAGATCGCTGCGATCGAGGACCCCGAGGACGGCGTCGAGTACCTCACCGCCACGGTCGCCACACAGGTGATTCGCGACCACGCGCTCTACCAAGGCGTTCGCGCCGTCATGGACGTGCGCCTCGCCACCGCGGTCGTCAAGCTGCGCCTGGACGTCAACTTCGGCGACCCGGTCACACCCAAGCCACAGCACGTCATCTTGCCTGGCCTGCGGCCCGACAGCGACCCGGTCCAAGTGCTCGGCTACCCGGTCGAGACCGTTCTGGCCGAGAAGCTCACGACCGCGATCGATCTCGCCGAGGCCAATACCCGCGTCCGCGACCTCGCCGACATCCACACCCTCACCGGCGCCCACACCATCCCCGGGGCGCCGATGCGCGACGCGCTGACGGCCACTGCAGCCTTCCGGAACGTCGACCTCGTCCCACTGTCGGTCGCCGTGGGGGATCTCGCCGGCCTGCGCCGCGGCGACTACCGCGCCTACCGCCAGGCGCTCGGGCGCTTCGGCGAGCACCTCCCCGACGACCTCACTGACGTGATCACGGCCGCCGCAGCGTTCGCTGACCCACTGATCACCAGCACGGACACGGCGAACAAGACCTGGGGCCCAGACGCCCGCCGCTGGACTACGCCCGGATAGTCGATCGGCTGGCTGTTCGACGCTGACGCGTCGGCGCGCTGGCTATGGCAGCACCCGCATCTCCGCGAACCGATATCCGGTCGCGGGAAGGTGTTCAAACCCCGCCCCGCTACTTCAGCAAGGCCGCAAATGGTGGGCCTCTTCTCGTTCCTCAGATTCCCAAGGGACGTCGTATCTGGATCGCTGAAACCAGTTGCTCGGGCAGCGGCGAACCACCAGGAAACGCGGTGAGGCGTGGTATGCCCGTCGGGAAGACCACCGCTCGCGGCGCGACGATCTGGCGCGCCGTCCACGGCAGCAGGCCCGACGAGACCTACCTCACGCGACGCTGCACAACTCCCGCGTCGCCGCCAACAAGCTGACCGAGGCGTTCCCCGCTCGATGTCGCTGCGTAGGTTCAGGGTGTGAGTCGTAGGAGTGTGTGGTCGCTGTTGAGCGCGACCCACACGTGCTTGCCGTTGGCGGCGATGGCGACCGGGTCGCCGCCGGTGCGGATGCGTTGCGCGACGCGGTTGGTCTTGGGGTCGATGCGGGCGACTGCGCTGTCTCCGAGCACCGCGACCCAGACGCCGCGGGGATCGGCTGCGATGCCGTAGGGCGCGGTGCCGACACGGATCGTCGCGGTGACCTTGAGCGTGTCGGGATCGATGCGTCGGACGGTGCCGTCTTGGCTGTCGGTGACCCAGATCGCGTCGTCCGCGCTGGCCAAGGCGAATGGCCGCGGGCCGACGCGAACGGTGCCTGTGGGCGCGCCCGTGCGGGCGTCGAGGCGTGAGACGACGGGAGTGCCGGCGCCGGCGACCCAGACGGCGTCGTCGGCGATCAGCAGCGCGCCCGCGCCGGCTGGCACGCGCGTGCGAGCGATGACGTGGCCGCTGGTCGCGTCGATGCGCCACACGGTTCCAGTCGCCGCGAGGGTGAAGTCGCGTTCGTGGAAGCGGTTGGCGCTCACCCAGACGGCCCCGTCGCCGACGGTCACGTCGCCGCCCTGCAGGCCGTCCAGCCGCACGCGGGTGACGATGCGCCCGGTGGCTGGGTCGATCCGGTGGACCTGCAATGGCGAGATCGAGTGGCCGTTGCGGCTGATCGTCGACCCTGTGGTCCAGAGGCCTTCGCGGCCGGCGGCGACGTGGACGTCGATCTGGCCGGCGCCGCGCTGCCCGCGTGCCCGCAGCGTGCGCGGGTCGATGCGCAACAGGCTCGGAGCGCCGAACGTCGCGTTCGCTGTCGTCACCCAGACGTCGCCGAAACCGAGCGCGAGGTCGCTGGGCCGAGTGAAGATGGGCGCGTGCGGTTCGGGGTTGGGTGGCGGCCGCAGTGATCGGGCGGGGCGAAGCTCGCGCAGCAGGCGATCGAGCAGTCGTTCGGTCTGCCGCTCGCCGAAGGTGTGCAGCGTGGCGACGTAGCGGGTGCCGTGTTCTCGCCAGAGGAAGCGAACGTGGTTGTCGAAGTAGGGCGCCGAGCCAAATGAGCCGTTGGGTGTCGCCCGGGCGAGCAGTCCGCGCCGTCCGCCCAGCAGCGCCGGGCGCGCGCCGGGTGGCACTTCCTGAAAGGCGCGGCCGACGACGAAGTGCAAGAACCGCTCGGGGGCGTTGAGTCGCACAGGGACAGACCCCTCGGGGGCGGCCACGCCGCTGTAGCTGAAGTCCAGCACCTCGCTGGCGCCCTGCGCGACGAGTGGCGCCGGCGCAACCCCCGGCGTGCTCGCGCGGGTCGCGCGCGGCAGGCGAGCGGGGCAGAGCACAGTCCAGCGCGCATGCGCCTGCGCGCGCCGGCACACCGCGACCGCCTGCGCCGGCAACGGCAACAGCGCCAGCCCGCGCCGCGCCGCGCGCATCGTCGTGGTTGCCGACGCGGATGCGCCCGTCGAGGGATGACCGCCGCCGCACCCGCCCAAGGCGAAGACCGTCGCAACGGACGCGAGCACCACGACGCGGGACATCTGCGTCAACTACGCGCCTTCGATCCCAAGCGGTCCAGTGCGTCGACGCCGAAGCTCGGACAAGCGCTGTGCATGAACGCGGTCAACGGGTGCTGACGCTTGGCGAGTTGGCGGGCGAGGCGATCGAGGTTGGACCGTGCGCTTCGCTCGGGCCGGCGCGGTGGAGCGATGAGTCTGCCGGTCGTGCGAGGTCTGTGGTGTAGTGCCGACACACGATCGAGGAGCCGGTGGGGCATGGTGCCTGTCGACGTGACCGCTGAGATCCATGGCTATAGCCATCCCGATGCGTCGCCGACGCCGTGGGAGGTGGGGCGTGAGCAGGTCGTGCGTGCCGGCACGTTCTGGATCTCGACCGTCCGGCCCGACGGCAGACCGCACGTCACGCCGCTGATCGGGGTGTGGCATGACGACGCGATCTGGTTCACGACCGGGCCGGAGGAGCGCAAGGCGCGCAACCTCGCGCGCAACCCGGCGTGCGTGCTCACGACGGGTCGCAGCGATCTGGGCGAAGGCGGCCTCGACGTCGTGCTCGAGGGCGTGGCCGAGCAGGTCACCGATGACGCTGCGCTGCGGCCGGTCGCCGGAGCGTTCGCGGCCAAGTACGGCACCGACACGTGGCACTTCGTGGTCTGCGACGGCGCGTTCGCCCATCGCGACCTGGACGGCCGCGCGCTCGTGTTCCGCGTGCGGCCCGTGCGCGGCCTCGGCTTTCGCAAGGGCAGGATCTCCAGCCAGACGACCTGGCGCTTCCCCGGGTAGCGCGTGGCCGATCTGCAGCCACGCGTGCAGGCGGCGATCGACGCGCTCGTCGCGTCGGGAGTCGAGGGCGCCTTGCAGGTCGCCGTCCTTCACGAGGGTCGCGTCGTGGTGGACGCGGTGGCCGGAGCCGCCGATGCGCACGCGGGCAGGCCGGTCGATCCGGGCACGTTGTTCTTCGCCGCCTCGACGGGCAAGGGCGTCGCGGCGTCGGTCGCGCACGTGCTCGTCGAGCGCGGCGATCTCAGCTACGACCAGCGCGTCGCCGAGGCCTGGCCGGAATTCGGCGCGCACGGCAAGGACCGCGTGACGCTGCGCGACGTGCTGTTGCACACCGCCGGGGTGCCCGGCCTGTGGCCGGACATCACGCCCGCGGATCTCGGCGACTGGGACCGGGTCTGCGCGTTCATCGCCGCTCAGCGGCCGTGGTGGCCGCCGGGCACGCGGATCGGCTACCACGCGCTGACGTTCGGGTTCGTGCTCGGTGAGCTGGTGCGCCGAGCGACCGGGCGTACGCTCGCCGCGGCGCTGCGTGACGAGATCGCCGTGCCCCTCGGCGTCGCCGATGAGCTTCACTTCGGCGTACCCGCGCAGTTGCTCGCCCGCGTCGCTCGCCAGGGGCCCGCCGGTGCCGCACCGCCGCCGCCCAAGCCGGGCTCGCCGCTCGACCGCGCGATCCCGCCCGGCGTGCAGCCGACCGCCGCGTTCGCCAACCGCACCGACGTCCTGCGGGCCGACATCCCCTCACAGGGCACGATGACCGCGCGAGCCGCAGCGCGGATGTACGCCGCCCTGCTCGGGCACATCGACGGCATCGAGCTCGTCTCGCCCGGCCGTCTCGCGACGATGGCCACGCCGACGTTCTCGGCCACCGACCAGGTCGTGGGCATTCCCACCACGACGGCACTCGGGTACAGCCCGGCGCGGCCCGGTGGTGTCGAGTCGCGTCCCGGATCGACCTTCGGCATGATCGGCTCAAACGGCAGCGCCGCCTACGCCGACGTCGACTCAGGCGTCGCGGTTGCCGTGATGCGCAACCGGATCGTCGGCGACGTGTCCGCGATCGCGGCCATCGACCGGATCGTCGCCGACGGCGTCGGCTGACCCGACCGGCACACCGTCTCGGCTGGGCACGCACTTCGGCAGCGCGTGCGCCGCCGCTCTTCAGTACCGGCCATGCATGGGGCTGTAGCCGGCGCTTGGCCTTGGCGAGGGAGTCGGCGACGAGCGCCTGCAGCTCGCCGTTGGCGGGTATGCCGCACCCCTCGTGCGGGTCACCGGGGATTTGACGCAGGCACGGGAGTCGAGCGCTGCGCGCGTTTCTACCCCGGCCGCGGGAAGATGTCCAAACCCCGCCCCCGCAATTGAGAACGGCACGCGAATGCGGGTCTTTCGGGGATCGCGTGCCGTCCGCTCGCGTCAGGGTGGACGCGTTGGCAAGCTTCCCTTGGGCGGGCGATAAGGAAAGCTTAGGAAAACATCCTTTCCTAACGGCCGAGGCGAGGAAAGGGTCGTAGCTGGGGCGGTGCGAACGAATCGGTTACGTCGCTCGACCTCGCGCCATCCGGGCTCGATGTCCACCTCGGGCGTTCGGCCTCACCGGGAAAGTCGGAGGCGCCCAGAAACTGCCCCGACGCGTCGTAGCCGGCCAGCGTCGCCGTCTCGCCCGCGAGCACCGCGACGTAGGCGCCGTTCCAGGGCGTGATCCGGAGGTCGCGCTCGTGGACAGGCATGCCGCGCGCCGGCGGGTCGACCTCGGGTTCATGTCGCACTGACTCCGAACCGACGGGCGCGCCGCGATAGCCCCGTTAGCAACGCTCAGCGTGGGTAGAAGCGTGTCTATGAAGCCCCGCATCGCCTATCGCTTGGCTGTGTTGATGATCCCGGTGGCGGCTGCGCTGACGATCGCCGCCGCGGTCGCTGGGCTGTGGTGGGTGATCCCGTTGGGACTGCTGATGGGGCTGAACGGCGTCGTGAACGTCCGCAACGCGCGGCGGCGCGGCGCCGGCTGGAATGGGCCGGCGACGTTCCGTGAGTTGCGCGAGCTCGAGCGCCGCCACGGCTCTGACGCGCCGGCCGGACAGGAAGGGATCGACCGCGGCTAGCAGCAGCTCAACGCCGTTTGGCCCAAACCGCAGGCCGCGCTGACGCGCGCCTGCAGGACTCCGGGGCGGTTCACCCCGTCGGCCGTGGCCGAATGGGCGGGTCAGTGTGTAGGCCAACGGTGACGTTGGGCATCGTCAGACGTGCCTGGCCGCCTTGGGCATGGCTGCCCGGGGAGGCACAGCGTCATCGTCCAGTCTGCATAGTGGGTGATGCCGTGCCCGTCGCGATAGGTGATGAGCCGGGGGACCTTGCTCAGCACGTCGTACGCCCCGTTGTTCGCGACCGTCGCTGTCCGCCAGCGGCCATCGTGCGTGAGCAGCCGGACGGCGTGGTGATCAGACGCCACCGGCCCCCATATCGCTACGCCCCTGGGCACCAGGGTGATCGCGGTGGGCGCGAAGCGGTCGGGGTCGCCCACTGGGGCGCACGTCCCGGCGACGCCCTCGCCGGGAATGTCGAGGGCCGCGCACAACTCGCCCGCTCCGGGCAGCGCGTACATCCCCGCTCCATCAGGCCCGATCGCGCGCGCCTGATCAACCTCCAGCCTGAGGCCGGTCTTGGTATCGCGATTACTCGCATCCGCCCAGCCGATGACACTCGCCGGCAGAGCGTCCGCCGTTTCGGCGGGACGCTGAAAGACCGCGAAGGCGGGTACGAGCCGGGTCAGGGTGCCCGCGGTATCGAGATCGGGACGACGCGTTCCCGCCACCGCGCGCGGCGTGAGCTTGGGCCCGCCGGGGCGCGCGTTCGCCTGGCTCGCGATCCCGATCGGGCACCGGGTCTCGTCGCGGACCGGCACCGCCATCCGCTTGAACGCTCGGCGCAGGTGCGCCGTCGTGTACGACCGAGTCAGCCGGCCGCCGTGCTCGACACAGTCCTTGACCAGTGACGCCAAAGCGACCGTACGTAGGCGCCCCGCACCGGCGATCTGGGACGCGACCGCCTGTCCGCAGTTCTGAAACTGCACGCCCGCTCGTCGCATCCGCCGGTACACGGTCCGCAACTGTTGAGTCTGCGCATACGCTCGGTCATCAGAATCGACAACGGATCACCGCTGCGACCGATTCGGCAACGGTGGACTGGCCCCGGCGTAGACGTCGCCGATCCGTGCCCAGCGCATGTTCGTGGGCTTCTGATGGTGCGCTCCCGCAGCGTCAGGCAGGCTCCCGGCCCACTCACCGCGGTCGGCCGCTGATTTCGTGGGTTCGCTCCTCGCGTAGGGCGCGTAGGTAGACGGATGCCCAGGAGCGGAACGGGCGCCAAGCGTCGGCGATGTCGTCGAGGGTGCGGTCGGGACCGTAGCGATGCGCGATCTCGGCTTCGAGGCGGTGCTCGTGGCGGGCGAGCGCGTCGGGTGCGTTCGCCCCGCGGATGACCACGAGCTCGGCCGCGAACGGCCCGAGCCCCTTGATCTCCCGGACCGTCGCCATCGCTCGTGCAGGCTCGACCGACCGGAGGGCCGCGGCGTCGAGTTGCCCGTCCAAGGCGGCGGCGGCGACAGCGTGCAGGTACTCGGTCTTGCGTCCGGGCAGGTCGAGCTCGATCCGGCGGAGCACGTCGGGCGCGGGGAACGCACCCTCCGCGCCGTACCGATCGATGAGGTCGTTGCGCAGGCGGTCCGCCTGGGCGATGCGTAGACGCTGGGAGAGCACGGACCATGCGGCCGCCTCGTAGGGGGAGTGAAACCCGCAGGGGCGTAGCCCGGGAAGCTGCGACTGGGCCTCGGCGATCACCGGATCGCGCCGGGCGACCTCGGGCCACCCGCGGGCGTCGACATCGAGTGAGAGGAATCGGCAGACCTGCGTCGCGGCCGCGTCCAGGTCGCCGTCGCCGCGCACGAGGATCCGTGCCGCAGTGCCTTGCTGGACGACCTCCGTCTCCGCCCGCTGCCAGTCGCCTTCGACCAGAAACGTGCTGCGCAGCACGCCGTCACGACCGCTACGCGGCGCCAGTCGCGCGGGAGCGAACCCTTCCCAGAACGCGATGCCCGTCTCGAGCGACCACGGGCCGGCTACCTCGACGGTCAGCTGATGTGATCGCATCGTCGATCGGCGGCGGTCGGCGGTGGCGGAATCTCCACGCCGACGAGCGGCGAGCTCGACGGAGGGCAAGACGCACTCCTAATCATTGGCGCGGTGCGGCTCGAGGTTCGTGGCGATAAGGGTGTCGACGAAGGTGCGTGGGATCTTCGCGCCGATGAGCGCCCGGTAGACGATGGGGCCGATGAGCGCGTCGAGCGTGGCGTCGACGTCGAGCGCCGTGTCCAGCTCGCCGGCGTCGATGCCCGCTTGGAGCATGGCTCGCTCCTGCGCACGGCGCGGCGCGAGGTAGCGCTCACGGAACACCGTCGCCATGGCCTCGTCGTGCTGCGCCTCGCCCACGAGCGAGAGCAGCACACGGCCGGCCGGCTCTTTGGAGAGGAACTTCGCGAGGGCGCGGAGGTAGGCCTGCGTCGCCTTGAGGGTCGAGCCGCCGTGCGTCACGGGGATCTGCCGCTCGGCGTCTTCGATGAGGGTGTCGAGCAGGATGTCGACCTTGGAGGGCCACCAGCGGTAGATCGTCTGCTTGGCGACGCCGGCCCGGGCGGCGATGCCTTCGATCGTGACGCCGCCGAAGCCGCGCTCGACGAGCAGGTCGTCGGCGGCGTGCAGGACGGCGAGGCGCGCGTCCTCGTTGCGCCGATGAGGCGCCCGGCCCTTGATGGGCTTCTGAGAAGCGGCACCCATGAAGCGGCCAGCCTACCGCAACGCACCGTTGCGTCCGACGCTCTTGGCAAGACGCACCGTTGCGTCTACAGTGCGATGCGTGCTCCCGCTCGCCACCCACCGAATGGACACCGCATGACCACGCTCACCACCGACCCGCTGGCGCCGCTCCTCGAGCGCCTGTTCGCCGAAGCCGAGGCGCCCTCGACGCCCGAGCGCCGCGCCGTCCTGCGCGGCGCCCCGGCCGCCTCCTACCGCGACTTCTATTTCGCCGCGAAGGACCTCTACCTCGCGGTCTCACGCGAGACCGCGGCGCTGCTCTACATGCTCGTGCGCGGCACCAGCGCTCGGGACGTCGTCGAGTTCGGCACCTCGTTCGGCATCTCCACGCTGCACCTCGCCGCCGGCCTGCGCGACAACGGCGGCGGCCGCCTGATCACCAGCGAGTTCGAGCCGTCAAAGGCCGCCACGGCGCGCGAGAACTTCGCCGCCGCCGGCCTCGACGACCTGATCGAGCTGCGCGAAGGGGACGCCTTGGAGACGCTGGCCACCGGCCTGCCCGAGGCGATCGACCTCGTCCTCATGGACGGCGCGAAGCACCTCTACCCGGACGTGCTGGACCTCCTCGAGCCGCACCTGGCGCCGCGAGCCCTGGTCGTGGCCGACAACGCGGAGCGCAGCCCCGAGTACCTCCGGCGCGTGCGTTCACCCGCCTGGATCTCCGTCCCGTTCGGCGGCGACGTCGAGCTCTCCATGCGGACGGCGTAGCCGGCACCCTCGGGCGTCCGCTCACGCCGACCGGGAGACGACCTCCAGGCAGGCCCACGCCGTCAGCGCCAGCGTGCCCGTGGCGGTCAGGACCACGAGCTGCCGCCGTCCGGCCGGTGTGCCGCCCGTGCGGCGGTGGTGGTGGACGGTCCCGAGCGTGACCAGCAGCCCCAGGCCGAGGAACCACGGCTCGTAGAAGAGCAGATCCCAGAGGAACTGGCTGGTCTCGTCGCGCTGGGCCCAGCCGTCGAACTGCAGCTGGACCACGCCGAGCAGATGCAGCGGCTTGGTGACGTAGGCGGTGAGGGCGTGCGCCATCGCGTACGCCGAGCCGGTCAGCGCCGGGACGATGACCAGCCAGCGGGGAAGCCGCAGCCCCCAGGGACGCACGAGGGCCAGGGCGCCCAGGCCGACGAGCAGCAGCAGCGCGCCGGCCAGCAGGCTCGCCCGCCGCATCGCTTCGGGATCCTCGAAGGTCCCCGACAGCCCGACGGTCCCGCCGAGCCCCTGGTAGCCGCGGACGCCGACGGCGTACGCGATGGCCCATCCGGAGGCCACGTAGCCCGCCCAGGCCAGCGAGCGCTCGCCGTGCCGAGCGGTTGCGGTGATCGTGTGGCTCATGGCAGGAATGCTCGGCCGACGCCGTCCACACGGCATCCGCCTCAGGTCGCGATCGTGGTGCGACCTGAGGCGGATCAGCGGCGGGCGCGAACGAGGCCGCTGTCGTACGCGAACACGGCCAGCTGCACGCGGTCGCGCTGGTCGAGCTTGGCCAGCAGCCGCCCGACGTGCGTCTTGACCGTGGCCTCGGCAATCACCAGGCTGGCGGCGATCTCGGCGTTGGAGCGCCCGCGCGCGACCTGCACGAGGACCTCGCGCTCGCGCGGCGTCAGCTCGGCCAGCCGCGGATCCTCGCCGGTGTCCGGCGGCAGGGTCTCCGCGACGTGGTCGAGCAGCCGGCGGGTGGCGCTGGGCGCCACGACGGCGTCGCCGCTGAGGATCGCGGCGATGGCGCTGAGCAGCTCGTCGGGGTGCGCGTTCTTCAGCAGAAACCCGCTGGCGCCGGCGCGGATGCCGGCGAACACGTACTCGTCGACGTCGAAGGTGGTGAGCAGGATGACCTTGGGAGCGGGGCGGGCGGCAGCGACCAGCCGCTCGGTCGTCGCGACGCCGTCGAGCCCGGGCATCCGCACGTCCATGAGCACGACGTCGGCGCTCGTGACGGCCAGCGCCTCCAGCGCCGCGCGGCCGTCGGCGGCCTCGCCGACGACCTCCAGGTCGGGTTGCGCGTCGATCAGCATCCGCAGGCCGGCGCGCACGAGAGCTTGGTCGTCGACCAGGAAGACCCGGGCGCTCACTCCGCGACCCGCCCGATCGGGATGGCCGCGCGCACGGCAAAGCCACCGCTTTCGCGGGCGCCGACGGTGAGCGTGCCGTCGTGCAGATCGACCCGCTCGCGCATGCCGAACAGCCCGTGCCCGCGGCCGTTGACGGCCGCGGGCCCGCGCCCGTCGTCGCTGACAACGAGCTCGACGGCGTCCCGCCCGTAGCGCAGGACCACGTCGACCCGCGTGACCGTTCCGGCGTGCTTGAGGACGTTCGTCAGCGCTTCCTGGGCGACCCGGTAGACGGTGACGTCGACCGTGGCGGGCAGCGCGCGTTGCGCGCCGTCGACCGACAGGTGCGCCGGCACGCCCACGCGGGCGACCTGATCGACCAGCGCGCCGAGCTGCCCCGTGCCCGGCTGCGGCGCGAATGCGGCGTCGGTCTGGGGCGCGCGGGCGTCCTCGCGCAGGACGCCGAGCAGGCGGCGCATCTGCTCGAGTGCCTTGCGACCCGTGTCGCCGATCGTGCGCAGCGCGGCAGCGGCGCTCGCCGGTCGCTGACCCGCGGCGGCCGCCGCACCGTCGGCCTGGGCGATCATGACCGACAGCGAGTGCGCGACGACGTCGTGGAGCTCGCGGGCGATGCGCGCGCTCGATCGCCGCCCCGACGGCGGCCTGCCGGTCGCGTTCGATCGCGAGCAGGCGGTTGCGCTCGCGCAACCCCTCGACCTGCGCTCGTCGCGAACGGTGCCACGCGCCGAGCGTCGCCGCCAGCAGGACCGAGACGACCGTCGACGCGGCGGTCTGCGCGAACGACACGTCCTCAGCTGAGGGCTGCCACCGCACGGCGGCGATGACCGCTCCGGCGACCGCGCAGGCCGTCGCCGCCGCACCGACCCGCGCGCCCGGCCCGTACGCCACCACCGTGTACAGCCCGATCAGCGCCACGACGTCGCCGGCCACGATGCGGTCCAGCACCGCCAGCTGGGCCAGGCAGAGCACGCTGACGACGACGAAGACCACGAGCGGGGCGCGGCGGCGAAACGGCACGCAGGCCAAGAGCGCCGCGGAGAACGCCAACCCGACGGCGACGTCGCTCTCGTCGGACAGCTCGCTGGGAAGGGCGAATGCGACCAGCAGCACGAACGCCAGGCACGCGTCGGCCAGCATCGGACGCGCCTCCCACCACCGTGTGATGCGCCCCATCACCCGACCGAGGATAGGCCGCAAGCGTCGGGTCCTGTGGCTTCAAGGCGCGGCTGGAGCGGCGAGTGGTCACTTTCCGGCGCATCCGGCCGGAAGGTGACCGCTCGCGGGCGCGGGCTTCGACAAGCGGGGTGAAGAACAGCGCGCTGTCGGCCAGCAGCGCCGCGGGAACGAGCGCCGAGCCAGGACGTCCGCGATCACCGGCGGTCATGTCCGTCACACCCGCATGCGGGATCATTACCGACGTGCTGCGGATGGTGGAACCGGCCGCCGGAAGCGAGCGCGGCGCCCCGGCGCTGCGCGTCGCTCACCTGTCCAAGTCGTTCGGCACGCGGGTGGCGTTCGAGGACGTTTCGTTCGACGTGGCCCAGGGCGAGGTGTTCGGCTTCCTGGGCCCCAACGGTGCCGGCAAGACCACCACGGTGCGAACGCTCGGGACGCTGATCGCGCCGACCGCCGGCACCGCGACCGTCGCGGGCATCCCGCTCACGCCGGACAACGGGGTGGAGATCCGCCGGCGGATCGCGGTCATGCCGGAGTCCCCCGGCCTCTACCAGCGGCTGACCGTCCGGGAGAACCTGGCCTGCTTCGCCGACCTCTACGAGGTCCCCGATCCGAAGGCGCGGATCGCGCAGGCGCTGGAAGCGGTGAGCCTGACCGACCGCGCCCGCGACCCGTGCGGCACCCTGTCCAAGGGCCTGCGGCAACGCGTCGCGCTGGCCCGCGCCCTGCTCAGCCGCCCGGAGATCCTGTTCCTGGACGAGCCGACCGCGGGCCTCGATCCGGTCGCCAGCCGCGAGGTGCACGACCTGATCGCGGCCCTCCGCAGCGAAGGCGTGACGATCTTCCTCACGACCCACCGCCTGGAAGAGGCCGAGCGGCTCTGCGACCGCGTCGCCATCCTCAACCACACGCTGCGGACCATCGGCACGCCGGCGGAGCTCCGCGACCGGCTGTTCGCCAAGTCGCTCACGATCGCGACGCGCGCCCCGCTCCACCCGCCGGACGCGGTGTTCGACGGCGTGCCCGGCGTCAGGAGCTGGCGCCAAGCCGGCGACGACGGCCGCTACGTCGTCGCCGTCTCGGACCCGGACGTCGCCGCGCCGGCGCTCACCCGCGCGCTCGTGGCCGCGGGCGCGGACGTCCTGAGCATCGGCGAGTCCTACCACTCGCTCGAAGACGTCTATCTCCAGCTCGTCGACGAGGACCGGGACGCGTGAGCCGCAGCACCCTCAGCGCGAGGCGCGTGCGCGCCATCTTCAGCAAGGAGCTCACCGAGTACCGCCGCAACCGCTCGATCGTGTCCACGATGACGGTCATCCCGGCGATCTTCGTGCTCAGCCCGCTGATCCAGATCTTCTCGGCGCCGCCGAGCACCCTCGCCCACGGCGACCGCCTGCTCTACATGCTCGGCATCCCGGCGATCGTCCCGGCGGTGATCGCGGCCTACACCATCGCCGGGAAGCGGCAGCAGGGCACGCTCGAGCCGATCCTGACGACCCCCGTCCGCCGCGAGGAGCTCCTGCTCGGCAAGGCGCTCGCCGCGCTGGTCCCGTCGCTCGCCGTCGCGTACGTCGTCTACGGCGCCGTGCTCGCCGTCATCGAGATCTTCGCCTCCGCGGCGGCCGCCTCCGCCGTGATCAGCGGCACCGGGGTCATCGCGCAGGTCATCTTCACGCCGCTCGTCGCCGCCTGCTCGATCTGGCTCGGCATCGCGATCTCGACCCGCGCCGGCGACATCCGGGTCGCGCAGCAGCTCAGCACGCTGGTCGGCCTTCCGTTCTTCGCGGTGGCGGCGCTGATCGCGTTCGACGTGATCCACTCCAGCCTCACCCTCGCGCTCGCCCTCGGCGCCGTGCTCGTCGTGCTCGACCTGCTCGGCTGGCGCGTCACCGCGGCCGCCTTCCACCGCGAGCGGCTGATCACCTCCAGCAAGGGCGTCTAGAGCCCGAGTACGCGCCGCCGACTGGGTCAAGGCGCGGGCTCGTCGGGGGCGTCGGCCGGTGGCGGGTCGAAGGCGACGTCGACGGTCTCGAATCCCTTGTGGCGCTCGCTCTCGGCGTAGGCGGCGTAGGTGCGCTTGTCGGCGGCGGTCAGCTGCACGTTGTCGGTGAACGGGGTCAGCAGCGCGCGCGGCCAGAGATGGCGTTGAGCGACGACGTTGGTCTCGGCGGCCAGGACGGTCACCAGCGACAGCAGGTAGATCCAGGCGATCAGCCCCAGGACGAGGCCGAAGACGCCGTACGCCTCATGGGAGCCCTTGAGCGCGTGGCTGACGAAGTAGGTGCCGAGCAGCTGCACCAGCTGCCAGGCGATGCCGGCGAGGATGGCGCCCAGCCGCAGGTGGCGGGTGGGGATCTGTGACGCGGTGAGCACGCGGAACGCGAGCATGAAGAGCCCGACGTTGGTGACCATGGCGAGCAGGACCGCCGCGATCCGCAGGCCCGTGTCGACGGTGGCGCCGTAGGCGCTCGCGCCCGTCGTCAGCCCGGACAGCGCGGTGGTGGCGAGCACGCCGATGCCGAGGACGCCGATCAGCAGCAGGCTGCGCAGACGCGAGCGGATGGGGTTCGGCCGGACGTTGCGCGGCACCGCCCACGCCCGGTTGAGCGCGTTCTGGGTGGCCTGGGCCGCGCCGAGGCAGCCGTACAGCGTGCCGAGGATGCCGACCACGAGGCCGAGGCCGCTGCCCGCGCGCGTGTGCACGCTTTCGCGCAGCTGGCTCCCGAACAGCGGAAACTGGGCCAGCGCGGAGTCCAGGAGCGTGGTTTGCAGGTGCACATCGCCGTGCAGCGCGTAGCCCAGGATCGTCACCAGCAACAGCAGCAGCGGGAACAGCGACAAGAACCCGTAGTAGGTGATCAGCGCCGCGAGGTAGCCGCCCTGGTCGTCGGCGTACTTGTAGATCACGGCGAGCGGAAAGCCCACCAGGCGATGGCGACGCTGGAAGGCGTCTAGCGAAGCGACCAGATGGCCGGCCATCCGGCTCGCCGCCTCATGGCCGCGTCAGCGTCGCGCGAGGCGCCGCCCGCTGGGCGTGGCGGGAGGGTGATAGTTGAGCTCATAGTGGTGGTAGAGCACCGATTCATCCGCCGCGGAGAGCTCGTCGCCCTCGCGCTCGATGTTCGGGGCGTCCTTGACCTGGTCCTTGGAGACCGTCACCTGCAGCTCGTCGGGCCCGATCGTCAGACCGCCCAGCGGCACGAACGTCAAGTGCCGGCCGAACAGCCCCTCCTTGACGGTGCCGAACATCGGCTCGTCGGTCTCCACGTCGACGTAGACGTCCTCGAGCTTGCCGATCTTCTCGCCGTCTCGATCGACCAGGGCCTTCCCTCGCCATTCGGCGATGTTCTGCTGGCGAAAGTTCTGTTGCTCGGCCATCACGCCTCCTACTCATCACTCCGCGCAACGCTGATCGAGACATTACCCGCCGCCCGGCACGCGAATCGTCCACTACCGGACCCGACGCACCGGCTGCGCCGGCTCAGCCCTCCGCGGCCGGCAGCTGCACCGTGACGCACAGCCCGCCACCGTCGCGCGGCGCGAGCGCGAGGGTCCCGTCGTGCGCTTCGGCGATGCTCTTGACGATCGCCAGCCCGAGGCCGACGCCGGCGTGATCGGTGCGGACGCGGTCGGCGCCGCGGCGGAACGGCTCGACCAGCGTGGAGACCAGGTGCGGGGTGAGCTTCTTGCCGGTGTTCTCGACGGTCAGCTCCACGCCGGCCGGCGCGGCGCTGGTGGTGACCCACACGGTGCCGCCGGGCACGTTGTGGACGATCGCGTTGTGCACCAGGTTCGTCGCCATCTGCAGCAGCAGCGCGGGTGAGCCGACGGTCGGCGCCACCTCGCCGGACGTCTCGAGCGTGACGCCGCGGCGCTCCGCCACCGAGAGCAGCGTCTCGGTGGCCTCCTCGGCGACCAGGGACAGGTCGACGTGCTCGCGGGCGAAGGCCCGCTGGTCGGCG
>DATMGH010000023.1:0-85281 GCA_035555675.1 Solirubrobacter sp. | reverse complement strand
CGTCGGAGAACTCATCAACGCGATCCGCGCGTTCATCGACGGCTACAACCAACGCTGCAGGCCCTTCACCTGGACCAAGACGGCCGACGAGATCCTGCCGCGCGCTACCCGTCAACCAACTTCAGACGCGGGACACTAGCGGCCGCGCCGAGCCGACGAGGGGGTGTGGCCGTCAACTCGCCTCTCAGGCGACCCAGCGGCCACACCCCCCTAACGCCGCCGCGCGGTGTAGCGCTTGCCCTTGCGCAGGATCACGGTCCTGCGCTTGACGTTGTCGCGCACGGAGACCGAGCCCTGGAAGACCGCGGTCGTGGTCGACGTACACGTGTCCTCGACGTACCAGCGCGTCCCGCGGACCGTCGCCGCGCTGTACTGGCCCTTGGTCTGGAAGCGGCCCTTGCCCTCGCCCCACAGCCGCCGCTTCTTGACCTTCTTCGCCGCGGCGGCCGCCGACTTGGGCGACCAGGTGCGCCGCCCGCAGGCGAGCCCGGGACCGGTGAGCGTGAGCACGGTCGAGGCGCCCTGCTGGGTGATCCGCACGATCGCGCCGTTGAACGTCGCGCTCTCCGGCGCCCCGCCGCGCTTGGGCACCGACGTGAGCTTGATCTTCCCCTTGGTCAGGTCGACCTCCGACCCGACCGGGATCCCGCCGGCGGCCGTCAGCGCGACGAACGCCTTGGCGCCCTTGCGCTTCACCAGCACCGTGCCGCTCACGGGCGCGACGACCACCGTCTTGTGGAACTCGGGCGTCGGAACGGGCGTCGGGGTGGCCGTGGCCGTCGGCACCACCGTCGGCGCGGCCGTCGCCGCCGGCGTCGCGGTCGCGGTCGGCTCGGGCGTCGGCGTGCCCGCCGCGGCGATCTGCGCCCACACGGACCCGCTGCCCCAGTCGGAGGAGATCTGCACGTGGTAGCGGCCCGCGGCGGCGTATACGTGCGCGCCGGTGACCGTGATGTCGAACCCGTCGCGCCCGTCGTCGGCGCACCGCAGCACCGCCGACGTGTCCGCCGCCGACCCGTCGC
This sequence comes from Solirubrobacter sp., assembly GCA_035555675.1. Lineage (GTDB taxonomy): Bacteria > Actinomycetota > Thermoleophilia > Solirubrobacterales > Solirubrobacteraceae > Solirubrobacter. The sequence continues at coordinate 84,259 of DATMGH010000023.1, read as the reverse complement.
CCCAGTCGATCGTCGCCGCGTCCGGGCACCTCCAGTAGCTCGCGGTCTCGGCCACCTGCACCGCCGTCCCGGACGTCCCCGTCACCCGGCGGTCGGTCGTGAACTGCGCCGTGTCCCCCTCCGCGTCGCCGCCCGCGCTGGTCGCGAGCACCTCGACCGCGTACGCCGTCCCCGGCGTCAGCCCGGTCAGCGTGCGGGTGACGTCCTGCGCGTCGAGCCCGACCTTCACGCTGGCGGTGTAGAGGTCCCCGGCCGCGCTCGAGTAGCGGATCCGGTAGCTGGTCGCGTTGCCCTGCGGATCGAGCGTGAAGTGCACGTCGGCGCTGGTGTCCGTGACGCCGTCCACGGTCGGCCCCGAGACGAGCGGCGGTCCGGGCGCCGTGGTGAACGACACCACGTCGCCCGTCGCGGTTCCGCTCGCGTTCAGCGCGACCGCCCGGTAGGAGTACGTCGTGCTCGGGCTGAGGTGGTCCGCGACCACGGACCGCGGCGTCGGGCTCGACATCACGCCCGCCGGGACCTCGATCGTGTTCGTCAGCGCGTCGGGCGCCACGCCCCACTCGAACCGCGCGACGCCCGCCTCGCCGGCCAGGTCGAGCGCGCCCTCCAGCGTCGCCTCGGTCGCGGAGACCCCGGACGCCGGCAGCGTCGTCACCGTCGGGACGCCCAGCGGGTGCGCCTCGAACGCGCCGATGTCGCACGTGCCGTGGCGCGGCTCGCCGCGTTGATCGGTGGCGGGGCACGCCGCGTCGGCGCCCGCGTCGATCGCCGGGCTGCCGTGCAGCAGCGCCGCGGTCGGCGTCTCGCCGCCGTTGAAGCCGGTCGGCCCGACCAGCGGATCGACCGGCGCGCCCGCGACTCCCCCGCAGGACGTGTCGGCGACCAGGTTGTTGCCCGCGTCCTTCGTGACCGGGTTCGCGATGTCGGACCGGTTGGCCGCGACGCACGCCGTCCCGTACCCGGCCGGGCCGAAGATCGTGTTCTGGGCGATCGTGGTCGCCCCGCTGTCGGTCTCGAGGCCGCCGCGCAGGTTCCCCGCGAGCGTGACGCTGGTCAGCGTCAGCGTGCCGGCCCGGTTGACGATCCCGCCGCCGATCGTCGACGCCCAGCCGTTGCCGGTCACGGTCGCGTTCGTCAGCGCCAGGGTCCCGCCGTACAGGTACGCGCCGCCGCCGCGGGCGGTGCCCTCGCCGTCGCGCAGGGTCACGCGCTCGCCGGTCACGTTCGCCGAGCGGATGAACAGCCCGGCGCCGAACGCCGCACCGTTGCCGTTGAAGTCGACGTCGGTCAGCGTCAGCGAGCCGCCGCTGGTGGCGACGGCGCCGCCGACCGGGCTGCCGGCGTTGCCGTCGAAGACCACGTGCGCGAGCGTCACCGCGGCGCCCTGGTTGAACAGCGCGCCGCCGCCGTTGGCGTTGATCGTCGAGCACGGGCTGCAGGACGTGAAGCTCTCGTCGCGCCCGTCGCGCCCGGCCCGGAACGTCAGGCCGCTGATCGCGACCGGCCCGGCCGTGATCTTCAGGATGCGGTCGGCCTGGAACGTCGCGTCGACGTTCTGGCCGCCGTCGATCAGCGACAGGCCGGGGCCCGCGCCCGTGAGCGTCAGCGAGTGCGAGACGACGAGCATCCTGCCCTGCGTCAGCAGGTGGACCCCGACGCCGAGCGCGACGGTGTCGCCTGCCTGCGAGGCCGCGATCGCCTGGCGCAGCGAGCAGTCGTTCGGGCAGTTCCCGACACCCACGGGATCGTCGACCCGCGTGACCGGGATCGTGCTCGCACGCGCGGACACCGCGCCCAGCGCCAGCCAGGTGAAGACGACCAGGACCACCGAGATTCGCCGCATCGGGCGAGCATTCTGCCGATCGCGGCGGCGGACGCCACCGAGACCATCGCCCACGCCCCATGGTGCGGCAGCCCGCACCAGGACACTAGAGAAACCCCGGATGCGCCGCCCCGCCGCGCAGTCCAGTCTCCTTGATCGCACACTGGATGAGACGGCAAGGAGAACCATTGACCAGCATGGACGTTGGGCGGAAGGCGGCGATCGCGCTGCTCGCGGCCTTCCTCACGCTCCCGGCGGCGGCCTCGGCGAAAGCGACGCCGCCACTGAAGCTTTCGAAGCCGTCCGCCGCCCCGGCCACCGCCGGCCCAGGGCAAACCCTCACCGTCAAGCTGACGGTGAAGAACACGAGCAGGCGCAAGGCCAAGGCCCAGAAGATCACGCTCAAGCTCGGCCAGCTCAAGGGAACGCTGAAGGTCAAGGCGCTCAAGCCCCGCAAGCAGGCCACCGTCAAGGGCAAGCTGGCGCTTCCGCGCACCGCGGCGCCCGGCACCTACAAGCTGACCGCCTGCCTCGGCAAGACGTGCGTCACCGGCACGAAGGTCAAGGTCGTCAAGGCCGGTCCCAGCGCGCCCACCCCGCCGCCGCCGGACCGCCCGAGCGGCGAGACCGTCAACCTCCCGCCCGGACCGGCGCCGATCGGCGGCTCCAAGCCGCCGCCGACCGACCCCGTCGATCCGCAGCCCACCCCGGACCCGGTCGTCGCCGACCCCAAGGACGCCGCGCCCAAGCTCGACCCGGGCGCCGCCACCTCGGTCTACGACGCCACCAAGTTCCTCTACAGCGGCGCGAACCCGATCCAGCGCAACGTCGCACCGGGCGCGATCGAGCCCAAGCTGGTCGCGGTCCTCAAGGGCCAGGTCAAGGACCGCGCCGGCACGCCGATCGGCGGCGTCCGCGTCACCGTCCTCGACCATCCGGAGCTCGGCCAGACGAACACGCGCGCCGACGGCGCCTTCGACATCGCCGTCAACGGCGGCGGCATCACGCTGAAGTTCGAGGTCGCCGGCTTCCTGCCCGTACAGCGCACGCTCGCGCCCGGCTGGCAGGACTACGAGACGCTCGACGACGTCGTGATGGTCCCGGTCGACCCGAACGCGACCACGATCGACCCGGCCTCGACGCGCCCGTTCCAGGTCGTCCGCGGCAGCACCTCGACCGACGAGGACGGCACGCGCCGCGGCACGCTGCTCGTCCCCAAGGGCGCCAAGGGCACGATGGTGCTCCCGAACGGCTCCACGAAGGCGATCGACGAGCTGAAGATCCGCGTCACCGAGTTCACCTACGGCGACAAGGGCGACGAGGCGATGCCGGGCTCCCTGCCCGCCAACACCGGCTACACCTACGCCGCCGAGTTCAGCGTCGACGAGGCGCTGAAGGCCGGCGCGACCCAGGTGAGCTTCGACCGCGCGCTGATCAACTACACCGAGAACTTCATCGGCGCGCCGGTCGGCAGCGCCGTCCCGACCGGCTACTACGACCGCGTCAGCGGCGAGTGGGTCGGCGGCCCGAACGGCCGCGTCATCAAGATCGTCTCCATCGCCGGCGGCGTCGCCACCGTCGAAGGCCAGGACCTCGGCGAGGACGAGCGCCGCGAGCTGGCCGCGCTCTACCAGCCGGGCCAGCAGCTCTGGCGCGTGCCGATCCACCACTTCACGCCGTGGGACCACAACTGGCCGTACGGCCCGCCGCCCGGCGCCCGCCCGCCGCAGCTGAAGGAGTTCGAGTGGAAGGACCCCAACGACCCGTGCCAGCAGCAGGGCTCGGCGATCGGCTGCGAGACGCAGACGCTGCAGGAGGCGATCCCGGTCACCGGCACCGGCATGACGCTCAACTACGCGACCGACCGCACGCCGGGCTGGAAGGTCGACGAGACGATCCAGATCCCGGTCGTCGGCCCGACCGTCCCGCCGCGCCTGAAGGGCGTGCAGCTGACGATCGACGTCGGCGGCGAGAAGATCGAGAAGCGCTGGTGCGACCCGAGCTTCCCCACCACCGGCGAGCGCGTCTGCCAGGGCCTGCCGCCGATCGGCCCCAACCTCAGCTTCCCCTACAAATGGGACGGCAAGGACGCCTATGACCGCACGATCCAGGGCCGCGTGACGGCGACGATCCAGGTCATCTACGTCTACGAGTTCAACTACTACGGCGCCGACGACGAGTTCCAGTCCTCGTTCAACCAGTTCGGCTCCGACTCCCAGGTGTTCGACGGCCGGATGGCCTGCGGGAACGTCTCCGGGAACATGGACACCCACTTCTTCTGCGGCGTCCCGGTCGGCCAGACGATCACGCGCGCGATCGGCTCGTGGGACGCGCGGCCGACCTACGGCCTCGGCGGCTGGTCGCTGAGCGACCACCACGCGTACGACCCGGTCGAGCGCACGCTGCACCGCGGCGACGGCGCGACGATCCGCGCCGAGGCGCTCCCGCCCAGCGTGGTCAAGCTCGCGGGCACGACCAACACCGGCGTCGGCAGCGGCCGCGGCGGCAGCAACTTCCCGAAGGACGGCCAGCTGGCCACCGAGGCCAACATCGACTACATGGGCGACTACGTGCGCTCGCCCGACGGCAACCTGTACCTGCACAACGGCCTCAACCGCAACGACGTCTTCCGGATCAGCCGCGACGGCAAGATCTACCTGTTCGCCGGCAACGGCTCCAAGGACCGGCAGATGACCGGCGACGGCGGCCCGGCGCTCAGCGCCGGCCTCGGGATCGTCCAGGCGCTGGCCGCGGCGCCCGACGGCGCGCTGCTGATCGCCTCCTACAGCGACGACAACTACGCGAACGTGATCCGGCGCGTCGCGCCCGACGGCTCGAAGATCGAGACGATCGCCGGCAACGCGACCGCCCGCACCGCGCCGCTCGGCGACGGCAAGCCGGCGCTGGAGGCCCATATCGGCCAGGTCAACGACATGACCACGGCCCCGGACGGCACGATCTACTGGGTCGAGCGCTACAGCGCGACCAACGGCTGGAAGGCGCGGCTGCGCAAGATCGGCCCGAACGGCATCGTCAGCACGGTCGCCGGCGGCGGCGACAAGCCGGCCGAGAACGGCACGCCCGCGTCCGAGGTGGCGATCGGCAGCGACCCGAAGGGGGTAGCGGTCGGGCCCGACGGCGCGCTCTACGTGGCGCTCGGGCTGGAGAAGAAGGTCATCAAGATCGCCCCGGACGGGACGACCACGCGCTTCGCCGGCAAGGGCGTCGCGAACGAGCGCGGCACGATCAAGACCGGCGGCCAGGCCAGCGAGTCCTACATCGACTCGCCGTACACGGTGGCGGCCGCCGGCGACGGCACGGTCTACATCCGCTCACTCGGCAACGACGTCTCGCCGTCGGCTTCGGTGATCCTGAAGGTCGACCAGACCGGCGTCCTGCAGCAGGCGGCGGGCCGCCTGCGCGGCACGTGCGGGTCGGGCGCGCCCGACGGCGAGGCCGCGACCAGCGTGTGCATGCAGAACCACTCCCTGACGATCGGCACCGACGGCGACGGCGGCGTGACGTTCGCCGACGGCCGCTACCTGATCCGCAAGGTCGCGCCGCCGCTGCCGGGCTTCGACCCCGAAGGCCTCGCGCTGCCCTCCGGCGACGGGCTCGAGGTCTACGAGTTCGACCGCACCGGCCGCCACCTGCGCACGCGCGACGGGCTGACCGGCGCCATCACGGAGACGTTCGAGTACGACGCGGCCAAGCAGCTGACCGGGATCGTCGACGCCGACGGCAACCGCACGCGGATCGAGCGCGCCGGCGCGACGACCGCGATCGTCGCCCCCGGCGGGCAGCGGACCGAGCTGACGCTCGGCGCGGACGGCTTCGCGGCCGCGGCCGCCGGCTACCGCTTCACCTACCACGACGGCGGCCTGCTGGCCAGCTTCACGAAGCCGTCGGGCGCGGCGACCCGGTTCGACTACGACGCCACCGGCCGCCTCACCCGGCACCGCGGCGCCGACGGCGAGGAGCGCACGCTCACCCGCACCGAGAACGAGCTGGGCACGACCGTCACCATCCGGACCGCCGGCGGCAAGGCCACCAGCTACGCGATGGAGGTGCTCCCGAACGGGGACCGCCGGCGCACGGTGACCGAGCCGAGCGGCGCCAAGACGGTCTCGCTCGCGCGCGCCGACGGCATCACCGAGCTGACCGCGCCCGACGGGACCGTCACCACGGTCGAGTACGGGACCGACCCGCGCTGGGGCGCGGCGGTGCGCGTCGCGGCCGACAAGACCGTCACGACGCCGGCGGGCAAGTCGACGCGCACCAAGCGCAGCGACAGCGTGACCCTGAAGAACCCGCGCGACCCGTTCAGCGTCACCCAGCTGCGGACGACGTTCGACGTCGACGGCAAGTCGTCGACCTGGGCGTTCGACGGCAGGACGGTGACGCAGCGCAGCGCCGAGGGCCGCGAGACCGCGACCACGCTCGACGCCCGCGGCCGCGCGGTCAAGCAGACGCTCGGCACGGGCGTGGCGGCGGTCGAGTACGGCTACGACGAGCGCGGCCGCCCGAAGTCCATGAAGCAGGGGGCGGAGCAGCTGACGTTCGGCTATGACGCCCGCAACCGGCTCACGAGCACGACCGACGCGGGCAACCAGGCCGTCACCTACGCCTACGACGACGCCGACCACGTGACGGCGAAGACGCTGCCCGGCGGCGCGACGTACCGCTACGGCTACGACGCCGACGGCAACGTGACGTCGCTGACGATGCCCAACGGCAAGGTCCACCGTTTCACGGCGACCGGCGACGGCCGCCCGAAGAGCTACACGCCGCCCGCGGCGAGCCCGTACGTGCGCTCGTACTCGACCGACCGCACGCTGGACGCGACCGCGCTCCCGAGCGGCGCCGCGCAGACCAACGGCTACGACGCCGCCGGGCGGCTGACGTCGGAGGACTTCGTCCAGACCACGCACGCGTTCGCCTACGACGGCGTGCGCGACCGCTACGCCACGGTCACGGCCGGCGACGAGCAGATCGCCTACGAGTACGACGGGCTGCTGCCGACCGCGATCGCCACCGGCGCCGGCCGCTACGAGTACGCGCTCGGCGACCGCATCCTGCCGACCGCGGAGACGCTGAAGGCCGGCGGCACGACGATCACGCGCGCGCTGGCGTTCGACAACGACCGGTTGGAGACCAGGTCCGGCCCGTTCACGATCGAGCGCAACGGGCCGGCCGGCGCCGTCTCGAGGATCACCGACGGCAAGCTGGCCCTGACGTACGCCTACGACGGCAACGGACGGCCCGCGACGCGCACGCTCAGCGTGGGCGGCGGCGAGCGCTTCTTCCAGAAGCTGACGTTCGACGCCACCGGGCGCGCGAGCGCCCGCGAAGAGCGCGTCGAGGGCGCGGCGGACGCGCTGAGCTACGGCTACGACGGCGCCGGGCAGCTGACCACGGTCAAGCGCGGCGCGACCGTGGTGTCGTCGTACGGCTACGACGCCAACGGCAACCGGACCGACGGCGGCGCCGCCTACGACGACCGCGACCGGCTGACGGCCCGCGGCGGCGTGACGTACACGTGGGACGCGGACGGGTTCCTCAAGTCCCGCGGGACGGACACGTTCACCTACAGCCGCGGCGGCGAGCTGCTGCGGGCCACGGCCGGCGGCACGACCACCACGTACGCGTACGACGGGTACGGGCGGCGCACGGCGGCCGGGGACGCGAAGTTCCTGTACGGGAACCCGGCGAACCAGTTCCAGGTCACCGCGAGCGTGGCCGGCGGCGTCGTCACGACGTACTACTACGACGCCGACGACCGCCTGTTCGCGGCCGAGCGCGGCGGCGAGCGCTACTACGTCGGCACCGACCCGGTCGGCTCGCCGCGGCTGGTGGTGCGCGCGTCCGACGGCGCCGTGGTGCGCCGGGTCGACTACGACGCGTACGGCGCCGAGACCCAGGTCACGGGCGCGTTCGAGCTGCCGATCGGCTTCGCCGGCGGCCTGCGCGACGCCGCCACCGGCCTCGTGCGCTTCGGCGCGCGCGACTACGACCCGGCCGCGGGGCGCTTCACCGCCTCGGACCCGACGTTCTTCCGCGGCAGCGCGGAGAACCTCTACCGCTACGCGAACAACAACCCGGTCACGCTCAAGGACCCGACCGGGCTGGCCTGCGGCAGCTGGGGCATGTACGGCGGGCTGGGCGGCGGCATCCAGCTGTGCCGCGACAACAAGCTCGACGTGGGCGCCGACTGGTCGGTGTGCGTCGAGGCTGGCGTGGGTGCCGGCGGTGGCTTCGAGGGCGACTTCGCGAGCGGCGCCCAGAGCACCGGCGCGAGCGTGTTCGCCGAGGCCACCGGCAAGCTCGGCTGGGTCGGCGGCACGGTCGGCGGTGAGCTCGACCTCGGCTGCCTGAACGCCAAGGCCTACACGAAGGGGATGGTTGGCCCGGTCACCTTCGGCGCCGACACCGACGGCGGCGTGTTCGTCGGCGGCGGCGAGAACGGCCTGCCGATGCCGGGCGCCAAGCTCGAGGGCAAGATCGGCATCAAGGGCTGCAAGAAGTTCGGGTTCATCTAGCCCGGTGCGCCGCGCGAGCGCCGAGTCCAGCCGACTCGGCGCGCGCGCGGCAGAGCCCTACCGGCGCCGCCGCGCGGTGTAGTGCTTGCCCTTCTTGAGCAGGATCGTCTTGCGCTTGACGTTGTCGCGCGCGTCCACGACGCCCTGGAGCACCGCGATCGTCGTGGTCGTGCACGTGTCCTCGACGTACCAGCGCGTGCCGCGGACGGTCGCGGCGCCGTACTGGCCCTTGGTGCGGAAGCGGCCTTTGCCGTCGCCCCAGAGCCGTCGCGCCTTGACCTTCTTGGCGGCCGCCGCGGCCGCCCGCGCGCGCCGCGCGCAGCTCAGCTGCGGGCCGGTCAGCGTCAGCACCGTGTAGGCGCCCTCCTGGGTGATCCGGGCGACCGCGCCGTTGAACGTCGCGGTCTCCGCCTTCCCGCCCCGCTTGGGCACCGACGTCAGCCGGAGCTTCCCGTGCGTGAGGTCGACCTCGGACCCCAGGGGGACGCCGTCCGCCGCGCGCAGCACCTCGAACGTCCTGGTGCCCTTGCGCTTCACCAGCACCGTGCCGCTCACCGGCGCGATCACCACGCTCTGGTGGAACACCGGCGTCGGCTGAGGCGTCGGCGTGACCGTGGCCGTCGGCGTCGGCGTCGGCGTCGGCGTCGGCGTCGGGACCGGCGTCTGGACGACCTGGACCGGCGTCGCGGTCGGCGTGGCCGTCGGCGTCGGTGTCGGCGTCGTGGCCGCGTCGATGTGCACCGTCCACCGGACGCTGGCGCCGTCGTACGGGTACGCCAGCTCGACCTGGTAGGTCCCCGGCGTCGCGTACGTGTGCCACAGCTTGACCTTCAAGGTCTTCAGGCCCCCGCCCGCGTCGGCGCACTGGTTCGGGAGCGCGGTGAGCAGGTCCCAGTCGACCAGCACGCTGCCGGCGTCGTCCTCGCCCCAGCGGATCCGCACGTCCTGCGGGCAGGTGGCCGTCGTCAGCGTGTCCTCGAGCGTGAGCTCCTGCCCGGCCGTGCCCGTCAGCCGCCGGGCGGTCGTGAACGCGACCGCCGCGCCGCCGGTCTCCGTCGTGCCCTCGCCGTTGGTGGCGCGGACGTCGTACGTGTAGGCGGTGCCGGGCGTCAGCCCCGTGAACGTGTAGGCCAGCTCCTGCGGGCCGATCGTCGCGTCGGGCAGCGCGATGCTCGCGGAGTGCCCGTCGCCGGCGGCGCCGTGCCAGTTGACGACGTAGCTGGTCGCGTGCCCGCCCGGGTCGACCGTGAAGTGCGCCGTCGCGGTCGTGTCGGTGAGCGCGTCGACGTCGCCGAGCGCGACGTTCGGCGGCCCGGCGATCATCGCCCAGGCGATCGGCCCGACCCCGGAGAGCGAGATCGAGTAGCGGCCCGCCTGGGCGTACACGTGCCCCGCGGTGATCGCGTAGTCGATCTGACCGCCCGTCCCCGGCTGGCAGCTGAACGAGTAGTCCACGCTGGCGCTCCCGTCCCCCCACTTCAGCGGTTGGTCGGCGGGCACCGGGCACGCGTCGCCGGTGGCGGTGTGAATCAGCTGGACCGGTTGGCCGGCGGTGCCGGACAGCAGCCCGAGCGTCCGGAACGTCAGCGGCTGGTCGCCGGGCGTGGTTCCCGCGCTGTTGGTGGCGGACACGTCGAGCGAGTACGCGGTCCCGGGCGTCAGCCCGGTGAGCTGGTGGTCGACCTCCTGCGCGCCGCCGGCCGCGGTGACGGTGCCGCTGGCGAGGGTGACGTTGCCGTTCTTGACGACCCAGCTCGTGTTCGTGCCCCGCGGGTCAACCCGGAACCGCAGCGTCGCCGCGGACTCGGTGACGTCGTCGACGGGGTAGACCGACAGGCCCGGCGGCGCACCCGGCGTGGTGAAGCTGCGCGTCGCACCGGTCGCCTGGCCGCTCGCGTTGACCGCGACCGCGCGGTAGTAGTACGTCGTCGCCGGGTCCAGGTAGTCCAAGGTGAAGGACTGCGTCGACCCCGAGTCCACGCCCGCCCAGCCGTCGACGGTGGCGTCGAGCGCGGCCGGGTCGGTGCCGTACTGGAAGCGCAGCACGCCCGCCTCGCCCTGAAGGTCGATCGCGGCCGTGAGCGTCGCGCCGTCGGCCTGCACGGCGCTGGCCGCCTGCGTCTCGACCGTCGGCGCCGCGTGCAGGACGGCCTCGAACGCGCCGATGTCGCACGGGCCGGCGCGCGGCTCGCCGCGCTGATCGGTCGTCGTGCACAGGTTGCCGCCGTCGATCGCCGGGCTGCCGTAGAGCAGCGCGACCGTCGGCGTCTGGCCGCCGTTGTCGGCGGCCGGGGCGAGCTTCGGGTCCACCCGGGCGCCGCCCACGCCGACGCACGAGTCGTCCGCCGCGAGGTTGGTTCCGAGGTCGGTGGTGACCGGGTTGGCGGTCAACCCGCCGACGGACCCCGACTGGCCTGGGGGCACGCACGCGTCCCCGTAGCCGCCGGCACCGAAGATCGTGTTGTGCGCCGTGGTGGTCGCGCCCGAGTCGGTCTCGAGCCCGCCGCGGATGTTGGCCGCGAACGTGACGCCGCTCAGCGTGACCGTGCCCGCACGGTTGGTGAGCCCGCCGCCGATCGTCGCCGGCCAGCCGTTGCCGGCGACGGTCGCGTTGGTCAGCGCCAGCGACCCGCCGTCGACGAAGACCGCGCCGCCGCGCGCGCTGGCCTCGCCGTCGCGGAACGTCACGCGCTCGGCGGTGACCGAGCCGGAGCGCACGAACAGGCCGCCGCCGAACGCGGCGGTGTTGCCGTCGAAGTCGACGTCGGACAGCGACAGCGAGCCGCCGCTGCTGGCGACCGCACCCCCGACCGGGCTGCCGGCGTTGCCGTCGAAGCCGACCCGCGTGAGCGTCAGGTTCGCGCCCTGGTTGAAGAGCGCGCCGCCGCCGTTCGCGTTGATCGTGCTGCACGGGCTGCACCCCGTGAAGTTCTCGTCGCGGCTGTCGCGCCCGCCCCGGAACGTCAGGTTGCTGATCGCGACGGTGGCCGGCGACATGACCTTGAGGATCCGGTCGGACTGGAACTGGGCGTCAAAGTTCTGCCCGCCGTCGATCACCGTCGTACCGGCGCCCGTGCCCGTGATCGTCAAAGAGTGGTCGAGCACGATCATGTTCCCCTGCGTGAGCCGGTACACGCCCGCGCCGAGCGCGACCGTGTCGCCGACCCCCGACACCGCGATCGCGTGGCGCAGCGAGCAGCTGCTGCCCGGACACGCGCCGCTGTCCGAGTCGTCGAGTTGCGTCACGTTGATCGTGTCCGCGCCCGCGACACCGGTCAGCGCCAGCCAGAACGCGGCGAGCAACACGACGGCCAGACCCCGAGCGCGAAGCATCCGCGCATTCTCGCCGCCGCCGTCACGAAACGCACTCGGTCAAACGTCGAGGCCTCAGCCGGCGACGGCCTCCCAGCGCGCGTAGAGCTCTTCGAGCGTCCGCTTGGCCTCGGCGTGACGGGCGGACGACTTGGCCGCCGAGCGCGGGTCGTTCCACGCGCCCGGGTCGGCGAGCTCGGACTCGATCGCGGCCAGCGCGGCCTCGGCGCGCTCGATCTCCCCTTCGAGCTTCTTCGCCCGCGCCTGCTCGTTCTTGGAGCGGACGGGCGCCGGCGCGGGCTTCGGCGCCGGCGCGGCCACCGGCTTCGCCCGCTTGGCCGCGCGCTCGGCGTCGGCGCGCTCCTCGCGCACGCGCACGTACTCCGGCCAGCCGCCGACGTAGGAGTGCAGCGTCTGGTCCTCGAGCGCGATCGTGCGCGTCCCGACGGCGTCCAGCAGCGCGCGGTCGTGGGAGATCAGCAGCAGCGAGCCCTGGAACGCCTGCAACGCCGTCTCCAGCGCCTCGCGGCTCTCGACGTCCAGGTGGTTGGTGGGCTCGTCGAGGATCAGGACGTTCGCGCCCGAGTGGACCACGATCGCCAGCGCGAGCCGCTGACGCTCGCCGCCGGACAGCCCGTCGAGCGGCTTCTCGGCCTCCTCACCGCTGAACAGGAACTGGCCGAGCAGCGCCCGGGCGTGGTTCGGCGTCAGCCCGGTGGCGCGCTGGCAGGCCTCGACCACCGTTCCCGTCGACCCCCGCAGGTCGTCGGCGTGCTGGGCCAGCAGCCCGATCTTCACGTTGTGGCCGCGGCGCAGCTTGCCGCCGTCGAACTCGCGCGCCCCGGTCAGCGCGCCGATCAGCGTCGACTTGCCGGACCCGTTGGCGCCGACCAGCGTCACGTGCTCGCCGCGCTCGAGCCACAGCTCGGCGTCCTGCAGCAGCACGCGGTCGCCGATCGTCAGCCGCCCGTCCTCGAGCTCGAACACCACGCGACCAGACCGCTCCGGCGGCTTGAACGCGAAGCCGAGCGCCTTGCCGTCGCGCGGGTCGCGGCCCAGCCGGTCGATCTTGTCGAGCTTCTTCTGGCGCGACGCCGCCTGGCGCGCGCGGGTGCCGGCCCGGAAGCGGTCGACGAACCGCTCGAGCTTGGCGATCTCGGTCTGCTGGCGCTCGATCGCGCGGCCGAGCGCCAGCTCGCGCTGCGCCTTCTCCGCCCGCCACGCGTGCCACGTGCCCTTGAAGAACTTCGCCCGCCCGCCCTCGAGCTCGAGCACGGACGTGCCGACCGCCTCCAGGAACCAGCGGTCGTGCGCGACCAGGACGACCGCGGCGTCGAGCGACTGCAGGTGCGCCTCCAGCCACTCCAGCGACGCGATGTCCAGGTGGTTGGTCGGCTCGTCGAGCAGCAGCAGGTCGGGGTCGCCCGCGAGCGCGCGCGCCAGCGAGGCCCGCGTCAGCTCACCGCCGCTGAACGTCGCCAGCGAGCGGTCCAGGTGCTCGTCGCGGAACCCGAGCCCGTGCAGGGTCGAGTTCACGCCCTCGCGCCAGTTGTACCCGCCGGCGTGCTCGAGCCGGGTCTGCGCGGCGCCGTAGGCGCCGAACGTCGCGTCGTCGAGCGCGCCGTCGGCCATCGCGGCCTCCAGCGCCGCCAGCTCCGCTTCCAGCGCGAGCAGCTCGGCACAGCCGCCGAGCACGTAGTCGCGCAGCGTGAGGTCGCGGTCGCGCGGCGGCCGCTGGTCGTGCAGCGAGACCTTGACGTCCTTGGCGAACACCAGCTCGCCGCCGTCGATCCCGGCCTCCCCGGAGAGCATCCGCAGCAGCGTGGTCTTGCCCGAGCCGTTGCGCCCGGACAGGGTCAGCCGGTCACGGCGCTCGAGCTTGAACGAGACGCCGCGCAGGAGCGGCTCGCCCGCCATGTCCTTGGCGAGGTCGGATGCGAGGACGACAGCCATCGCGAGTGAGGATAGGTATCCTCCGCGGCCATGCTTCGTACCGCTGCGCTCACGCTCTGGCTGCTCGCCCTCAGCGCGCCCGTCGCGCTCGCCAACGACGGCGGCGAGGGCACGTGGGGCGAGACGAACGACAAGGTCGTCACCGACGCCGGCTTCCTGCTGATCGCCGGCTTCCCGGTGCTGGTGCTGGTGCTGTCGCTGATCCAGGGCGGGCTCGAGCGCCGCAAGGACCGTCGCCTGGCGGCGGCCAAGGCGCGCAGCGCGCGCGCCGACCAACGCGGCGGCTGGTGATCCACTACGAGCGCCGCGGTGCGGCGGCGCTCGTGACGATCGACCGGCCCGAGCGCCACAACGCGATCGACGGCGCGACCGCGCGGGCGCTGCGCGACGCGTTCGGGCGCTTCGCCAACGACGACAGCGCCGTGCTGGTGCTGACCGGCGCCGGCGAGCGCGCGTTCTGCGCGGGCGCCGACCTGAAGGCGCTCGAGACGCTCGACCCGGACGCGCCCGGCGGCCCGCTCGGGTTCACGCGGCTGACCGCGCCGAAGCCGGCGATCGCCGCGATCCGGGGCCACTGCCTGGCCGGCGGCCTGGAGCTCGCCCTGTGGTGCGACCTGCGCGTGGCGTCCCCGGACGCGACGTTCGGCTGCACGGAGCGCCGCTGGGGCGTGCCGCTGATCGACGGCGGGACGCAGCGGCTGCCGCGGATCGTCGGCACCGGCCGGGCGCTCGACCTGATCCTCACCGGCCGCACGCTCGGCGCCGAGGAGGCGCTCGCGTTCGGCCTGCTGACCGAAGTGGCGGCCGATCCGCTGGCGCGGGCGCTGGAGCTGGCCGAGCGGATCGCCGCGTTCCCCCAGGACACGGTGCGCAGCGACCGCCGCGCCGTGCTGGAGGGCGAGGGCCTGCCGCTGGCCGCTGGGCTCGCGCTGGAAGCGCGCCTGGGCCGCGAGCGGATCGCCACCGCGCGCGCCGGCGCGCGGCGCTTCGCGGAACGTCCGCGCACCTCCGGCGCCGATTCCGCCCCCACTTCGCGCAACTCCGGCGCCTAATCGGGTATCGAAATATCGCCTATGCCTCGATCGCTGTTGCTCGCCGTCACCGTTCTGCTCACCCTCCCCGCCGCGGCCCGCGCCGGCACCTATCACGTGTACACGTGCGCCGCCGGCGGCAAGTCGTACGCCAACGGCGCGTGGAAGGCGACCACGGCGTCGGGCGTCAACGCGGACACGAGCTGCGCCGGGAACACGATCGGCCTGGCCGTGCCGGCCGGCGCGCGCATGGCCGACAACACGTCCGCCGCGCTCTCGTTCACCAGTCCCGCCGGCACGACGATCGCGGACTTCGCGCTCTCGCGCCAGATCAGCTACACGAACCCGGTCGCGAAGGACACCCATCGCTACTTCGTCCTCTACAGCTACGGCGCCACCCACTTCGCCGGCGCGGGCAACTTCGCCAACCCCACGCGCGACGCGCTCAACGCCCAGAAGCAGTGGTACGGCTACCCGGAGGCGAACGTCGCGGTCGCGCGCTCGACGGTGACGCGCGCGACGTTCCCGGCGCTCGCCGCCGCGCCCGCGTCGAACCAGATCATCCTGCGCGCGGGCTGCTTCAAGCGCGGCTCGGCCTGCTCGGTCGACACCGGCGGCGCGATCAGCCACCTGCTGTGGGGCGCCGACGTGACCGTCAGCGACACCACCAAGCCGGCGCTCAGCGTCGAGGCGTCCGGGCTGCTGGCGGGCGGCTCGCGCGGCGGCTCGGACCCGGTGACGATCACCGCCAGCGACGCGTCCGGCATCCGCCGCGTCGAGCTGCTCGACGTGTCCTCCGGCACCCCCGTGCAGGTCGGCGCCGAGGACTACGCCAGCAACCGCACGGACGCCGGCAAGGTCTGCGACTACAGCCTGCCCGCGCCGTGCCCGAGCCTCAGCCGCGAGACGATCCGCCCGGACGCCCTGGCCGCCGGAGCGCGCTCGCTGCTGGTGCGTGTGACCGACACCGCGGGCAACGTGACCGAGAGCGGCCCGTACCCGGTGTTCGCGGTCACGCCGTCCGACCGCGGCGCGATCAACGGCGCCAACGCGACCGAGACCGGGGTCATGAACGCGATCTGGACCAAGACCCGCAAGGCGTCTCGGCGCACGCTCAAGTACGGCCAGAAGGCGGGCGTGCGCGTGCGGTTGGTCAACAGCCTCGGGGCGCCGATCGCCGGCGCGAAGGTGACGCTGCTCACGCGCGACCTGCGCGCCGGCGCGGACGTCGTCGCGCGCCGGACGCTGACCACCGACGGCGACGGCCGCTTCAGCACGGTCGTCACCGCGTCCGCGTCGCGGCTGCTGCAGTTCGCCTGGCTCTCGCACGCCAACGACATCCGCTTCGCCGCCAACGCGTACCTGACGCTCAAGGCGCGCGCGAGCGCGAGCCTGCGCGTCTCCACCCGGCGCCCGCGCGTCGGGCGCACGCTGACCGTCAGCGGCCGCCTGCGCGGCGTCTCGCGCGGCGGCGTGCCGGTGATCGTCCAGGGCCGGGCCAAGGGCGCGCGCCGCTTTGAGACGTTCGCCGACACGACGGCGTCCGCGAACGGCACGTTCAAGGTCCGCTACCGCTTCCGCAACGCGGGCTCGCGCGGGCACCGGTTCCAGTTCCGGGCCCGCATCCGGCCGGCCGCGCGCTTCCCCTACGAGACCGGGTACTCACAGACGGTCACCGTCCGCGTGACGTAGGCTCCCTCCCGTGCACGGTCACGGGAGGAGACAGCGTTGACGACCTACTTCGTCACGGGCGCCACGGGTTTCATCGGACGCCACCTCGTCGAGCGCCTGCTGGAGCGCGAGGGCGACATCCACGTGCTCGTGCGCGAGGGCTCGCGGGACAAGCTCGAGCGCTGGGCCGGCAACGACCGCGTCAAGCCCGTGATCGGCGACCTGAGCGAGCCGCTGCTCGGCGTCGACCCCGCGGCGCTCGGCCGCGTCGACCACTTCTTCCACCTGGCCGCGATCTACGACATGGCCGCGGACGAGACCCGCAACGCGCTGCTGAACGTCGGCGGCACGCAGCACGCCGTCGACCTCGCGAACGCGCTCGACCTCGGCACGTTTCACCACATGTCCTCGATCGCCGTCGCCGGCCTCTACGACGAGGGCACGTTCAACGAGGACATGTTCGACGAGGGCCAGAAGCTGGCCCACCCGTACCACCGGACCAAGTTCGAGTCCGAGAAGCTCGTGCGCGAGCGCGTGCGCGCGCCCTGGCGCGTGTACCGGCCGAGCGTCGTCGTCGGCGACAGCCGCACCGGCGAGATGGACAAGATCGACGGCCCGTACTACTTCTTCAAGCTCATCCAGAAGCTCCGGCACGCGCTGCCGGAGTGGTTCCCGCTGATCTCGGTCGAGTGGGGCTGGACCAACATCGTCCCGGTCGACTACGTCGCCGCCGCCGTCGACCACATCGCCCACCAGCCCGGGCTCGACGGCCAGGCGTTCCACGTCGTCGACCCGAAGGGCCAGCGCGTCGGCGAGGTCCTGAACACGTTCGCGGAGGCCGGGCACGCCCCCCGGGCCGTGATGCGGATCGACCGGCGCGCGACCGCGAACCTGCCCAAGGGCGTCATCAGCTTCGCGCTCAAGCTCCCGGCGCTCAAGCAGATCCGGGCGAACCTGCTGGCCGACCTCGGCATCCCGGACGAGGTCGTCGACTACATCGCGCTGTCCTGCCGCTTCGACGCGCGCGACACGCAGCGCGCGCTGCGCGGCAGCGGGATCGAGCTGCCGCCGCTCGACGGCTACGCGGTCAAGCTGTGGGACTACTGGGAGCGCACGCTGGACCCGGACCTCTACAAGGACCGGTCCTTCGAGGGTGCGGTGAACGGCCGCACGGTCGTGATCACCGGCGCTTCGAGCGGCATCGGCCGCGCCGCGGCGCTGAAGGTCGCGGCCGCGGGCGGGATCCCGATCCTGGTCGCGCGCACGCGTGAGAAGCTCGAGGAGGTCAAGGCCGAGATCGAGGCCGCGGGCGGCACCGCGTACGTCGCGCCGTGCGACCTGAGCGACTTCGAGGCGATCGACGCGCTGGTGGCCAAGCTGCTGGCCGACCACGCGCGCATCGACGTCCTGGTCAACAACGCGGGCCGGTCGATCCGGCGCAGCGTCGCGCTCTCCTACGACCGCTTCCACGACTACGAGCGCACGGTCCACCTCAACTACCTCTCCCCCGTGCGGCTGATGCTCGGGCTGCTGCCCCACATGCGCGACCAGGGCGGCGGGCACGTCGTGAACGTATCGAGCATCGGCGTGCAGACCAACCCGCCGCGCTTCTCGGCCTACGTCGGCTCCAAGGCGGCGCTGGACGCGTTCACGCGCGTGGTGAGCTCGGAGACGATCGGCGACGGCGTGACGTTCACGACGATCCACATGCCGCTCGTGCGCACGCCGATGATCGCGCCGACCAAGATGTACGACAGCTTCCCGACGATCTCGCCCGAGGAGGCGGCGGATCTGGTCTGCGAGGCGATCCGGGCCAAGCCCAAGCAGCTCAACACCAAGCTCGGGACGTTCGGCGAGGTCGCCTACGCGCTGGCGCCGAAGGCGGTCGACCAGATCCTGCACCTCGCGTACAAGGTGTTCCCCGAGTCCAGCGCCGCGCGCGGCGAGAAGGACGGCAAGGACAAGGCGTCCGGCGAGGCGACCGCGCTCGCGTACCTGATGAAGGGCGTGCACTGGTAGTCCTGCGCGCGGAGGGCCTCGAGGCGACGTTCGCGCCCATCGACGGCATGGCCTGCACCTCGCTGCGCCGCGACGGCGAGGAGGTGCTGGGCGTCGTCCACGGCGGGCCGGACGTGCCGTGGCTGTCCGGGATCCCGCTGCTGCACCCCTGGGCGAACCGGCTCGGCGGCTTCGCCTACGCCGGCGTCGTGCTCGACCCCGCCTCGCCGGACCTCTACCTGGAGGAGCACGGGCTGCCGCTGCACGGGCTGCGCTCCTCGGTCGAGGCCTGGGAGGTGCTCGTGAGCGAGCACGCGCGGCTGGTCGCGGGGCGCGATTTCGGCGCACGCGCGGCGTTCCCGTACCCGCACCGGCTCGAGGTCGCGGCGTCGCTGTCCGCCAGCGCGCTGACGCTGGAGACGACGCTGACCGCGGGGGCGCGTCCCGTCCCGGTCTGTTTCGGCCACCACCCGTTCTTCGCGCTTAAGGGCGCGCCGCGGGCCGAGTGGGAGATCGCGCTGCCGGTGGACGAGCGGCTGGTGGTGGACGAGCGGCTCGTGCCGACCGGGGAGCGCGTGCCGGCGGGCGCGCTCGACGGCCCGCTCGGGACGCGCGTCTTCGACGACGGCTTCACGGTCGGCCGCGGGCCGTTCGTGCTGGCCGGCGGTGGACGCCGGATCGAGGTGCGCTTCGAGACCGGGTACCCGTACGCGCAGGTCTACGCCCCGGCCAGCGCCGATGTGATCTGCTTCGAGCCGATGACCGCACCCGCGGACGCGCTCCGGACCGGCGCGGTCACGGTCGCGCCGGGCGCCTCGTACACCGCGCGTTTCAGCGTGGCCGTCACGGGCGAGTAAGAAGGCTTACGAGGCAGGAGGTCGAAAACACGTACCGGTCACGCACTTACTTACCGGGACGAACGCTAACCGGATCGCGTTTGTTGGCTGAAACGCTACCGTCTGATCCCTTCAGTAGTGGTTGCACGGGTGGGCGGGAACCAAGCCCGGAACACTGCTTGCTTGAGTCTCTAAGAAAGGACGCACCACATGCGTAGGTCCGCATGGACCATCGGAGCCGTTGCGATGGCGGCGCTCTCGCTCGGTGTCGCCGCCTGCGGAGGCAGCGACGATTCCGGCGGCGAGTCCAACAAGGGAGGCAACGAGAACACCGGCACCACGCCGCCCAAGGAAGCCAAGCAGGGCGGCAAGCTGACGGTGCTCTGGACTGGTGATGTCGACCACATCGACTGTGGTCAGACCTATTACCAAATGGGCAACTTCATCTGCAACGCGACGCAGAAGCAGCTCTACTCGTACAAGCCCGACGACGCCACCACGATGGTGCCGGACCTGGCCGAAGGCGACCCGCAGGTGTCCGACGACGGCAAGACCGTCACGATCAAGCTCAAGCAGGGCGTCAAGTACTCGCCGCCGTACGACAAAGAGGTCAAGGCGGCCGACATCAAGTACGCGCTCGAGCGCGGGTTCTTCAGCTCGGTCGCCTCAGGCTTCACACAGTCGTACTACTCAGATCTCGAGGGCGCGAAGATCAACGTCAAGCCCGGCACCGAGATCTCCGGGATCACGACGCCCGACGACTACACGGTCGTCCTGAAGTTCAAGCGCGCCGTCGGCGGCGTGATGGCCTCTGGTGCACTGGCCTACGCGTCGACCGCTCCGGTCCCGAAGGCGTACGCGGCCAAGTTCGACGCCAAGACGCCGTCCACGTACGGCGAGAACCAGCTCTCGACCGGCCCGTACATGATCGAGAACGACGCGGCGGGCAAGGCGATCGGCTATGACCCGGGCAAGCGCATCCACCTGGTGCGCAACCCGAACTGGGACAAGTCGCTCGACTACAAGCCGGCGTACCTCGACGAGATCGACAACCTCGAGGGCAACGACGATCCGGGCGTGGCCTCGCGCCGCATCCTGACCGGCCAGGGCATGATCAACGGCGACTTCTCGCCGCTGCCGGAGAACCTCAAGGACGCCGCCCAGAACCGTCCGGACCAGCTCAAGCTGGTGCCGAGCGGCGGTGGCCGCTGGATCTCGATGAACACGACGGTCAAGCCGTTCGACGACCTCAACGTGCGCAAGGCCGTCGTGGCCGGGTTCGACCGCAACGCGCTGCTGCTGACCCGCGGCGGCAAGCTCGTGGGCGACATGGCCACGCACATCCTCCCGCCCGGCATGGCCGGCTTCGACCAGGCGGGCGGCCTGAAGGGCTTCGGGCTCGACTTCATCTCCGAGGACGGCAAGCCACTGCCCGACGTGAGCGCCGAGTACTTCAAGAAGGCGGGCTACGCCTCCGGCAAGTACGAGGGCAAGGAGAAGATCCTGATGGTCGGCTCCAACGCGGGCGTGGCCGCCAAGACGGCCGAGGTCGCCAAGGAGAACCTGGAGCGGATGGGCTTCAACGTCCAGATGCGCCTGGTGCAGCAGCAGACCATGTACACGCGCTACTGCAACACGCCGTCCGCGAAGGTCGCGGTCTGCCCGAACGTCGGCTGGCTGAAGGACTTCGCCGACGGCCAGACGATGCTCGACCCGACGTTCAACGGCAAGAACATCCTCGAGCAGGGCAACTCCAACTGGCCGCAGCTCAACGTGCCGGCGATCAACGAGGCGATGGACAAGGCCGAGCTGCTGCCGAAGGACGCGCGGCCGGACGCCTGGGCCAAGATCGACAAGATGGTCACCGAGCAGGCCGGCGTCGTCCCGTGGATCTGGGACAAGCAGCCGCTGATCGAGTCGGCCAACGTCAACGGCGTGGCGTCGCTCTCCAACTCGCAGTGGGAGCTCGCCTGGTCGTCGCTGAAGTAGTCGCCGAAGTCCTCACCGGACTCGACGCATGACCGATGGCCCCGCGGTGCGGGGCCATCGGCGTTTAACCGACGCGTAGGTTCACCTCAGAATCCCTTGAGCAACGTGTCCGATGCTGCCGTGCATGCCCACCGCTACGTCGCCGACCCCCGACGCACGCGAGCTTGGCGACGGCCTCGGAATCTTCCTCCAGCGCATCGCCCGGACGCGTTTGCTGACCCCCGCCGAGGAGCTCGAGCTCGCCCGCCGGATCGAGCGCGGCGACCTCGAGGCCAAGGACCGAATGATCGAGGCCAACCTGCGGTTGGTCGTGCATCTCGCCAAGCGCTTCCAGCGCGAGGACTCCGGGATGACGCTGTTGGATCTGATCCAGGAGGGCACGATCGGGCTCGTGCGCGCGGTCGAGAAGTTCGACCACCGTCGCGGCTTCCGGTTCTCGACGTACGCCACGTTGTGGATCCGGCAGGCGATCGGGCGCGCGATGTCCGAGAAGGGACGCGCCGTCCGCCTGCCCGTGCACGTGGGCGACCGGGTGCGCAAGCTGCAGGCCGTGGAGCGGCGGCTGGCGATGGCGCTGGGCGCCACGCCCACGGCCGCCGAGCTCGCCGACGCGCTCGAGTGGACCGAGGACGAGGTCGCCGACGTGCGGCGGATCGCCCTGGCCCCCGTGTCGCTGGAGGCCCCCGTCGGGGACGCCGGCGACGCGGAGCTCGGCCACCTGCTGGCCGACGAGGGCCCGACGCCGGAGGAGTCCGCCGCGGTCGCGCGCATGCACGCCGACCTCGGGACCGTGCTCGCCGGGCTCGGCGGCCTCGAGCGGCGCGTGCTCGAGCTGCGCTTCGGCCTGGGCGCCGAGGCGCCGCACACGCCCGGGCAGGCGGCGCGCGTCC
This sequence comes from Solirubrobacter sp., assembly GCA_035555675.1. Classification (GTDB taxonomy): domain Bacteria; phylum Actinomycetota; class Thermoleophilia; order Solirubrobacterales; family Solirubrobacteraceae; genus Solirubrobacter. The sequence goes on along the minus strand of DATMGH010000023.1, from coordinate 62,218 downwards.
TGGGTATCACGCCCCGCCGGGTGCGCTGCGCCGAAGATCGCGCGCTGCGGCACCTGCGGGCATCGCCGGCGACCGGCGCGCTGCGCGACGCGGCGTAACGCCGCGTCGCCCACCCGCGCGCCGCTTTCCGCCCCGGCGCGCTCCGCCCCTCCTGGCGCGCCGGCTTCCGCCCCCGCGCGCCCCTGGCGCGCTACGAGGACGTCGCGCCCGACTCGGCCGCCGCCGCCGCGTGCGCGGCCATCAGCTCGCGCTGCACCGACCGCGGCTCGCCGTCGCCCGGCGTCCGGCGCGTCCACGCGCCCTGCGCGTCCAGCTCCCACGCGTTCGTGTTGTCCGCGAAGCAGCGGTCGAGCGTGTCCAAGAGGTCCGCGCGCAGGGTCTCGTCCCGGATCGGCGTCACCAGCTCGACGCGCGTGTCCAGGTTGCGCGGCATCAGGTCCGCCGAGCCGATGTAGACCGTGTTCTCGCCGTCGCGCTCGAACGCGTAGATCCGCGAGTGCTCGAGGAACCGCCCGACCACCGACACGACCCGGACGCGCTCGGAGACGCCCGGCACGCCCGGCTTCAGGCAGCAGATCCCGCGCACGTTGATCTCGATCGGCACGCCCGCCTGCGACGCCCGGTAGAGCGCCTGGATGCACTCGCGGTCGACCAGCGAGTTCATCTTCATGCGGATCCGCGTGGGCCGGCCCTCGCGCGCCATGGCGACCGTCCGCTCGATCTCCTCGATGATCCCGTTGCGCAGGTGCGCCGGCGCGACCAGCACCCGCCGGTAGGAGCGCGGCCGCGCGAACCCGGTCAGGAAGTTGAACATGTCCGCGACGTCGGCGCCGATCTCGTCGTCGCACGTGAACAGGCCGAAGTCCGTGTACAGCCGCGCGGTCTTGGCGTTGTAGTTGCCCGTGCCGATGTGCAGGTAGTGGCGGACGCCGGTGCCCTCGCGCCGCACCACCAGGATGCACTTGGCGTGCGTCTTCAGGGCCGGCAGCCCGTAGACCACGTGCACGCCCGCCTCCTCCAGCGCGCGCCCCCACTGGATGTTCGCGCGCTCGTCGAAGCGCGCCTTCACCTCGACCAGGCAGACCGCCTGCTTGCCCGCCTCGGCGGCCCGGATCAGCGCCGGCACCAGCGGCGAGTCGTCGCTCGTGCGGTACACGGTCTGCTTGATCGCCAGGACGTCCGGATCGTTGACCGCCTGCTCGACGAACCGCTCGACCGACGTCACGAACGAGTCGTAGGGGTGGTGCAGCAGGATGTCCCGCTTGCGCATGGCGGCCAGGACGTCCGGCTGCTCGTCCTCGTCGGGCTGCAGCCGCGGCTGCGTGACCGGCTGCCACGGCGGATCGCGCAGCTCGGCGTGCCCGGGGATCTTCACGATGTCCCACAGGTCGTTGAGGTCGAGCAGCCCGTCGACCTCGAACACGTCCTCGGGGTCGATCTCGAGCGCGCGCGTGATCTGGTCGAGCATCGTCTCGCTCATCCCGGAGCCGACCTCGACCCGCACGGCCTCGCCGAACCGCCGCGCCCGCAGCTCCTCCTCGACCGCCTGCAGGAGGTCATCGGCGTCGTCGGACACGCTGAAGTCCGCGTCGCGGGTGACCCGGAAGACGTGGCGGTCCAGGATCTCCATGCCCGGGAACAGCGCGTCCAGGTTGTCCGCGATCACGTCCTCCAGCGGCACGAACGTCCTGCCGTCCCCGACCGGGACGAACCGCGGCAGCATCTCCTTCGGCACCTTCACGCGGGCGAACGTCTGCATGTCCGTGATCGGGTCGCGCACCATCACGCCGAGCGACAGCGACAGGTTCGAGATGTACGGGAACGGCCGCCCCAGCCCGACCGCCAGCGGCGTCAGGACCGGGAAGATCTGGCGCCGGAAGCGCTCGTCGAGCCCCTTGCGGTCGCGCCGGTCGACGTCGGCGTAGCGGACGATCCGGATCCCGTGCTCGGCCAGCGCCGGTCGCAGGTCGTGGTTGAGCGTGCGCGACTGGCGGGCCGCGTGCTCGCGGACCATCCTCCGGATCTCCTCGATCGTCTGCGTCGGCGTGCGGCCGTCGTGCAGCGGCTTGTCGATGCCGGCCTCGATCTGGTCCAGCAGGCCGGCGACGCGCACCATGAAGAACTCGTCCAGGTTCGACGAGTAGATCGCGCAGAACTTCACGCGCTCCAGCAGCGGGACGGACGCGTCCTCGGCGAGCTCGAGCACGCGTTCGTTGAACTGCATCCAGCTGAGCTCGCGGTTGTAGTAGAGCGCGGGATCGGAGAGGTCCGGCGCGGCGACCGTCTCGGTCGCGCTGGTGGCGTCTGTCACGGCGTCCGAATCATCGCAGTTTCCGGCGCGAAGTCGTGAACGAAATGTCAAGCAGCACGCCCTCTCGCAGGCCGCCGCAGCCGATCTCCAGCGGCCGGCCGAGCGCCGCCGCGGCGGCGTCGAGCGCGAGCAGGCCCGCGGGCATCAGCCGGACCCGGTCCACGTCGAGGTCGAACCGGAACGCGACGTCCGCCGCCGTCCCGCTGGCGAGCACCCCGAGCGCGTGCGCGAGGCTGTCCGCGTCGAGCGTCGGGCCGACCAGCCGGCGCAGCGTCGCCGCGCTGCCGCCGACGGCGACCGCGCTGTCGACCGGCCCGGGGTCGACGCCGCGCAGCACGTCGCGGGCGTGCGCGCGCACGGCCGCGATCTCCACCGGCGACGGCGGGTCGCCGTGCAGGTAGGCGTCGGCGAGGACGCTGGAGCCGAGCGGCAGCGAGGTCGACCACTCGACGCCGCGCGCGACGCTCCCGACCGCGATCTCCGTCGACCCGCCGCCGACGTCGACCACGGCGACCCGGCCCGGCAGCGTGCGGCCGAGCGTCCGCGTGGCGCCGAGGAACGCCAGCCGCGCCTCCTCTGACCCATCGAGGATCCGCACCTCCACCCCGGCGCGCTCGCGCAGCGCGGTGACGAACGCGTCGCGGTTGCCGGCGCGGCGGATCGCCGCGGTCGCCACCGCCCGGATCTCGCCCGCCCCGGCGGCCGCCGCGAGCGCGTGCTGCTCGGCGACCACGCGCGCCGCCAGCTCGATCCGGTCGGCCGGGATCAGCCCGCCCGGCGCCAGGTCGCGGCCGAGGCGCGTGAACGCGCGCCGCACCAGCACTTCGGTCAGGACGCCGTCGCGCGCGTCCGCGACCAGGACGCGGGTGGTGTTCGTTCCGATGTCGATGCAGGCGCAGCGCATTCGCTGCGCGGCGATGTTGCCATGATGGAGGCGATGACGGCGATCCAGGTCACGGGCCTCACCAAGGCCTATGGCTCCAACGAGGCGCTGCGGGGCGTCGACTTCACGGTGGCCCGCGGCGAGGTCTTCGGCCTGCTCGGACCCAACGGCGCCGGCAAGACGACCACCGTCGAGGTCCTGGAGGGCTACCGCCGGCGCGACGCCGGCGCCGTCGAGGTGCTCGGCTTCGACCCCGGGACGCGGCCCGCCGCGCTGCGCGAGCGGGTCGGGATCGTGCTCCAGAGCTGCGGGACCTACCCGCACCTGACCGTCGCCGAGACGCTCGAGCACTTCGCCGCCCTGTACCCCGCGCCGCGCCGCGTCGACGAGGTGATCGCGCTGGCCGGCCTCGAGGAGTGCGCGAAGCGGCGCGCGCGGACCCTGTCCGGCGGGCAGGCGCGGCGGCTGGACTTCGCGCTCGCCCTGATCGGCGACCCCGAGCTGGTGTTCCTGGACGAGCCGACGACCGGGTTCGACCCCGGCGCCCGGCGCGCCGCCTGGGACGTCATCCGCGCGCTGCGCGACCTCGGCAAGACCGTGGTGCTGACCACGCACTACCTCGACGAGGCGCAGACGCTGGCCGACCGCGTCGCGATCCTGCAGGGCGGCCTGATCGTCGCCGAGGGCCCGCCGGACCAGCTCGGCGCGTCCCGCTACCGGGTCTCCTGGCGGGCGGCCGACGGCTCGGTGGAGGAGCGCTTCACCGAGGACCCGACGGCGCTGCTGGCCCAGCTGACCGCGGACGCCCTGGCGCGCGGCGAGCGGCTCGAGGAGCTGAGCGTGACGCGGCCCAGCCTCGAGGACGTGTACCTGGAGCTGACCGAGGCAGTCGCATGACTCGGGTTGAGCCCTCGCATGCTTCGGCGGGACCTCGCCTGGCGGCTCGCTCCCGCGGTGCGACCGGCGTGTCCTCGGCACGTCTCGCCTGGCGCCAGTACCGCCTCGAGCGCCGGATGTTCTGGCGCAACCCGAGCGCCGCGTTCTTCGGCGTGGTGCTGCCGCTCGGGCTGCTGGCGATCTTCGGCGCCGTGTTCGCCGGCCGCGACGAGGACCTCGACGTGATCGTCCCGGGGATCGCCGGGATGAGCGTGATGTCGGCGACGTTCACGTCGCTGGCCTACAACCTCACGACGCTGCGCGAGCGCGGCATCCTCAAGCGCCTGCGGGGCACGCCGCTGCCGACGTCCTCCTACGTCGCCGGGCTGGCCGCGAACGCGACCGCGAACGCGCTGCTGCAGGTGGGGATCGTGCTCGTCGTCGGCAACCTCGTATTCGGCGTCGCCTGGCCCGGGGACTGGCTCTCGCTGGCCGTGTTCGTGTGCGCGGGCGTGGTCAGCTTCGCGCTGCTCGGGGTGGCGCTCTCGCACGCGATCCCGAACCCCGAGTCCGCGCCCGCGTACGTCAACGCGATCTTCCTGCCGCAGATCCTGATCGCGGGCGTCTTCTACGACACCGAGCAGGCCCCGAACGTGATCCGGGACGTCGCCCAGGCGCTGCCGCTGACGCATCTGGTCAACGGGTTGTCGGGCGCGATCGTGGACGGCGAGGGCGTCGGCGCGCACTGGGTCGCGCTGCTCGTGCTCGCCTGCTGGGGCGTGGTCGGCGGCGTGCTCGCGGTTCGCGGCTTCTCCTGGGAAGCCCGCCGCGAGGGGTGACATTGCACGTGGTCCGCTACGCACGCTAAGGTCAGCGTCCGAACACGCCGGCGTGGGCCGCCGGCACACTCGGTCGACTGTCAGGAGAGGGATGGCAGCAGGCGTTCACGGTCGGGCACACATCGGTCGTTCGCTGCGCATCGCGGCTTTGCCGGGATGGGCGCAGCTGGTTGCGACGCTCGCGGTGGCGGGCGTGATCGTGCTGATCGCGCACTTCGCGGGCGTTCCGGGGCGCTGGGCGCCGCTGGTGATCGGCGGCGCGCTCGGGCTGATGACGGCGCTGGTCAGCGGCGAGACCCGGCGCGACGACGACGCGTAGCGGGCGGGCGCCTCGGCGAGCCTCAGAGCGGCTTGCCGAGGAACGCCTCGATCGCGACCCAGGCGGCCTGGTGCGCGAGGGGGCCGAGCCGCAGCGTCGCGCCGCCCTCGTCCTCCTCGCGGACCGTCGCGTGGACGTTCACGCGCTCGAGCCGGGCACGCTGCTGGGCCGCCCGGGCCGCGCCGCTCTCGCCCTGGTAGCGGGCGTCGATGCCGAAGCGGCCGCCCTCGACCGGCCAGATCGAGAGCTGGTCCGGCGCCCAGGTCGGCCCGGTCTCGGCGGGCAGCGCCATGTACGGGACGAGGTCGGCGCGGGCTGACCGCTCGGGGACGTTCCGGCGCGACGACCACGAGCGGTCGTCGAGCTCCGGGTCGGGCGCGGTGTCGCGCGCGCGGATCACGTCCCGCTTCGGCTCGTCGGGCATCACTCACATGATGGCGCGCAGGCGCGCGACCGCCTGGGCGAGGCGGTCCGGCGGCTCGGCCGCGAACGTCAGCCGCAGGAACCGGCCCGGCGGCTCGGCGACGAAGAACGGATGGCCGGGCGAGACGATCACGCCGGCGGCCGCCGCGCGCAGCGCGAGCTCGCGATCGTCGGACGGGACCCGCACCCACAGGTTCAAGCCGCCGCCCGGGAGGCTGACGCGCTCGCCCCAGGCGGCGGCGAGCGCGTCGCGCCGCTCGCGCAGGACGCGGCGGACCCGCCTGAGGTGCGTGCGCCACGCGGAGGAGCCGACGAGCTCCAGCGCCGCCTCCTGCAGCGGGCCGGACACGTACAGGTCCTCGACGATGCGGGCCGCGCGCAGCCGGGCGAGCGCGGGGCCGCGGGCGATCAGCGCGCCGATCCGCAGCCCGGGCGCGGCCGGCTTGGTGAGCGAGCGGAGCTGGACGACGCGCCCGTCTGGGTCCTGCTCGAACAGCGATGCGGGCGGCGGGTCGAACGCGAGGTCGCGGAACGCGTCGTCCTCGATCAGGAACGCGCCGGCGGCGCGGACCGCCTCGAGCACCGGCCGGCGGCGCTCGGCCGCGAGCGTCGCGCCGTGCGGGTTCGCGAGCAGCGGCTGCAGGTAGACGAGCTGCGCGCCCGAGCGCGCGAGCGCCTCCTCGAGCAGGTCGGGGCGGATGCCGTGGGCGTCGGCGGGGACCGGCACCGGCTCCAGGCCCTGCGCGCGGGCGGCCGCGAGCGCGCCGAGGTACGTCGGGGTCTCGACGATCACGGGCGAGCCGGGGGCGGTCAGGCCGCGCAGGCACGCCGCCAGCGCCGCCTGGCCGCCGGGGCAGATGAGCACGTCGCCCGGGTCGGCGTTCACGGCGGCCGCGAAGTGGGTCCGCAGGCCGTGGATGCCCTCCAGCGGCACGCGGTCCCACGCGCCCGGGCGGCGGGCCGCGCGGGTGAGCGCGGCGGCGAGCGGCGTGGTCGGCTGTAACTCGGCCGGGAGGTAGCCCGCCGACAGCACGTAGGTGCCGGGCGCGGGCGGGCGCAGCAGCGTCTCGAGCGCGTCGGCGTCGATCGCGCGAGCGCCGAGCGCGAGCGTCTGCCAGGACAGGTCGGGCGCGCTCGCCGTCGCCGCTGCCGCCGCCGGGCGCGCCGTGACGAACGTGCCCTTGCCCGGCTTGGCCTCCACGAGCCCGCGCGCCGCGAGCGCCGCGATCGCGCGCTGGACGGTCGCCGGTCCGGCGCGGTGGCGCGCCATCAGCGCGCGCACGGAGGGCAGCCGGTCGCCGGGCGCCGCGGCGGCCACGTCCGCCTCTAGGGCGGTGACGATCGAACCTGCGTTATCGTTTGGCATGAGAACTCTGAGTAACGCTACTGACGAGTCGGCGATGACGCAAGCGGGCGCGGCGACCCCGCCCGCCGGAGTGGCGCCGCCGGGCGACGCCGGCGCGGTGCCGCCCGGCGACACGCCGCACACCAGCACGGCGCCGTCCGCCCGCGTCCGCGCCGACGCCACCGCGGCGCCGCCCGGCGCGCCCGCGCGTCATCACCGCGTCCCACGGGCCGCGGTCGCGTGGGGTGCGGTAGGCGTGCTCGGCTTCTCGTTCTCGCTGCCGGCGACGCGGCTCGCGGTCGCGGACCTCGACGCGACGTTCGTCGGCCTCGGTCGCGCGCTCGTCGCCGCCGCGCTCGCCGCGCTCCTGCTCGCCGCCCGCCGCGAGCGCGTCCCGGCGCGCGCCGATCTGCCGCGGTTCGCGATCGTCGCGCTCGGGGTCGTGGTCGGGTTCCCGCTCATGAGCTCGCTCGCGGTCCGGCACCTCAGCTCCGCGCACGCCAGCGTGATCGTCGGTCTGATCCCCGCGGCGACCGCCGCCTGCGCGGTCGCACGCGCCGGCGAGCGGCCGCCGCCCGCGTTCTGGGGCGCCGCGGCCGCGGGCCTCGCCGCCGTGCTCGCGTTCGCCGCCACGCAGGGCGTCCGCGGGCTCGCCGGCGCCGATCTGCTCGTGCTCGCCGCCGTGGCGCTGGCCGCGCTCGGGTACGCCGAGGGCGGCGCGCTCGCGCGCACGTACGGCGGCTGGCAGGTGATCTGCTGGGCGCTGCTGCTCGCCGCGCCGGTGCTCGCCGTACCGGTCGCCCTCGCCATGCGCGGCGGCGTCCACGCCGGGGCGGACGCGTGGCTCGGGTTCGCCTACCTGTCCGTGATCTCGATGTTCCTGGGGTTCTTCGCCTGGTACCACGGGCTCGCGCTCGGCGGCGTGGCGCGGATCGGCCAGGTCCAGCTCGCCCAGCCCGTGCTCACGCTGGCCTGGGCGGCGCTGATCCTCGGCGAGCACGTCACGCTGCCGATGGTCGTCGCCGCGCTCGCGGTCCTCGCGTGCGTCCTGATGACCCAGCGCGCCCGCCTGAGCTCCAGCTAGCGTGACCGGTCGCGGCCCGCTGTGGCGAGCTGCTCGCCGCCGTGACGTCCCTCCAGGGGGCTCAGGCGAGCACGAACGCGGGCGGCGGCGCGCCCTCGACGGTGACCGCGACGGCGCGCAGCGCGCTGTCCTCCCAGGCAGCGCGCAGGAGGGCGAAGATGACGACGTCGTGCATCTCGTCGCCGTGGCGGTGCCAGGCGCGCAGGACGCCCTCGCGGCGGAACCCCACGCGCTCGAGCGCCCGCTGCGAACGCCCGTTGCGCGTGTTCGCCCACGCGGTCAGCCGCCCGACCCCGAGGTGCTCGAACGCGAGCGCGGCGACCATCGCCTTGGACTCGAAGTTCGCGCCCGTGCCCCAGGCGGCGCGGCCGAGCCAGGAGCCGACCGTCGCGCGCCGATCGCGCCGGGCGAGCTCGGACAGGCCGGTGACGCCGATCGGCGTGTCCTCACCGTCGACGATCACGAACTCGAGCAGGTCCCCCGCCGCGCGGCGCGCCGGCAGCGAGGCGATGTACGCATCGGGCTGCTCGATCGAGGTGTACGGGCCCCAGGAGAAGAAGCGCGTGACGAGGGGGTCGGACGCGAGCTCGAGCAGCCGCGGGGCGTCCGCGGGCGTGGCGTAGCGCAGCGCGAGCCGCGGCCCGCGCACGACGAGCTCCGCGGCGTCGCCGCGCACCTCCGCGGCCCCGCCGCCCGACCCCGCGGCGTCCCCGCGCGCCGTCGCGCGTTCGCCGCCCGGGGCGGGCGCTCCGGGAGGCGGCGCGGCGGAAGTCACCCGCACGATGCTAGACGCGCGGATCGCCGGACTGACGCCGCGAGTGGTCGCGAACGGACCGTATGCGTCCATAAGTGACCACTCGATGCGTCTCCGGGCGGCGCGCCCGCGAGCGGCGGCGGGGCGGCGCGCCCGCGAGCGGCGGCGCCGGGGCGCCGCGCCTAGGAGTCCGCCGCGTCGTACGCCTCGCGGTCGACGGTCACGTGCAGCTCGTCATCGTCCGGCTCCGCGTCGTGCTCCTCGACCAGGTGGTCCCGCAGCCGGCCTACCAGCTCCTCGTCGTCGACGGCCGACACCGGCTCGCCGCAGACGTTGCACTCCACCATCCGCATCTCGCTACCCCCGATCAAAAGATGTCGTCCCGCAGGAACTCGCGCTCGATGCCGTCGATCTTGGCGAGCCGGCGCACGTGCCGGTCCTCCCCCGTGAACGAGGCGCCCAGGTATGCGCGGAGGATGTCCGCCGCCAGCGCCGGCCCGATCACGCGCCCGCCGAGGCACAGGATGTTGCAGTCGTCGTGCTCGACCGACTGGTGCGCCGTGTACGTGTCGTGCGCGACCGCCGCCCGGATGCCCGGGAACTTGCACGCCGCGACCGCCACGCCCGCGCCCGAGCCGCACACCAGCACGGCGCGGTCGGCCTCCCCGCGCACCGCTTCGGCCGCGAGCCGCGCGGTGTCGGGATAGTCGACCGGATCGGTCGACCAGGTGCCGAGGTCGATCACCTCGTGCCCCAGGTCCTGCACGGTGTCGACCACCATCTGCTTGAGCGGGAACCCCGCATGGTCGAACGCGCACGCGATCTTCATGACGCCGCTCCTCCCGATATCGCTCCCTGCAAGCTCGAACCGGTGTCCTCGGCGTACTCCTGCGCCGCGATCAGCGCCGCGCCCAGGACCCCCGCACGCGGCCCGTGGCGCGCGATCCGGATCGTCGTGTTCATGCCCAGGCCGGGAACGACGTGCCGGAACGCGGCGTCCCGCACCGGCTCCAGCAGCAGCTCGCCCACCCGCGAGACACCTCCGCCGATCACGACCTCGAGCGGGTCGAACGTGTTGATCGCGTTCGCGATCCCGACGCCGAGCCGCTCGCCGAGCACGCGCAGGCACCAGAGCGCCGCCTCGTCGCCCGCCTCGGCCCCGGCGGCCACGTCGTAGCCGTCGACCGCGCCCTTGCCGGCCAGCACCTTCCCGAGGTGGGAATCCGGGTACTGGACGGCCGCATGACCCGCGAGCCGGTCCAGCGCGCGCCCCGACGCCAGCGTCTCCAGCGACCCGCGCTGCGGGAACGGGTCCCCGGGCACGCGGTTGCCGAACTCCAGGTCGCGCCCGATGATCGTGTGCCCGACCTCGGCCGCCGACGTCGTCGCGCCCCGGTAGAGCCGCCCGTTGAGCACCCAGCCGCCGCCGACCCCGGTGCCGATCGTGAACATCACCAGCGAGGAGACCGTCATGCGCCCGTCCTCGAACGCTTCCGCCAGCGCCGCGCAGCCCGCGTCGTTCTCGACGTAGACCGGCACGCCCATGCGCTCGGTCAGCAGCGAGCGCAGCGGGATGTCGTGCAGCGGGATGTTGACCGACGCGAGGATCCGCCCGGTGGCGAACTCGACCACGGACGGCATGCCGATCCCGACCGCCCGCGTCGATTCCGTCATCGACCCTTCGATCGCCGCCGCGAGCTGCTCGACCAGCGCCTCCTGGGACGCCTGGTTGGTCGCCACGATCCGCGCCTCCGACAGCTCGCCGGCCTCCAGCGCGGAGACCGCGATCTTCGTCCCGCCGACGTCGACCCCGATGAACTGGTCGCTCATGTGAGCTCCCCCGCGGCGTCCGCGTCCAGCAGCACCAGCAGAGACCCGGCCGAGGGCCGCACGTGCGCCGCCGGCGACGACGGGTCAGCCGAAGCACCGAACGCCCGCGCCACCGCGCCCGCCTTGTCGCGCCCCGTGACCAGGAACACGACCTGCCGCGCCTCGTTCAACGCCGGCAGCGTCAGCGAGATCCGCGGGACCTGCGGCTCCATCCCGGCCAGCGGCACCCCGGTCACCAGCCGCGACCGCTCGTCCACCTCCGGCTTGCCCGGGAACAGCGACGCGCAGTGCGCGTCCGGCCCCAGGCCGAGCAGCAGCAGGTCCCAGCGCGGCGCGCCCCCGAGCCGCTCGCGCACGGCGGCCTCGTAGGACGCGGCGCCCGCGTCCGGCCCGAGCTCGCCCTCCATGCGCAGAACGTCCGGCCGCCGGTCCCGCAGCAGCCGGCCCAGCAGCGCGTCCGTGGCCATGCGGAAGTTCGACAGCCCGCTCTCCGGCGCGACGCAGCGCTCGTCGCTGAACCAGACGGTCGAGCCGCTCCAGTCCACGTCCGCGCGCGCCGCGGTCTCGTACGCCAGCTTGGGCGTCGAGCCGCCGGTCAGCACGATCTGCGAGCCGCGCTCCGCCGCCTCCACCAAGAGCTCGGCGACCACGGCCGCCGGGTTCTCCTCCACTCGTATCTCCACTACACCACCATGGCCTCGGCTGATTTGAGCGCAGGACGATAGGTGGGATCGCGCAGCAGCGCCTGCCGGACCCCCTCGCCGAGGATGCCGCCCTCCCCGCGCGAGGCGCCCATCACGATCCACGACCGCTCGGTTCCGTCGCGCTCGCGCCGCACGGCGCACAGCCCGCCCGGCGCGCGATTGAGCGACACCGACGCCCCGGAGTCGGTCTCGATCGTCACGCCGGCCAGGCCGGGCGCGTTCTGGTCGACCGGCTGCAGCGTGACCCGGATGTCCTGCCGGCGCGTGTGCGCGAACCCGTTCCAGGCGCCGCGCGCCTGCGCCAGCGGCCCCGGCTCCCAGCCGAGCCGCGACGCCAGCCACCCGCAGTACAGCAGCCCGGCCGCCAGCGAGTCCTCGCGGTGGCGCACGGTCACGCCCGAGATCCGCCACAGCTCCTGGCGCCGCCGCGGCGAGTCGAACGTCGCCGCGATCCGCTCGCGCCACGGCGTCGAGCGCAGCCAGGCCAGGTCGACCACGTACGTGTCCCGCGACAGGTCGTCCGCGCGCGCCAGCGCCGTCTCCACGTCCGGCGCGTCCAGCGAGTCGATCAGCACGATCTGGGCCAGCCGCCGCAGCGCGTCGACCGCGGCGATGTGCCGGTGCGGCGACCACACCATCGTCGCCAGGTCGCTGACCATCAGCGGGTCGACCAGCGTGTCCAGCTTGGGGACGTGCCGCTCGCCGACGAACAGCTCCACGCGCTCGCGGCCGACCGTGATCGCGCCCGCGCGCGGCGCGTCGTCGGTGCCGATCCGGACGTTCGCCGCCAGCCGCTGGCGCCCCGGCTCGACCAGGACCAGGATGAGCCGCGACGGGTGGAAGCGCCCCACGCGCTCGAGCCGGTTCTCGATCTCGCCGCGGAACTCCTTCTCCACGACCACGACCATGTTCATCACGCGCGCCGGGACATATGCGCGCTCCTCCTTGTGCCGCTGGGCGAACATCCGCCGCAGGGCGGCCTCGATCGCGGCCGGCGTGGTGTCGTCCTCGGCCCAGACGTCGTCCACTAGAGCCCTCTCCAGCGGTGCGGCGCGATCAGCTCGTCGGCGGCCCGCGGGCCGCTGGAGCCGGACGCGTACGTGTGCAGCGGCTCGGCGTCCTCCGCCCACGCCTTCAGGATCGGGTCGATGATCGACCACTGGGCGATCACCTCGTCGGACCGCGTGAACAGCGTCGCCTCGCCGCGCATCGCGTCCAGGATCAGGCGCTCGTAGGCCTCCGGCGACTGCGACATGAACGCCGAGCCGTACAGGAACTCCATGTTGACCGGCCGGATCCGCATGCTCGAGCCCGGGATCTTCGCCCCCAGCGAGAGCGAGACGCCCTCGTTGGGCTGCATCGTCAGCACGAGCTGGTTCGGCTGCACGCCGACCGAGCCGTGCGACTGGAACGCCAGGTGCGGCACCGGCTTGAGCTGCACCGCGATCTCGGTGACCTTGCGCGCCAGGCGCTTGCCGGTGCGCAGGAAGATCGGGACGCCCGCCCAGCGCCAGTTGTGGACCTCCAGCCGCAGCGCCGCGTACGTCTCCGTACGCGAGTCCGCCGGCACGCCGTCCTCGTCGAGGTAGCCGCCGACCTCCTCGCCGCCCTCGACGCCCGCCGTGTACTGCGCGCGCACCGTGTCGCGCCGGACCTCCTCGGGCGTCGGCGGCGTGATCGCGTGCAGGACCTTGACCTTCTCGTCGCGGACCTTGTCGGCCTCGAACGACGACGGCGGCTCCATGCAGACCAGCGTCAGCAGCTGCAGCATGTGGTTCTGCACGAGGTCGCGCAGCGCGCCGGAGGAGTCGTAGTACCCGGCGCGCGTGCCGATGCCGATGTCCTCGGCCGCGGTGATCTGGATGTGGTCGATGTAGTTGCGGTTCCAGACCGGCTCGAACATGAAGTTCGCGAACCGGAACGCCATCACGTTCTGGACGGTCTCCTTGCCCAGGTAGTGGTCGATCCGGTACACCTGCTGCTCGCGGAAGACGTGGTCGACGACCGCCTGCAGCTCGCGCGCGGACTCGAGGTCGACCCCGAACGGCTTCTCGATGATGCAGCGGACGTCCACGTCCGGGTCGTAGTTGAGCTCGGCCGCCTTGAGCGCCTTGACGATCACCGGGAAGTACTCCGGCGCGGTCGACAGGTAGTAGTTGCGGTTGAGCTTGCCGCCGCCCTCGGCGTCGAGCCGGTCGAGCGTCTCGTGCAGGCGCGTGTAGGCCGGCACGTCGTTGAACGAGAAGCCGACGTAGTGCACGCGCTCCAGCAGACCGTCGAGCACGGTCGGGTCCGGCTCGCGGCGCGAGTACTTCTGGATCGACTGGCGCGCCATGTCCCGGAACTCCTCGACCGGGATGTCGCGGCGTGACACGCCGACGAGGTTGAAGCGCTCGGGCAGCGCGCCCTCGTGCGCGAGGTTGTAGAGCGCCGGCAGCAGCTTGCGGTGCGCGAGGTCGCCGGTGACGCCGAAGATCACCAGCGTCGTCGCGGGCACGGGCAGCCGCTCGAGCCCTTCGATCAGCGGGTTCTCGCCCAGCGCCTGCAGGTCGGGCGTGACGTCGACCGCCATCAGGTCTCCTCGACCTTCTTGACCGCGTGCCCGCCGAACTGGTTGCGCAGCGCGGCCAGGACGCGCGCGGCGTAGTCGCCTTCCTTGCGCGAGTAGAAGCGCGCGTACAGCGACGCGGCCAGCGCGGGCGTCGGGACCGCCAGCTCGATGCCGTCGGCCATCATCCAGCGGCCCTCGCCGGAGTCGTCGACGTAGCCCTGCAGGCTGCCGAGGTCGTTGCCCTCCTGCTCGAAGGCGCGCTCGGCCAGCTCGCACAGCCACGAGCGCACGACCGAGCCGCGGTTCCAGAGGCCCGCGACCTCCTTGAGCTCGATCGGGAACTCCGCCTTGTGCATCAGGTCGAAGCCCTCCGCGTAGGCCTGCATCATCCCGTACTCGACGCCGTTGTGGACCATCTTGACGAAGTGCCCGGCGCCCGTGGGCCCGAAGTGGCGCCAGCCGTCCGGCGGCGCGAGCACGTCGAGGATCGGGGCCAGCTGCGCGATCGACTCGTCGGGTCCGCCGGCCATCATGCAGTAGCCGACGTCCAGCCCCCAGACGCCGCCGCTGGTGCCGACGTCCGCGTAGCGGATGCCGCGCGGCTTGAGCTCCTCCGCGCGCCGCTGGTCGTCGTGCCAGTTGGAGTTGCCGCCGTCGACGATCGTGTCGCCGGCCTCGAGCAGGCCGGCGAGCTTGGCGATCGTCGTCTCCGTGATCTCGCCCGACGGCACCATCAGCCACACGAGCCGCGGGGCCGTGAGCTTGGCGACGAGCTCCTCCAGCGAAGCGGCGCCGGTCGCGCCGTTGCCCTCGGCGGTCGCGACCGCGTCCGGGTTGGGGTCGAAGGCCACGACCTCGTGGTCCGAGTCGCGCTCGATCCGATGGACCATGTTCCCGCCCATCTTGCCGAGGCCGACGAAACCGATCTGCATGACTAGAGCTGCTCCTTGATCGCGTCGATGTCGCCGACCGTGACGCGCACGGCGGGCAGGCCGTGGCTGCGCAACGTCTGGAGATCGCCGTCCGCCTGGGCCCGGATCAGCGTGGCGAAGGTGTAGGGCTCACCCGGCACATCCAGGTCTTCGACCGGCTCGTCCACGAGCTGCAGGAATCGGCCGGTCTTCGGGCCGCCCTTGTGGAACTGCCCGGTCGAGTGCAAGAAGCGGGGCCCGTAGCCCCACGTGGTCGCGACCCGGTGGCGCTCCATCAGCGCGGCCCGCAGGCGCGCGACGGCCGCTTCGGTCTCCTCGGAGTACGGCAGATAGCCCATGATCGCGACGTACGACGGCGGCGCCAGGTCCGCGGTCAACGTGTTCAGCGTGCCCGGATCCAGCCCCGGCGACCCCTCGTTGAGCACGCGCGTGGTGTTGTCCTTGGCCTCCTGCACGTTCGGCTGGTCGAACGGGTTGATCTCCAGCGCCCAGCCGGCGACCGCGACCGCGAACTCCGACAGGAAGAAGATCCGCCCGAGATCGGCCGGGCCGAGCGCGCGGATCGTGATCACCGGATGGCCGGCGTCGCGCAGCGCGGCCAGCGGGTCGCCGTCGCCGACCGCGATCCGCAGGAACACGCGGTCGTCCCCGTACGCGGAGGGGTCCAGCAGCGGCTCGTCGGCGATCGGCAGGATGCCGGTGCCGAGCTTGCCGGTCGACTCCGCGACCAGCTGCTCGGCCCACAGGCCGTACGCGGTCAGCGGCTCGTCGACCACGAACGTGAGCTTGTCGCGGCCCTGGCGGGCGAGCTCGCCGAGCGCGCAGCCGAGCCACAGGCCCGCGTTGCCCGCCTCGCCGCGGCACTCCTCGGCCGCGCCGATCGCCCCTTCGAGGATCGGCGCCAGGTCGATGCCCGCGGCGGCCGCGGGAACGAGCCCGAAGGGCGACAGCGCGCTGTAGCGCCCGCCGATGTCCGGGTCGCCGTGGAAGACCTCGCGGAAGCCGTGCTCGGCGGCCAGCGCCTCCAGGCTCGAGCCGGGGTCGGTGACCGCCGCGAAGTGCGTCCCGTCGCCCTGGCGCGCGTGGAAGGCCTTGAACATCGAGTTCGGCTCGATCGTCCCGCCGGACTTGCTCGACACGATCATCAGCGCGCGGTCGAGGTCGATCGCGTTCAGGACCGCGCGCACCTGGTCCGGGTGCGTCGAGTCGAGCACGTGCAGGCCCTCGCGCTCGAACGCCTGCCGGAACACCTCGGGCGCGAGGCTCGAGCCGCCCATGCCGAGCACGACCGCGTCGCGGTAGCCCTCGGCGCGCAGGCCCTCGGCGAAGGCCGTGTACGCGTCCAGGCGCTCGCGCTCGCGGTCGGCGATGTCCAGCCAGCCCAGCCGGTTGGTGACTTCAGGCGTCCGCGCGGGCGCCCACAGCGTGCCGTCCTTGCGCCAGACGCGGGCCACGACGTCCTCGTCCGCGGCCCGGCGCAGGCGTGTGGAGACCGCATCCGCGTAGCGCTCGGGGACGTCGGCCTCGATGGTCGTGACGTCGCTCATGCTCGGTTCCTCCGTGCGGGCTTCAGATCGTGGTGGACGCTAGCGAACTGCGCGCGCCGCGCGTGGCGCGCGCAGCCCCGTCGTTCACAAACGCTCGAGCACGGCGCGGGCGCGCTCGGCGACGTGCTCGCCCGTGAACCCGAAGTGCTTGTACAGCGCGCCCGCGGGCGCGCTGGCGCCGAAGCTCTCCATCGCCACCACGTCGCCGTGGTCGCCGACCCAGCGGTGCCAGCCGAGCGCCGCCGCGGCCTCGACCGCGACGCGCGCCTTGATCGCCGGCGGCAGGACGCTGTCGCGGTAGGCCTGGTCCTGCTCGGCGAAGCGATCCAGGCACGGCATGCTCACCAGCCGCACGCGGATGCCCTGCGCCTGCAGGAGCTTGCGCGCGTCGTCGGCGACGTGCACCTCCGAGCCGGAGCCCATCAGGATCACCTGCGGGTCCTCGTCGTCGGCGAGCACGTAGGCGCCGCGCTCGATCGCGTCGTCCGGGACGTCCTGCGGGTCCCAGGTCGGGACGCCCTGGCGGCTCAGCGCGAGCGCGGTCGGGGTCTCGGTGGCCCGCAGGGCGAACCGCCAGGCGAGCGCGGTCTCGTTGAAGCCACCCGGCCGGACCACGTTGAAGTTCGGCGTCGCGCGCAGCGTCGCGAGCTGCTCGATCGGCTGGTGGGTCGGGCCGTCCTCGCCGACGCCGATCGAGTCGTGCGTGAAGACGAAGATGCTCGGGATCCGCATGATCGCGGCCAGCCGCAGCGACGCCTTCATGTAGTCGCTGAAGATGAAGAAGCCGGCGCCGAACGCCCTGAAGCCGCCCAGCGTGAGCCCGTTGACGATCGCGCCCATGCCGTGCTCGCGGATGCCGAAGTGCAGGTTGCGGCCGCTGTAGTCGCCCTTCTCGACGCTGCCGCCGCCGTCGATGTTCGTCAGCGTGGACGGCGCCAGGTCGGCCGAGCCGCCGATCAGCTCCGGGACGTGCGCGGCCGCCCACTGGATCACGTCGCTCGAGGACTTGCGGGTCGCGATCATGCCCGCCTCGGGACCCTTCTTGGGGAGGTCGGCGTCCCAGCCGGCGGGAAGCTCGCGGCGCAGGATCCGCTCGAACTCGGCGGCCAGGTCCGGGTGCGCGGCGCGGTAGGCCTCGAAGCGCTCGTGCCACTCGGCCGCCTGGGCGTTCCCCCGCTCGATGCACTCGCGGAAGTGCGCGAGCGCATCGTCGGCGACGTAGAACGGCTCCAGGCTCGGGTAGCCGTAGATCTCCTTGGTGAGGCGGATCTCCTCGTCACCGAGCGGGGAGCCGTGCGCGCCGTGCGTGTCCTGCTTGTTCGGGGCGCCCGGCGCGATGTGCGTGCGGACGATGATCAGGCTCGGCTTGTCGGTGACCGCGCGGGCTTCGGCGAGCGCCTCCTCGAGGCGCTCGAGCGCGATCTCCTCGTGCAGGTTCTGGACGTGCCAGCCGTACGCCTCGTAGCGGGCGCCGACGTCCTCGGAGAACGACAGCGCCGTGTCGCCCTCGATCGAGATGTGGTTGTCGTCGTAGAAGGCGATCAGCTTGCCCAGGCCGAGGTGGCCGGCGAGCGAGCTGGCCTCGGACGCGACGCCCTCCTGCAGGTCGCCGTCGGACGCGATCACGTACGTGTGATGGTCGACGACCTCGTGGTCGGAGGTGTTGAAGCGGGCGGCGAGCATGCGCTCGGCGAGCGCCATGCCGACCGCGGTGCTGATGCCCTGGCCGAGCGGACCGGTCGTGGTCTCGATGCCCTTCGCGTGGCCGTACTCGGGATGGCCGGCGGTCGGCGAGCCGAGCTGGCGGAAGTTCTTGAGGTCCTCGAGCGTGAGGCCGTACCCGGTCAGGTACAGCGTCGAGTACAGGAGCATCGACGCGTGGCCGCAGCTGAGCACGAAGCGGTCGCGGTCCGGCCAGTCCGGCTGCTCGGGCGCGTGCTTCATCGTGCGCGTGTAGAGGACGTACGCGAGCGGCGCGAGCGCCATCGGCGTGCCCGGGTGGCCGGAGTTCGCCTTCTGTACCGCGTCCATCGACAGGGTGCGGATCGTGTTGACGCAGAGCTCGTCGAGGGTGGTCCGGTCTGCTGCGACGGACAACGCGGCCTCCAGGGTCGGTCTTCGGTCTAAGGGGCGTGAGACGCTAGCGCGCCTAAGACCGGCGCGCGCTCGAGGTAAGGCCTGAGGGCCCGGATGTCGGCGCGGACGCCCGATGTACGGGGGGTGTCTCAGGGCGAAGATGCTTGTCATGCATCCGGCTCTCATGACAATGATCGCCGACGAGCGGGCCAAGGCCCTGCGTCGCGGCAGCCGCGGGCGGGTCGTGCACTCGCGGCGGTTCCTCGGGCGCTTCACGCGCCGCGGCCCGGGCGCCGAGCGGCGCCACGCCCGCGCCGCGCACGCCTGACCGTACCCTGCGCGTAACGGATCCGGGGTAGCCTGGACCGTATGGGCATGGAGACTGTCGAGAAGACTGACGCGCAGTGGCGCGAGGAACTGACGCCCGAGCAGTACGCGGTGCTCCGCAAGGCCGGGACCGAGCGGGCCTTCACCGGGAAGTACTGGGATCACCATGACGACGGCACGTACCGCTGCGCGGGCTGCGGCGCCGAGCTGTTCGACTCCGAGACGAAGTTCGAGTCCGGCTCCGGCTGGCCGAGCTTCACGGAGCCGAAGGTCGCGGACGCCGTCGAGGTGCGGCGCGACGTGTCGCACGGGATGGTCCGCACCGAGGTCGTCTGCCGCCGCTGCGGCGGGCACCTGGGCCACGTGTTCGAGGACGGCCCGCGCGACCGCGGCGGGCTGCGGTACTGCATGAACTCGTGCGCGATGGAGTTCCAGCCCGCGTCGTAGCCGGCCGGGCCGTGGTCCTCGCCGACGGCGTCGTCAAGACGTTCGGCGAGGGCCGGGCGGCGCGGCGGGTGCTCGACTGCGCGGGGTTGACCGTGCAGGCCGGCGAGGTCGTCGCGATCCTCGGGCGCTCCGGGACCGGGAAGTCGACGCTGCTGCACCTGCTGGGCGGGCTCGACCGGGCCGACGCGGGGTCGATCTCCGTCTGCGGCGTGTCGGTGACCGAGGCGGGCTCGCGGGAGCTGTCGCGGTTGCGGCGGCGCCGGATCGGGTTCGTCTTCCAGTTCTTCCATCTGCTGCCGGAGCTGACGGGGGAGGCGAACGTGCTGCTCGCGGGGCGGGTGCGGGGCGCCGCGCCGGACGCGCCGGCGCGGGCGCGGTCGTTGATTGACGGGTTGGGGCTCCGCGCCGTCGCCGGCGCGCTGCCGGCGCAGCTGTCGGGTAGGGAGCAGCAGCGGTTCGCGCTCGCGCGCGCCCTGGTCAACGACCCGGCGCTGCTGCTGGCCGACGAGCCGACCGGGAACCTGGACGTCGCCGCGGGGGCCGAGGTGCTCGCGCTGCTGCGCTCGAGCGCGTCGTCGGGGCGGGCGGTCGTGATGGTCACGCACGAGACGGCGGCGGCGGACATCGCGGACCGGGTGCTGACGCTGCGAGACGGGCGGCTGGTGGAGGCGTGACGCGCCGCGTCGCGCCGGCTCCCCCGCGCACCACCGCGTCCCGGCCGCGCGCCATCGAGCCCCTCTCAGCGCGGCCCAGCCGTGATCCGTGACGCGCTCGCGGCGCTGCGGGCGCGGCGCGGGCGCGCGTGGCTCGCCGCCGCCGGCGTGCTCGCCGCCTCGCTCGTCGTCGGCGTCGCGACCACGGTCGGCTACTCGCTCGCGACCGGGTTCGAGCGCAGCGCGTCGCGGGCGGACCTGCCGGACGTGATCGCGCGCTTCTCGCGCACGCCGCTGCGCGACGTCGACGCACGGGTCTCCGCGCTCCCGAACCTCGCGGCCCGCTCCTACCGCGCGGAGGAGCTCGACCGCCGGCTGCGGTTCGGCGCCCACGTCACCCGCAAAGGCGCGATCACGACGCTGCTCGGCGGGCGGCGCGGCTACGCGATCGTGGCCGGGCGCGACCTGCGGGACGGCTCGGTCGGCGAGGTCGTGGTCGAGCGCGGGCTGGCCCGGGAGTGGGGGATCGCGGTCGGGGACCGGCTCGTCCTGCAGCGGTACGGCGCGCTGCGCGTCGCCGGGATCGCGGTGTCGCCGGACAACGTCGCGTACCCGCTGGCCAGCACCGCCCGGGTGTACGTCACCGAGCAGGAACGCATCAACCGCGCGCCGCGCGCGGTCCGCGTGCGGCCGGACACCGCGCTGCTGTGGCTGCACGACCCGTCGAAGGCCGACGTCACGCTGACCCAGGCGCGCGCGGTCGCGTTCGGGCTCGGGCGCCTGCAGTTCGTGACGCGGACGGGCGTGCGGGTGCTGCTCTCGCAGGCGGCGGGGATCGTGATCGCGCTGCTGGTCGCGTTCTCGCTCGTGGCGCTGGTCGCGGCCGGGACGATGCTGGCGGCGAGCGCGCACGCCGAGACGCAGCGGCGGCTGACCGCGTTCGGCGTCCAGCGCGCGCTCGGGTTCGATCCGGGCGCGATCGCGGCGCGCCAGGCGCTCGAGGCGGCGCTGCTGGCCGTCCCGGCGGCCGCGCTCGGCCTCGCGCTCGGCGCGCTGGTCATCGCCGCGCCGGCGGCGAACCTGCTCGCGGCGCTCAACGAGCTCGGCCCGGGCCTCGCACTGCTCGGCCCGCTGGCGCTCGCGCTGCTCGCGATCGTGGCCGTCGTCGTCGCCGCAGCGACCTGGCCCGCGTGGCGCGCGGCCCGCCGCCCACCGGTCGAGATCCTGCGCGGCGGCGACCTCCCCCGCTCTGTCCCCCGCCCCATTGAGGGGTCAGACCCCTCAACACTGCGATCTCGCTCTGAGCAGGGGTTTTCGTACGAACGCCGCGTTAAGGGGTCTGACCCGGGGGGTGGCGGGCTGCTGCGGCTCGGTGTGCGGTTCGCGACCGCGGCGCGGGGGCGGTGGGTCGCGGCGGTCGCGACGATCGCCGTGTGCGCGGGCGTGGTGACGCTGATGCTCGCGCTCGCGTCGCTGCTCGAGCGGCTGCGCGACGATCCCGGAACGCTCGGGAAGCGCTACCAGCTCGCGGTCGAGCTCGACCGCTCGGAGCTCGGAGCGGCCGCGCGGCTGCCCGGGGTCGCCGCGGTCGGCGAGCGCTACAGCGTCGACGCGGCCGACAGCTTCCGGCTCGGCGAGCCGGTGCGGCTGATCGCGTTTCCCGGCGACCACACGCGCTTCGAGGCGCCGCCGCTGGCCGCGGGCCGGCGCCTGCGCGGGTCCGGCGAGGCGGAGGTCGGCGTCGGGCTCGCGGACGCCCTCGGCCTGCAACCCGGCAGCGTGCTCGCGGTTCAGATCCCTGACGGCGGGGAGCTCCGCTTCCGCGTGAGCGGGATCGTCCGCGCGCTCGAGCAGGACGGGCGGATCGCCTGGATCTCCCCGCGGCGGCTGCTCGCGCTGCGCCCGGACCTGACCTCGCAGGTGGTCGTGCGGCTCGACGCCGGTGCCGACCGCACGGCGGTGACGCGCCGGCTCGTCGGCCTCGGCGCCACGCTGCGCCCCGTCGGCGCCGCGCAGACCGACGACGCCGCGTTCCTCGCGGTGCTGGCGGCGGTGCTGCGCGGCGTCGGATTCGCGGTCGGGCTCGTGTGCCTGTACGCGCTCGCCCAGGCGCTGGCGATGACCGCCAGCGAGCGGCGCGGCGCGGTCGCGCTGCTGCGCGCACTCGGCGCCGACGGCACCTCGGTCGCGCTCGTGCTCGCCGGCGCGGCCGCGGCGGTCGCGATCCCGGCGGCGGTCGCGGGCATCCTGCTCGAAGTGGTCGCCTTCGGCCCGCTCGTCGCGCACTTCGCAGCCGGATACGCCGCGCTGCCGCTCGCCCCGACGCGCGGCCAGGTCGCGCTGGTCGTGCTCGGCCTGCTGGCGCTCGCCGCCCTCGCGACCGCCCTGGTGGCCCGCCGAGTGATGCGGGAGCCCGTCGTCGCCGGGTTGAGGGAGGAGTGATGCGGGCCGGCGAGGCGCGCGGCCGCGAGCCGCGCGGAGGCGGGACGCGCGCGGGGCGTCGCGGCGGCGAGACGCGCGCGGGGCGGCGGGCCGCGGCCGCGGCAGTCGCGATCGCCGCGGCCGCCCTCGCGTTCTCCGCGCTCGCCCTCTCCGCGTGCGGCGCCGGCGACGCGCTGCCCGCGGCACCCCGCGGCGGCTCGACGCTCAAGGCGACGCTGGTGGACCAGAACGGGGACGGGTTCCTCGAGCGCGGCCCGGGCGAGCCGCTGATCGACCGCGGCCCGCGCGCGACCCCCGGCCGCACGCTCGCGACGTTCGCCCAGCTCACCGACCTGCACGTCCGCGACGAGGAGTCGCCCGCGCGCGTGCCGTTCCTCGACCGCCTCGGCCCGCCGTTCACGTCCACGTTCCGCCCCCAGGAGGCGTTCTCCACCCAGACGCTCGACGCCGCGGTCCGCGCGCTCAACCGCGAGCACCCGCAGGCCGTCTTCCTCACCGGCGACATCACCGACAACGCCCAGCGCAACGAGCTGACCATGGCGCTCGACACGCTGAACGGCAGGACCGTCCACCCCGACAGCGGCGCGCCCGGCTACGACGGCGTCCAGTCCCCCGACTCCGCCGACCCGTTCTACTACCGCCCCGACCACGACGCGCCCGTCCACCCCGGCGTCCTCGACGCCGCCCAGCGCCCGTTCAAAGCCGCCGGCCTCGACGCCCCTTGGTACGCGCTCGTCGGCAACCACGACGTGCTCGCCCAGGGGGAGGTCCCGCCCACCCCCGCGATCGACGCGCTCGCGACCGGCGACCGCGCCGCCACCGCGCTCGACCCTCGCGCGCGCCCGCCTCGCGACGAGCAGAGCGCCCAGCAGGCCGTCGCCGCCGCCCTCGCCGGCGCGCTCCCGCTCGACTACACGCACACACCGCCCGACCCGCAGCGCCGCCTCAACCAGCCGGGTGAAGCCGAGCGGCGCATCCACCAACGCACAACCATCGACCTCAATCAGAGCGTGAGAGCGATCCTGATCGACACCGTCAACCGCGACGGCACCAGCCAGGCGCGGGTGAACCCGCAGCAGCTCCAGACGCTCCAGCGCCAGCTGCAGACCCGCAGATGGGTGCTCGTCTTCTCGCACAACCCGCTCCCCGAGCCGGCGCTCAGCATCCTCGACCACGCCCCCAACGTCGTCGCCACGATCGCCGGCGACTCGCACAAGAACCGCATCGAGCGACGCGGCCGCTACTGGCGCATCACGACCTCCTCGCTCGCCGACTTCCCCCAGCAGGCCCGCATGTTCCGCCTCCGCGCCACCACCCGCGGCGTCGCCCTCGAGACCTGGATGGTCGACCACGACGGCGGCCGCCTCGCGCGGATCTCGAGAGAGCTCGCGTACCTCGACGCCCAGGGCGGACGCCCTCAGCACTTCGCCGGCACCCGCGCCGATCGCAACGCCCGGCTGCTCGTCCCCGCAACATCGAGCCCTGCCCCCCGTTAGAAGCTCCACCGTCCGCTCCAAGCGAGGAGAAGTACGTGAATACCAGGGCTTTTCTGGGCGCATGCGCCGCCCTCGGCCTGCTCGCGGCGTGCCCGGTTCCGGCCGCCGTCGCCTCGGTGCAGGTCAGCCAGAGCGGCTGGCAGTGGGGCAACCCGACGCCCCAGGGGACGACGATCCGCGCGATGGACTTCGTCGCCGGCCGCGGCTACGCCATCGGTGACGACGGCACGGCGCTGCGCACCGACGACGGCGGCGCCACCTGGACCGGCCTCGCCACCGGCACGTCGCAGGACCTCACCCGCCTGCAGGTGATCACACCGGACGTCCTCACCATCCTCGGCGGCAACGGCTGCGTCGTGCGCCGCTCCGACGATGGCGGCAAGACGTTCCGCAAGCTGTTCGTGCTCGCCGAGACGAGCTGCCCGGACCCGGTCGCCGCCACGGCCTTCGTCGACCCGCAGGTCGGCTACCTGCTGCTGCGCGACGGCAACGTCCTGCGCACCACCGACGGCGGCCAGACGTTCGGCCGCGGCACCGCGATCCCGGGCACGCGCGCGAGCTCCGGCGGCGGCGGCGCCCTCCCCGCCGACGCGATCTTCACGTCCCCCACGGCCGGCATCGTCTTCATCGCCGGCACGACGACCGCCTACCGCACCACCGACGCCGGCGCGTCGTGGACGCCCGCCAGCCTGAACGTCCCCGGCAACGTCCAGCGCGTGCGCGCCGTCTCCCCCACCACGTTCTACGCGTTCGGCCCGGGCACGCTGCTGCGCTCCGACGACGCCGGCGTCACGTGGGCCACGCGCGGCGCCGACGCCACGATCACCGGCATCGGCTGCGCGACCGAGAACCTCTGCCTGCTGACCACCGACCGCGGCGACCGCGTCTATCGCACCGACGACGGCGGCATCACCAGCACGCCGATCACCGCGTCCACCGCCCCGATCTACGCGGCCGGGTTCGCGAGCGTCACGCGCGCGGTCGCGGCCGGCGCGGGCGGCGCGACCGTCGTCTCCGACGACGCCGGCGTCAACTACACGCCGGTCGGCGGGGACATCGGCGGCTCGTTCCGCTTCGGGCTGCGGCTCGGCCCCGCGCCGAACATCGCGTTCGCGCTCGGCGCCGCCGGCCAGATCGCGCGCACGACCGACAACGGCGTCACCTGGACCGCGATCAACGTCGCCACCAGCGCCGACCTGCGCGACGCGTCGTTCACCTCCGCCGACGCCGGCTACGTCCTGGACGCGCGCGGCGGCCTGCTGCGGACGACCAACGGCGGCGCGTCCTGGCAGCCGATCGACGCCGGGACGACCCAGGCGCCGAAGGCCGTCCTGACCGCGGGCGACACGGTCCTGCTGGCCGGCCCCCGCGGCGTCCGCCGCGCGACCGGTGGCGGCGCGTTCACGCAGGTCGGCCACGCCGCGGTCGGCAGCCTGGACCGCGCCGGCAGCGCGATCTTCGCCTTCGGCCCGACGGCGCTGATCCGCACCACCGACCGCGGCCGCCACTGGCGCACGATCAGGCGCCCCGCCCGTTTGAAGGACGTCGACATGACGTCCGCCAGCAACGGCTACGCGCTCGACACCGCCGGCCGCGTCTGGCGCACGGTCAACGGCGGCCGCCGCTGGACCCAGCTGCCCGCGGTCGGCACCAGCCGCGGGATCTCGCTCGCGTTCGGGAGCGCCACCAGTGGCTATCTGACGCTCGGCGCCTACCCGGCCGACCGCGGCGGCGCGTACGTCCTGCGGACGTCCGACGGCGGCCGCCACTGGCGTCCGCAGCGGATCGCCGCCGGCGCGTTCCCGTTCGCCGACGTCGTGGTCAGCCCGACCGCCACGCGCGCGTACGCGCTCGCGACCACCGGCGGGCAGTCGCGCAGCCTGTTCACCACCGGCAGCGGCGGCGACGCCGGCAGCCGGTCGACGCTGACGCTCTCGAGCGTCAGCCGCAGCGGCCGCAGGGTGACGGTCCGCGGCGCGCTCAAGGGCGCCCAGGGCGGGGAGCCGATCGTCGTCTCCGCCCGCCAGGGCTCGACCTGGCGCGAGCAGGTCGTCACCGCCGGCGCGAACGGCGGGCGCTTCACCGCCACGTTCACGCTCCGCCGCGGCAGGACCGACTTCGTCGCCCGCTGGGCGGGGGACTCCGGCCGCCAAGGCGCGGGCTCGAGCGTGCTGCGGAGGTGACGCTCCTAACCTGAACGGGATGGCGCGCGACTCGATCGACCACGGCGCACTGGCCGCCGCGGTCGCGGTCGCGCGCGCCCACGGACTGCGCGCCGACGACGCGGTGATCCTGCGCGATCAGCTCAACGTGCTCGTCCACCTGCGCCCCGCGCCGGTGGTCGCGCGCGTGGCGGGAACGATCGCGCGCGTGCGGCCGGGCGTCGCCTGGCAGCGGCGGGAGCTCGCGATCGCCGCGCACCTGGCGGACGCCGGCGCGCCGGTCGTGGCGCCCAGCGCCGAGCTCCCACCCGGCCCGCACGAGTACGACGGCCGCGTCCTGAGCTTCTGGACCTACGCGCAGGACACCGGCGAGCCGGCGAACCCGGTCGCGGCCGGCGAGGGCCTGCGCTACTGCCACGAGGTGCTGCACACCTACAGCGGGTCGCTGCCCGTCCTGACCGGCGTGACCGAGGCCGAAGCGCTGCTGGCGACGCTCGCCGCCGAGGAGCAGCTCGACGGCGTCACCGCCGCCAAGCTGCTCGCGCGGATCGAGGAGCTGCACGCGACGCTCGGCTCGCTGCGCTCGC
Organism: Solirubrobacter sp.; assembly: GCA_035555675.1. Lineage (GTDB taxonomy): Bacteria > Actinomycetota > Thermoleophilia > Solirubrobacterales > Solirubrobacteraceae > Solirubrobacter. The sequence goes on along the minus strand of DATMGH010000023.1, from coordinate 35,630 downwards.
CGGTTCAGCCCCTGCACGGCGACGCGCACCTCAACAACGTCATCAACACGCCCGCCGGCCCGCTCTGGAACGACTGGGAGGACACGTGCCTCGGGCCGCTCGGCTGGGACGCGGCGTGCATGAAGCTCACCCGCGACGGCGGCGAGCGCGCGGAGGCGGCCCTGGCCGCCTCCGGCGTCGCCCTCGACCCTGGGGAGCTGGCGCTGTGGGTCGAGGCGCGCTCGCTGCAGCTCGCGGTCTGGCGCGCGCTGCTGGCTACGACGTGACCGGCACCAGCTCGCCGTCGACGTCCGCCTCGCTCTTGACGTTGCCGACCAGCAGCAGCGCGAGCAGCGCGCCGGCGATCGCGACTCCAGCGCCCACGGTCAGCGCCGCCTGAAAGCCCTCGGTCAGCGCGACCGGCATGCGGCTCCCGGCCTCGGCCAGCGAGTCCGTGCGCGCGTTCGCGATCGCGACCAGCACCGCCAGCCCGAGCGCGCCGCCGACCTGCTGGGACGTGTTGATCAGGCCGGACGCCAGGCCCGCCTCGTGCGGCTCGACGCCGGCCGAGGCGGCCACCATCATCGGCACGAACGCGAACCCGAGCCCGAGCGCGAAGATCAGCGCCGGGAACAGGATGTCGCCGACGTAGGTGCCGTTCGGCGAGATCTGGGCGAACCAGTAGAGCCCGATCGCGACCAGCGCCAGCCCGGACACGAGCGCGGGCTTGACGCCGAAGCGCGTCACCAGCCCGGACGCCAGGCCGGCCGAGACGATGATCCCGACGGCCAGCGGCAGGTAGGCGACGCCGGCTTCGAGCGCGTCGTAGCCGAGCACCTGCTGCATGTAGAGCGAGATGAAGAAGAACGTCGAGAACAGCGCCATCGCGATCAGCACCGCGGTGACGTTGATGCCGGTGATCGAGCGGATCCGGAAGATCCCGGGGAACGGCACCAGCGGCGCCTGGCTCAGGCGCTCGATCACCACGAACGTGCCGATCAGCGCCGCCGCGATCGCCAGCAGCACGATCGTCTGCGTCGAGCCCCAGCCGGCCGAGTTGGCGTCGACCAGCGCGTAGACGAGCAGCGACAGGCCCGCGGTCACCGTGACCGCGCCGGCGACGTCGAAGTGGCGGGAGCCCTCGACGCGCGACTCGGGCAGGATGCGCGCGGCGAAGAACGCCGCCGCCAAGCCGACCGGCACGTTGACGAACAGCACCCACTCCCAGCCGGCCCATTCGGTCAGCATGCCGCCCAGCAGCACGCCGGCGGCGCCGCCGGAGCCGGCGACCGCACCCCAGACGCCCATCGCCTTGTTGCGCTCGGAGCCCTCCTTGAAGATCACCGTGACCAGCGAGAGCGCGGCCGGGGAGAGCAGCGCCGCGCCGAGGCCCTGAACCGCGCGCGCGGCGATCAGCCAGACGTCGCTCTGCGCGAGGCCGCCGGCCAGCGATGCACCGGCGAACAGGATCAGGCCGGCGACGAACAGCCGGCGGCGGCCGAGCAGGTCCGCCATGCGCCCGCCCAGCAGCAGGAAGCCGCCGAACGTGAGCGTGTAGGCGTTGACCACCCACGACAGGTCGTCCTGGTTGAAGTGCAGCGCCGTGCCGATCGACGGCAGCGCGACATTGACGATCGAGGCGTCCAGGACGACCACGAATTGGGCCAGCGCGAGTAGTGCTAGCGCGAGCCATTTGCGCTCTTGGGTGTGAGACATTGGAAAGTGACCCCTGGGGAGGAAGAGGAAGTGGAGTTCCGGTTCTGCTTGAACGATACGGAATTGACGTTCCGTTTGTCAAGCAATACCCTCGGTACATGGACACGCTTGCCCGCCGCCCTCTCCGAGCCGACGCGCGGCGCAACCGCGAGCGGGTCCTGAAGGCGGCGCAGGTCGCGTTCGCCGAGCGCGGGCACGACGCGCAGATGGACGACGTGGCGCGCCGCGCAGGCGTGGGCGTCGGCACCGTCTACCGCCACTTCCCGACCAAGGAGGCGCTGGTCGAGGCGCTCGCGACCGACCGCTTCGAACGCATCCTCGCGGCCGGGCGCGAGGCGCTCGAGGCCCCCGATCCGTGGGACGGCTTCACGGGCGCGCTGATGGCGGGCGCGGAGCTGACCGCGTCGGACCGCTCGTTCTCGGAGATCGTCGGCGAGCTGACCGGGCCGATGCCCGTGCCCGAGCCGCTGCTGAAGGAGCTCTACGACGTCTACGGCGAGCTGATGCGGCGCGCCCAGACGGCCGGGCAGCTGCGGTCCGACCTCGTGCTCGACGACATCCCGATGATCATGTGCGGGATCGGCATCGGCGCGCGCAAGACCCATGAGTGCCCGCAGGCGTGGCGGCGCCACGCCGCGATCCTGATCGACGGTCTGCGCGCCTCCGGCGCTTCCGCGCCGCTGCCTTCGTAGCCTTTGGGGCATGACCCCCGAGACCGTCACGGATCCGGACCTGCAAGAGGTCGCGTGGGACCTCTCTCACCTGCTTGACGGCGCCGGGGACGATCCCCAGGCCGCCGTGGACGCGCTGCTCGCCGCCGCGCTGGAGCGCGCCGAGGCGTTCGCGGCCGCGTACGCCGGTAAGGTCGCCGCGCTCGACGGCGACGGGCTGATCGCGGCGATGCGCGAGCTGGCCGAGATCGAGGAGATCGCCGGCCGCGCGGGCACCTACGCGCACCTGTCGTTCTCGATCGACACGGCCGACCCGGCGCGCGGCGCGCTGCTGCAGCGCGTCGAGGAGAAGGGCACGGCGATCGAGACCTCGCTGCTGTTCTTCCACCTCGAGTGGGCGGCGCTCGACGACGCCACCGCCGAGCGGCTGCTCGAGACCGAGGGGCTCGACTTCGCGCGCCACCACCTCGCCACCGCGCGCCGCTACCGGCCGCACCTGCTGAGCGAGCCGGAGGAGCGGATCCTCACCGAGAAGGCGCTCTCGGGGCGCTCGGCGTGGGTGCGGCTGTTCGAGGAGCAGACCGCGGCGATCACGGTGGCGCTGCCGGACGCGCCGGAGCCGGTGGCGCTCGAGATCGCGCTGTCGCGGCTGTTCGACGGAGATCGCTCCGTGCGGCGGACCACCGCCGAGTGCGTGACCGAGGCGCTCGCGCCCGGCCTGCGCACGCGCGCGTACACGTTCAACACGCTGCTGGCGGACAAGATGACCGACGACCGGCTGCGGGCCTACCCGCACTGGCTGGCGTCGCGCAACCTGTCCAACGAAGCGTCCGACGAGTCCGTGCAGGCGCTGGTCGAGGCCGTCCGTTCCCGCTACGAGCTGCCGCGCCGCTGGTACCGGCTGAAGGCGCAGCTGCTCGGCATCGACCGGCTCGCGGACTACGACCGCATGGCCGCGGTCACGTCCGACGAGGAGAAGGTCGCGTGGCCAGAGGCGAAGGCGCTCGTGCTCGACGCGTACTCGTCCTTCAGCGACGAGCTGGGCGCGCTGGCGGGACGCTTCTTCGACGAGCGCTGGATCGACGGGCCCGTGCGGCCGGGCAAGCGCGGCGGCGCGTTCTGCTCCTACGGGGTGCCGAGCGTGCACCCGTACGTGATGCTCAACTACACGTACCTGCGGCGCGACGTGCTGACGCTCGCGCACGAGCTCGGGCACGGCGTGCACGCGGCGCTCGGGTCGCGGCAGGGCGTCTTCCACATGGCGACGCCGCTGACGCTGGCCGAGACCGCGTCGGTGTTCGGCGAGACGCTGGTGTTCGGGCGGCTGCTGGACGCGGCGCCGTCGGCCGAGTCGCGGCTGTCGCTGCTGGCCGAGTCGATCGAGGGGTCGATCGCGACGGTCTTCCGGCAGGTGGCGATGAACCGCTTCGAGGACCTGGTGCACACGGCCCGGCGCGACGAGGGCGAGCTGTCCGTCGACCGCTTCGGCGGGCTGTGGGCGCAGTCGCAGGAAGAGCTGCTGGGCGACGCGGTCGAGGTGACCGAGGGCTACCGGTCCTGGTGGTCCTACGTGCCCCACTTCATCGCGTCGCCGGGCTACGTGTACGCGTACGCCTACGGGCAGCTGCTGGCGCTGGCGGTGTACGGGCGCTACGAGGAGGAGGGACCGGCGTTCGCCTCGTCGTACCTGGACCTGCTGCGCGCGGGCGGCTCGCGGTCGCCGGAGGAGCTGGGCGCGATCGTCGGCGTCGACCTCGCCGACCCGGGCTTCTGGGATCGCGGGCTCGACCTCGTGGAGCGCAAGCTGGACGCCGCCGAGGCCGCGGCGCGGGACACCGGGCGGGTCTGACGGTCGTCGGGCCGCGCCGCTCGGCGGCGCGGCTCGCCGCCCCGGCGCCTCCGCCGCGCGGCTCGCCGCCCGCGCGCGGCTCGCCCCCCGCCGCGCGGCTCGCCGCCCCCGCGCGCGACTCGCCGCCCCGCCCTACGCGGGCGCCCAGGTCGCGACCGCGCGGGCGATCGTCCGCGCGACGGTCGCCAGCTCGTCCAGCGACGCCCACTCGTCGACCGCGTGGGCGCGCTCGATGCCGGTCGTCCCGACCATCACCGCGGGGATGCCGCGGGCGGTGAACAGGCGCATGTCCGCGCCCCAGGGCACGCCGGCCAGCGGCGCGCTGCCGGTCTCGGCGGCCAGCGCGGCGCGCACGGTCTCCACCCACGGGTCCTCGGGCGCGGTCTCGCCGGGGGCGAACGCGCCGCCCTCCCACGTCAGCTCGCAGGGCGCCTCGCCGTCGTCGAGCGCGCGGTCGACGACCGCCTGCAGCGTGGCCCGCGCCGCGTCCGGCGATGTGCCCACCGGCACCCCGACGCGGCCCTCGAACTCGACCCGGTCGGGCACCTGGCTCGACCACTCGCCGCCGTTGATGCGGCCGACGAGCAGCGGGTAGGGCAGCTCCAGCGCGCGCATCAGCGGGTGCGCGACGTTGTCGTTGAGCACGCGCTCGTGCTCGGCGAACGCGAGGTGCACGCGCACGTAACGGTCGATCGCCGAGCAGCCCGCCAGCCGTTCGGCGGCGTGCGCCGAGCGCCCGCGGATCACGCCCCGGAACGTCAGCGCGCCGGCCTGGGCGCAGACCACGCGCAGGCCGGTCGGCTCGGGCAGCAGCGCGGCGTCGAACGCGGCGTCGCGCTCGAGCGCCGCGAACGTCCCGAGCCCGCCGTCCTCCTCGGACGCGACGGCCTGCAGGACGACCTCGGGCGTGGGCGTTCCCGCGCGCTTGAGCGCCGCGAGCGCGTGCAGCGCCGCGATGACGGCGCCCTTCATGTCGACCGCGCCGCGCCCGTACAGGCGCCCGTCCTCGATCGTGCCGGAGAACGGGTCGCGCGGCCAGGGCTCGGTGCCGGGACCGACGACGTCGACGTGGCCGTTGACGCACACGCGCCCGGGCTTGGTGCCCGGCAGCGTGGCGGTGACGCCCCACAGCTCGGTGCGCGGTGCCTCCTCCCCCGGGTGGCCGGGGTCGGCGCGCAGCGCCGCCAGGTCGTGGCGGGTGAGCTCGGCCTCCAGGCCCGCCGCCTGGGCGCGCTCGGCCACGAGCGCCAGCGCGGCGTGCTCGTCGCCGGTCACGCTCGGGACGCGGACGAGGTCGGCGGCGTCGCGCGCCAGCGCGTCGAGGTCGATATCCACCATTCGTCCGACCCTAGCCGTTGGTCGAGTGCGCGTGTCGATGCAGAGGCAGATGATCCGTTTTATGGCCCCCTGGATCGAGTTGACTTCGATCGTGCAGCGGTCGGGGCCGCGCGCGACGCTCGACGGTGTGACGCTCGCGCTCGCCCCGGGGCGCCTGCACGGGCTGCTCGGGCCGCGCTGGGCGGGCAAGACGACGCTGCTGCGCGTGCTCGCGGGGGAGCTGGCACCGACCGCGGGCTCGCTGCACGCGCCCGATCGGGTCCTGACCGTGGAGGCCGGCGGGCTCGTCCTGGCGCGCGCGATCGCGAGCCGGCCCGACCTGCTGCTGATCGACGAGCCCGCGCCCGGGTTCGACCCGCAGACGGTGGCGACCACGCGCGCGCTGGCCGGCCGCTTCGTCGCTCACGGCGGGACCGTGCTCTGGTCCGCCCGCCGGCTCGAGTCGCTGGCCGGCGCGGCCGCCACCGTGACCGTGCTGGCGGCGGGGCGCGTGCGCTATTCCGGGACGGTGGACGGGCTCGCTGCGCGGGCGTTGGGCGGCGCCTGCGCGCCGCTGATCCGCGCCGCCTGAGCGGCCCTGGCCGCACGGACAGTTCGCCCGGCGCCACGTCGATTCCGTGCGTCTGCCTCGTTAGTCTGAAAGACGGTGTTTAGTGGTAGTGGTCCCCATCGACGCGTCGAAACGGATTTCGGCGCCCGGCTCCGCGCGTTGCGGCGCGAGCGCAAGCTGACCCTCAAGGTCCTCGGCAGCCGGGCCGGGCTCTCGCATCCCTTCTTGAGCCAGGTCGAGCGCGGGCTCGCCCGCCCGAGCCTCGGCTCGGTCGAGCGGCTGGCGGCGGCGCTGGACGTCCCGGTCGCGCGGCTCTGGTCGCCGCCGCGCGAGGGTGACGAGGTCGCGGTCATCCGCCGCGACGAGGGGGCCGCGGGCGAGGGCGGGATGCGCGAGCTGCCGCTGTTCGAGGGCGTGCCGGTGCTGCGCGAGTGGACGGCGCCGAGCCGCCGCTGGCCGCGCGAGCGCGACGTCGACAGCGGCGAGATCGCGATCTACGTCGCGCGCGGCGCGATCGAGGTCGAGCTGCAGGACACCGTCCACGCGCTGTCGGAGGGCGACGCGCTGCGCTTCGACGCGTCGACCCCGCACCGCATGCGGCGAACGGGCCCGGTGAGCACGCGGGCCCTGATCGTCGCGGCGGGCTGAGCCCGGCCGCCCCCGCTACGCCGTGCGGCCGGCGGCACCCCGGCGTGTGCTCTCCTACGGGCGGAACGCGAGGTCCGCGGGTGGGTCGCCGCCCGCGTGCAGATCCGCGGCCGCGCGCGACAGCGCGGCCAGTGCCACGCCGAGCGGGCCGGGGCCGTAGCTCACACGGGCCACGCCCGCCTGCGCCAGGTCGGCCAGTGTCGGCCCGCCCGCGCCGCAGAGCACGCTCACGCGCCCGCCCAGCTCGCGCGCCAGCGTTTCCAGCGTCGGCAGGTCGCGCACGCCGGGCACGAAGATGCAGTCCGCGCCCGCCTCCAGGTACGCCTCGCCGCGCTCGATCGCCGCCGCCAGCCGCTCGTCGGCCGGCACCGCGTCCGGCGCGAGGTACACGTCGGTGCGCGCGTTGATGACCACCGGCACGCCCGTGGCCTCGCCCGCCGCGCGCGCCGCGGCGACGACCGCCGCGTGCTCCTCGGCCGGCCACAGCCCACCGGCCCCATCGCTGTCCTCGAGGTTGCAGCCGACCGCCCCGGCGTCGATCGCCGCCTCGACCGTCAGCCGCGCGTCCCCGTACCCGCGCTCCAAGTCGGCGGTCACCGGCAGCTCGACCGCCCGCGCGATCACGCCGACCGCCGCGATCATCGCTTCCCGCGACAGCGCTTCGCCGTCCGGCAGGCCGTGCGCGGCGGCGATCGCCCAGCTGGCGGTCGCGATCGCCCGCGCGCCCGGCGCCGCCGCGACCACGCGCGCACTCGCCGCGTCCCACACGTTGACCAGCACCAGCGGCTCCGGCGCCCCGTGCAGCCGCCGCAGCTCCTCCGCCTTCTCGCGCTGCGAGCTCATGCGCGAAGACTAAGGGGGGTCTGACCCCTACCGGGGCCAATCCGCGAGAACCCCTGCTCAGCGCGCAGTTCGTGTAAGGAGGGTCTGACCCCTCCTAGTGGCGGCGGAGGCGGTAGAGCGCGCCGGAGGGGAGCTCGGCGGCGCGCCGCTCCTCGACGTCGAACACCGCGGCCGCCGCCTCCAGGAACGGCCCCGCGGCCGCGCGGCCGGGATCGGTGAGCCAGACCTCCGCCCCCAGCCGCGGCAGCAGCGGGAGCAGCGCCTCCCCGTTGCGCGCTTCGTAAAGCACGTCGGACGCCAGCACCAGATCCCAGGGCGCGCGCGCCACGAGCTCCGACGGCGCCGTCCAGGAGCAGACGAGCGTCTCCACCGCCAGCCCGTTGCGCTCCGCGTTGCACGCCAGCAGCGCGATCGCGTCCGGCGCCCAGTCGGTCGCCAGCACGCGCCCGCCCGCGGCCGCCGCCGCCAGCGACGGCAGCCCGAGCCCGCACCCCAGCTCGAGCACCCGCGCGCCCCGCAGCGCCCGCACCCCGACCGCCCGCGCCAACGCCAGCGCGCTCGGCCACAGCTCCGCCCAGTAGGGCAGGAACTCCTCCCGCGAGAACGCGTCCTCAGTCAGCAGCGCCTCCGGGTCACGCGGCCGCAGCAGCGCCAACTGGCGCCCCGCGACCCCCACCACGTCTTCGACGAGATCCTCCATCGCGCCACTAGCATGGCCGAATCAGCGCTCCGCCCCGCGTCACCAGCATCGACGTCGCGCGCCGCGCCGGCGTTTCGCAGTCGACCGTCTCCCTCGTGCTGTCCGGCAAGGCCGCCGGCCGCATCAGCGCACGCACCGAGGAGACCGTCAAAGCCGCGGCCAAGGAGCTCGGCTACCGCCCGAACGTCGCCGCCCGCGCGCTGCGCACCGGCGTCGCCCGCACGGTCGCCCTGGTCGTCCCGGACATCACGAACCCGTTCTTCGGCCGCGTCCTGCGCGGCGCCCAGCGGGCCGCCCAGCGCGCGGGCTACACGGTCGTGCTGGTGGACATCGGCAACGACCGCGCCTGGGAGGCCGCGAGCCTGGAGGCCCTGCTGGCCGGCCCCGCCGACGGCCTGCTGCTCTTCGAGGCCGAGCTGCCGGAGGGCACGACCGAGCACGCGATCGCGATCGAGATGTGCCCGGGCGCGCTGCCCGTCGTCCGGCTGGACGTCGAAGGCGGCGTCGACCAGGCGCTCGATCACCTGCAGGCGCTCGGCCACGAGCGGATCGCGCACGTGTCATCGAGCTTCGACGCCCCGACGTTCGACCTGCGCCGCGACCGCGTCCTCGCCCGGCTCGGCACGCCGCCGCCGACGGTCAGGGCCCCGTTCGCGTTCGACGCCGCCGCCGCCGCGGCCGGCCCGCTGCTCGACGACCTGTCGTTCACCGCGGTCGTCTGCGACGACGACATCCTCGCCGGCGGCGTCTATCTCGCCGCCCGCGAGCGCGGCATCCGGATCCCGGAGGACCTGAGCGTGGTCGGGTTCGACGACCTCGACTTCGCGCGCGTGCTCGCGCCGCCGCTGACCACGGTCGCGGTCGACGCCGAGGGCCTCGGCGCGGCCGCGTTCGAAGCCCTCGCCACCGACCTGCGCGGTGACCCGGTCGCCGCCGAGCAGGTGATGGGCGTCGAGTTGACCGTCAGGGCGTCGACGGCAGCGCCGCGCTGACGAAGCGCGTCGCCGGATAGCGCGCGGCCACCGGGTCGACCGTGGTGCGGCGGTCCAGCCCGGCCACGATCACCTCGTCGTAGCCGCGGGCGGCGAGCAGGTGCGTGACGCCGAGCGCCTCGCCGTCGCTGCGCGGGAGCCGCACCTCAGCCCCCGAACGCGCCGCGAGCGCGCGGGCGGACGTCGCCGACGACGCGGGCGCGACGACCGCGACCCGATGCGCCGTGTCCCGCTCGGCGGGCGTCAAAGCGGCCGCCGCAGCGGAGCCCGCGAACACCGCGAGCACCACCGCCAGGAACGTGTAGACACGATTCATACGTATGAGCGTACTACGTATGACGACCACGTCAAGCGAAACGGCCCGGACACCAGCCGAGGCCGCGCGAGATCGCGGCGGGGCTGGTGGAGGGCGTACGAGCGCCTACTTGTAGCGGTAGACGATGCGGCCGCGGTTGAGGTCGTACGGCGAGACCTCGACCCGGACCTTGTCGCCGGGCAGCACGCGGATACGGAACCGGCGCATCTTGCCGGCGAGATGGGCGAGCAGCTCGTGGTCGTTCTCGAGCTTCACGCGGAACAGCAGGTTCGGCAGGGCCTCGGTGACCTCGCCGTCGATCTCGAGCTTCTGCTCCACTGCCATAGGCATCTTCCTTTGGTGAGGGTGACGGCACGCGGAACGGACGCTTCCGCGCTGGATAGACCCATTCTAGACCCTCACGCCGGAGCGCCCCGTACCGTTTCACAGGGCATGCACGCGGCACTCCTCCCCAGCCCGATCGGCCCGATCTACGTCGAGCGCGACGCCACCGGGCTGACCAAGCTCTACACCAACGGCCACCGCTACACGCCGTCCGCCCGGGCGCACGACGACGCGGCGTTCACGGACGTCAAGCAGCAGCTGGACGAGTACTTCGCGGGCGAGCGCACCGCGTTCGACCTGCCGCTCGCCCCCCAGGGCACCCCGTTCGAGCTCACCGTCTGGGAAGCCCTGCAGCGGATCCCCTACGGCGAGACCTGCAGCTACGGCGCGCTGGCGCACGAGGTCGGCAGCGTCGCCCGCGCGGTCGGCGGCGCCAACGGCCGCAACCCGATCTCGATCATCGTCCCCTGCCACCGCGTGATCGGCGCCGACGGCAGCCTGACCGGCTACGGCGGCGGCCTGGACATCAAGCGCGCGCTGCTGGACCTCGAGCAGGGCATCGCGGGAATGCTGTAACGCCGGGCGGCCATCCAGGCCGCCCGGCGTCGCCGTTTCAGCGCAGCTCGGACTCGAGCGCACCACCGCAGTGCGGGCAGCTCGCCCGCTCCACGTAGCGCTCGCCCCAGAGCCGCAGACAGCGAAGGCATCGGATCTTCATAGATCCTCCTTTCCGGTCGGGGAGCGGCTGGCGTGGGGCCGCAGCGGCTCGCCCGACTCGTTCCAGGGTATCGGCAGCGTCCTGCGGGAACTCAACCCCTATGCCTATCCTGCGCGACGTGCAAGCTGGCCGAAGCGACCTGGAGCGAGCCGCCGCGGCGCTCGCGACCCGTCTTCCGGAGCCGCTGGGCGTCCTCGCCCGAGTGGCTTACAACTACCGCTGGGCGTGGGATCCGGATGGCCCCGCCGTCTTCGCCGATCTCGATGCCGACCGCTGGGAGCGCGTCGCGGAGAACCCCGTGAAGCTCCTGGAGGAAGCCGACGCCGGCCGCCTCGCGCAGGCGGCCGGGGACGCGGACTACCTGGCCCGGGCCGCCGCGCTCGAGCAGCGCATCCAAGCGGACCTGGCGCGCCCGCGCCGCGACGCGGTGACGACGCCTGAGCGGCCGATCGCGTACTTCTCCGCCGAGTACGGGTTCCACGGATCGTTCCCGATCTACTCGGGCGGTCTGGGCGCGCTCGCCGGCGACATCCTCAAGGAGGCCTCCGACCGCGCCTGGCCGCTGGTCGCGGTCGGCCTGCTGTACCGCAACGGCTACTTCCGCCAGCGCATCGACGCGGGCGGCTGGCAGCACGAGTACTGGGTCGACACCGACCCGGACCGCCTGCCGACCGCGCTCGTCACCGGCGACGACGGCGAGCCGCTCACGATCACGGTGCCGATCCGCGACGAGGACGTCACGGCGCAGATCTGGCGCGTGGACGTCGGCGGCATCCCGCTGTTCCTGCTCGACGCCGAGCGCCCGGAGAACTCGCAGGCGGCGCGCTGGATCACGTCGCGCCTGTACATCGGCGACGAGGACATGCGCCTGGCCCAGTACATGCTGCTGGGCATCGGCGGCGTGCGCGCGCTGGACGCGCTCGGGATCGATCCCGGGATCGTGCACCTCAACGAGGGCCACGCGGCGTTCGTCTCGCTCGAGCTCGCGCGCCGCGTGGACGGCGACTTCGCCGCCGCGCGCGAGCGCACCGTCTTCACGACGCACACGCCCGTGCCGGCCGGCAACGACACGTATCCGGCCGACCAGGTCGCGCAGACGCTGGCCCGGGTCGCGCAGGACCTCGGCGTCGGCACCGAGGAGATCCTCCGCCTCGGCCGGACCAACCCCGAGGAGGCGTCCGAGCCGTTCGGCGTCACCCAGTTCGCGCTGCGGACGAGCCGCGCCGCCAACGGCGTCTCCGAGCGCCACGGCGAAGTGGCGCGCGAGATGTGGCAGGCGATGTGGCCGGGCGCCGACGTCGACGACGTGCCGATCACGCACGTCACCAACGGCGTCCACGTCCCGACCTGGCTCGGGGCGCCGATGCGCGAGCTGCTCGACCGCCATCTCGGCGGCGACTGGCTCGACCGCGCGGCCGACCCCGCGACCTGGGCGCCCGTCGAGGACATCCCCGCCGCCGAGCTGTGGGCGGTCCGCCGCGCGCAGCGCGAGCAGCTGATCTCCTACGTGCGCCGGCGCGCGGTCGGCGACCGGCTGGCGCGCGAGGAGCCGCGCCCGTACGCCGAGGCGGCCGCCGCGTTCGACCCGGACGCGCTGACGCTCGGCTTCGCCCGCCGCCTAGCGACCTACAAGCGCCTGAACCTGCTGCTGCAGGACGTCGACCGCGCGCTGCGCGTGGTCGCGGGCGAGCGCCCGATCCAGATCCTGCTGGCCGGCAAGGCGCACCCGCGCGACGACGGCGGCAAGCGGCTCGTCCAGGGACTGTTCTCGATGAAGAACGCGCCCGGCTTCGCCACCCGCGTCGCCTACCTGGACGACTACGACCTGCGCATGGCCGCCCACCTGGTGCGCGGCTGCGACGTCTGGATCAACCTCCCGCGCCCGCCGCTGGAGGCGTCCGGGACGTCGGGCATGAAGAACGCGGTCAACGGCGGCCTGCAGCTGAGCGTGCTCGACGGCTGGTGGGCGGAGGGCTACGACGGCGCCAACGGCTGGGGCCTGAGCGGCGACGTCGACCCCGACCACGACGCCCAGGACGCGCGCCACGCGCAGGAGCTCTTCCACCTGCTCGAGGAAGAGGTGACGCCGGAGTTCTACGACTGCGGCGACGACGGGATCCCCGCCGCGTGGGTGGCGCGCGTGCGCCGCTCGCTGCGCACGCTCGGGCCGGAGTTCGGCGCCGCGCGGATGCTCGCCGACTACGAGCGCAAGGTCTACCGGCCCTAAGGCCGGATCTCCTCCCGAGGCGTCTCCGTCGGAGACGCCTCGGCGCCCGGGGACGCCGTCTCGGTCGGGAACGGCGTCACCTCGGGCGAGGTCGTCGGCTCCGCCTCCGGCGTCGGCTCGCTGAACGGCGTCGGCTCCGGCGTCGTGCCGGTCGCCGGGACGCGCGCGTCGAGCTCCTTGCGGACGTCGTCCTGGAAGCGCTTGAGGCTGGCGTCGAAATCGCGCGTGACCTGGTCGACGCGGTCGTCGAGCCGGTCCTCGTAGATCTTGCCGCCGATCACGAGCAGGATCGCCACGCCGACCAGCACGGTCGCCACGGCCGCGACCAGCATCCACGGCGTGACGCCGCCGGTGCGGCGGAAGTACGCCGTGCAGTACGGGCAGCGAGGACCGGTCGCCCACGAGATGCGGGCGCACTTGGGACATACGCGCTGTGGGGGCGCGCCGGTGGAACCCTCCATTCGCATTAGCGTAGGAGGTCAGTTCGGGGCGACGAGCTTGCCCGCCTCGGCGTAGATGCGGTCGAGGTGGACGAGCGCCCCGGCGCGGGCGGCGGCGGCGTCGCCCGCGGCGATCGCCGCGGCGATCGCGGTGTGCTCGCGGATCGTGCTCTCCTGGGTCGCGAGGTAGCCGATCGGCTCGGTGTACATCTCGCGCAGCACCGTGTTGATCGGCTCGACGAACGCGGCGATGAACGGGTTCTGCGTCGCGTTGGAGACCGCGAGGTGGAACGACAGGTCGGCCTCCAGGCAGGCGCGGTAGTCGTGGACGTTCGCGCGCGAGCGCTCCAGCGCCAGCTGCATCGCGTCGACGTCGGCGTCGGACCGGCTGGCCGCCGCCAGCGCGGTCATGTCGGGCTCGACGATGCGGCGGAGCTCCATCAGCTGGGCGAACGTCGCGCGGCCCCGGCGCAGCACGCTCTGATAGCGCGCGACGACGCTGGCGGAGGACGGCGCGGCGACGGTCATGCCACGGCGCGGCCGGATGTTGACCAGCCCGCGGTCCTCGAGCAGGCGCGCCGCTTCGCGCACCACCTGACGGCTCACCTGGTAGCGGTCGGCCAGCTCCAGCTCGGTCGGGAGCTGCGCGTCGACGAGGTGGTCGCCGCTGAGGACCTCCTCCTCGATCCGCTCCGCGAGCCACATCGGCAGCCGGGACGGACGGGCCCCGCTTGACGACTCTGCGGCATTCATTACAATCATATTACAAATGCACGGGACGGAGGACACGCGCATGAGCACCGCAGGACTCCAAGCCGCCCGCGTCGACGCGGCCGAGATCCTTCCCGGCTCGCCGCAGGACGCGACGCTGGTCGGCCGGCTCTGGCAGCCGGGGCGCGGCCCGCGGCTGGTGGCCGTCGCCGGCACGCAGCTCGTCGACGTCACGCCGCTCGGGCCGACGATGTCCGACCTGCTGGAGCGGCCCGACCCGGCCGACGCGGTGCGCGCCGCGATCGCGCGGCGCAGCGGCCCGTCCTGGTCGCTGTCCGAGGTCCTGGCGGCGACCGTCGCCGAAGCCGACCGGCGGCGCGGGACCGACGACGCCGAGCTCGCCGAGCCGGTCCTGCTCTCGCCGGTCGACCTGCAGGTGCTCAAGGCCGCCGGGGTCACCTTCGTGGCGAGCATGATCGAACGCGTCATCGAGGAGAAGATCGGCGGGGACGCGGCGCGCGCCGCCGAGGTGCGCGAGCAGATCGCCGCCTCGGTCGGGACGTCGATCGCGGATCTGCAGGCGGGCTCCGACGAGGCGCTCTCGGTGCTGGAGATCCTGCGCGACCACGGCCTGTGGTCCCAGTACCTGCAGGTCGGGCTGGGCCCGCATCCGGAAGTCTTCACCAAGGCCCCGTGCCTGAGCAGCGTCGGCCACGGCAGCGATATCGGCATCGCCAGCGTCTCGACCTGGAACAACCCGGAGCCCGAGCTGGCGCTGGTGATCGACAGCGGCGGCACGCCGAAGGGCGCCACGCTGGGCAACGACGCGAACCTGCGTGACATCGAGGGCGCCAGCGCGCTCCTGCTCCCGCTGGCCAAGGACAACAACGCGTCGGCGGCGCTCGGCCCGTTCATCCGCCTGTTCGACGCCGCGTTCACCCTCGCCGACGCGGAGGCCACGACGGTCACCCTGCGCATCGAGGGGACCGACGGGTTCGCGCTCGAGGCCACCGCGCCGCAGAGCGAGATCGCGCGTCCGATGCGCGCGCTGGTGGAGCACACGATCAACCGCCGGCATCAGTACCCCGACGGCCTGGTCCTGTACTGCGGCACCCCGTTCGCGCCGACCGAGGACCGCGACGCGCCCGGCATGGGCTTCACGCACCACGACGGGGACCTGGTGGCGATCAGCTCCCCCGCGCTCGGGACGCTGATCAACCGCGTGACCCCGAGCGAGCGGGCGCCGGCGTGGCGCTACGGCATCCGCGACCTGTTTCGTTCGCTGACCGGCGAGGGATACCTGGACTGATGGCCGCGATCGTCGCCGTCACCGACACCGCGCTGGACAACGACGTCCTGGAGCGCGAGCTCGCGCGCGAGTGCGGCGCGGAGTACCGGCGGGCCGACGAGCTGGGCGCCAGCCTGGACGGCGCGAACGTCGTCTTCACCAACTTCAAGCCGCTCGGCGCCGATGCGCTCGGCCGGCTCGCGGCCGGCGCCGTCGTCATCCGGTACGGCGTGGGCGTCGACAACGTCGACCTGGCCGCCGCCGCGGCGGCCGGCGTCCGGGTCTGCAACGTGCCGGACTACGGGTCGCAGGTGGTCGCCGACCACACGGTGACGCTCGCGCTGATGCTGGTCCGGCGCGTGCGCGACTTCGACGCGCTGATGCACCGCGGCGAGCAGCCCACCGCCGACGGGCTCGGCCCGATCCCGAGCCTGGACACCCTGACCGTCGGGCTCGTCGGCGCCGGCCGGATCGCCCGGCTGGCGGCGGAGCGCTTTCGCACCTTCGGCTGCACCGTCGTCGCCGCCGATCCCTACGCGGATGCGGCCGAGCCGATCGAGCTGGTGTCCCAGCAGCGGCTGCTGGCCGGCAGCGACGTGATCTCGCTGCACGCCCCGCTGACCGAGCAGACCCACCACCTGATCGACGACGCCGCGTTCGCGTCGATGCGGCGCGGCGTCTACCTGATCAACACCGCCCGCGGCGGGCTGATCGACCACCCGGCGCTCGTCCGGGCGCTCGACGCGGGCATCGTCGCCGGCGCCGCGCTGGACGTGACCGAGCCCGAGCCGCTGGCGCCCGACGCGCCGCTGCGCCGGCGCTCGCAGGTGATCCTGACGCCCCACGCCGCCTTCTACTCCACCGAGTCGATGCAGCGGCTGCAGCGCCTGGCCGTCGACGAGGGTCGCCGCGCGCTCACCGGGCAGCCGCTTCGCTCCCCCGTCTCCCTCCCCGATCGAGCCAGCCAATGACCGCACCGCTGCACTGCCAGACCTTCATCGACAACGCGTTCCGCTCCGAGGCCGCCCGCTTCGAGCGCCGCAACCCGGCGACCGGCGACGTCGTCGCGATCGCCGAGACGGCGAGCGAAGCCAGCGTCGCCGCCGCCGTGGAGGCCGCCGTGCGCGCGTTCGCGACCTGGGGCCGCACGACCGGGTTCGAGCGCGGCGCGCTGCTGCGCCGGTTCGCCGAGCTCGCGCTGGAGCGCCGGGACGCGCTGGCCTCGGTCATGACGCGCGAGATGGGCAAGCCCCTGGACGAGGCCCGCGGCGAGGTGAGCAAGTTCGCGCAGGCGATGCGCTTCTACGCCGAGGAGGCCGAGCGGATCGGCGGCGAGACGATCCCCAACGAGAGCCGCGAGTACCTGTCGATCGTCAAGCACGAGCCGATCGGGCCGGTCGCCGCGATCACGCCCTGGAACTACCCGGTCGAGCTGGCCGGCTGGAAGCTCGGCGGCGCGCTCGGCGCCGGCTGCACGATGGTGGTCAAGCCGTCCGAGCACACCCCCGGCGCCATGCAGCTGCTCGCGGAGTGCCTGCGCGACGCCGGGCTGCCGGACGGCGTGGTGAACGTCGTGCACGGCGACGGCGCGGTCGGCGCCCTGCTGGCGGCGCACCCGGCGATCGCCAAGGTCGGCTTCACCGGGTCCAACGCCACCGGCCAGAAGCTGTTCAAGACCGTGACCGGCATCACCCAGCTGACGATGGAGCTCGGCGGCAGCTGCCCGCTGATCGTGTCCCGTCACGCCGACCTCGACCTGGCCGCCCGGGGCGCGGTGCGCCGGTCGTTCCGGAACGCCGGCCAGATCTGCATCGCGATCAACCGCATCTACGTCGAGCGCCCGGTGGCGGCCGAGTTCACCGAGCGGATGGCCGACCTCACCCGCCGCCTGGTCGTGGCCGACGGCTTCGCCAACCCGGCCGCCGACGTGGGGCCGGTGACGATGGAGGAGATCCGGGCGCGCACCACCCGGCACCTGCAGGACGCGACCGCGCGCGGCGCCCGGCTGGTGGCCGGCGCCGAGCCGCACCCGGCCGCGGGCCTGTTCCTGAACCCCGCGATCGCGGCCGACGCGCCGCTGGACGCCCAGATCATGACCGAGGAGACGTTCGGTCCCGCGGTCGGCGTGGCCGCCGTGGACTCGCTGGCCGACGCCGCGCGCCACGCCAACGCGGTGCCCGGCGGCCTGGCCGCGTACCTGTACACCGAGGATCTGCACGAGACGATGGCGCTGTCGGACGACCTCGACTTCGGCAACGTCGCGGTCAACACCGTCGACGCCGGGATCATCAACGCGCCCTACGGCGGTCGGCGCGAAGCGGGCTTCGGGTCCGAGCACGGCCGCGCCGGCCTGGAGGGCTATCTGCAGCCCAAGCACGTCCGCATCCGGCACAGCCACTGAGGAGAGAGGAGTCGCCGCATGTTGCTGGGAATCGATCTGGGAACCTCGACCTGCAAGGTGATCGCCGTCGATCACGACGGCCGGGTCGTGGCGGTGGACAGCCGCGACTACCCGCAGATCAACCTCCGGCCCGGGTGGGCCGAGCAGCGGCCCGACGACTGGTGGCAGAAGGCGGGCGAGGCGATCAGTGCCGTCACCGCGACGCTGCCGCAGCACGGGCAGGAGATCGTCGCCATCGGGCTGTGCGCCCAGATGCACGGCCTGGTCGCGCTCGACGCCGACGGCGAGGTGATCCGCCCGGCCATCCTCTGGAACGACCAGCGGGCCGCGGCCGAGTGCGACTGGATCACCGAGCGGGCCGGCGGCCTGGACGAGCTGCTGCGGATGACGCGCAACCGGATGCTGCCGGGGTTCACCGGCGGCAAGATCGTCTGGCTGCGCGAGCACGAGCCGGACCACTACGCGCGGATGGCGCGGCTGCTGAACCCCAAGGACTACCTGCGCTACCGGATGACCGGCCTGCACGTCACCGACGTGTCCGACGCCTCCGGGACCGGCCTGTTCGACGTCGAGCACCGCGTCTGGTCCACCGAGCTGATGGACAAGATCGACGTCGACCCTGGCCTGTTCCCGGACGTCGTGGAGTCCACCGAGCAGACCGGCACCCTGCGGCCGGAGCTGTGCCGGGCCTGGGGCCTGCCGGAGGGCACGCCGATCTTCGGCGGCGGCGGCGACGCCGTCATCCAGACCACGGCCATGGGCCTGATCGAGGAGGGCTCGGCCGGGTTCACCATCGGCACCGCGGGCATCGTCGCCGGCGGGCTCTCGCGCTGCCCGCTGAACCCGGGCGGCCGGGTGCAGGTCGGGGCCGGCAACGCACCCGGCCACTGGCACATCATGGGCGTGACGCTCAGCGCGGGCGGGGCGTTCCAGTGGCTGCGCGACACGCTGACCGCGTTCAACGGCTCGCGCGAGTTCGTCTTCGAGCGCCTGGTCGACCTGGCCAAGCAGGCGCCGCCCGGCGCCAACGGCGTGCTCTTTTTGCCGTACCTGCTGGGCGAGCGGTCCCCGCACGTCGCCCCCGACGCCACCGCCGCGCTGGTCGGGCTGTCGCAGATGCACGGCGCCGCCGACATCTCCCGCGCGGTGATGGAGGGGATCCTGATGAACATGCGCGAGATCCTGGAGATCTGCCTCGACGCCGGGCTGCAGACCGACCAGATCATCGCGTCGGGCGGGGCCACCAAGGAGCCGCTGTGGCTGCAGCTGCTCGCCGACGTCCTCGGGCGCGAGGTGGTCACGGTCACCGGTGCGACCGAGGGCGGCGCGTACGGCGCCGTGCTCGCGGCGGGCGTCGGCGCCGGCGTCTGGCCCGACCTGAAGTCGGCGCTGGGCCAGGTCAAGGTCGAGCGGACCTTCAACCCCGATCTCGAGGCCAGCCGGCGCTACGACGAGGTCTTCGCCGTGCATCGCCGGCTGCACGACGCGCTGCACGACGTGTACGGGCTGGCGGCCTCGGCCGCGGCGATCGGGATCGACGCGTGATCCGAGCCGTGGTCTTCGACCTCGACGGGACGCTCGTCGACTCGACCCCGGACATCGAGCGGGCGATGAACCGCGCCTTCGCCGGCCTGGAGCTGCCCCCGGTCGGCGCCGACATCGTCGAGCGCGCCCTGGGCAAGGGGGCGCTCGCGCTGGTGCGCGACTGCGTGCTCGCGGTCGCTCCGCGGCGCGCCGACGACGACGGCTTCGTGCGGGAGGCGTGCGCGCGGTACCTGGCGGCCTACGCCGCCGACCCCGCGCCGTACACCACGCTGCGGGCCGACGCGGCGCCGGCGCTGGCGGAGCTCCGGCGCGCGGGCATCGCCCTCGCGGTCTGCACCAACAAGGACACCGAGCTCAGCCGGCGCGTCCTCGAGGCGGTCGGGCTCGACGGCCTGATCTCGGTGGTCAAGGGCCGCGACGCGACCGCGCACCCCAAGCCCGATCCCCGGCACCTGCTGGAGACGATCGCCGCGCTCGAGGTCGAACCCGACCAGGTCGTCTACGTGGGCGACAACCCCGTCGACGTCGAGGTGGCGGCGGGCGCGCGCGTGGCCTACCGCCACGTCGCCTGGGGCGTGCCCGTGCACGACGACGTGACCGTGCTCGAGCGCTTCGCCGACGTCCTCGAACGAGAGGAGCCGCCATGGCAACCGATGCGTTGACCCCCCAAGACCGCGCCAAGCGCGCCGTCGGCATCGCCACCGTCGAGCGCCACGTCAAGGACGGGATGCTGCTCGGCCTCGGCTCGGGGACCACCAGCCACTGGTTCGTGCGTGCGCTGGGCGCCAAGGTCGCGGAGGGCCTGAGGGTGCGCGGCGTCACCACCTCGACCTCGACGACGCGGCTGGCCGAGTCGCTCGGCATCCCGCTGGTCGGCTTCGACGCGATCGACCGGCTGGAGCTGATCGTCGACGGGCCGGACGAGATCGACCACGACGGCAACATGATCAAGGGCGGCGGGGCGTGCCTGCTGTGGGAGCGGATCGTCGCCGACGCCGCCGACTTCTACGTCGTGGTGGCGGACACGTCGAAGCTCAAGGACCGGCTCGGCGCCTTCCCGCTGCCGATCGAGGTCGTCCCGTACGCCTGGGAGTCCACGACCCGGTCCGTTCGCCGGCTGCTGGAGCGCCACGGGTTCCCCGGCGACGTCGAGCTGATCCGCCGGGTCGACGCCGACGGGAAGCCGGTGATCACCGACAGCGGCCACTTCATCGTCGACGCCCGGCTCGGCGCGATCGCCGACCCGTTGCGCCTGGACCGCGAGCTCAACTGGATCCCGGGCGTCGTCGAGAACGGGCTGTTCACGGGGCTCGCCGACGAGGTGGTCTTCAGCAACCCGGACGGCCGGATCTCGATCATGGACTGCCGGGCGTCGCCGGCCGGGCGGCCGGCGACGACGCCGCACGGCCTGCGGTCCTCCTGATCAGCTCGGGACGACGAGCACAGGACGCTCGGCGTTGTGGATCAGCCCTGAGGAGACCGATCCGAGCAGCGCCGAGCGCGCCCCGCCGATGCCGCGCGAGCCGGTGACGACGAGCGCGGCGTCGTGCTCGGCGGCGGCGCGCACCAGCGTGCGCCAGGCGCCGTCGTCGGACTCGCGCGTCTCGCCGATCGCGGTCAGCCCCGCCGCGCGGGCGGCGGCGACGCCGTCGTGCATGACCGCGGTCGCGTCGTCGGACAGCGCCTGCTCGAGCGTGTCCACGATCTCGCGGATGTCGTCGACCGGACCGCGCGCCAGCGCGTGCGCGGTCAGCGTCCGCCGGTACTGCGACTCCCACGCGTGCACGACGATCACGGGCCGCTCGCCGAGCACGCGCCCGGCGGCCTCGATCGCCCGCTTCGCGCCGTCGGACCCGTCGAAGGCCAGCAGCGCCGGGCCGTCGGTGGCGGGGTCGCCCTCGTGGACGACGAGCAGCGGCAGGTCGGTGTTGTGCAGGAGGCTGGTCGACGTCGAGCCGAGCAGCGCGCGCGCCAGCCCGCCCCGCCCGCGCGTGCCGCACACCAGCACGTCGGCCTCCGCGGCGTGGGCCGCGGCCAGCAGCGCCTCCCAGAGCGGCGACCGCGGCTCGACCGTGCCGGCGCTCGCGTCCAGCCCGAGCGCGGTCGCGCGCTCGACGCCCTCGCCCGCGACCGCCTGCGCCTCCGCCTGGCTCTCGGCGTCGATCTCGTCGAGCGTCGCCTGGATCAGCTCCGGCGAGAGCGTCGGCCCGGCGATCCCGGCCATGCCCGCGCGCGCCGCCGCGGTGCGCGGCGCGTTGAGCACGGTCGCGTGGGCGCCGGGGAACAGCCGCGCGGCGGCCTGGAGCGCCGCCGCGGCGCTGGATGAGCCGTCATACGCGATCGCCAGCCGCATCATTCGTTGAGGGTATCGACGACGCGGAACGCGTCGCCGCGCCGGTAGAAGTCGATCGCGACCAGGTTCACGCGCCGGCCGCGGATCCGCTCGCACGCCCGGATGCGCCCCAGCAGCGCGTCGTAGGCGTTGACGATCGCGGCGTTGCTGGGCCGCGGCGCCGGATCGGTCGTCACCCAGTGGTTGAGCAGGAACAGCGGCGCGTCCGCCGGGCCGCGGTTGGGCTTGCAGCTCTCCGACGCGTCCAGCAGCGCGGCGGGCGTGCGGAAGCTGAACACGGTCTC
This sequence comes from Solirubrobacter sp., assembly GCA_035555675.1. GTDB lineage: Bacteria > Actinomycetota > Thermoleophilia > Solirubrobacterales > Solirubrobacteraceae > Solirubrobacter. The sequence goes on along the minus strand of DATMGH010000023.1, from coordinate 13,737 downwards.
CTGCACGAGGCGCTGGTAGACCGGCTGGTACCAGGGCGCGGCGCCCGCGTGGTTCTCGGCCAGCACGACCAGCCGGCGGTCGGCGTCGATCATCTCGCGCAGCGGAGGCCAGCGGTCGCCAGGCGTGAACGCGTAGTCGGCGAGGCCGGCCTTCTGCAGCGCGCCGACGAAGTCGCCCGGCGTGACGTAGTCCTGGTTGATCACGACCACCACCGCGGACGGGTGCGTGACCAGGAAGTCGTGGATGTCGCGCAGGGCGTCGGCCAGCGGCGTCGCCCCGAGCTCGCAGAACGTGTGGCACAGGTACATGCCGCGCTCGCCCTCGCCGGTGAAGCCGGCGCGGTCGCGCAGCCGCTGGGCGGCCTCGACGCTCTGGCGGCTGAGGCCGTCCTGGTTGATCGCCGCGCTGAAGTCCTCGGGCGTCGAGAAGTACGTGCGCACGCGGCCGTTGGGCAGGCGGTCGCCGTAGTGGGTGTCGATCAGGAGGCCACGCACGCCGGCCTCCAGCTGCTCGGCGATGTCACCGTCCTGCTGGGAGGAGAACCAGCCGGGGCCGGCCGACATCGAGTTGTGCGTGGCGACCATCGCGATCTGATCGAGCCCGCGGTCGCACAGCTTCTGCGAGCCGTTGCAGCCGGCCGCGAGCCGCGGCGCCGACACGCTCACGCCGCCGCCGGCGAAGAACACGGCGTTGACCACCACCAGCAGCCCGGCGGCGACCAGCGGGACGAGCAGGCGGCGCGGCTTGAGCGCCGGCCGGCGCGCGTCCGGCTGGTTGATCAGCGCCAGCAGCGCGGCCGCGCCGGCGTAGACCAGGAACGCGCCGGTGAGCGTGGTCGCGAGCTGCAGCACCGCGCTCGGGTAGAGCACCAGCAGCGCGCCGACGACGATCAGCGCGACCGCCCGCAGCGCCACGGCGCGCGGCGTCCGGGGCTCCTCGACGATCCAGCGCCCGGCCGCCCGCAGCGGCGCGCGCAGGTCGACGAGCCGGATCAGCGACGCGGCCGCCGCGGCGACGATCGCGCCGCACGCGGCCAGCAGCAGCCCGAGCTTGCGCAGGTCACCGAAGTACGCGTCCCAGACCGCGCCGGCCGCGGCGCGGTGCACCGTGCCGGCGAACTGGTCGATCACCACCGACCGGGCGACGATCGTGACCGCGACCACCGCCAGCCCGGCGACGACCGCGCCGAGCCCGAGCCGGTTGACCGTCCGCCGGCGGTCGGCCGACAGCGCCACCGCGCCCGCCGCGCACGCCAGCGCCACCAGGACCAGCAGCGCGGCCAGCACGCGCAGGCGCTCCGCGGCCCGCGCGATGTCGCCGGTGGCGCCGCCGAGCCGCTCCTCGAGCACGTCGATCTTCCCGCTCGCGCGCAGCTCGTCCGCGAGCTTCGGGTCCGCCGCGCGAACCGCCTCCGCCGCGACGACCCCGACGTCGGCGAGCGTGAGCGTCACCGTGTCGCGGTCGCGGGAGAGCACCGCGCGGTGCGCGTCGAGCACCCCGCGGCGGAACAGGCTGCCGAACGCGTCGCTGCCGATCGCGCGCGAGATCGCGTCCGAGATCAGGGGGCGCGCGGTCAGCAGGTCCGCCTTGCGGCGCAGCACGACCTCGTCGGTGATGCGGTCGGCGAGCAGGTCGCGCACGTCGGGCGCCTGCAGCGCGGCCGTCGCGCGGTCGGCGAAGTGGTTCGCGTCCAGCAGCGCGAGGCGCGCGTAGAACGCCAGCGTCGCGGCGGACAGCGCCACCGCGGTCAGCACCGTGAGAACGCGGCTCACGCTGGATCGAACACGAGCGCGGTCACGATCGGGCGGGACTCCGGCGCCGGCTGGTCGTGGTGCGTGTACGGCCGGTTGAGCAGGTGCCCGCGGTGCACGAGCGTCGCCGAGCCGCCGCCGTCCAGGTTGAGCGCGTCACGCGCGCCGAACGCGATCAGCAGCCGCGCGAGCTCGGCCAGGTCCAGGCCGGCGTCGACCCCCGTGCGGCGGCCGTCGCAGCAGACCGCGAGCAGCTCGCGGTCGTTGACGCCGAGCGCGCAGCGCGGGTGGCGCTCGGCGGTGATGTCGGAGTCGAACTGGGCGGCGCCGGCCGAGAAGCCCTCGGGCTCGATGTCGACCGCGGTGCCGTCGCGGACCAGCAGCGGGCCGGCCTGCAGCAGGTCGCCGCCCGGTTCGGCCGGCAGCGCGTCGCGGCGGGCGATGGCGACGCCGGCGCCGTCGGCGTGCACGCACGCGCGGCGTTCACCCCACGGCGGCGTCACCGGCTCGTGGGCGACCGGCGCGCCGCCGATCCGCAGCTCGCCGAGCGGCCGGAACGGGTCGCGCAGGTAGAAGCCGGCGACGATCGCCTCGGGACGGCCCTGCGCGGCGCACCAGTGGTCGAGCCGCACCGGCTCGGGGAAGTGGACGGCACGCAGGCGGGTGCGCGCCCGCGGATGGCGGACGAGGTACACGGTCGTCTCGTCGCCGTCGCGCGTGCGGAACCTCACCAGCTCGTAGACCCGGCCGTCGTGCATTCGCGGCCCGAGCCTATAGGCTGCCCGCATGGGCGCCGAGTGGCCGTCGCTGCGCGTGGAGGACTGGACCGACACGCGCGAGACGCTGCACCTGTGGACGCAGATCGTGGGCAAGGTGCGGCTCGCGCGCGCCCCGATGGTCAACCACTGGTGGCAGGTCACGCTGTACGTGACGCCGACCGGGCTGACCACGTCGATGATCCCGCCCGGGTTCGAGATCGCGTTCGACTTCTGCGCGCACGTGCTGCGGATCACCGCGCTCGGCGGTGAGCAGCGCACCGTGGCGCTCGCGCCGCGCACGGTCGCCGACTTCTACGGGGCGACGACGACCGCGCTGGCCGAGCTCGGCTACGCGACCGAGATCTGGCCGGTCCCGGTCGAGATCGAGCGCGCGATCCCCTTCGCCGAGGACACCGAGCACGCGTCCTATGACCCGGACGCGGCGCACCGCTTCTGGCTGCAGCTGGTGGAGGTCGACCGCGTCCTGCACGCGTTCCGCGCGCGCTACGGCGGCAAGGTCAGCCCCGTGCATTTCTTCTGGGGCGCGCTGGACATGGCGGTCACGCGCTTCTCCGGCCGCCGCGCGCCGCGCCATCCCGGCGGCGCGCCGAACTGCGGCGACTGGGTGATGGTCGAGGGCTACTCGCACGAGCTCTCGTCCTGCGGCTTCTGGCCGGGCGGCGGCGAGGAGGGCGCGTTCTACGCCTACGCGTACCCCGAGCCGGACGGGTTCGCGACGCATCCGGTCGGGCCCGCGGCCGCGTTCTACTCGGACGAGTTCCAGCAGTTCCTGCTGCCCTACGAGGCCGTGCGCACGGCGCCGGACCCGGACGCGGCGGCGCTCGAGTTCCTGCAGGACACCTACGAGGCGGCGGCGATCCGCGGCGGCTGGGACCGTGCCGCGCTCGAGTACGTGCCGGTCGAGGGCGCGCGGCCGCCCGGCGGCGCAGTTCACCGCAGGCACGGTGCGTAGCGCGCCCGGATGACGGCGCCGGGGCGCGGCGTAGGGTTCGCCGCATGACCGGCGACTACCCCGTGCGCTTCTCGGTCGACTACCCCGACCGGCTGCTGGACCGCCTCACGACGCTGCTGCGCGTCTTCACCGTGATCCCGATCGCGATCGTGCTGAGCTCGATCGGCGGGTACGCGGCGCAGACCGCCGCCCACCCCGGCCAGGGGACCACGACGATCGCGATCGGCGGCACCGGCCTGCTGTTCCTGCCGCCGCTGCTGATGCTCGTGTTCCGGAAGAAGTACCCGCGCTGGTGGTTCGACTTCAACCGCGAGCTGCTGCGGTTCGTCAACCGCGTGGGGATCTACGTCGCCCTGATGGACGACCGCTACCCGTCGACCGACGCGGAGCAGGCCGTCCACCTGGACTTCGAGTACCCGACCGGGTTGAACCGCTGGCTGCCGCTGGTCAAGTGGTTGCTCGCGATCCCGCACTACATCGTGCTGTGGCTCCTGTGGATCGGGGTGCTGTTCGCGGTCGTGTTCGCGTGGTTCGCGATCCTGTTCACGGGCCGCTACCCGCGCGGGCTGTTCGCGTACGTGGAGGGCGTCGCGCGCTGGCACAACCGCGTGGTCGCGTACGTGTACATCCTGGTCACGGACGCCTATCCCCCGTTCCGCCTGAGCTGAGCGATCACGGGATGCCACGGCGCACGTCGAGCACGTCGAGCGTGCGGCTGCGGCCGTCCGGCAATGTCACGGTGACGGAGTCGCCGGCGCGGGCGCCGAGCAGGGCCTCGCCGACGGGCGAGGAGGGCGTGACCTGGGCGCGTTCGGCGTCGGGGGAGCGGCGGCCGACGATCTCGTAGGAGGCCTCGCGGCCGGACTGGTCGCGGACCTGCACGACGTCGCCGAGGCCGGCGCCGCCGCCGGTCGTGGCCTCGAGGATCGTCGCGGCGGCCAGCTGGCGCTCGAGCTGAGCGATGCGGCCGCTGTAGACGGCGATCCGCTCGACCGCGTCGAGGCGGTCGTCCTGGTCGCCGGGGCTGCCGGACTCCTGGGCTTCGCGGAGCCGCGTGGCGAGCTCGGCGCGGCGCGCGCTGCGCAGCGACTCCAGCTCGCGCACCGCGTTCTCGTAGTCAGCCGGGCTGAAGACCAGCCCGGCGGCTGCATGGTGGGTCATGCGAGTGCAGCTTCGCGGCGCGCGCCGCCGGGCGCCATACAGGGAGCCCCGGATCTTTCGCGCCGCGACCCCTCATCGGTAGTGCGCGGCGTTGCGTTCGGCGGCGTCGCCCCACTCGGGCGGGACCATGTCCTCCGGCGTGATCGCGTCCACCGGGCAGGCTTCGACGCACGCGTCGCAGTCGATGCACTCTTCGGGGTCGATGAACAGCTGGTCGGTCTCCGCGAAGCCCGGTTCGTCGGGACGCGGGTGAATGCAGTCGACCGGGCACACCTCGACGCACGAAGTGTCCTTGGTGCCCACGCAGGGTGGGCCGATCACGTAGGCCATGGGTCCGTCCTCCGGGCATTGCACACTTGGGTGGCAAAAACATAGCGGGATTTTCCCACCCGTTGTGTGTAAAGTACACGACTCCGATGGACTTGCCGGTCACGCCCGACGACGCCCTGGCGCAGCCCACCCGCGCGCGGCTGTACTCGCTGCTGACGTCACTGCGGGCGCCGGCGGGGACGGACGAGCTGGCGTCGGAGCTCGGGCTGCATCCGAACGGCGTGCGCGTGCATCTGGAGCGGCTGGAGGACGCGGGGCTGGTGACGCGCTCGCGCGTCCGCGGCGGCGGCCGCGGACGGCCGCGGGACGCGTGGTCGGTGGCCGCATCCGCGCAGCCGGGCGGCGCGGCGCCGTCGGCCTACGGCGACCTCGGGCGCTGGTTGGCGCGCACGGTGCCGGCGCGCGGCAAGACGCTGCGGGCGGTCGAGGAGAGCGGGCGCGAGCTGGGCCGCGAGCTGATCGCGGGGGTGGGCGGCGACGCCGCGGGCGCGGCGGGCGGCGCGAGCCCGGCCGGCGACGCGAGCGCGGCCGCTGACGCGGGCGCGACGGGCGGCGCGAGTTCGGCCGGCGACGCGGGCGCGGCGGGCGGCGCGAGCGCGGCCGGTGGCGCGGGCGCAACGGGCGGCGCGAGTTCGGCCGCCGACGCGAGCGCGGCCGGTGGCGCGAGCCCGGTCGCCGAGGCCGCGTCTGAGGACGATCGCCTGCTCGCGGCGTTCGCGGCGCTCGGCTTCGCGCCCGAGCGCGACGCGGACGGGCTCACCTACCGGCTCGGCAACTGCCCGTACCGCGAGGCGGCGCGCGAGAACCGGGACCTCGTCTGCACGCTGCACCGCGGCATCACGCGCGGGCTGCTGGACGTGTGCTGCCCCGGGGCCGAGCTGGCCGCGTTCGAGCCGCGCGACCCCGGGCAGGCCGGCTGCGTCGTCGCCCTCGCCCCATGAAGGCCAAGCGACAGCGCCCGAGCGACCTGCTGGCCGTGTTCATCAAGGCGGGCCTCGCCTACCTGATCGCCGCGGCCGTCGTCGCCGCGATCCACACGCTCGCCGGCTGGGAGCCCGGCCACTGGATCGCGCTGCACCTGGCGTTCGTCGGCGGCGTCTCCCAGCTCGTCCTCGGCGCGGGCCAGTTCTTCGCGGGTGCGTTCCTGGCCACCGACCCGCCGTCGCGCGCGCTCGTCCGCACCCAGCTCGGGACCTGGAACGCCGGCGCGGTGCTGGTCGCGGTCGGCGTCCCGACCGACGTCGCGCCGCTCACGATCGCCGGCGCAGTGGCGCTGGTCGCGGGCCTGGTCGCGTTCCTGGCCGGGCTGCGCTCGCTCCGCCGCCGCTCGCTGCAGTCCGTGCCGTGGGCGGTGCGGTGGTACGAGGCGTGCGCGGCGTTCCTCGGCGTCGGCGTGCTCGCGGGCGTGCTGATGGCGACGTCGGTGCGCTGGCCGTGGGGCAACCTGCTCGACGCGCACGTCGCGCTCAACGTCGGCGGCTGGTTCGGCACCGCGATCGTCGGCACGCTGCACACGTTCTTCCCCTCGCTGACCCAGACGCAGCTGCGCCACCCGCGGCTGCAGCGGCCGACGTTCGCCTGCTGGACGCTCGGCGTCGCCGCGCTGGCGGCCGGCGCCGCGTTCGGCGCCGACCCGCTGCGGACCGCCGGCTGGGCCGCGCTGCTCGTCGCCGCGGCCCTGCTGTGCGCGAACCTCACCGCGTCGCTGCTCGCGGCCCCGCGCCCACTGTCGCTCCCGGCGCGGCTGATCGCGGTCGCCCAGGCGTTCCTCGTTCCCGGCCTGTACCTGGCGAGCACCGGCGCACCGCGCGCGGCCACGGCCGCCGTCCTGCTCGCCGGCTGGCTGGGGCTGACCGTGCTCGGCTCGCTGCTGCACCTGCTGGCGCTGCTCGCCCGCGTGCGCGACTTCCGCCGCCCGCTCCCCCGCCCGCGCCCCGCGCGCGACGTCACGCTGGTCGCGGCGGTGAGCGTCGGCGTGGTGGGGCTCGCGCTCGGTGTCGGGCCGGCCGCGGTCCTGCTCGTCGCCGCCTACGCGGCGCTCGCGGGGCTCGCGCTCTCCCGCGCCGTGCCGCGGCGGCGCCGGGCGTAGCCCGCGCGTCTCCGGCAAACCGCTGGGACCCGCTCGTCACACCGGAAACCCGAACCGTAAGTTCGAGGTGAGATGCCCACCGACGCCGAGCTGCTGCAGGGTGACGCGCGACGCTTCGCGGCGTTCTACCGCCGCCACGAGGACGCCGTGCTGCGGTTCTTCCTCAAGCGGACCCGCTCGGCGGAGCTCGCCGCGGACCTGACCGCGGAGACGTTCGCGCGGGCGCTCGAGGGGCGCCGCCGCTTCGACGCGGCGCACGGCGTCGCCAGCGCGTGGCTGTTCGGCATCGCCCGCAACGTGCTCAGCCGCAGCCTCGAGCGCGGGCGGGTCGAGGACGACGTGCGCCGCCGGCTCGGGATGCAGCCGCTGGCGCTGGACGACGAGGCGCTCGCGCGCATCGACGAGCTGAGCGACGCGCGGGCGCTGCGCGCGCTGTCCGCCCTGCCCGCCGACCAGGCGCAGGCGGTCCGCGGGCGCGTGATCGATGAGCACGACTACGAGGAGCTCGCGCGCCGCCTCGAGTGCTCCGAGAGCGTCGTGCGCCAGCGCGTGAGCCGCGGCCTGCGCGCGCTGCGCACCGAACTGGGAGGGGACCGATGACCCGGCTGCCGGAGCTCGAGGCGCAGCTGCTGGAAGCGGCGCGGGCGCTGGACGGCACGCGCCGCCGGTGGTGGCGGATCGCGCTGCTCGGCGGCGGCACGACGCTCGCGCTGGCCGCGACCGCGGTCGGCGCCGTCCGGCTGCTGCTCCCGGAAGGCGACCCCGTCCCGCCGGCGCCGCACGCGTCCGTGCCCAAGCTGGACCGCGGGAGCACCCGGGTGCTCAGCCTGCGCGCGGAGGACCCCGAGGGCGGCCCGCCGTGGGGCCTCGCGATCACGCGCAACGCCGACGGGCGCCTGTACTGCGCGCAGGTCGGGCGCGTCCAGGCCGGGGAGCTGGGCGTGATCGGCCGTGACGGCACGTTCAACGACGACGGCCGCTTCCACCCGCTCTCGCCCGGCGCCAACCAGAGCGGAACCTGCGGCGCGTGGCCGCCGGACGGCGACCTGCGGATGAGCACCGACGAGCCGCCGATCCCCGCCAGCGGCTTCACGGGCGGCTTCCTCAGCGCCGCCGGCGGCTGCCGCGAGAACGTCCCCGCGAGCACGATCCCCCCGCAGACGCGCCGCAAGCTGCGCGACGTGCCGGTCTGCCAGGCGGCGAGCCTGCGCGTCGTCAAGTACGGCTTCGCGGGCCGCGACGCGGTCACGATCCGCTACGCGGGCCGCACGCTGCACGCGGACCCGGCGCAGAGCGGCGCCTACCTGTTCGTCCTGCGCCCGCGCAAGCGGCCGCTGACGCTCACGATCACCTACAAGGACGGCACCGTGTGCCGCTCGTCGTACCCGTCCCGCGTGCCTCCGCTGCCGTGCCCGCGGTGACTACGCTGCTGGGGTGACGCCGGAGGACCTCGAGAACCTCGCGCACCTGCGCCGCGCCCGCGACCTGATGGACCGCGAGTACGCGCGTCCGCTCGACGTCGCCGCGCTCGCCCGCGCCGCGCTGATGTCGACCGCGCACTTCTCGCGCCGATTCCGCGCCGCGTACGGCGAGACGCCGTACAGCTATTTGATGACGCGCCGGATCGAGCGCGCGAAGGCGCTGCTGCGCAGCGGCGAGCTGTCGGTCACCGAGGTCTGCCTGGAGGTCGGCTGTACGTCGCTCGGCTCTTTCAGCGCGCGCTTCACGCAGCTCGTGGGCGAGACGCCGACCGCCTACCGCGCGCGTGACCACAGCGGGCTCGCGAACGTGTCCGGCTGCGTCACCCGCGACCTCACGCGCCCGGTCCGCAAACCGAGCAGGATCGAAGAAGCGCGCGAGCCGGTCCCGTCCTAGCCTTGCCCGCATGGACCTCACGCTTTCCACGTGCTTCGTCATCGTGCACGACCCGGACCGGGCGCTGGACTTCTACCGCGACGCGCTCGGCCTCGAGGTGCGCAACGACGTCGCCAACGAGGGCTCGCGCTGGATCACCGTCGGCGCCCCCTCCCAGCCCGACGTCGCGATCGTCCTGACGAACTACCTCAACGGCAGCCCCGCCGACCGTGACACGGTCGCGTCGCTGGTCGCCAAGGGCGCGCTCAACGGCGTCCACTTCCGCACCCCCGACGCCGACGCCACGTTCGCGAAGGTCCGCGACGCGGGCGCCGAGGTCGTGCAGGAGCCGGCCGACCAGTTCTGGGGCGTGCGCGACTTCGCCGTGCGCGACCCCTCCGGCAACCTCGTGCGCATCGAGCAGCCGCCCGCCGCGTGAGTACGCTCGCCGACACGCACGACCTGATCCGCGTGCACGGCGCACGCGTGAACAACCTCAAGGACGTCAGCGTCGAGATCCCGAAGCGCCGGCTGACCGTGTTCACCGGCATTTCGGGCTCGGGCAAGAGCTCGCTGGTGTTCGGGACGATCGCCGCCGAGTCGCAGCGGCTGATCAACGAGACCTACAGCGCGTTCGTGCAGGGCTTCATGCCCACGCTGGCGCGGCCGGAGGTCGACGTCCTGGACGGCCTGACGACCGCGATCAGCGTCGACCAGGAGCGGATGGGCTCCAACCCGCGCTCCACGGTCGGCACGGCCACGGACGCGGACGCGATGCTGCGCATCCTCTTCAGCCGGCTCGCGCAGCCGCACATCGGCGGGCCGGGCGCGTACTCGTTCAACGTCGCCTCCGCGCACGGGAGCGGCGGGATCACGGTCGAGCGCGGCGACAAGACGATCACCCAGAGCGCGAGCTTCAGCCGCACCGGCGGGATGTGCCCGCGCTGCGAGGGCCGCGGCTCGATCAGCGACTTCGACCTGACCGCGCTCTATGACGACGCCAAGTCGCTCAACGAGGGCGCGCTGACGATCCCCGGCTACAGCATGGAGGGCTGGTACGGGCGGATCTTCCGCGGCTGCGGCTTCTTCGATCCCGACAAGCCGATCAAGAAGTTCAACAAGCGCGAGCTGCACGACCTGCTCTACAAGGAGCCGACAAAGATCAAGGTCGAGGGCATCAACCTGACGTACTCGGGGCTGATCCCGTCGATCCAGAAGTCGATGCTGGCCAAGGACGTCGACGCGATGCAGCCGCACATCCGCGCGTTCGTCGAGCGGGCCGTGGTGTTCACGACGTGCCCGGAGTGCGATGGGACGCGGCTCGCGGAGGCCGCCCGCTCGTCGAAGATCGACGGCGTCAGCATCGCGGACGTCTCCGCGATGCAGATCACCGATCTCGCCGAGTGGGTGCGGGGGCTGGACGAGCCGTCGGTCGCGCCGCTGTTGGAGACATTGCGGCGGGCGCTCGACTCGTTCGTCGAGATCGGACTCGGCTACCTCTCGCTCAACCGGCCGGCGGGGACGCTGTCCGGCGGTGAGTCGCAGCGAACGAAGATGATCCGCCACCTCGGCTCCTCGCTGACCGACGTCACGTACGTGTTCGACGAGCCGTCGATCGGCCTGCACCCGCACGACATCCAGCGCATGAACGGCCTGCTGCGGCAGCTGCGCGACAAGGGCAACACGGTGCTGGTGGTCGAGCACAAGCCGGAGACGATCGCGATCGCCGACCACGTGGTCGACCTCGGGCCCGGTGCGGGCTCGGCGGGCGGCACGGTCTGCTTCGAGGGCAGCGTCGACGGGTTGCGCGCGAGCGACACCGTGACGGGCCGCCACCTCGACGACCGGGCGGCGCTGAAGCCGACGGTGCGCAGCGCGTCGGGCGCGCTCGAGGTGCGCGGAGCGAACACGCACAACCTGGCCGACGTGGACGTCGACATCCCGCTCGGCGTGCTCGTCGTCGTGACCGGGGTCGCCGGGTCGGGCAAGAGCTCGCTGATCCGCGGCTCGGTCTCCGGGCGCGACGGCGTCGTGACGGTCGACCAGGGCGTGATCCGCGGGTCGCGCCGCAGCAACCCCGCGACGTACACGGGGCTGCTCGACCCGATCCGCAAGGCGTTCGCGAAGGCCAACGGCGTCAAGCCGGCGCTGTTCAGCGCGAACTCCGAGGGCGCCTGCCCGAACTGCAACGGCGCGGGCGTGATCTACACCGACCTGGGGATGATGGCCGGCGTCGCCTCCGTGTGCGAGGAGTGCGAGGGCAAGCGGTTCGACGCGTCCGTGCTCGAGTACACGTTCGGCGGGCGCGATATCAGCGAGGTGCTCGCGCTGTCGGTGGCGGAGGCCGAGGCGTTCTTCGGCGCGGGCGAGGCGAAGGTGCCCGCCGCGCACAAGATCCTCGACCGCCTCGCGGCGGTCGGGCTCGGCTACCTGACGATCGGGCAGCCGCTGACGACGCTGTCCGGGGGCGAGCGGCAGCGGCTCAAGCTGGCGACGCACATGGGCGAGAAAGGCGGGCTCTACGTGCTCGACGAGCCGACCTCGGGCCTGCACCTCGCGGACGTCTCGCAGCTGCTCGGGCTGCTGGACCGGCTGGTGGACTCCGGCAAGTCCGTGATCGTGATCGAGCACCACCAGGCGGTGATGGCCCACGCGGACTGGATCATCGACCTCGGCCCCGGGGCCGGGCACGACGGTGGGCGGATCGTCTTCGAGGGCACGCCCGCGGAGCTGGTGGCGGCGCGGTCGACGCTGACCGGGCAGCACCTGGCGGACTACGTGGGGGCCTGACTTCGGCGATTGGTGATCGCCGAGCGGTACTCGCGCGCGTCGAACCGCAATTCCGGCCAGTCCGCGAACTCGTCCTCTACGCGGAACCGTAGCTGGGGACGTCTGAGCGTGTTCTCGGAGGATTCCGAGGCTGGGCGGAACGGTCGACCTGTGTCTCGTCGTCCCGCGCTCGACGGGCTCTGGGCGCTGGCCGCGCTCGGGGTCGTCGTCCGTGACTGCTGGCAGTACGCCGGGCATCCGTGGGCGCCGCTCGCGATCTGGCGATCGTCGCGGCGACGGTGACGCGGCACGGCCTCGAGCGGCCAGTGCTGCGGTGGGCGCGAGATCGGGCGTGAACGCGCACGATCGCGTGCTTGGCGGACTTAGCGATGGATCACGTCGAGCCTAGCCGAGCCGCTCGACGTCAGATCAGTAGGTAACGCATGCGGCGCTCGTCGACCGCCGTCGCCTTGACGAGCTCGTAGATGCGGTCGCCGAACTCCCCTGCCTCGCCGAGCGCCGTCTTACGACGCTCGGGATCCTCGAACTCGGCGAGCACGATCTCCTCGGGGCGCTGAACCGTCTCGAGGAACGTCGCATAGCGCTCCTCGAGGTCATCCACCGAGCAATTGTCAAGAGTTGTGGATGGTTGCCTGACGAATCTGGTTAGGCGGCGACCTTCTCGAGGGTGTTCGGGTGCTCGTCGGGGACCCGGATCCCGTCCTTGAACTTGATGCCGGCGAGCACGTCGGCGACGAGCTCGTGGCCGTTGAAGCGCCGCCAGCGTCCTTCGGCGGTCTTGAGCAGCTTGAACGCCATCCCGAGCGCTGCCTTCTTGCTGCCAGCGCCCTTGGTCACGCGGGTGCGCAGCTTGACGGTCGCGAAGCTGCTCTCGATCGGGTTGGTCGTCCGCAGGTGGCGCCAGTGCTCGGCGGGGAACGCGTAGAACGCGGTCAGTTGCTTCCAGTCTTTGTCGAGCTTGCCCACGGCCTTGGGGTACTTGGCGGCGAACTCGTCTCGGAACGCCTCGCGCGCGCGGCGGGCCTCGCTCTCTGATGGCGCTTCCATCATCTCGTGCAGCAGCGCCTTCGCGCGCGGTTGCAGGCGCTTGGGGAGCGCGTCCAGGACGTTGGCGATCTTGTGCACCCAGCAACGCTGCTCGACCGCTCCGGGGAACACGTCCCGCAAGGCGGCCCAGGCGCCGAGCGCGCCGTCGCCGGTCACGAGCTTGGGCTCGTTGAGGCCGCGCTCGCGCAGATCGCGCAGGACGGCGGCCCAGGAGTCGGTGCTCTCGCGGTAGCCGTCCTCGACGGCCAGCAGCTCCTTCACGCCGTCCTCGCGCACCCCGATCACCACCAGCAAACACACCCGGTCGTCCTCCCCGAGCCGAACCGAGACGTGCACGCCGTCCACGAACAAGTACGCGTAGCGATGAAACCTGAGGCTGCGGGTGCGGAACTGGGCGTGCTCGGCCTGCCAGGACTTCGTCAACCTAGTGATCGAGGTCGCCGACAAGCCCGACGCATCCTCGCCCAACAGATCGCGCAGCGCGGGCTCAAAGTCGCCGGTCGAGAGCCCGTGCAAGTACAAGATCGGCAGCACCTCGGTCACCTTCGGCGAGCGCCGCGCATAGGCCGGCAAGATCCTCGAGCTGAACCTGCGCCGCTCGCCCGTTGCCGGATCCACGCGCTTGTCGTTGACCCGCGGCGCGCGGACCGCGACCGTGCCGGCCCCGACCGTGAGCTTGCGCTCGCGAGCGCGGCCGTTGCGGACCACCAGCCGCCGGCCATCCTCGTCGAGCTCGCCGGCGAACCGGTCGATGTAGTCGGCGACCTCGGCCTCCAACGCGGCCGCGATCATCCTGCGAGCGCCCTCACGCGCGAGCGCGTCCAACGACAGCGCGAGCTCATCGTCGTTCCCCGCAACGGGGAGCCTGCGAACATTCTCCATGGCGTGCCTTCCTTCGCCGCCTTCCGGCGGACGGTCTTGATCAACCGGGAAGGTACGCCGCCTTCTTCATCGGGCGCATCCACAACTTCTGGTCATATCTC
>DATMGH010000022.1:0-8267 GCA_035555675.1 Solirubrobacter sp. | reverse complement strand
CATCTGGCGGTCGGCGACGTTGGCGACCGACTCGCCGTGGCGCGTGAAGTAGACGATCACCGGACGCCGCGCAGGAAGAGCTCGTGCACCCGCGGCTCGCCCGCGAGCTCCGGATGGAACGAGATCACGAGCAGGTTGTCCTGCCGGGCGGCGACGGGATGCCCGTCGACCGCGGCGAGGATCTCGACCCGCTCACCGTGCTCGACCAGCCACGGCGCCCGGATGAACACGGCGCGCACCGGCGGCCCGTCGATCCCGGGGATCGACAGATCCTCCTCGAACGAGCGGATCTGGCGCCCGAACGCGTTGCGCTCGCACAGCGTGTCCATGCACCCGAGGTGCGCGCGGTCGAGCATGATCATGCCCGCGCACGTACCCAGCACGGGCCGCCCCGACGCGGCGAACGCCCGCAGCGGGTCGCCCAGGCCCTCGCGCTCGATGCCGAGCGTCATCGTCGTCGACTCGCCGCCGGGAATCACCAGCCCGTCGAGCCCGTCGAGGTCCGCGGGGACGCGGACCTCACGCACGTCGGCGCCCAGCCCCCGCAGGATCTTCCCGTGTGCTTCGAAGTCCCCCTGGAGGGCCAGAACCCCGACGGTCAACGCAGCTCAAGGTCGGATGATCGGGGCGGGGCCGTACTCACCAGCCGCGGTTGGACAGCAGCTGTTGGTCCTCGAGCTTGCGCGTCTCGAGCGACTGCATCGCCTCGCCCAGGCCCTCCGAGGCGCGCGCGACGCGCTCCGGGTCCTGGTAGTGCGTGGTCGCCTCGACGATCGCCGCGGCGCGCGTCGCCGGGTCCGACGACTTGAAGATGCCCGAGCCCACGAACACGCCCTCGGCGCCCAGCTGCATCACCAGCGACGCGTCCGCCGGCGTGGCGATCCCGCCCGCGCAGAACAGCACGACCGGCAGCTTGCCGGTCGACGCGACCTCGCGCACGACGTCCAGCGGCGACTGCAGCTCCTTGGCGGCGGTCGCCAGCTCGGCGTCGTCGAGCGTCTGCAGGCGGCGGATCTCCGACCGGATCGACCGCAGGTGGCGCACGGCCTCCACGATGTCGCCCGTGCCGGCCTCGCCCTTGGAGCGGATCATCGCCGCGCCCTCGCCGATCCGGCGCAGCGCCTCGCCCAGGTTGGTCGCGCCGCAGACGAACGGGACCTTGAAGCCCCACTTGTCGATGTGGTTGGACTCGTCCGCGGGCGTCAGCACCTCGGACTCGTCGATGTAGTCGACCTCGAGCGCCTCGAGCACCTGCGCCTCGGCGAAGTGGCCGATGCGCGCCTTGGCCATGACCGGGATCGACACGGCCTCCTGGATGCCCTTGATGAGCACCGGGTCGGACATGCGCGCGACGCCGCCGTCGCGCCGGATGTCGGCCGGGACGCGCTCGAGCGCCATCACCGCCGACGCACCCGCCTCCTCGGCGATCTTCGCCTGTTCGGCGTTGACCACGTCCATGATCACGCCGCCCTTGAGCATCTCGGCCAGACCGGCCTTCACACGGAACGTCGCCTCGTCTCTCATTGCCTTCCGATGTTAGCCGTCGGTCCCTGTACGATCCGGCGCATGGCGACGGACGATCCTGACCTCATCGGCCCCGGCGACGTCGCGTTCACGCTCGACCTCACCCCGGCCCAGCTGAAGATCATCCACAGCGCGCTGCGCGCGTTCCGGGACGACTTCGGGCACGACCAGCCCGACGTCAACCGCGTGATCCACGAGCTGCTGGAGAAGCTGCCCGACGAGGCGTCGATCCGGTCGATCGACCTCGGCACCGGTCAGTAGCTCCCTCTAGACCGGCGTCAGGAGCCGGTGCGGCCGGCGCAGCGCGACGCTGATCCGGTCCGTTCGCACGACGCGCGGGACGCCCGTGCCCGGCCGCGTCTCGATGTCCACCGGCGGCGGCGCGGTGCCGCACGCCGGGCAGCCGCCGTCGTGCGCGAGCTCGGTCCCGCAGCCGGCGTGCGCGAACAGACGGACGGGCCCGTCGGCGACGAGGTGGCGCTCGCCCCACTGCATCAGCTGGTGCACGATCGGCCAGAGCTCCAGGCCCGCCTCAGTGAGCACGTGCTCGGACCGGCCGGGTGCGTAGGCGCGCCGCTCCGCCACGCCGGCGTCGACGAGCCGCGCCAGCCGGGCGCTGAGGATCGCCCGCGGGACGTCGAGGTGCACCTGCAGGTCGGTGAACCGCGTCACGCCGAAGAACAGGTCGCGCAGGATCAGCAGCGTCCAGCGCTCGCCGACCACCTCCAGCGCGATGGCGAGCGGGCACGCCTGGCCGTCGTAGGAGCGGGGCAGCGTCATCGCTCCCGCACCCTACCACCCTCGGTTCACTCATTGAACCGAGGTGTGCTAGCGTCGCCGGCCATGCCCGCCGCCCGGCCCTGGTGGCGCCGCCCGGCGATCATCGTCGTCGCCGGCTGCCTGATCTCGATCGTCACGTTCGGCGTCCGCTCGACGTTCGGCCTGTTCACCGCCCCGCTGTCGGATCTGCGCGGCTGGGACCGCGAGGCGTTCGCGCTCGCCATCGCCGTCCAGAACCTGGTCTGGGGCCTCGGGCAGCCGTTCGCGGGCGCGATCGCCGACCGCTTCGGCGCCGGCCGCGTGCTCGCGACCGGTGGCCTTCTGTACACGGCCGGCGTCGCGCTGATGGCGGTCAGCGGCTCCCCCACGACGCTGGCGCTGACCGGCGGCGTGCTCGTCGGGCTCGGTGTCGCCGGCGGCTCGTTCACGATCGTCATCGCCGCGTTCGCGCGGCTCGTCGAGCCGGATCGGCGATCGTGGGCGATGGGCCTGGCCACGGCCGCCGGGTCGATGGGCCAGTTCCTCTTCGCGCCGCTCGGCCAGGGCTTCATCGACGCCTACGGCCTGCAGACCGCGCTGCTCCTGCTCTCCGGCACCGTCCTGTTGGTCCCGCTGCTGGCGCGGCCGCTCACCGGCCACGGCGACCAGCCCGGCGACGCCCCGGTCTCCACGCGCAGCGCGCTGCGCGCCGCCGCCGGCCACCCGAGCTACGTGCTGCTGACGTGCGGCTTCTTCGTCTGCGGCTTCCACATCGCGTTCATCACGACGCACCTGCCCGCCTACCTCACCGACCAGGGGCTGAGCAAAGGCCTGGCGGCGTGGTCGCTCTCGCTGATCGGCCTGTTCAACGTGATCGGCGCGTACTCGTCGGGCATCCTCGGCGGGCGCCACCCGCGGCGGCTGCTGCTGAGCGGGATCTACCTCGGCCGCGGCCTGGCGTTCGCGATCTTCCTGCTCGCCCCCACCACGACCACCAGCGTGCTCGTCTTCTCCGCCCTGATCGGCCTGCTGTGGCTGTCGACGGTGCCGCTGACGTCGGGGCTGGTGGCGGTGATGTTCGGCACCCGCCACATCGGCATGCTGTTCGGCGTCGTCTTCCTCTCGCACCAGGTCGGCGCGTTCATCGGCGCGCTGCTGGGCGGGACGATCTACGCGGCGACCGGCGGCTACGACGCGATGTGGGTCCTCTGCATCGCGCTCAGCGTCGCGGCCGCGATCGTGCACCTCCCGATCCGCGAGCGCGCCGCGGCGCTCGCGCCGAGCCCGGCATGACCCGGCGGCGCGTCGTGGAGCTGCTGATCGGCCTGGCGTTGATCGCGGTGAGCCTGCTCGGCGTGCTCTATCAGGTCAACGAAGCGGCCGGGGGCTCGGTCCCGCGGCTGCTGTGCCCACTGCACTAGTGGCGGCGCTCGGGCGCGCGGCCCGCGGGCTGGTGCGGCGGCGGACCCGGATCGGGCACCGACCAGGAACGCTCGACCGCGTCGTCCACGCTGAGCTCCTCGCCCTCGTGCCAGATCTTCAGCACGTCGCCGTGGATCAGCTCGTACCGCGCGCGCGTATGCGTGATGGTGACCTTCAGACCCGAGCCGTGCCAGCGCACCCGGAAGCACAGCCGCGCCAGCGCGGCGGGCAGCCGCGGGTGGAACGCCAGCTCGCCGCGGTGCGCGCGCATCCCGCCGAACCCGGCCACGGCCGCGATCCACGTCCCGGCCAGCGACGCCATGTGCAGCCCGTCGCGCGTGTTGTGCTCGAGGTCGGAGAGGTCCATCAGCGCCGCTTCGCCGAAGTAGTCGTAGGCCAGCTCCAGGTGACCGACCTCGGCGGCGATCGTCGCCTGCACGCACGCCGACAGCGACGAGTCGCGCACGGTCAGCGCCTCGTAGTACGCGAAGTCGCGCGCCTTTTCGGCCGCGCTGAAGCGATCCCCGCGCAGGAACAGCGCGAGCACGAGGTCGGGCTGCTTGAGCACCTGCTTGCGGTAGAGCTGGAAGTACGGGAGGTGCAGCAGCAGCGGGTACTCGAGGCCCTCGAAGTCGAGCGGCTCGTGGTGGGTGAACCCCTGGTGCTGCGGGTGCACGCCGAGCCGCCGGTCGTACGGGACGTGCATGTCGGTGGCGGCGTCGCGCCAGCTCGCGATCTCCTCCTCGGAGACGCCCAGCGCGCGCGCCGGCTCCGGGTGGCGCGCGGCGACGTCGGCGGCCACGCGCAGGTTCTGCTCGGCCATCAGGTTCGTGTAGACGTTGTCGTCGACCACCGCCGAGTACTCGTCCGGCCCGGTGACGCCGTCGATGTGGAACGCGCCCGCGTGGTCGTGGTGGCCGAGCGAGCGCCACAGGCGCGCGGTCTCGACCAGCAGCTCGAGCCCGGTCCCGGCCTCGAACGCGTCGTCGCCCGTGGCCCGCAGGTAGCGGATCGCCGCGTCGGCGATGTCCGCGTTGACGTGGAACGCCGCCGTCCCGGCCGGCCAGTACGCCGAGCACTCCTCGCCGCGGATCGTCCGCCACGGGAACGCCGCGCCCTGCAGGCGCAGCGCTTCCGCCCGCTCGCGCGCCGCCGGCAGCGTCGACTGGCGCCAGCGCAGCGCGTCGCGGACCGCGTCCGGGTGGGTGTGCGTGAGCAGCGGGAGCACGAACGTCTCCGTGTCCCAGAACGCGTGCCCGTCGTAGCCGGGGCCGGTCAGCCCCTTCGCGGGAATCGCGCGGCGTTCGGCGCGCGCGCCCGCCTGCAGCGTGTGAAACAGCGCGAAGCGCACGGCCTGCTGAAGCTCGCCGTCGCCGTCGAGCTCGACGTCCGCGCTCTCCCAGTAGGCGTCCAGGAACTCCCGCTGCGAGCGTGCCAGCTCGTCCCAGCCGGTCCGCCGCGCCGCGGCCACCGACGCGTCGACCTGGTCGCGCACGGCCGGCAGCGACCGCTCGCTCGACCAGCCGTAGGCCAGGAACTTCGTGAACCGCAGCGGGGTGTCCGGCCCGATCTCGCCGGTCAGCCACACGCGGCCGAGGTCCGGCGCCGTCTCGGCCCCGGTCACGAGCCCGTCGACGTCCTCGACCACGTGGTCCATCCCGGCCGCCATCCGCAGCGCGCTCTCGCGCGTGCGGTGGACGAGCACGACACGCAGGCCGTGCAGCTCCTGCTCCTCGGCGATCAGCGGGGCACGCAGCGCCGCGGCGGCGCGCGGATCGTCGTGGCTGCTTGGGGTCGGCTCGTTGGCGACCAGCTCCGACTGGGCGACGACGCGCAGCGTGCGGCCGTCGACCGGGCGGACCTCGAAGCGGATCGCGGCCACGCTGCGCTGCACGAACGAGACGATCCGCGTGCTGACGACTTCGATCTCGCGCCCGCTCGGGGAGCGCCAGCGCACCTCGCGCCGCAGCTCGCCGGCGCGCAGGTCGAGCGTGCGGCGGTGCGAGAGCAGCTCGCCGTAGCGCACGTCGAACGGCTCGTCGTCCACGAGCAGGCGGATCAGCTTGCCGTTGGTGACGTTGACGACCGTCTGTCCCGCCTCCGGGTAGCCGTAGCCGGCCTCGGCGTACGGCAGCGGGTGCGTCTCGAAGAGCCCGTTGACGTACGTGCCGGGCAGGCCGGCGGGCTCGCCCTCGTCGAGGTTCCCGCGCAGCCCGATGTGCCCGTTGGAGAGCGCGAACACGGACTCCGACTGAGCGAGCAGGTCGAGCTGGAGGCCCTCCTCGGTCACGCCCCAGGGCTCGACCAGGAACGCCGGATGCGTGATCACAGCAGGTCGGCCAGGTCGTTGACCACGACGTCGGCGCCGTGCTCGAGCAGCGCCTGCCGGTGGCCGACGCGGTCGACGCCGATCACGTGGCCGAAGCGGCCGGCGCGGCCGGCCTCGACGCCGGCCAGGGCGTCCTCGAACACCGCCGCCGCGCCCGGGTCCACCCCGAGCCGGCGCGCGCCCTCCAGGAACCCGTCCGGCGCGGGCTTGCCGTGCGCGACGTGGTCCACCAGCACTTCGACGTAGCCCAGCATGCCGGCCGCCTCGAGCACCGTGTGCGCGTTGTGGCTGGAGGACACGACGGCGCGCCGCACGCCGGCGGCCTGCGCCGCCTGCAGGTACTTGACGCTGCCCGGGTAGACCTTGACGCCCTCGTCGCGGATCAGCTTGAGCACGAGCGTGTTCTTGCGCTCGCCGTAGTCGTGGATCTGCTCCGGCGTCGCGGTGATGCCGCGCGCGGCGAGGAAGTCACGCACCCCGTCCTCGCGCGGCTTGCCGTCGACGTAGTCGTTGTAGTCCTCGGCCGTGAAGCCGAAGTCCGCGAACGTCGCCTGCCACGCCCGCTCGTGCACCGCCGCCGTGTCTGTAAGGACCCCGTCGAGGTCGAACAGACACGCGGTGATGCCGGCGGGTAGACCGATCACTTCAGGCGGAAGGCGCGGATCCGGTCGTCATAGGAAGCAGTATCGCGCGCATAGAGCCCGTATGCGAGTGCCTGGATGATTGAGAGCAGGCCGGTGTGCGAGCGCACGAACGCGGGCGAGTTCGACGAGTAGTAGAGCGTGCGCTCGGCGAGCTTGGAGACGTCGGAGAGCGTCGCGTCGACGATCGCCAGCGTCCCGGCGCGGCGGTGGCGGGCGATCTTCATCGCGCGCACGACGAGCGGGTGCGGGCGGCCGGCGCTGAGGCCGATCACCAGCGTGCGCTCGTCGATCCGGCCGAGCCGGCTCAGCGCCTCCTGCGACGGGCTGGCGGCGATCTCCGCGCGCACGTCGAGCAGCATCAGCAGATGCCGCAGGTAGGAGGCGAAGAACGCCATCTGGTCGGTCCCGGCGATCAGGAGCCGCTCGGCGGCGGCGATCGACTCGATCGCGCCGTCGACCTCGGAGCGGCTCACGCGCCGCGCCGTGTCCTCCACGTTGACGTGGTCGGCGGCGATCGCCTGCTCGAACGGCGACTGGTCGAGGCTGAACAGCGGCGCGGCGGGCTCCGGCGCCCGCGCGCTGCGGTGATGGTGGCGGTACTCCTCACGCGCCGCTTCCTGCAGCTCGGGGAAGCCCTCGAACCCGAGCGCCTGACTGAAGCGCACGACGGTCGAAGACGACGTGCTGGCGCGCCGCGCGAGCTCCTCGGCGGTGTGGAAGGCCACCTCGTCGAGGTGGTCTACGACGTACTGGGCAACGTCCTTCTGCGAGCGAGAGAACTCGTCGAAGCGAGCGGAGATGTAAGTCGAAAGCGTCTGATGGCCGCGGGCGGCCGGGGGCATGGTGGCGGTCCTCGGCATGGCGAGGCGATCTTTCGACGGTCGCTCCCTAACCTCCTCCCCGCATATGCGACGGCTTGAGACTCGACTCGACGGATTGGTCCTACTGGCGCCCGTGGTTCACGGCGACGCTCGCGGGTTCTTCGCGGAGACGTTCCGCGCGGACGTGGCGGAGCCGCTCGGCATCCCGACCGCGTTCGTCCAGGACAACCATTCGCGCTCGCGCCAGGGCACGCTGCGCGGCATCCACTTCCAGACGCAGCCCGGGCAGGGCAAGCTCGTCCGGGTCACCCGCGGCCGCGTCTTCGACGTGGTGGTGGACCTGCGCCGCGGCTCCCCCACGTTCGGCGAGTGGGAGGGCGTCGAGCTGACCGACACCGGCGGCGAGACGCTGTGGATCCCGGTCGGGTTCGGACACGGGTTCCTGGTCCTCAGCGAGGACGCGGACTTCGTCTACAAGTGCACGAACTACTACGACCCGGCGACCGAGGCGGGCATCCGGTACGACGATCCCGACGTGGGCGTCGAGTGGCCGTCCGGCGTCGAGCTCCTCTATTCCGAGCGCGACGCCACCGCGCCGCGGCTGTCGGAGGTCGCGGACTCGCTGCCGTTCACGGTGTGAAGGGCCGCTTCGCACCGTCGCCGACCGGCGTCCTGCACCTGGGGAACCTGCGGACGGCGCTGCTGGCGTGGCTGTTCGCGCGGTCGGCCGGCTCGGGGTTCCTGCTGCGGATCGAGGACCTCGACGTA